>JAQGOG010000185.1 GCA_028293765.1 Gammaproteobacteria bacterium
AGGTTGATCAGGGAGTGAACTTCGAGGTGGGGCTCTTCACGGCGCAGAACTTCAACAATCAATCCGGGAGTCTTTCAGCCTCCGGTGCGACCGGCGGACCTGTCAACCTCGCCAGGATCGGGGTCGCGAATGTTCCGGTGCCGGCCATCCCGTTGGCTTTCAATACCTACCAGGCGTGGAAACTCCCGACGAATAGTGCCGCGCAAGCCTCGATCAATCGGGGTGAAGCCATCTTCAACACGCGAACCTTCACGATTGCTGGTGTTGCCGGGTTCAACGATGGCCTTGTCGGACCGGGTAATCCTGCGCGAAACTCGACCTGCTCAACTTGCCATAATCTTATCAACGTCGGCAGCGATGTGATACCTGGGGGACGACATCTTGGCATCGGCGATAACAGCAGCGCCGATAAGAGTGGCAACCAGACGAGTGCCACCGTGTTGCCTCCCACCTCGGATCAGCCGTTGTTCTCGTTTCTCTGCCCTGTGGGCTCGATTCCTTTCTTCAGCAACCCGGTCACCGTCAACGGGGGAACGTTTGACGAGTTCCAGACGACTGATCCGGGCATGGGCCTGATAACCGGGAAGTGTGCGGACCTGGGCAAGTTCAAGGTACCGCGATTAAATGGTCTGGCAGCGCGCGCCCCGTACTTCCACAATGGCAATGCGGCAACCCTGCAGCAGTTGGTGGAGTTTTACAACGCGCGTTTCAGCATGGGTTTGAGCTCGCAAGATGAGCAAGACTTGATTATTTTCCTCAACTCTCTGTAGACATCCCGAATGTGAATTCGCGGCCCCCGCCGCCATCGAGGCGCCGGGGGCTGGCGCAAGCCACGACGCGGACGAGCACGGGTGTTGCCGACTGGAGCAGTCCAAGACGACCCACTCGTGCACCATCCTGATGATCGCGTCGCTATCGTGCAGCGCGTTCGAAGCACCCCGTTTGCAGCTCCTGGTCAATGGCCGCATTGCCGTGCGCCGAAATCCAGGGTCAACCGAGGTGCCCCAACGAGTTGCTAATGGCGCTTGAGTTCGCGGTTGCGCAGAAGGTTGACAAGCAGATCGATCGCCGAATCGGGGTGGATCGGTTTTACGAGGTGTGCATCGAAGCCAGCCTCTTTGGTTCGCCGACGGTCCGCATCCTGCCCCCAACCGGTGAGCGCAACCACGATCATTTCCTTACCCCACGGCTCCTTGCGGATGCGTCTGCACACTTCGAAGCCATCGAGCTGGGGCATTCCGATATCCAGCAATATGGCTTCTGGGTCAAACTGGCGCGCGGTCTCGAGCGCGTCCATCCCGTTATAACCCTTGCGTACCTCGCATTCCGACAGCTCGAGCAGCTTCGAGAGACTATCGGCTGCGTCCCTATTGTCATCAACAACGAGTATCCGTCGGCCAGCCAATTGTGTGCCGTGCGTAGCAATGCTCGGGTTACGGTCGGGGGCAGAGACGGTTGATCGCTCGTGTGCCGGAATGCGTACCATAAACTGACTGCCTCGGCCATTCCCTTCGCTATGGGCTGTGATCGTACCGCCGTGCATCTCGACGAGCTGTCGTGCGAGGGTGAGTCCGATGCCGAGCCCGTCTTGCGGTTCACCGGATGAGCGTTTGACTTGCGTAAAGAGGTCAAAAACACTCGCGAGCACCTCGGGCGGAATGCCAATCCCGTTGTCGCGAACTTCAATCAGAGCGTCGCGGTTTTCGCGGGCCAGGCGCACCGAGATATACCCTCCGCTCGGGGTAAACTTCGCGGCGTTGTTCAGGAGATTCGTGAAAACCTGACACAGCCGAGTGATATCCGCGTGCACGTAGATCGGCTCGGATGAACCTGAGACAGTCAACTCGTGGTGTTCCGCTTCCATGATCGGACGCACCGATTCCAGTGCAATCGAAATGACGTTGCCGAGATTGACCTGCTCCTTGTGCAAAGTGAGCTTGCCCAAGGTCAGGCGTGAAACATCCAGCAAGTCGTCGACCAGCCGCACTAGCTGCTGCGCCTGTCGATCGATTATGTCATGAGCATTCTGCAGATCGGGGTCCGCTGAGCCCTTCAGGAGTAGGAATCGAACCGCATTACGGATGGGCGCGAGCGGATTGCGCAGTTCATGGGCGAGGGTGGCTAGGAACGCGTCCTTGCGGCGGTCTGCGTCTTGGAGCTCCTCAGCTGCGCATTTCTGGTCATGAATATCTGTCGAGGTGCCGAGCCAGCCGTAAATGCGTCCGTCCTCACCAAATAACGGCAGGGCGCGTGTGAGGAACCACCGTAAGGCACCGTCTCTTGCCCGCCTCATCCGAAATTCCGCGTCGAATGGGGTGCCCGCAGCGCGGCACTCCAGCCACGCCGCTAACAGTTTTTCGCGATCGGGATCCGGGATGATCTGCGCATAGATCTCTGGGGTGTGCTCTGCAAAGCCGGTGTATTCGGACCAGCGGTCATTTGTGTATTGAACCTTGCCATCCGCATCCGCCGAGTAGAGGATCTGTGGCATCGCTTCCGCCATGTGCCGAAAGCGCGCCTCGCTTTCTCGTAACGACGTCAGGGCCGTCTCCAGCGCCTGCCTCTGCATTGTACGTTCCAAGCAGGCTGTCACGGCATAGGGAATTCGGGTGAAGTGCTTCTCCGTCTTCATGATGTAATCGTCGAGTCCCTCCTTCATCGCCTGGACGGCAATCTCTTCGCTTCCGCTCGCGGTAAACATGATGACCGGACGTGTGGGCCAGCGTGTCTTGATCTGACGTAACACGTCCACTCCATTCGTCCATTGCAGTCTGTAGTCCGTGATCGCGAGATCGAAACGACCGTCCTCCAGCGCAACCTCGAGCTCGTCGGCACAGCGAACGTGCTCGACCATCACACTTGCAAAGCGCAACGCAAACTCCCGCTCGAGCAGCGCCCGATCGTGAAGATTGTCGTCGATGAGAATAATTCTCACCGGCGCTCCGACTATCACACTCGGAGCGGCGATACCGGATGCCATGATCTCATCATTCTGCTCGCTTGAGCTCGATCCAAAAGCGACTACCGGCATCCGGCGTGGACTCCACGCCAGTTTGCCCTCCCATGCGCTCGACGCCCTTGCGGACCAGGGCTAAACCGACACCCGATCCGGGGTATTTTTCTTCACCGTGAAGACGCTGGAACACCTCGAATATACGCCTGTGGTTCTCGGGTGCGATGCCAATTCCATCGTCCTCAACCCACAGCCGAATGCGTCGGCCGCGTTGCTTACACCAGATGCGCACGCGCGCGGGCTTGCCCTCGGGCACGAACTTCAGCGAATTGGAGAGCAGGTTCGTCAGAACCTGCAGGATTGTCTGGTAGTGCCCCCATACTTCGACCTGCACGCTCTCGGCTACATCGATCGTCGCGCCAGTGCGCCCGACTCCATTCTGCAGTAGGTCGAGCGCCTCGTGAACGGCGTTGCCGAGGGACACCCGTTCGGGGGCCAGCTCGGCGCTTGACAGGCGGCTGAATTCCAGTACATCGGCGATGAGCCCGTCCATACGGGTAGCGATGGATCCCATACTGGAGACGTACTCGCGCCCTTTCTCCGGCAGCCCCTCCCAGCAATCCTCATTGAGGGCGCGCAGATAGCCTTGCAGATTGCGCAACGGTTCGCGCAGGTCGTGCGAGACCGTGAACGCGAATGCTTCCAGGGCACGGTTCGCGTCCTCAAGCTCCGCCGAGCGCTCGACAACCCGGTGCATTCGGGTGAGGTCCTCCACCAGTGCATCGATGGCATCGTGCCCGTTGACCCGCACACGCAGCAGGGATAGGTAGATCGCCAAACTCTCACCATCCAAAGCGTCAAGGCGCAACTCGCGCTCGACGGCGTCGTTGAGTTTGGAGAGTTCGGGCAGAAGGGTGCGTGTCGTTTGGAGCAACGCATTCGGGGAAGATGCGCCCGCTTCTGCTTTACCGAAGCGCTCGAGAATCTTCTGGCACGCCCGGTTCGCATCGAGCAGCTCGCCGTCGAGACTCATGCGAAATACGCCCACATTGAGGCGGTTGAGCAGCGTCTGAAGGCGCGTCTCAGAGCGCAGTGCCCGCCGGCGAACCTCTGCCCGGTCCAGGCACGCGCGAACCGCGGCCGCAAGTCGGATGTAATGCTTCGGGCTCTTGATGACATAGTCGTCGAGCCCCGCCTTCATGGCTTCGACCGCGACTTCCTGGGTCCCGGTTGCCGTGAACATAATCACGGGACAGTGTGGCCTTGCGTCCTTCACGGCCCGAATGACGTGTACGCCGTTGGTCCAACGAAGCTGGTAGTCGGTGATGACAAGCTCGTAGTCCGCCTCGACGAGGGCCCGCCGGAACTCCTCGTCGTCGATCGGCTCTGTGGCCTGAACTAAGGGAAACTCCTTCTCCAGCTCCCGCAAAGTCAGCTGACGGTCATGAGGGTTGTCGTCCAGTAGGAGGACGCGCAGTGGTCCAGAGCTCAATTGATTCTCTTTTCGTAATTAGCGGGTGTTACACGCAGACTTGCGCAGAGCGTAGATAGCCACTCTGCCGCAGAAATCTCAATCAAAATTGCTGCCCCAGCCCGAAGCCATCCCTCTGCGCGGGGTGCCTTTGCGAACGGGCGCGTACAGCCGACTGAATTGCCGCAGTATCCACTCCAGCATTTCGCATCGACACGGCGCCCCGGCCACAAGACCCCTCCATTCTGGGTGCAACACTGCTCGAATGCACGCGTCGGGGAGCAACAGTTCGTGCGGCGAATTCAGGAGGTCGACGATGACAATGAGTGCACGCATTACCGGCAGTTCTGCTTTTCCTGTGCAGAAGCATTTCGCGAATGAATCTCCGCTGCAATTCTGGAAACACCTCCCTTGCGTCCCTCAAGTGCAGCTCGATCCGGGTCAGGCAAGCGATGGCTATACGTGAGCAGCGGGCGCCCCTTTAGAGGGATTGGACTGGGCTGGCACTGACTGCGCCAACATCAATTCGTCGGTAAAGGCCACACTGCTGTGCAACTGCTACTGTCGTCGCGCCGTTCGCGCGCAAGTTTGAGCGTGACCTCGGGGTAACTGCCAAATGAAATGAGCTTTTCGCGACCGTCGATGCGGTACTTGAATCGCCACAAGCGAGAGCCGTTGGGATTGACCAGCAGGAAGAGGCCGTCGCCATCGAAGAGCTTGATCGGCCGATCGGACGGCTTGGTATTCCGGATAGAAACGTCGGTAATGGGCATTGGGGGTACCGACTCCGCGTCTCGCACATTTCCTGGGGGTACGGCCCCTCAGGTCAGTGCTCGTACCCCCATTCGTACCCCCAAGGTACCTGCGCGGTCAAGTTACGGGCTGTGACGTCCTGGTACATCAAAAATCAGCAAAATCAGTGACTTATGCAGATCTGGCCAGCTGGATGAGACGGCTTGAGACAGGCTGGTACAGGCGAATGGCTCCCCGGGTTGGAATCGAACCAACGACCAGCTGATTAACAGTCAGCTGCTCTACCGCTGAGCTACCGGGGAAGCGGGGGTGGTCACCCATCGAAGGGCGCGAATTCTCCGGTACGAGCGCCGGGCTAGTCAAGGAATCTGCCTCCTTATTTTCATACGCTCACGGCCGCGGTGGATGGCGGGCGGTGCGAGAGTGTGACCACCCGCTGCCTGCCGCTACAAATTCAGGCGCCCGGCACACTTCGGATGCACAATCGACGCCGCCATGACAGCCAGCGCCACTCACCAAGCCCGCCCACCGGTCAATGCGTTCACGATCGACGTGGAGGACTATTTTCAGGTCGCGGCTCTTGCGGGCGCTGTACCCCGCGAGAGCTGGCCCACGCGCGAATACCGCGTCGAGGGCAACACCGAGCGCATTCTGAACCTGCTCGCGGATATGAAGGTGCGCGGTACGTTCTTTGTATTGGGATGGGTTGCCGAAAAGTCGCCGCACCTGGTGCGACGGATTGCGGATGCCGGCCACGAGATCGCGTCCCATGGATACTCGCATCAGCTCATCTATCGCCAGACAGAAACGGTGTTCCGCGAGGAGACGCTACGCGCGAAGCATCATCTCGAGGACGTAATCGGCAAGTCCGTGAGCGGCTATCGCGCGGCGAGCTTCTCCATCACGCGTGAGTCGCTCTGGGCGCTCGATGTGCTCATCGACGCCGGCTTCGAATACGACTCGTCGGTTTTCCCGATCCACCATGATCGGTATGGCATTCCGGGCGCCTCGCCCGCGCCCGGCCGGATCGTTGCGCCCTCGCAGCGTTCTCTCATCGAGTTTCCCATGTCGGCCGCGACATTCTTCGGAGTGCGGGTGCCGGTGTCGGGAGGCGGTTATTTCCGCATCCTGCCGTATTGGGTGACGCGCGCTGGACTCAGGCAGATCAACGAACAGGCTGGACGACCCTTCACGTTCTATCTGCATCCGTGGGAAGTGGATCCGGGCCAGCCGCGAGTGAAGGTCGGCGCCTTCTCACGCTTTCGCCATTACACGAATCTACACCGCTGCGAAGCGCGCTTGCGGCGCGTGCTCGAGGATTTTTCGTTTGCCTCGATGCGCGAGGTCCTCGAGATGCGTGGGCTTCTGAAGATCGCGGCGAAGTCGGACAGCCGCACGGCGACGCCCGCAACGGCCTAGAGAACGCAGCGGCCCTGGTGATCGCCGCGACATAGCGAAGGGCTGACGCCAACAGCGGTCTGCTGGCGTCAGCATCTCAACACGTCGCTCAGGCGCTCTTCGCCACCGTCCGCCCGGCGAGCACACGTTCCATGCGCTCGATCGCCTTCTCGAGGTTCTGCATGCTCGTGGCGAACGAGATACGGATATGGCCCGGTGCTCCGAAGCCGCCGCCCGGTACTACGGCAACTCCACCTTCGTTCAGCAGCAGCTCGGCGAACTCACCGTCTTCGCGGCAGCCCAGCGCCGCCATCGCCTTCGAGACGTCGGCGAATGCGTAAAACGTGCCCGCGCCAGCGAGACAACTCACGCCTGGCAGCGCGTTGAGGCCCTTGACTACGAAATCGTGCCGCGCCTTGAACGCTTCGTTCATCTTCGCGACGCAGGTCTGGTCGCCGGAGAGCGCGACGACTGCCGCCTTCTGCGAAATGCTCGACGCATTCGAGGTGGACTGACCCTGGATAGTCCCCATGGCCGTGATGATTTCCTTCGGGCCACCGCAGTAACCGATTCGCCAACCGGTCATGGCGTAAGCCTTCGACACGCCGTTGATCGTGATCGTGCGATTGTAGAGCTCCGGAACCGCGGTCAACAGACTGCAGAAAGGCTCGGGCGCCCAGTAGATCTTCTCGTACATGTCATCGGTACCGATGATGACACGCGGATATTCAAGCAACACTTCGCCGAGCGCGCGCAGCTCCGCTCGCGTATACGCAGCGCCGGTAGGGTTGCACGGGCTATTGAGGAGCACCAGACGCGTCTTCGGCGTAATGGCCGCAGCAAGCTGGCGCGGGGTGATCTTGTACCCTTGCGCCGGCCCGGCAAAGGGCATTACCGGATGGCCGTCCGCGAGCATCACCATATCCGGGTAAGACACCCAATACGGCGCCGGAATGATCGCCTCATCACCCGGATCGAGCACGGCCATGCAAAGGTTGTAGATCGTCTGCTTGGCCCCAGATGAAACCAGGATCTGCCCGCGTTCGTACCTGATCGCGTTGTCGACGTCGAACTTCGCGATGATCGCGTCCTTCAGCTCATTGATGCCGTCGACGTTCGTATAGCGCGTGAACCCGCTCTTGATGGCCTCGATACCGGCCTGCGCGATATGCGCGGGCGTATCGAAATCAGGCTCGCCGGCGCCCAGACCGATCACATCCTTGCCCTCTGCCTTGAGTCGGGCGGCGCGGGCGGTTACGGCAAGCGTAGGCGAGGGCTTGACGCGCTGGACGCGTCGTGAAAGAGATAGAGTCACGGGAATTCCTGTGGGTCACCAGAGATCGAGCGGCACAGCTATATTACGGGATCGGGGCACTCCCCACCAATAACGTCGCGCGCACGCCACGCTTGCGCTTTTTGCAGCGCGACTCCATTGATCTGGCCCACTTCATCGGAAATGGCATGGACAAGATTGCTTTCAAACTCGAAGCCGATTACGAGCCCGCCGGCGACCAGCCGCAGGCGATCGAAAAGCTCGTCAGCGGTCTGAACGAAGGGCTTGCGCATCAGACGCTGCTCGGCGTCACGGGATCCGGAAAGACATTCACCATCGGGAATGTCATCCAGCAGGTGCAGCGCCCGACGATGGTGCTCGCGCATAACAAGACGCTGGCGGCGCAGCTGTACGGCGAGTTTCGCGAGTTCTTCCCGCACAACGCGGTGGAGTATTTCGTTTCGTATTACGACTATTACCAGCCGGAAGCGTACGTCCCGTCCTCCGACACGTATATCGAGAAAGACTCGTCGGTGAACGAGCACATCGAGCAGATGCGGCTCTCCGCGACGAAGGCGCTGCTCGAGCGACCCGATTCGATCATCGTCGCCACGGTCTCGGCCATCTACGGCCTGGGTGATCCGCAGGCCTATCTGGCGATGATTCTGCATCTCGTGCGCGGCGATCGCATGGATCAGAGAAGACTTCTGCGGCGCCTCGCGGAAATGCAATACACCCGCAATGAGCTCGACCTCACGCATGGAACCTATCGCGTGCGCGGCGATGTCATCGACATCTTCCCCGCGGAAGCCGAGCGCGAGGCCGTGCGTGTGGAGCTCTTCGACGAAACGATCGATTCGATTTCGCTCTTCGATCCGTTGACGGGAGCGATCTCTCGCAAGGTGCCGCGCTTCACGGTCTATCCCGGTACTCATTACGTGACACCGCGCGACCGGCTCGTCGGCGCGGTCGATCAGATCCGCGAAGACCTGCGCGTGCGGCTGAAGGATCTGCGCGACAACGGCAAGCTGCTCGAGGCGCAGCGGCTCGAGCAGCGCACGATGTTCGACATGGAGATGATAAAAGAGGTCGGCTACTGCTCGGGCATCGAGAATTATTCGCGCTACCTGTCCGGTCGCGGCGACGGGGAGCCGCCTCCTTGTCTCTTCGACTATCTCCCGAGCAACGCGCTGCTCATCATCGATGAGAGCCACCAGACCATTCCGCAGCTCGGCGCGATGTACCGCGGCGACCGCTCGCGTAAGGAAGTGCTGGTTGAGTACGGCTTCCGTCTGCCTTCGGCCCTCGACAACCGGCCGCTGAAATTCGAGGAGTGGGAGTCGATCGCGCCGCAGATGATTTTCGTCTCGGCCACTCCCGCCGCCTACGAGGCATCGCATTCGGCTCAGGTCGCGGAGCAGGTGGTGCGCCCGACGGGACTCATCGACCCGGAGGTCGAAGTCCGGCCTGTCGGGACCCAGGTGGACGACGTCCTCTCCGAAATCAAGAAATGCGCCGAAAAGAATGAGCGCGTGTTGATCACGGTGCTCACGAAGCGCATGGCGGAAGATCTGACGGACTACCTGCACGAGCACGGCGCCCGGGTGCGCTACCTGCACGCCGACATCGAAACGGTGGAGCGCTCCGAAATCATTCGCGATCTGCGGCTCGGGAAGTTCGATGTCCTCGTCGGCATCAATCTGCTGCGCGAAGGTCTCGACATGCCTGAAGTCTCGCTCGTCGCGATTCTCGACGCGGACAAGGAAGGGTTCCTGCGCTCGGACAACTCCCTCATTCAGACGATCGGCCGCGCCGCGCGCAACATCAATGGCCGCGCGATCCTCTATGCGGACCGGATGACCGGCTCTATGCAGCGTGCAATAGACGAGACGGATCGTCGCCGCCGCAAACAGGTCGAGTACAACCTGGAGCACGGAATTACCCCGCGTGGAATTCAGAAGGGGGTCGCCGACATCATGGAAGGTGCGCGTTCGGCCGCTCCGATGCCCGGAGGCCGTAAACGCGGGAAGCAGGGCGCCGAGACCCTGTCGGCCGCGGATCTGCGTCCTGAAGCACTGGTACGCCAAATCAAGAAACTCGAAGCCGAAATGTTCAAGAAGGCACGCAATCTCGAGTTTGAAGAAGCGGCACGGCTGCGCGATGAGATCGACCGATTGAAACAGATCGAGCTCGGACTGCCGACGTCGCTCGCGGGGTGAAATGGCCGGACGGGACGGTGCGGCGTCAGCGAGTGGCTACGACAGCGTGGCCGGGTGAACGGTCCTGTCGCGTGAGTCTCGCGCTGCGGGGCATGATTCCTGCTGACTTCCGTTGCATGAATGGCCCAGGCCAAGCATCTGGGACGCGCGCCGTCCTCTTCACAGTTGTCATCGTGGTGGCGGTTCTGCGCTTCGCGCAGGACGTTTTCATCCCGCTCGCGCTGGCGATTCTGCTCACGTTCCTGCTCGCGCCACTGGTGAATCGGCTGCAGGCCTGGGGCGTCAATCGCCTGATGGCCGTCGTCGTCTCGATCACCATCGCACTGGCCCTGATCGGTGCCTTGACGAACGTCGCCTTCAACCAGTTCGCGGATCTGGCTCACGAGCTCCCCGGCTACCAGCGCCAATTACACCAAAACCTCACCCACATCCGCGGTGCGGTACGCGGAGGGGTGGCCGACGCCAGCAAGGCAGTCGAGCAATTGGGCAAGGAGTTGCAACGCGTGGCTCCCGGAGAGCCGCTGCCGAGCAGCGTGGGCAAGGTGCAGGTGATCGAGCCGCCCGCGCCCCCGTTGGCGATGATCAGGAACTTCATCGGTCCGCTGCTCAAGCCGCTCGGCACGGCAATCGTGGTCATCGTCCTGGTCTCTTTCATGTTGCTGCGCCTGCATGACCTGCGCGAGCGGATCATCAGTGTGCTCGGCACGCGCAACTTGTCTGCGACGACGAAGGCGTTGAACGATGCGGCCCAACGCGTGAGCCGGTATCTACTCGTGCAGCTGGCGATCAACACCTGGACTGGCGTGTGGGTCGGGGTCGGCCTGTGGCTGCTCGACGTTCCCAATCCGGGTCTATGGGGTGCGCTCGCTCTGCTCTTGCGCTTCATTCCGTATGTGGGAGTCTGGAGCGCGGGTGTGCTGCCGTTCGCCCTGTCCTTTGCGGTTTCGGACGATCTGTCGCGCCCGGTGCTGGTGTTCGGGCTGTTCTCCATCCTCGAGATCTTCAACTACGCCGTGTTCGAGCCCTGGCTCTATGCGAATCACACGGGCATCTCGCCGGTGGCCTTGCTGCTGTCCGCCGCGTTCTGGACCTGGCTGTGGGGCGGTGTTGGGCTGTTCCTTTCCATCCCGATGACCGTGTGTGTCGTCGTGATGAGCAAATACATTCCGCAGCTCGAGTTTCTGCAGGTTCTGCTGGGCGACGAGCCGGTGCTGGAGCCGCACCAGCGGCTCTATCAACGGCTCCTGGCGGCGAATCGAGATACGGCCGACTCGCTTCTCGAAGACACATTGCGCTCGCGGACGGTGCTCGATGCGTGCGATCGGATAATCGTTCCGGCGATCCGGCTCCTGGAAAGCGATTACGACCGCAGGGCGCTCGGAGCCGCAAGGCGCAAGACAGTTCTCGAGCACGTCGACCAATGGGTCGAGGAGCGGCTGGATATGCTCGGCAGCCAGGGTATACGCGAGAACGGCCTCGGCCGGGAGATTGGCCGGAATGCCCCATGGATCCTGTGCGTCCCGGCCGCTGACCGGGCGGATGAGGTCGTGGCCAAGCTCCTGGTCGCCGCTCTTCTGGAACGGGGACTCGGCGCAGCGTTTGTCAGCCCGGACGCGCTCGACGAAATGCCGCTCGAGGAAGATGATCGGAAAGTGGACGCGGTGGTGGTTTCCGCGTTGCCGCCCGAAGCGGTATCCCCGGCGCGGGCGGTCTGCAGACGTTTCCGGGCACGTTCGCCGGATTTGCCGTTGATGGTCGGACTGTGGGATCCGGAGGATGACCTCTTCAAGGTCCGCCAAAGGTTGGAAGCCGCCGGTGCGGAACGCGTCGTCGTGACCTTTGCGGAATGCGTCGAAGGTATCGAGGCCATGACCGCCGCCGCGCAGGCATCCCTCGAGCTTCCCCCACCCGCGCCCCGAGGGGCAGTCTTGCAAACGTAAGTGCTTGGAATGACTCGTGTTAGCTTGCGTCGTCCGCGCCGCTCTTGTATCGTTCGCGGCCCTCGTGGCGGGAAGTATTCAGTCGCGTAGCTCAGTGGTAGAGCACCTCCTTGACATGGAGGTGGTCGGTGGTTCGATCCCACTCGCGACTACCAGACAGCTGAAGAGGGCGTTCCGTGGCCAGACGGCACCCGGAGCGCCCTTTTTTTGCTGTTTTTGAATACGCCCCCACCTCGAAATCCCCTGAAGATTTCCCTTCAGGGCGTCTTTTTCGCAGTGAGTCGCTCATGCCTGTCGTGACATTGCCGGATGGCAGCCAGCGTCCTTTCGACCACCCGGTGACGGTGGACGAAGTCGCGGCGAACATTGGCGCCGGCCTGCGTAAGGCCGCGCTAGCTGGTCGTGTGAATGGCAAGCTCGTCGACACGTCTTACGTGATCGACAACGACGCGAATCTCGCGATCGTTACGGAGAAGGACCCGGACGGACTGGAAGTCATCCGTCACTCCACGGCGCATCTGCTCGCGCAGGCGGTCAAAGACCTCTTCCCCGATGCACAGGTGACCATCGGTCCCGTCATCGAGGACGGTTTTTATTACGACTTCGCCTACAAGCGGCCCTTCACGACCGAAGATCTCGCGGCCATCGAAGCGAAGATGACCGAGCTCGCGAAGGCGGACGAGAAGGTGAGTCGTCGCGAGATGCCCCGTAATGATGCGGTGAAATTCTTCACCGACCTCGGTGAGATCTACAAAGCCGAGATCATCGCGAGCATCCCGGAAAAAGAGCAGATCAGTCTCTACGGGCAGGGCAACTGGGTGGACCTGTGCCGTGGCCCGCACGTCCCGTCCACCGGGAAACTGAAAGCCTTCAAGCTCATGAAGGTCGCGGGCGCCTATTGGCGCGGCGATTCGCGCAACGAGATGCTCCAGCGCATCTACGGTACCGCCTGGCCTGACAAGAAACAGCTCGACGCGTACCTGCATCGGCTCGAGGAAGCCGAGAAGCGCGACCACCGCCGCATCGGCCGTGAGCTCGACCTGTTCCATCTGCAGGAGG
>JAQGOG010000026.1 GCA_028293765.1 Gammaproteobacteria bacterium
CCGACCCATCATCTGGAAGTCGGAAGCGGCTCGCACGCTGAACAAACCGGCCGCACGATGATCGCGTACGAGGCGGTGTGCATGCGTGATCGGCCCGACGCCATCATTGTCGTGGGCGACGTGAACGCCACGGCCGCGTGCGCAATGGTCGGGACCAAGCTCTGGATTCCCGTCATTCATCTCGAGGCGGGCCTACGAAGCCGGGATCGCCAGATGCCTGAGGAAATCAATCGTCTCGTCACGGATGCGATTTCCGACCTGCTGTGGACGCCATCGCCCGACGCCGATGCGAACTTGCGCGCGGAAGGCGTTTCGCCAGAGAAGATCGTGTGCATCGGCAACATCATGATCGACTCGTTCGAAATGTTGCGCGACAAGATCGACGCCGCGGACACGCGCCGGCGCCTGAAGCTCGACAGCGACCCTTATGCCGTGGTCACTCTCCACCGGCCGTCCAATGTCGACGAACGCGACAAGCTCGCCGAGCTGGTCTCGACCCTGGTGGAGCTATCGAGCCAGATGAAGGTGGTGTTTGCCATCCATCCCCGTACCCGCAAGCGCCTCGAGGACTTCGGGTTACTGGGATCGATCGCCGGCAGTCCCGGAATCCTGCCGACGGACCCGCTGAGCTATATCGAGTTCATGAATGTAGTCACCGGGTGCACCATCGCCATCACTGATTCCGGGGGGGTGCAGGAGGAGACGACCTATCTCGGGATCCCCTGCGCCACGCTGCGCGAGAACACGGAGCGCCCGATCACGATCACCGAGGGGACGAATCGCCTGCTGAAGCCGGCCGACCTCGTGGCGGCGGCCGAGGAAGCATTACAGGGGAAATGGCGACGGGGCAGGAGGCCGGACCGCTGGGACGGACGCGCCTCGGAGCGGGCCGTAGCGAGCCTCAAGCACCGGCTGGCGTGAATTCCACCAGGCCCTGCATATTTTCCATAACGCAGGTCCGGGAACGCCGCTCAGGTGGCTGGGACTCCCGGCCGGAGCGCTTCCAGAAGCACCTGAAAATCGCATCCCTTGGTCACGAACGCCGCGGCGCCACGACGCTTGACCTCACGGGCGACCTCCTCGCTATCGGCTAGACCGCTGAAGATGATGACCCGCAGGTCCGGCATGGCGGCGGTCAATGCTTCGACCAGCGGCAAGCCGCTACCTCCTTGCAGCATGAGGTCCAGGATCAGGACGTCCGCAGACGCATCCCGGGCGGCGTCGAGCACCTGCGCGGCATCAGATACCTGCCCGACGCATCGCATGTCCGGCTCGGTGTCGATAAGTTGGCTCATAACGTCGCTCAGATCGCGGTGATTTTCCGCGATCAGCACACGCAATGGCTTACTTGCCTCCAAGACATCTCCCGCTTGAACCGCCCGGCCCCGCTCCGAGCAATTTACGTGCCCGCAGGGAAGCGCCGATTTACTCACATCGGGAGCGGCCCGTCACGCGTCGATGAGCGCCAGGAGCGCGGCGGTTTTTTCCCGCATGAGCGCCTCACTCGCACGCGATTCGACGTTCAGGCGCACGAGCGGCTCCGTGTTGGAACCGCGGAGATTGAAGCGCCAATCGCGGAATTCCATGGACAGGCCGTCGGTAAAATCGAGCGTCTGCGCCTGCGATTCATAGTGTTTTTGCGCACGCGCCAGGATGGACTTCGCATCCGTCCGCAGGTGCCGGTTGATCTCGCCGCTGGCCGGGAAGAGCCGCATGCGCTCGCCCACGAGCTGCGACAGAGACAGGCCCCGCTCGCAGATGACCTGCAGCACGAGCAGCCACGGGATCATGCCGCTGTCGCAGTACGAGAACTTGCGGAAATAGTGATGGGCGCTCATCTCACCGCCGTAAACGCCATCGACTTCGCGCATCTTCTGCTTGATGAACGCGTGGCCGGACTTGCATAGGACCGGCTCGCCGCCGCAGCGGCGCACGATGTCGATCGTGTTCCAGGTCAGTCGCGGATCATGGACGATGCGGCCGCCGGGCTCGCCCTTCAGAAAGGCCTCCGCCAGGAGGCCGACGAGGTAGTACCCCTCGATGAACTGCCCGTGCTCATCGAAGAAGAAGCATCGGTCATAGTCGCCGTCCCAGGCCAGACCCACATCCGCTCCCGTCCTGCGTATGACGTCCGCAGTGGAAGCCTGGTTCTCCAGCAGCATCGGATTCGGCACGCCGTTCGGAAACGTCCCGTCAGGCTCGTGATTCACCTTGATGAACTCGAACGGCAGGTACGGCTCGAGCTGATCGACGATGAGGCCTGCCCCGCCATTGCCGGCGTTGACCACGACTTTCAGCTTGCGCAGTTTTGCACGGTCCACATAGCTCAAAAGATGCTCGAGGTACTTCTTGCTGATGTCGAGCCGCCGCTCCGTGCCCGCCCGGGCCGCCTTCGGGGGTAGATTCCCCGACTGAATGAGCGCGCGCATGTCGAAGAGGCCGGTGTCGCCACTGATCGGCCGCGACTGTTCGCGGACGAACTTCATCCCGTTGTAGTCGGGCGGGTTATGACTCGCGGTGACCATGATGCCGCCGTCGAGCTCTTCGGCGAACGTCGCAAAGTACGAACCTTCCGTGCCGCACAGTCCGATGTCGAGAACGTCGGCGCCGCAGTCCATGAGCCCGCGCTTGAGAGCGGTGGCGAGCTGCGGGCTCGACAGCCGGATGTCATATCCGACCGCCACACTCTTCGGCTTGACGAAGGCCGCGTAGGCCCGTCCGATGTCGTAGGCGAGCGTTTCGTTGATCTCGTCGGGAATCCGGCCGCGAACGTCGTAGGCCTTGAACGAATTGAGGTTGGTCATGCGGCTCTTCAGGTCGTCGTGCCCTGCCGGCCGTAGCGGTCTTCGAAGCGGACGATGTCGTCCTCTCCGAGATACGAGCCCGACTGCACCTCGATGATGTGCACCGGAATCTTGCCCGGGTTCTCGATCCGGTGCCTGACTCCGATGGGAATGTAGGTGGACTGGTTCTCCTCGAGCAGGAAAACCTCATCGCCCCTGGTGATGCGCGCCGTACCGGACACCACGATCCAGTGCTCGGCGCGGTGATGATGCATCTGCAGGGAAAGAGTGGCGCCCGGCTTCACCTTGAGACGCTTCACCTGGAAGCGGGGACCGTTCTCGATGCTGTCGTAACTCCCCCAGGGGCGGAAGACCTCACGATGCAGAGAATGCTCGTAACGGCCCTCCTCCTTGAGGCGGAACACGAGCTTCTTCACGTCCTGCACGCGATCTTTGGGCGCGACCAGGACGGCGTCCTTGGTCTCGATGACCACGTGATTCTCGAGCCCGACGACCGCGACCAGCCGGCTCTCCGAATAGAGGTAACAGCCGTCGGAATCCTCCGCGATCACGTCGCCGCGAGCGACATTGCCACGAGCATCCGCCTCGCTCGCGTCATGGAGGGCGGCCCAGGAACCTACATCGCTCCAGCCCGCATCAAGCGGCACGACGACAGCGTCGGAGGTCTTCTCCATGACCGCGTAGTCGATGGAGTCCGAGGGACATGACTCGAATGACTTCGGATCGATGCGCGTGAAATCCAGATCGGTCTTTGCGCCGGCGAACGCAGCTTCGCAGATCTTCGCGATCTCAGGGGCGAGGCGCTCGAGCTCCTGCAGATAGCGGCGCGCCCGAAACATGAACATGCCGCTGTTCCAGTAGTAGTCGCCGGACTTCACGAATTCCGCGGCCTTCTGCGCCACCGGCTTTTCGACGAAGCGCGCGATTCGATACACGGCGCCGCCGGCCTCGCCGCGCTGAATGTAGCCATAGCCCGTCTCTGGGGCGTTGGGCACGATTCCGAAGGCGACCAGCTTGCCCTCTTCGGCAGCGGGCAGCGCTGCGCGGACGGCTTTCTGAAAGGCCGGTACGTCCCGGATGACGTGGTCGGCCGGAAGAACGAGCAGGACGGGATCGACATTCGCGCCCGCCGCCGTGGACTTCAGCGCCGCATGGGCGGCAAGCGCAATCGCGGGGGCGGTGTTCCTGCCGAACGGTTCGAGCACCGTGGCGCGTGGCTCGACGTTCGTCTGTCGGAGCTGCTCCGCTACCAGAAAGCGGTGGGCCTCGTTGCAGACGATCACCGGAGCGGCTGCCGGAAGCCCCTCGAGGCGCAGAGCGGTCTGCTGCAGCATCGTGCGCTCACCGGTCAGTGCCAGGAGTTGCTTCGGATACAGCTCGCGGGACAGCGGCCAGAGGCGGGTGCCGGCCCCACCGGACAGAATGACTGGAGTAAGCATCGGAATCCCGCGGAAAGTCAGGCGTTAGCCGGCAGCGAGGACCTGCCCCGGCCGATGGCGTAGTAGGTGAAGCCGAAACGACCCACCATGGCCGGATCATAGAGGTTGCGCCCGTCGAAAATCACCGGCGCCTTCAGTATTTCCCTGAGCCGATCGAAGTCGGGGCTGCGGAACTCCTGCCATTCCGTAACGATAGCGAGCGCGTCCGCGCCTTGCGCGGCCTCGTAGGCGCTCTTGCACAACACGAAGTCCGCGCGGTTCGCATAGATGCGCTTTGCCTCATCGGCGGCGACAGGATCGTAGGCCCGCACGTGCGCGCCGGCCTTCAGCAGCATGTCGATAATCGCACGCGAGGGCGCCTCGCGCATGTCGTCCGTGTTGGGTTTGAAAGCCAGCCCCCACAACGCCAGCGTGCGTCCCTGCAAGTCGGAAAAGTGCAGCTTCATCTTGTCGACGAGGACTGCCTTCTGCCGCTCGTTCACGGCTTCGACGGAGGTCAGGATCTGCGCCTTGTGGCCGACCTCGTGCGCGGACCGGATCAGGGCCTGCACGTCCTTCGGGAAGCACGAGCCGCCGTAGCCGGTGCCGGGATAAATGAAGCTGTAGCCGATGCGGGGATCGGAGCCGATGCCGACCCGGACCTTCTCTATGTCCGCACCGAGGCGTTCCGCGATGTTCGCGAGCTCGTTCATGAAGCTGATCTTCGTGGCCAGCATCGCATTCGCAGCGTACTTCGTGAGCTCCGAGGAACGGATGTCCATCACGATGAGGCGGTCGTGGTTGCGGATGAAGGGCTCATAGAGCGCGCGCATGAGCTCGGTGGTACGCGGGTTATCGGTCCCGATCACGACACGGTCCGGCTTCATGAAGTCCGCGATCGCGGCGCCTTCCTTCAGGAATTCGGGGTTCGAGACGACGTCGAACTCCACGCTCGACCCGCGGCCTGCCAGCGTCATCTCCAGCTCTTTACGCACCTTGTCCGCCGTGCCGACCGGCACCGTGGATTTGGTGATGACGACACAGTAGCGGGTCATGTGGGCGGCAATAGTGCGCGCGGCGGACAGCACGTAGCGAAGGTCCGCTGAACCATCTTCGTCCTGGGGGGTACCTACGGCTATGAGCTGGAAAAGGCCGTGTTCCACGCCCTTGGCGGCGTCAGTCGTGAACTCGATGCGGCCGGCTTCGGCATTGCGCTTGATGATGGCCTCGAGGCCGGGCTCGTGAATTGGGATCTCGCCACGATTGAGCCGCTCGATCTTGCGGGCATCGACGTCGACGCAGACCACGTGGTTGCCGGCATCCGCCAGGCAGGCTCCCGTAACGAGACCGACATAGCCGGAACCGAAAATCGTGACACGCATGTAATTTATTGAAGCTTATGAATAAAGAGGTTTGGAGCCTAGCCGAAGCTCCGGCAGCCCTCAAGCGCAGCCGGAAATGGTGCTCGAAGCGCAAAGCCGGTACCGAGTCACCATCACGGGCTTGCAAACGGATGATAACGGGATCGGGAGTGCATTCGCGGTTGCCGTGGAGCGGCACGAGTTGCGAAGAGAATATGCGCTGCCGACCTCTCGAGCGCAGGCGCGCGAGCGGGCTCCATTGCGGGGCGCTCGTGTCCATCGGAGTGCACGCGCGTACCAACAAATTGTTACACGTTGATACGAAATCTCCGCGGCGTCGGCAATAACCAACACTGGTGAAAGTTTTGACAGCGACAGGCTCAGGTCTCGTTATACTCTCGTGCGAGAATTTGATGTGCCGAGGGGGAGGATCCCACGCTGCATGCCGCAGTCGCCTGGAAGGAACGAGCTTGAGTGCACGCCCCGCGCCAGTCCCGATTCCCCCGCTCACTCGTGGGCCTCTTGCCCGCAGCAGCACCCCTCTGACCCTCTTTTGCGGCACGCTCATGCAGCAGCGGGTCCGCTATTTGCTTCCCACCGTACGTCCGTTCGATCGTTCCACAAGCTTCGGCGGGGTTAGGGGCCCCAGGCGCGGCCGCGGTGAGCCAACTCCGTGACCACTAGGGCGTTGGCATGTGAAATGTGCAGCGAACTCTTGAACCAGACAACACGGCCGGCCGGTTCCGCAGTGACCACCGATGTCGCCTGTTTGCGACAGTTAAATCGAAATAAGACTCGCAAGGGGATTTGAGTTGTCGACGCAACAGGCGAATGAGACTTCCGGGCAACGAACCGCTGGCGCGCGCGTAACCGTTCGGCGCCCCCATTTGGTGAGCGCGACTGAGGCGCCGCTGCAGTCAGAATCGATAATCGAAACGAGCAGGGAAGCGGATGTCGCAGCCGAGCTGCCTCACGGGTCTTTTGCGCGAGCGGAAAGCTCTTCGTGGCCGACCTCGGCGCGCCCGATTGCCGCGGCCGCCCCCCCGGGGGCAGCGGTGGCCAAGCGGCTGCTCGATGTTGTCGGCGCCGTAGTGCTGGGAGTGGTGTTCGCACCCCTGATCGTGGTCATCGTTTTCCTGATGCGTCGCGGCGGCGGCTCGGTCATCTACAGGCATCGACGCGTCGGCCGCGGCGGACAGATGTTCGCCTGCCTGAAGTTTCGCACCATGGTCCCCAACGCGGACCAGGTGCTGCGCGAACTGCTGCAGAACGACCCCGAGCTGCAGGCCGAGTGGGTCCGCGATCACAAGTTGCGGCACGACCCGCGCGTAACCCGCCTGGGGCGGTTTCTGCGGCGCACGAGCCTGGACGAGCTGCCGCAGCTGGTGAACGTCCTGCGCGGTGAAATGAGCCTGGTTGGACCCCGGCCCGTGGTACGCGAAGAACTCCTCAGGTACGGGCGCAATGTCCGCATCTATCTCGCCGCAAAACCGGGAATTACCGGCCTGTGGCAGGTCACGGGCCGAAACGATACCGACTACCGGCGTCGGGTGGTGCTGGACACCTATTACGTACGCAACCAGAACCTGATGCTGGACATCTACATCCTGCTGAAGACGACGGGCGTGGTACTGGGCGGCAACGGCGCCTACTGAGCCGGCACCAGAGCCGGAAGCCTCGCGCAGGGGGTATGCTGGGCGCTGCTGCCGTATGTGAAGGCCCAGAATTTGATCTCGCTGCCGGAAAACGAGTACGACGTCGTCGGCTCGATCGTCACCTATAAGACCGACCCGCGGGAGGTCGACCAGGCGATCCAGCAGTTTCTGACCGTACCTTTGAAGCTGCATCTGTGCATCATCGACAACTCTCCCGCGCCGCTGGCGCTGCCGGAGTATTCGGATTCCCGGATTTCCTACTACTTTGCGAATAGCAATCTCGGCTACGGGCGTGCCCACAACATCGCTCTGCGCGCCTCCCAGGGCCGCGCGCGTTATAACCTCGTCATGAATACGGACATCGCGTATTCGCCCGATGTCGTGACCCGGCTCGTGGATTTCATGGACACCCATCCGGAGGCCGGACTCACTGGGCCAAAAGTGCTGTATCCGGACGGCTCGCTGCAGCACGTCTGCAGGCTGCTGCCCACGCCGGCTAACATGTTTCTGCGGCGCTTTCTACCGCGCTCGTCGTGGACGCAGCGTGCCGACGCCCTTTACGAGTTGCGCTGGTGGGATCACGAGTGCGTCGCGAACATTCCGTACTTCCAGGGCTCGTTCATGCTGTTGCGAACGCAACTGTGCAATCGTCTCGAAGGCTTCGACGAGCGCTTCTTTTTGTACGGCGAGGATATCGATCTGACGCGGAGAATTCACGAGGTCGCGCAGACGCTTTACGTTCCCGATGTGCAGATCACTCATCAGTACCGCCGGTTCAGCAACCGCTCGCTGCTGGGCACGTGGTATGGCATCCAGAATAACTGCCGCTACTTCAATAAATGGGGGTGGTTTTTCGACCGGGAGCGTCGGAAGATCAATCGTGAAGTAGTTACGACGTTGAGAGCGTGCCCGTGAGTCACCCCTGCGGCGACGTCGCATCGGCCACCGGGCGTGTCGGGTATAGTCACACGCTTAGCGCGGCCTTACTCGCGCGAAAGCCCGGGCAGAACCGTTGATGGACGCGAAAATCCGCACGCCGATTCCTCAAGACGAGATCAGCTTGAAGGAGATCCTGCAGCTCCTGCGGCGCAGGAAATGGGCGGTGCTGTTGGTCACCGCGGTATTCACGCTCACCGCGGGCGTCGCGGCGAAGTTGACTCCCAAGACCTACAAGGCCTCCATCATCGTGTCCGCCGCCACCAACCAGCCGGGTAGCGGTCAGACAGGCGGCCTGAATTCGGTGGTTTCCCAATTCAGCGGCCTGGCCTCGCTGGCGGGACTCGCGATGGGAGGCGACTCGCACCGGGCCGAGTCGATTGCTGTGCTGCAATCGGAAGCCCTGACCGAGGGCTACATCCGCGACAACGACCTGCTGCCCGTGCTTTATCCCAAACAGTGGGACGCGCTGCAAAAGCGCTGGAACGTGAGCGATCCGCAGAAAACTCCGACCGTGTGGAAGGCGACCCAGAAATTCAAGCGCAGCATCGCCAACGTCAGCACCGACACCAAGACGGGCCTCGTCACACTCACGATCATCTGGAAAGATCGGCAGCTGGCGGCGAAATGGGCCAATGAACTGGTGAAGAAGACCAACGATTATCTGCGCGCCAAGGCAATCGTGGAGGCCGACCGGAATATCAAGTATCTGAACGGCGAGGCGCTCACCACGGACGTCGTGGGGGTAAAAACAGCCATTTTCTCGATCATGCAGAATGAGATCAACAAGGAGATGCTGGCCCGCGGGAGCGATGAGTACGCCCTCAAGGTCGTCGATCCCGCGGTCGCGCCCGAGGAACCCTACTCGCCGGAGCCGGTGATGTGGATCCTGATCGGGCTGTTCGGCGGACTGCTGTTGTCGCTGGTCGCGGCCTTCTTGCGGGTGGCGTGGGGCAAGAATTAGGCGACCGCTAAGTTGTCGGCGCCAAGGCGAGCTCACCGTCCGGATCGAGGCGCCGGTCCGCTTCCTCGGCCGACCGGCCCGCTTGCGAGATCAGCCAGGCGGCCGTGGTGACAACCAGATAGAAATATGGCTTGTTGTGCAGGCTGTAGAACGTGGACGCCAGCAAAAAGCCCAGGAAAAACGTGAGATCCGCCAGGTTCCGCCGGCGCACCAGAAACCGGAACGCGCGCAACATGCAGAATGTGAACGCGAGAAACACCACGGGGGTGTAGTCCAGGAGAATCTGCATCGGCATCGAGTGCAGCGGTGCTCTGCCTTCCCGGGCAAACGCCACCAGCTGGGGATCCAGTGCTTCGATCTCCGCGACGGATACCGGGAAACTCGTCAGTGCCTTCGAGAAATTGCCCGGACCGATGCCGAACAGGAAAGCCCAAGGGTCGGAAAACTTTATTTCCAGTGCGGTTTTGAGCAGCACTATGTGCGCGGTAGTGGAGTCGGAGCCCGTCACCGCCTCCACTGACGACAACCTGTTGTAGACCGCAAAAACATCCTTGATGGCGTCACCGGCGACCACCAGCACAGACACCACGATGCACATTCCAATGGTCGTGATCGCGGCCGCATAGCGCGAGCCCCGCATCAGAGCCAGCAGAATCGGTGGCAAGAAGAACACCGGGAGTCTGGAAATCGTCAGATAGGTGGCCAGGTAGAGGCCGGTGCCGAGCACGCGGTCGAGCGTGCCGCCGTAGAAGCGGATCAGGATATAGGCTTCGCAGCACAGCAGGACGGCGGCCTGGGACTTGTCGTCCATGCCGAAAGAGATCCACGGAGCCGCGGTGTGGGTGTCATACCAGGCAAAGAAAGCCGAGACCGGTATGGAGCAGAGAATGCCAACCCTGACGGCTGAACGGAACTGTGCCGGATTGTCCCCCGCATACCACCACAGGAACAGACAAAACAGGATCGACAGGTCCTGGAACAGCAGGACGAAGAAATTCGGGTCCCAGGCATACTTGACCAGGAACACGAGAAAGCTCGCCAGGCACGCCACGTTGAACGCAAGCAGGGACCACGCGAGCCGCCGGTCGACCCCTGCGCGCCCGCTGAAGAAAAATACGGCGGCGACACCGGTGAAAATGACGGGCATGACGTTCGAGCCCGAGAACTTTCCGTCCTCGCCCGTGAGGGGCAATCCCATGCCCGCGGTCATGAAGGTGAGCACGAGCAGAGCCGCCAGCAGAACTGTCTTACGCATGCGCGTTCAATGGAATTTGCCCGTCTGACGCATTAGGCTCCCGACTCCGTGACCCTTCCCAATCCCACCGTCGCCATCATCATCGTCACTTATGACAGCGGCCGCGTGCTCGGGATGTGCCTCGACTCGCTGCGGGCGCAGACTCGCCAGCCGGATCTGGTGGTCATCGTGGACAACCACTCTGCCGATCCGTCCTACCTGGACGCGGTTCCGGGCGGCGCGCCGTTCCAGCTCGTGCGCGGCAGCAGCAACGAAGGCTTTTGCGGTGGAAATAATACTGGATATGCACTGGCGCGGAGCTGCAAATATGTGCTGTTCCTGAACCCCGACGCGTTTCTCTCGAATCGGTTCATCGAGGAGGCTTTGCTGTGGATGGAGCGGCCAGAGAACGCGGACGCAGGCTGTCTGACCGGAGCACTTCTTGGATTCGACGTCGAGCAGCGCCGACCGACCGGCAGAATCGATTCCACCGGCGTATTCCAGACCTGGTACGGCAAGTGGTACGACCGGGGGCAGGGATCGGAATGGACCGGGTTCAGGTCCGCCGCATCCGAGGATCTGCCCGCGATCTGCGGGGCTCTGATGTTCTGCAGAACGGAGGCGCTGGAGCAGGCGGCCCTGCACGCCAATGAGATCTTCGACAGCCGCTTCTTCATGTACAAGGAAGACATCGACCTGTCGTTGCGGCTGCGCGCACGGGGCTGGCGCCTGGTTTACCGGCCACAGCTCGTTTGCCATCATGGCCGCGGCTGGCGCGGGCGGACTCGCGCCTCGTACCGGGCGAAACGGCTGTCCGCGAAAAACGAGCTGCGCGTCTGTTGGCGAAACCGGCTTCGCGGGCTGCCGTACAGCCTCGCCAAATTCATCTTCGTAGTGGCGCTCGAACGGCCGCTGTTGGGCCTCAAGCGGACGTTGCGGGAGCGCTGACGGACACGCTTGACGTCAGCGTCCGGGATCAAAGGCCCCGCGAACGTTTCTGAAGCCATCGCGCAGGCCGCGAAGAATCATGGGGACCTTGGCGCGAAGCTGCTTTTCGTAGAGCAGAATGTACACGGTCTCGAACAGGAACCGGCGCATGTCCCGCATCACCCAGACAGGCTCCTGTTGCCAATATTGGCGCCAGATGATCAGCCGATTGCGGCTGATGTAGTACCGGCGCACGGTCGGGTGATTTGTGACCGTCACGTGTTTGAATATGAACAGGCGGCGCTCCATGGCGCCGAGGGAATGGAGCAGCTTGGCGCGCGTTGCCTCCAGCACCCGGTAGCCATAGCCGCGCAGACGCAGGCAGAACTCGTGATCGACGTAGTCGATAAACAGCGAATCATCGAAGCCGCCGACTTCGGTGGCGATCTCGACGCTGACGAGGTTGCCTGAGGTCATCGTCGATGGAATGACTCGCCAACCCTCACCCACGTCCTCGCCGGCTTTCTCCCTGACGGTGAAACCCAGGCGGCGGTCAACATGGCAAGGGGTGACTATGGCCACCTCTCCGGGCTGCGGATAGGACTTCAGGGCCCGCACCATTTCTTCGATCATGCCGGGCGTAGCCCGACTGTCCTGATCGAAGGTGGCGAGCCAGCGAAAGCCGTGCTCGCGGGCAATTTTCAGACCCGCGTTGAGAGCGGTGGCGATGCCAAGATTGCTTCCCAGGCGCACGATTTCGGCGTTGAGCCGCTGTGCGGCGGCCTCCACGGGCTCCAGGGACTGTGCGCTGGACCCATTATCGACGATCAGAAGCTTGCCCACCTGAGGCGCGAGTGCGTCGAGATTGTCCGCACTGCCGGCTTTCGGAAAGTACGTGACCACCACCGCGCAGATATCCGACCGCTCGATCGCATGGACGCTCATGAATCGATTCCGGCCCATTCAAAAAGGCATCTTACCAAGTATCGGGAGGGTCACAAGGCAGGCGCCGGCGCGCCGGCACGACCGTTGCAAGATATCGCACAGGCTGCGTAGGATGCGCATCCCACCGGGCACCGTGAGTGAAGCTCCTGATGACATGCTCATGCACGAGGCGATAGCCCATGGCCCGTGACCTGATGCAAAAGCTGCGTTCGCCGACATTGCCGCGCATCGTGCGCCGCAGCCTCGGCCGCATCCTCGCCATTGTGGCTACCAAGACCGAAGCAGGCGTCACGCCGGACAATGGGCCGTTTCTGCGCAATGACGCCGCATACCGCAGTACGAGCCCGTTTCCCTCGGACCGGTCGGCCCAAACTCACAGGTAGGCGCGACTAGCGCGCAAGTTCGGGACGGTACGCAATCGCGGTGACGAATTCCGATCTGCCGGGATTACGACGCACGAGGGCACGGGCCTGCCGCGTGGCGACTCGCGTACTCTCGCGAACGTCTTGCGGAAGCGGTGTGGCGTCCTTTTCTGCAATCCGCCCCAGCCGGATGGACGCGCTCAGCATGAACACCGGCTCCGCGACGTCAGCGGGCGGCAGGATGCGGATCCCCTCGAATCCGGCGCGTTCGAGACTCCAGGAAAGCGAAGCCAGGTTGAACAACACCAGGTGCCTGGGCGCCTCCAAACCACGCCAATCGGCGCCGTAAATCTCGTAGCCTACACTGTCGGTATTGGGTGTCTGGATCCAAAGATAGCCACCGGGTTTCAACAGTCGCCAACACTGACGCAGGGTATCGATTGGATCGTAGACGTGCTCGATGACGTGGCTGAGCGTGATCGCATCGAACGTTCGATCATGAGCCTGACCCAGCTCACGCAAATCGGAGCCAACAATCTCGATTCCGTGGCCGCGCGCGACTGCCGCCGCCGCCGCATCCACCTCGATTCCATAACAATTCCACCCCAACTGGCGTGCCCACCTTAGAAATTGGCCATTGCCGCACCCTACATCGAGCATCCGTTGCCCGGTACCTTGCGCGCGGCCGAGACCGCGGTCTTCGAGGCGAATGCGGGCAGCTCGTGCGGCGAACAACGGCATTACCACCCCGCCCACTGCAAGTGACGGCCGCAGGTGCGTTGCAAAAACCCGGTTCCGATAGCCATTGCTGAGGGCTTTCTTCCACCATCCAGACACGCCTCCGACGTCGGCCGGCGCGGGCGCGTGCGTGTAGTAATCGCGGTAGGCCAGATGGATAGACGACGCGTCCGGTCTGGGATCGAGATAAATGGCCCGACACCCCAGGCAGCGCTTCAAACGCCAGATCCCCGGCGCAGCCCCGAAAGATCCGTCCCGGAGATCGCCCAGCGTCCGCTCGCGTCGCGTATCGGCGCAGATGGGACACCGCTGCACCTCCTCGAGGCCGCCTGGCCATTGCTGCGCACGGTCGTGCAGCTCTGCGGTCATGGGTTCCCTTGCATGAGCGCGGGGCGGGCCCTGTTGAGATAGGTCAACAGGACGACGCCACAAGCGAGACTCGGGAGCACCGTGACCGCGATGCGCGCCCAGAGGTCGTGCAGGCTCCAGTCCAGGTACAGGGCGAGGACGCAGGCGGCCACGACCCAGGACAGGTCCCGCAAGCCAGTTCGAAGCATCCGGGGCTCGAGTCGGACCGTCATAGCATAAAGGGCGATGGTGTCCACGATGATCCTGCCGCTCCACGCGTAGGCGGCACCCTCGATGCCCGCCCCACCTTTCAGCAACGACAACAGAACGAGGGCGTAAATGGGAAGCTCCAGGAAATGCAGCGCCGCAGTCCACTTCGCGTAACCTACGCCCTGCACGAATACGAAGGGCGTTCTCGCCATCGCGTTCACGATAACTCCCACCATCAGGATCTTCGCGGTTTGCGTACTGTTCTGGGCGAAGGCGGTTCCGACCCACCACTCGAGGCCCTGATACGCGAACAACATCGTCGCCAGCAACGGAGGTGCCATCAGGAGCATCGTGATTTCGGACGACCGGGCGAAGACGGAGACGATGCGGGGGGAATTCTGCACGCGCATGATCGCGAAATTCGGAAACAGCACTCCCTGAATAGCCTGCGGAAACAGCAAGAGACGGTTCAGGACGTCGTACGGCACGGTGTAGTAGGCGATCGCGGCGCTTCCCATGATCGCTGCGATAATGAACCGATCGAAGTAGATCATCAGCGGTCCGACCACGTTGCTGACGGTCAGCCAGCCTCCGAAGGTAAGCAAGGGCCGCACGAGCTCGCGACGGAAGCGGAATGCTTCCTGCCGTAATGCCGGCACGACCCGCAGCGTGAGCCACGCCAGGGCGCCTGCGTTGAGAACGCGCAGCGCCGCCAACACCGCGGTAATTATGCCGAGATGGCGGCTGAAGGGGAGAACCGCGAGCGGCGCCACAAGCACCAGAACACCAAGCGGAAGCCGTACTGCACTGATCATGGCGAAGCGCTGATAGGCCTCGAGGAGGCCCGTCAGGACTGTCGCCAGCAGAACGAACGGTAAACTGGCGGCAAGGCACAGGATGGCGGCCGACCCTTCCGGGACCAGATCGGGCGAGCTGCCGAGGGTTCGGTGCGCGAGCCATCCGGATGACGCCGCGACAGCGACGCTCACCACGATGCTCGACACGACCACGATGATCAATGTCGTGGCTGCGAGTGAGGCCACCTCGTCTTCACGGCCCGCGCCGAGCCGGTCGGCCGCGAGCTTGGTCAGCGTCCTGCCCAGCCCCAGGTCGAAAATACTGAAATAGCCGATCATCATCCAGACGATCGACAGGAACCCGAACCTCTCCGTCCCGAGCCCTTTTACAATAGCGGGAACAACTGCAACCCCCACCAGAAGGGGCACACCGATGCCCACAGCATTCCAGAGGATGTTTCGGGCCAGCCTCATCGACGCTGGTATTGCGTCGTAATCCAATCCTGATAACGGCCGTCCATAACACTCTGCCACCAGTCTTCGTTTCCGAGATACCAGGCCAGCGTACGACGCAGGCCTTGCGCGATCGATACCGTGGGCTTGAACCCGAGGTCGCGCTCGATCTTGCGGCTGTCGATGGCATAACGCCGGTCGTGCCCAGGACGGTCCGTCACGAACTTGACGAGCGAGGCGGCAGACTCGCCCCTGGATGCGGGACATGCCGGGAATCTCGAATGCAACTCCGGGCGCGCGCGAACCTCGTCATCAGCGTGCTCGCACAGCAGCTGCACGAGCTTGAGGTTCTCGCACTCCGCCCGGCCACCGATGTTGTAGACCTCGCCGACCTTGCCGTTGGAGACGATCAGATCGATACCGCGGCAATGATCCTCGACATAGAGCCAGTCGCGGACGTTCCCGCCGTCCCCATAGATCGGCAGCGAGCGTCCGTGCAGGATATTGACGATCATCAGCGGAATGAGCTTTTCCGGGAAATGATACGGCCCGTAGTTGTTCGAGCAGTTGCTCGTCGTCGTGCTCAGGCCGTAGGTATGGTGGTAGGCCCGGACAAGGTGATCCGAAGCCGCCTTGCTGGCCGAATACGGCGAATTCGGCGCATAGGCCGTCGTTTCCGAGAAAGGCGGATCGTCGGGACCCAAGGATCCGTACACCTCGTCGGTGGACACGTGATGGAAGCGATGTCGGGCTACCGTGCGCTCCCCGAGCCATACTTTGCGCACCGCCTCGAGCAGCGAGTACGTTCCCAACACGTTGGTCTGAACGAATGCTCCGGGTCCCGTGATCGAGCGGTCGACGTGCGACTCGGCCGCGAAGTGCACGAGGGTGTCGATGGACTCCTCTCGCAGGAGCCCCTCGACCAGCTCGCGATCGCAGATATCTCCGCGGACGAAGCGGTACTGCGGATTACCGGCGACGGTCTTGAGATTCCCCAGATTTCCGGCGTACGTCAGTGCATCGAGCACGACGACCCGGTCCGCGGCGTGCTCGCGCAACCAGTAGTGCACGAAGTTCGCGCCGATGAAGCCGGCGCCTCCGGTGACCAGCAGCCTAGGCATTTTTGATCTCTCCAAGGACGCTGCGCAGGCGCTTGCGCCAGTGGAGCGGCACGATGCCGAGGGAGGCTAGCGATTTCTTGTCTAGGATGCTGTACGGCGGTCGACGGGCGGGGGTGGGGTATTCGACGGTTGCAATGGGAGTCACGGTCACTTCGCTCGATACGAGCTGCAGTTGCGCGCCCTCCTCGGCAATCGCAACGGCAAAGTCGTACCAGCTCGCCACACCGGCGTCGGTCCAGTGATGAATTCCCTTGATCTCCGGTTTGTCCACGATCGCCCACAGGATAGCCGCGAGGGATCGTGCGGAAGTTGGCGTTCCAACCTGATCTGCGACGACACGGACCGAACCGTTCGCCTTCATGACGCGTAGCATGGTGCGCACGAAGTTGCTGCCTTCCGACGCGTATACCCACGAGGTCCGCAGGATGACCGAGTGCTCAGGAAGCGCCTCGAGAACCGCCGTCTCTCCAGCAAGTTTCGTGACACCGTATACGCTCAGCGGATTCGTCGGGGAGTCGGGTTGGTAAGGCACGGAGGACGCGCCATCGAATACGAAATCCGTCGAGATCTGTATGAGACGGGCGCCGACCCCGCGAGCGCTCGCAGCCAGGTGCCGCGGCCCATCGGCATTCACGCGCCGCGCGAGCTCGGGCTCGGACTCAGCGCGATCGACCGCCGTGTGCGCTGCGGCATTGACGATCACATCTGGCGAGTGCGCCCGGACGTAGCTCTCCACCGCCTGCTCATCAGAGACATCGAGATCCTTGTGCGCGCACCCTACGACCTGCACGTGCGCCGGCATGCTGCTCGCCAAGGCCCGTCCCACTTGGCCGCCGATCCCGGTAATCAGGACTTTCACGGGAAGTATTCCGCATCCCGGAAACGGACCGCGACCGCATCTTTTCCTGAGAGCACGGGCTCAACGCCGTTTGCCAGCGGCCACGCCACGTTCAGATCTGGATCGTTCCACTGAATCGTCCGCTCGTGGGACGGGGCGTAGAAATCAGTGCAGCGGTACAGGAAGTCCGCGGACTCACTGAGTACGAGAAACCCGTGCGCGAACCCCGGAGGCACCCACAGCATGTGATGGTTCTCCTCGGAAAGGGTAACCCCTACCCACCGGCCGAAAGTCGGCGAGCTGCGCCGGATATCGACGGCTACGTCGAACACCGTGCCGGTCACTACCCGAACGAGTTTTCCCTGTGTCTGCTGGATCTGATAGTGCAGCCCACGCAGGATGTTGCGAGCCGAGCGGCTCTGGTTGTCCTGCACGAACTTCACGTCGAGGCCGGCGGCCGCGAATTTACGCTCCTCCCAGGACTCGAAGAAAAACCCGCGCGGGTCGCCGAAAACCTTGGGACGAATCAGAACGACGTCAGCGATTGCAGTAGGTTCGAATTGCATCTCACGCCTGCCCCCGCGCGATTTCGAGCAGGTACGTTCCGTAGCCGGTCTTGGCGAGCGGCAGGGCAAGCTGCTCGAGTCGCTCAGCATCGATGTAGCCGGACCGGAAAGCGATCTCCTCGGGGCAGCACACCTTCAGACCCTGGCGGCTCTCGATCGCCTCGATGAACATGGCTGCCTGCAGTAGCGATTCGTGCGTGCCCGTATCCAGCCATGCAACACCGCGGCCGAGGAGCTCCACCCGCAGCGTCCGGCGCTCCAAGTACTTTCGGTTGACGTCCGTGATCTCCAACTCGCCGCGGGGCGAAGGCTTCAGGGAAGCCGCGATGTCGAGAACCTCGTTGTCGTAAAAGTACAAACCCGTAACCGCGTGGTGCGATTTCGGCTGCGCGGGTTTTTCCTCGATGTCGAGAGCGTTGCCGTTCGCATCAAATTGCACGACGCCGTAGCGCTCGGGATCACGAACACGGTACGCGAAGACCGTCGCTCCGGAAGGATGTTCGGCAGCCGCGCGTAACTGCTCGGGAAGACCATGGCCGTAGAAGATGTTGTCGCCAAGCACGAGGGCAACGCGATCATTGCCCACGAACTTGCGCCCGATGATGAATGCCTGGGCCAGCCCCTCAGGCCGGGGCTGCTCGGCGTAGCTCAGGGAAATACCCCACTTGTGCCCATCGCCGAGCAACCGGCGGAACAGCGGCAGATCCTCCGGGGTCGAGATCAGGAGGATGTCACGGATACCCGCCAGCATGAGCGCCGACAGCGGGTAATAAATCATAGGCTTGTCGTACACCGGCAGCAGTTGCTTGCTGATGCTGAGCGTCACCGGATGTAACCGGGTGCCCGCTCCACCGGCCAGCACTATGCCCTTCAGAGTCACGTGATTCTTGCTCGCGTTTGCATCAGAACGAATGGACGGCTGCCGCGGCAATCGCCACGTTGTAGATGATCGTCGTCACGGCCGTCCACAACGGCAGGGCCGGCATGCGTTCCATATCGAGCGGGACAACAATCGTGTCTCCCGGCTTGATCGTCTGGTCCGACCCGGTGGTCTGGAACCAGCGGCTGCCTTCCCTCGCCACCACGCTGCCATTCGCGTGCACGACATAGATCTTCTTGTGATCCGCCCGCCGCGTCATGCCGCCGCTCAGCGATATGTAGTCGTCGCGCGACAGGTCGCGGCTGTATAGATGCGACGTGGCACTTTGCACCTCGCCGATGACGGTCACCTCCTGCTGGAACTTCGGAACGATGAGCTCATCGCCATCGCGAAGAATTACGTCGATGGACGAACCGGGGTGTGAACGCATCGTGCGCGGCAGGTCGATCACTAGCCGGCCAACCGCTTTGGATGCCTTGAGTTGACCCAGCAGCGACTGGCCCACAGTCAGTGCGCTGGTGGCGCCCGCCTGGTTGGCGGCCGCACTTGCCAGTGCTAATGCGGTCAGATCGGTCTGCATGCGCTGCGCCAGCATGTCCATCTGCTCCTGCTCGCGCCTCTTGAGCTCCTCCCGAGTAAAAACACTCCCCTCGGGAAAGGCGTATTCCGTGAGGCCCCCGGCGCGAGCGAGCACTGACATGAGGGTCTCGCCGCGTTTGATCTCATAGCGTCCGGGGAAACGCACCTCACCCCGGAGCGTGATGCTCTCCTGTGCATGCCAGAGCGAGAGTTCCTTGACGCTGAGCATATCGAAAGGCTCGAGCTTGATATTCTCCGTCGGGTCGCCGCGTAGCGCCTGCACCAGATCGACTTCGATCAGCTGCGTGTGGCGTGTGTCGCCATTCTCGACCTGGTAGCGCGTCAGCTCGGCCTTGCCGCCATAAGCGGCATCGGACAGGCCGCCGCCCGCCCGGACCAGGTCAGCCACTGTCATTCCCGCCTCGAGCGGATACTCGCCCGGCACCTTGACCCTGCCATCGACGTGAACGACCTCCGTGGGCCGATCAGAGTTCGACTGCAGGCGCAGCTCGTCCAGCACCGGTTGAATGATGCGATCACGCCCCGACGCCTGGTCGAAGACGACGATCCGATCGCGCGGCAGCAATTCGAGGTCGGCTTTTGAACCTGGCGCCTTAAGAGCCGCAGCCAGATCGACGGACAGCACCGTGATCCGCCGGTCGGGCGGCAATTCACGCCGGATCAGCAGGTAATGCAGATCTGCGTTGGGCTGCAGGTCATCGACGGAATGAATGACATCCGAAAGATGCATCCCCGCGTGATACGCATAGTCGCCAGGCGTGTAGACGTGACCCTGGAGGACCACTCCCGCATCCAGTGTGGGCCGCAGACGGCTGACTCGCAGGACGTCGCCATTGCGCAGACCTTGTGCCTTCGCGCCGGTTCCGGAGAGATCCACCTGCATGACGACGCGGTGCTCGCTCTCATCGACACGCGACAACATTGCCGTGAATCCATTGGCCTGCGGCGTCAGCCCGCCCGCGAGCTTGACGAGATCAGCGATGCTCGACTCGTTCTTGATTTCGTAGATCGCGGGCCGCCTCACCTCCCCTGCGGCGCTAGCCGTAGGCCCTATGGGCGGAATGAAAATGACGTCGCCCTGTTCGAGCTTGGTATCGTCGGCCGTGTCGCCCCGAATCAGGAGGTCATAAAGGTCGAGGGCCCTGACGAGGGTTCCCTGCCGCTTCAATTCGATTTTGCGCAGCGAGCCGATCGGCTTGATGCCGCCGGCGGCATAGAGAGCCGAGGTAATGGTTCCGAGGCTGCTGATCGTGTACGTGCCGGGGTTCCTGGCTTCGCCCAGCACGAACACGCGAATCGAGCGCGTATCGCCCATCGAGACGCTGGCGCGCACACCGATGAGCTGGCGTTCGACTCGCGACTCGATGCTCGACCTGACGCTGTTGAAGCGCTGTCCCGCGACGTTTATCGGGCCGAGCTCGGGAAAGCTGATCCGGCCATCGCGGCCGACGGTGAGTCGCAGAGTTCTGTTCTGGCTACCGTAGAGCTGGATGCTCAGCTCGTCGCCAGGGCCTACGACGTAGTCGGACGGCACCGGCACATTCGTCATCGGAGCGAACGTCGAGGGCGATCGATTGAACAGATCGTAGCCGAACGGCTTGAGGGCGTCGGCACCGGTTCTCTTGAGGGGCAGGCGCGTCAGACGAATGTCGAGGTCGCGGAATACGGGCTCGACTCTCAAGCGCAGGGTCGCCTGCTCGTCCGTGAGGCCTGCCAGTGGGATGTCAGCGAAGCCCGGGAGTATCAGAGCCCCATCGCGCGTGAGCCGGTAAGGGTTCTTGGAACGGATCAGGTCGATCAGGTCCTGCAGGCGTTTCGTCTCTCTCTCCGTGAGCGGTTGCTTTAGGGAGTCGGTCGACGCCGGGGTTGCCGGGTTTTGATTGGCGCCGTTAGGACTATTACCCGCAGTCGCCTGTCCCGAAGCGCCGGCGGCGGCCTGCATCTGCATCGCCTGATTGGGCTGCGACAGATACTGCCCCGGCAGTTGCGTCACCGGGCGCTGCGCGAGGTGAAAATCGACCTCGATGATGACCCAGTCCTCGGCCTTGAGTATTGGAATCAGCGGCTCCGGTTCCTCGCCGTCATCGGTCTGGGAACCGCGATTCCGCCCCTGATTATTGTCCTGGCTGCCGCCTGTGCGGCTGCTCTGACCCTGGCGGTCCCCAGAGGAAGACGACCCGAGGCCACCCAAGCCGCCCAGGCCGCCTGACCCACCTAGCTGTTTGAGGATGGCGTCCTGCTGATCGGGCGACAAGCTCTTGAACATGTCGATCTGTTCGGGGGTAGGGGTCGTCGTCTGACCGTAAACCCGGTCGGCAATACCGACAAGGGAGGTGGTCGCAAGGAGAAGCCAAGTCAGCAGCAAGGACGGGCGTTGCAGCACGCGCATGAAAAACCTTTTCGCCGTTAAAACGAAGCGCAAGCGCGTCCAAGCCCATCTTCAGCAGTCCACCGAAGGCATCGAACCCCAGATCGACCCAGCTCACCCGCGCGAAACCGCAATTGTACTGAAGCTAGAGGTTCTTGCGGGTATCAGCTTCAGGTCTTCAGGCCGGCGCGATTGTTCAGGAACCATTCATACGTGGAACGGATGCCAACTTCGAGCTCGATCTTCGGCATCCAGCCAAGCGCCGTGAGGCGGGTCGTGTCCAAGAGCTTGCGCGGGGTGCCGTCAGGCTTGGTTGGGTCGAAGCGCAGACTGCCCGTGAAGCCGACGACCCTGCGGATGGTCTGCGCCAGCTCGGCGATGGTCTCGTCGCGACCCCAGCCGACATTGATCCAGCCCTCCTCTTCGTAGCTTTCCATGAGGAAAAGACAGGCATCGGCGAGATCATCGACGTGCAGAAATTCGCGCCGTGGCGACCCACTACCCCAAACCTCGACTTCGGCAGCACTGTGCTCCTTCGCCTCATGAAACTTGCGCAGCAGCGCTGGAAGCACGTGGGAGTTCTGCAAGCTGAAATTGTCGCCGGGACCATAGAGGTTGGTCGGCATCGCGGCGATCGCGGCGAAGCCGTACTGGCGGCGATACGCCTGGCACAT
>JAQGOG010000063.1 GCA_028293765.1 Gammaproteobacteria bacterium
CGGTAGTCACGCCACAGTGGCATCGCGCGTAAGCGCAGGTTTTCCGCCCGAAAGAAGGCGGGCGTCCAAGTGACTGCGTCGCCCGCGTCTGCGCTCGGCCGACGAGTCAGCAGACTCGCGCTCACGAGGATCGCGGTATCGATGGTCAGCAGGATAGGTGCGACGTAGAGGAAATGCAGATGCGTCCAGTGAAGCGCGGTATTGGCGAGGAATAATCCAAGACCGCTCAGCGACCCGATGAGCAAGGTCGCAGCGGCGCCAGCGGCGTTGGCGCCCCGCCAGAACAGACCCACTACGAACAGCGCGACAATCGGCGGGACCGCATAGGCGAGTACGCCCTGCAGGTACTGCCAAAGCGAGGGGAAGTGCGCCAGTTGCGGCGCCCACGCAACGGCAACGAGTAGCAGGCCCACGGTGCTGATGCGGCCAATGCCCACTACCTGCGACTCGGACAAGCCCGGCGCCGCGCGCGTGACGACGTCCATCGTAATCATCGTCGCAGCCGAGTTGAGCGTCGAGGCGACCGAGGCCATGGTCGCGGCGACAAAGCCAGCGGCAACGAGTCCGAGAAGCCCGGTCGGCAGCAGGTTGAACATCAGCGCCGGATAGACCATGTCGGCGTGCGCGAGATGCGGAAACAGCAGGATCGCGCACGTCCCCGGCAGTACCATGAGGAACAGCACGGGTAGCTTCAGCAGACCGGCGAACAACGCTCCCCAGCGACCATGATCCAGGCTCTTCGCCGACAGCACGCGCTGCACGATGAACTGGTTCGTGCACCAGTAGTAGAAGCCCAACACCGGAATGCCGAGCAGCAGTCCCGGCCACGGCACCCCAGCATCGCCAACCGGACGGATGAGCGAGAGGGCGGCCGGATCGACTCCTGTCATGACGGCATGCCAGCCGCCGGCCCGCGCGAAGGCGGTCACAGCTATCGTCGTGGCTCCGACGATCAGCAGCACCGCCTGCACGGATTCGGTGTACATGACCGCACGCAACCCACCGAGCATCGTGTACAAGCCCGCCGCGCCGGCCAGGATCGCCACGATGGACCAGAGCGGCGCCGCTGGAAACAGGAGCCGGCTGACCAGCGATCCGCTGTACAACGCCCCCGCGCAGTCCACGAAGACATTCAGGAAGAGGGTCAGCGCCGCGAAATACAACCGCGCCCGGTGGTCGTAGCGTCGCTCCAGAAACTCCGGCATCGTGTAGACGCGGCTTTGAAGCACGAACGGCAGCAGGAAGATGCAGAAAAAGACGAGGACTACGCCGGCGGTCCACTCGTAGTCATAGGCGGAGATACCGATCGAATACGCCGCGCCAGCCAGTCCGATCAGGGCAGGGGAGGAGATGTTGGAGGCGAGGAGGGCGAGGCCGATGGAGGGCCAGCGTGAGGCGCGCGAGGCGAGGAAATAGTCCTCCGCACGAGCCCGCCGCCGTGACACGAGGACGCCTAAAGCCACGAGCCCGCCCGTGTAGGTGGCAACGACCACCCAGTCGAATAAGGCCAGCACCCCTTCTGCTGTCGGCACGCCCCCCAATCGCCCCCGCTTTGGCTCGCTTCCGTTAACGAGAATCAGCTTATCAGCGATCCTCGGTGCCGCTGTTGCGTTTGCGTAAGGCGCCCAAACCGGCTGCCCGCCTCGTCCGCGACGCCAAAAGACGACAAGGGGAGCGCGAATGCGCTTAAATGGCTGCGATTTTCCGCGGGCTAGTCCCAAAGGCTCATGGCCATACCGCCGCAGTCCGTCACGATCCAGGAGGTCGCCGACCTCGCCGAGGTGTCATCCAAGACTGTCTCGCGCGTGCTCAATAATGAGCCCGGAGTGCACGTCGACACCCGTAATCGGATCCTGAAGGCGATCGAGCAGCTCGATTACCAGCCCAATGTGAATGCGCGCGGGCTGGCGGGGGACCGGTCCTTTCTGATCGGCCTGTTCTGCGACAAGCCGGGCGACTACCTGAGCGAGTTCCAGGCGGGGGCGGTACAGCGCTGCCGCGAATCGGACTTCCACCTCATGGTGGAGCCCTGGGACAGCGAGAGTCCGGACATCGGACGGCAGGTCAGTACGCTGCTGCGGCAGTTGCGCCTGGAGGGCGTCATTCTGCTGCCTCCCCTGAGCGACCATCCCGTGATTCTCGGCAAGCTCACTGAGAAGGCAATCCCGACAGTGCGGATTGCGCCACGACTCGAACCGAGCGAGTCGCCATCGGTCGGTATTGACGACTATGCCGCCGCGCGTCAGATGACGCGGCACCTGCTCGAGCTCGGGCACCGCCGTATCGGGTTCATTCTCGGCCGACCCGGGCACGGCGCGACGGACGAGCGCTACCGTGGCTTCTGCGACGAGATGCACGCTGGCGGCGTGCCGATCGATCCCGACTCGATCAAAACGGGTAACTTTGTGTTTGCGGATGGACTGGTGTGTGCGGACCTGATCCTGCGCTCGCCGTCGCCGCCTACGGCGATCTTCGCAAGCAACGACGACACCGCGGCTGCGGTGATCTCCGTCGCGCGCCGGATGGGCATCTCCCTCCCCGACCAACTCTCCGTCGCCGGCTTCGACGACGCTCCGGTCGCATCGATGATCTCTCCGGAGCTCACGACCATTCGACAGCCCGTGGCCGCACTCGCGCGTACCGCCACCGATCTCATCATCGAACACTCGCCACGCCGCCGTGGCTGGCCCGAGCCAATCCCGCACCGGTTGTTGGACTTCGAGCTGGTCGTTCGCGACTCGACAGTGCCGCCGCGGAAGTCACGAGCGCCCTGACCGAATCCGCGGCGACTTTGGATCCTTGGCTACTGGCGAGTGAACGACCTGTCGGCACTACCCGCTCACTGTCGGCTTGAGTACGTCCCCGAGGCCTATGCGGCGCAGAAGCTCGGCGCGAACCCGATCCGCTACGCCGTTGACGATTTCTGCACCGTCCTGTGACGGATCGATGTGGACACGGAACGGGCGCGTCCCGAACGGTGCGTCGACCACTTTGACAATCGCTTCCCCGACGGTCGCCGGATCGGCGTCCGGTGGCTCGAGCGCAGCGAGGCCTTTCAGCGCCGCATTCGGCAGATCGGCATTGGGGCCGGCGGCGTATTCCTTCTCGCGTTGTGTATCGGCGGGTTTGCCGGCGTGCGCGAAGTGGTTCGTGCCTCTGGTGAATGCGCCGGGGACGATGATGGAAGTTTCAATGCCCCAGCGCGCGAGCTCGCCGGCGTAACTCACCGCCAGCGAGTCCATTGCGGCCTTCGCGGCGAAGTAGGGAGCCAGATAGGGCGGCGTGCCGCCACGCGAACTGCTGGAGGAGACCCAGACCACCAGGCCCTTGTGCTGCTTGCGAAGCTGCGGGAGCGCAGCACGGTTCAGGCGTTGCGTGCTCAACACGTTCACGTCGTAGAGCTCCGCTAACTGCTCGGGCGTGAAGGCCTCGGCCGGCCCGAATACCATGTGGCCGGCATTGTGGATTATTACATCCAGCCGTCCGTTGTCAGCGACGATCTTTGCGATGGCGGCGTCGACGGAATCCTGAGAACCGACATCCAACTCTATCGCGCGAAAATCAACGCGACGCTCTTGCGCATACTTGCGAATCTCCGCGACCTGCGGCGCATTCCGGCCCGTGGTCTCGCGCATGCTGGCATAGACCGTGTGGCCTGCGTTGGCCAGTGCGCGGGCGGTCATGAGGCCGAAGCCGCTCGACGCGCCAGTAATGACGATGATGTTTTTCATGCTTGCTTCCGCTGTGTTGAGGCCTGCGTCAGAAATTCAGGTGTCGTGGGGACTACTTCAGATGATGCCGCCGTTGGCGCGCAGCACCTGGCCATTGATCCAGGCACCGTCGGGTCCCGCGAGGAAGGCGACCGCGCGGGCGATGTCTTCCGGCTGACCTAACCGCTCGAGCGGAGCCAGCTTGGCGAGGTGATCGATCACCGCCTGTGGCTTGCCTTTCAGAAACAGGTCCGTGGCGGTAGGACCGGGAGCGATGGCATTGACCGTGACGTTCCTGCCGCGCAGTTCCTTGGCGAGAACGCTGGTGATCGCTTCGACGCCGGCCTTGGTGGCCGCATAAATTGCATACGTCGGCTGCAACAGCCCCACGACGCTGGATGAGAAATTGATGATGCGGCCGCCGGCGCGCACTCGGCTGGCTGCCTCACGGAGCGTGTTGAACGTGCCCTTCAGATTTACCGCGATCTGCTTGTCGAAGGCCGCGTCGTCCGTGTCGGCGACGTTGGCCAGCGTCATGATCCCGGCGTTGTTGACCAGTACGTCGATACCGCCGAACTTCGCCTCTGCGGTATCGAACATGCCGCGGACGGCGGCCCGATTGCTGACGTCGGCTTTGGCGGCCAGCGCGCGGCCGCCGAATTTCTCGATCTTGCGCACCAGCTCTTCGGCTGGCGTCGCGTCACCCGAATAGTTGATGACCACCGCGAAGCCGTCGCGCCCGAGCCGCTCCGCGACGGCGGCACCGATGCCGCGCGAAGCGCCTGTGACGATCGCTACTTTGCCGTTTTGCTCGCTCATGCCCTTCTCCTGTTGCCGGCCCCATGCCGGCGGAAGAAGGATATCTATTCACGAAAAAGACATAATCCCCGCGGTTTTGGTAATATAATTCGGAAATACCGAACAATGGGGCGATCAGTGGACCGAATAGACGCCATGCGCCTCTTTACCCGGGTGGTCGAGCGACGCAGCTTCACTCTCGCCGCGCAGGACGTGGGGCTACCGCGGTCCACCGCGACGGAGGTCATCAAGCAGCTCGAGTCGCACCTCGGCGTCCGCCTTCTGCAACGGACGACACGGCATGTCTCACCGACTCTGGACGGCGATGCGTACTACCGGCGCTGCCTCAGGATCATTGCCGACATCGAGGAGGCGGAAGCCGCCTTCTCGGGCGCCAAGCCGAGCGGCATGCTCCATGTCGACGTACACGGCACGCTTGCACGACATTTCGTGTTGCCGGGCCTGCCTCGCTTCCTCGAGCAGTACCCCGATCTTGAACTCTTCATCGGCGAGGGAGATCGCCTGGTCGATCTCGTCAGGGAGGGTGTCGATTGCGTGTTGAGAGTGGGTGAACCACAAGACAGTGCGATGGTCGCCCGACGCCTCGCCATGCTCGAGGAGGGGACGTTCGCCAGCCCGGATTATCTGAGGCGGCATGGCGAGCCTCGTACTCTCGACGATCTCGACAATCAGCGGATGATTGGATTCGTTTCTTCCGCCACCGGCAACGTCATCCCTCTGGAGTTCATCGTGGAGGGGAAGGTACGCAACCTCACGCCACGGTTGGCGCTCTCCGTCACCTCCGCCGAAACCATGGTCACTGCGGCCACTCTGGGCCTCGGGCTCATCCAGGTGCCGCGCTATCACCTCGCCGCTGCTCTCGCGGCGGGTACTCTGGTCGAAGTGCTCGCGGATTTCCGGCCCTCGCCGACTCCGGTGTCGCTGTTATATCCGCACAGCCGGCAGCTCTCGCCCAGGGTGCGGGTGTTTATCGATTGGCTGATACAGGAGTTCACGACGCACGTTGCAGCTGCCGGTTTTTTGCCGGGACGAGCAGCGAGCGGCCCTGTTCATGGCAGGGCCGCCAGGATCGCTGACGACTAAGGCTGCGGCGAAAGCCGGAACGACTGCGCCGCCGTGCCGTACAACTCAGGCCACACCGGACGGACGGCTGCGACGGCCGGCCGCCTCGACCTTCCACCATTTCGGGAACAGGCGCCGCACGTTGGGTTGCGCGAAGCGCTCATCCATCAGGTAAACGACCCCGGAATCCTCGGTCGTGCGAATTACCCGCCCGGCGGCCTGCACCACCTTCTGCAGCCCCGGGTACAGATAGGTGTACTCGTATCCGGCGCCGAACCGCAGTTCCATGCGACGCTGCATTTCCTCGTTCACCGGGCTCACCTGCGGAAGCCCGAGGGTGGCAATGAACGCGCCAATGAGCCGCGTGCCGGGCAGGTCGATGCCTTCGCCAAAGGCGCCGCCCAGCACGGCAAAGCCGATGCCCTGTCCATCGAGTGCGAAGCGGCTCAGGAAACCTTCCCGTTCGGGCTCCGACATGCCGCGCTCCTGGCGCCATACTGGAATATGGCGCTGCTGCTCTTCGAAGCACACCGCAACCTGTCGCAGGTAATCGAAGCTGCTGAAGAACGCGAGATAGTTACCCGGAAGGGCTGTGAACTGCCCTGCCATGAGCTCGACGATCGGTTGCACGGAGCTCGCCCGATGCCGCCAGCGCGTGGAGATGGAGTGCACCACGCGTATCGAGAGCTGTTCGGGACTGAACGGCGATTGGACGTCGATCCGGCGGCTCTCCTGCGGCACTCCCAACACATCGAGATGAAATTCGGGCGGGCTGAGCGTTGCGGAAAACAACACCGCGGCGTGGGCCGCTGCCCAACGTGGGGCCAGGAAGCGGCGTGGGATGACGTTTCTCAGGCAGAGCGTGACGTGTTGATCGAGAAGACTCGAGCCCGACGACTCACCGGATCGTGTGACATCGAACAACGTCGCCTCATCGAGTACCGCGGCGAGCCGACAAAAGTGCATGGCCTCGAAGTAGAAGTCCTCGAGCTCCGCCGCGAGCACTGTCGGCTGTTCGGCGACGAGGTCCGTGATCGCGGCAACGGAGCGTTCGATGGAAAGCAGGAGCTCCTCCGGAACCTCTTCGTACGCGCGGTAGGGCTCGGCTTGCGCGTCCAGCATCTCGTTCCAGGCGCGGATTACCCGCGCCAGAGAGTTCTTCAGCACCGCGGGCGCCGTGGCGAATACGGCATCCAACGTCGATCGCTCGAGAGAGGCCGTGTACATTTTGCGCGCTCGTTCGATCAGGTTGTGGGCCTCATCGACGAGAACGCAGACTTTCCATTGATAGCTCGTGGTGAGCGCGTAGAGCGGGGCGCTCGAGTCGAAGTAATAGTTGTAGTCTCCGACGATGACATCTGACCAGCGCATGAGTTCCTGCCCGAGATAGTAAGGACAGATCTGGTGCGCGCGCGCGATGTCACGGACCGAGGACTGGTCGAGGAGTGCGCGTTGTACTGCCTCTGCCCGGGCGGCCGGCAACCGTTCGTAGAACCCGCGAGCCAGGGGACAGGAGTCTCCAAAACATTCCTTGTCCGGGTTCTCGCAAGCCTTGTCGCGTGCCACGAGCTCGAGAACGCGCAGCGAACGTTGCGGAGCGCTCCCCTCTATACGCGTCAACGCGTCCAGGGCGAGCCGCCGCCCCGGCGTCTTCGCAGACAGATAGAACAGGCGGTCGAGCCCCGCGGCGGGCATTGCTTTCAAGGCGGGAAAGATCGTGCCGATCGTTTTGCCAATGCCGGTCGGAGCCTGTGCCAGCAGCGCGCCACCGCGACGGACGGTGCGGTAGGCCGATTCGGCCAGCTCGCGCTGGCCCGAGTGAAAGTCGGGAAATGGGAATTGCAGCCCCTGGAGTGCGGCGTCCCGTGTCACCCGATGGGCGGTTTCCCGCCGGGCCCAGTCGATGAAGCGCTCGCATTGAGCCGTAAAGTAACTCTCGAGTGACTGGGCGCAGTGGTGCTCGGTGAGACTCGTTTCCCGTTCGCTTGCGATGTCGAAGTACACCAGCGCAAGGTTGAGCTCCTGCAACGCCCGCTTGCGGCATAACAACGCCCCATAGATCCGGACTTGCGCCCAATGCAGCGCACGGTGGTTCTCGGGCATGCGATCCAACTTACCGCGGTGGGTCTTGAACTCCTCGAGTAGGTTGGCCGCGGAATCGTAGCCGTCCGCTCGACCGCGTACCTGCAGTTCCCCGTACTCGCCCTCCAGCATGAGCTCCGTTTCATAACCCGCGCGCCGGCGTGCCGCGATGATGGCGTGTCCCTCCATTCCCTCCTGCGCGGACGGCGAGGGTGTAAACCGCAGATCCAGATCGCCCTGTTTCGCCGTGAATTCGCACAGCGCACGCACCGATATGGTGTACGTCACGACGGCATTCCCTGCCACGTCACGTTGCAGACGCAGACCGGGATGTCCTGCTGCACACAAAAATTCAACCACCGGATCTGGTTGTCCTGGAGCCGGTCGCCGGGGCCCTTGACCTCGATCAGGCGGTAGCGTCGCTGCGCAGGCCAGAACTGGATGAGGTCCGGCAGGCCGCTTCGATTGGAACGCAGGTCCGCGAGCAGCCGCGCGAAACACCGGCGCAGGTGCAGAGCCGGTAGGCAATCGAGCGCGAGCTCCAGCAGCTCACGCGTCACCAGGCCCCATGCTACGAAGGGCGACTGAATGCCGTTCTTACGCTCGAAGGTGTCGAGGATGGCAGCGCGATAATCGCCACTCTCCAGCCGCGCGAAGCATGCCGAGAACAAGGCCGTGCGCCGCTGCTGAAAATCGGCGTCCAGGAGATCCGCAGGCGCCGAGTGGAACGGATGGAAAAATGCCCCAGGGAGGGGCGCGAAGATCGCATCCCAACACAGAAGGCCGAACAGGGAATTGAAAAGAGTGTTCTCGACGTACAGCACCGGTGCCTGTGGCGTGGTGAGATGTTCGCTCACGACGAGCTCGACGGGGTGGGGCGATTCCGGGCGCGGCAACACCAGTGTCAGACTGGACCAGCCATCCCGAACGCGCGCCCGTTGCACTGGGAATCCGAGCTTGCCAGTCAGGCGAGGCAGGATGCGCGCCGCCTGCTGAGCCTCGAACTCACTCACCGGCGTGCCTTGCGTGTTCACGAGGAGCTCGGCTGCCTCCGCGCAGCGCCCCAGTTTTTCGAGTACCCGAATAGTGCGGATCCGCGCCTCGGGATGCCCGCAGCCCACATACGCGGCGAGTGCCTGCGGCAGCTCACGCGCCTTCTCATATCGCTGCCCGATCAGGAACAACAGCTTCGCGCGCTTCGCTTCGATCCAGGCACTGCCTTCTATGGGGGGTGGCAGCATCGCGAGAACTTCCTCGAGTGGCGCCTCCGCATGCACGAGCTCGCGGCAGCGATAGAGCGCGTAAAACTGCTCAATCTGTTCCCGGGTGTGAAACGCGCGCGCCGATTCATCGAGCGACACGCTCTCGTAACGGAAAATGCCCAGGTCCGCGAGCACGAATTCAGACCAGGTCTGGCGGAAGTTGCCGAAGAACATGAGCCTGAGGCGCTCGCACAGCGGCGCGATCGTGATGTGAAAGACCTGGTCGGGTGCTTCCGGCCACCACGCGTCGAGCGGTCGGGTCTCATTGGCGATCTCGCCGACAAGTGGCGGCAGTTCCGACTTACGCACCGCTCGCGCCTTACCCCGGAGCGCGAGCGCGCTCCACAGCTCGGCCTTTCTAAGCACCCTGCAGAGGTTTGGGAAGGTGAGCAGCGGTCGTGGATCGAGCCAGCCCAGATCGATGAGGGCCGCAGCGGCACGCTTTGGGCAACCGATCTCCGTGTAGAGCAGTTTACTGGTCCGAAACAGATCGCCCTGCCGCGTGATCATTCGCGCCAAGAGCGCGCCGGATTCGATCGGCAGCCGCGCGAAATCGCGGACGAACGCGCGCTCCTGTTCAGACAGCAGCTCGTCATACCGGCTCTGCAGCCAGCCGAGCGCCAGGCTGAAGTTCTCGAGGTAGTAATAGGGGCGCGGATGCGCGTTCACGACTTCATAGGAATGATGCTAAGCGGATCCCAAGCGTAGGAGAGATGCGGTCATCCCGTCCATACAGTGCCGCGCCACGACGGCTACTGTACGGCCGGCGCCCGGGAGAGCTTCCTCGCTGCGGTCAGCGCTCCGGCAAGGGGACGACCGGCAGGCTTCGATGCCCCTGGGCGTCGACTGCGCGGACCGCGAAAATCACGTTGTCCTTGGATAGCTTGAGTGTGGTGGTCGTGACGTTTCCGAGGCTCTGCGCGTGTTCCCACACCGGGCTGCTCGTGGCCCGCCAGATGACTTCATAGCCGCTGGCGCCCTGGGAGGGCCGCCATTTCAGGGTCGAATCGTTATCGAGGTTGGTCGTCACGACTTTTACATCGAGCGGCGCCGGCGGCGCCGACGCGAGCGAGGCCAGGGTCAGCGCGTTCAGGCGCGTCACTCGGGTCACGTAGTCGAAGTCTACGAACTTCGACAGGTCACCGTACTCGATGCCATTCTCGGTGCGTAGATTCTGATGCTGATGATTGAAGTCTTCCCGGTACTCCGTGAAGCGCACCGCCGCGAATCCCTGGCTGTTGAAGGCAGCGTGATCGCCACTGCGCAAGTAACGGTCGAGCCGGAAGATGAGCAGTGCCTTAACACCCGGGTCATAGGCGGCACCGACGTCGGCGATGTAGCGTGCCAGCTCTCGGGAAGGCGAGTCACTCTCGCCGCCGATCGAGCGAATCTGCTTGAGTTGCTTGTCGTCAGCCGTGACGGGTATGCCCTCTGAAAACACGCGCACCACGCTGGCATCCTGCCCAGGGCCTTGGTTGCCTCCAACGATGTCATTGTTCAGCACGGCCTCGATGTTCCAGCCCTGCTCCTTCGCCACTTGCGCGAAGTGTCTGCTGCCGAGCAGGCCCTGCTCTTCGGCGGCTACGGTGAGGAAGACAATCGTGGCGGGAAATTTCAGCTTGCTCAGGACGCGCGCGCATTCCAGGCTCACGGCCGTGCCGCTGCCGTCATCGTTGGCGCCCGGGGCCGTGTCCTTGAAGTTGAGAACGTCTGTGACACGCGAGTCATAGTGCCCACTGACCAGCACGATGCGGCTGGCCGCCTGCGGATCGGTCCCCTTGAGGACGGCGTAGACATTGGTGAGTTGCGTGGGTTGAGGCACGCGTTCGGCCGGCTCTTGAATGAACGCGTCGGTCTTCACCTCGAGACACCCACCGCAATCCTTCGAGTAGCGCTCGAACTGCGACTTGATCCACTCACGCGCGGCCCCGATACCCTGTCCCGCTGCAATCGAGACCGGATCCTGCGCGGAAAGGGTGGACCGCGTACCGAAGCTCACCAGCTTTTCGATGTTGGCTTGGATTCGCGCCGCTGAAATCTCCTTCAGGGCGGCGGCGATCCTGGGATCCACCGCCTGAACCGATTCCTGCGCCCGCGCCGGGGAGGCAAAAATCAGTGCAAGTCCCAAGGTGAGCGCCAGGGTGAGAGATGTCGTAGAGAATGTCGGGGCATCTGCAGGGGTAGTCATGGTTCTCACAGAATGGTCTGAGGCAATTGGACGGCCGCCCGGATTCTCTTATAACTGAGTTAAAACGCAAGACGGGACCGTCGGCTCAGGTTCCTGCTCAATGGCCAGCACTTGAGCGGGTGCAGCCTCGAGAGGGTTCGGGTGCATCTTCAGCGCGCGTACCGCCCGTAAGCAGGCGCGCGTGTCGTTCGGACGCCGGAACTCCGCATGCCACCTTCGCGCGCTCTGCGGTGATTTGGCGCACAAACCCGGGCTGGAGAACGCATTTCACACCGTCGCAAGGCTTGCTTCTACATGGTATATATACATCTAGCAACATCCATGCAGGAGACCCTGAATGAAAGTCAGTGTTGATATTGAGGAAAGCTTGCTCGCTGTCATCGACAAAGCCGCGGACGTGCAGAATATATCCCGTGATGCTGCCTTCCAAGAGGCTCTCGAAACATGGGTCGCGCACAAACCCACTTCGGAGCAGTGGTCCATGGACTACTCGAAATTGGAATTCGATCCTTACTTCATCCCGTTCGAAGTAGATCGGCCGGGCCCGGAGGCTTTTGCGTCGGATTCACTGGCATAAGCCCGGATGAAGACATCGCGAATCAAGGAATGACAATGAAATATTTGCTCGACACGGATGCCTTCAGCGACATTGTTCGCGGTGTACCTGCGCGAGGGCTCATCGTGGTGACGGGCAACACCAGAGAGTTCTCACGGGTGCCGGGTCTACAGATCGAAAACTGGCGTTTGGCACCGTCCGAAGTGCGCGAAACTCCCGGCGAATACCGAGTCGTGAGAGTGGCGCAAACGCGGATTACGCTGGCGGCGTAGGCCTCAGCTTCTCTTTGTACGCCAGATCAGTTGGGCCGGGAAGTGGCGCTATGAGGTCCGCGTCATTCGGCTCTTTCGGACTGTTCACGCGTTTGTGGACTGGATACGCGACCATCAGGCCGTCCGGATATTGCCGCAATACGGAGTGCGCATCTTGCGGTGAGCCTTTGAGCCACGCGTCGTGATCCTCGCGGGCGAGCACGGCTGGCATGCGCTTCTTCTCGTTGTGGACGCTGGCCATGATTTGATTCGCGGGCAGCGTGACGATCGTGCAGGAGAGCACTTCTGTGCCGTCGGGTTTGATGGATCGCTCCCAAAGGCCGGCCATACCGAAGACTTCGCGATCGACGAGGTGCACGTAGAACTGCTGCTTGCTGCCGTCCTCGTTGACGTGCGGCTCGTAGAAGCCGACGGCCGGCACTATGCACCGCTGCTGGCGTTCCCACGGACCGCGCCAGTAGTAGTTCGCCTTCAGGTTCTCGACGGTCGCGTTGATGAGGCCAAATTTCGTCGGCACGCCGTGCGCTCCGAAGGGTATCAGGCCCCAGCGCATCATCAGCGCCTCGCGCTGCCCGTCCCGCATGCGGGCGACCGGTACCTGCAGGGTGGGCAGTACACGATAGTTATCGACGAATTCCCAGGACCCGCGCTCGATTTCGAAGGCGCTGTCTATTTGCTTCAATAACTTAATGACGAATTTGCCGCACATACAGTAGTCCCGCGCCGGGAAGGCTGGCTGGACGGCTCCGGCGTACTGCAGCACGCTATCACACGGAGCGCCGCGGTAAAGCAACCGGGTCGCGCAGCTCAAGAGGCGAGAAAATCCGTCGTGTCGATCGAGATGAAGAGATGACGCCCCACACCGGGCAATGGCGCTGCCGCGTCTGCGGCTTCGACCGCTGGCACAACGTGAGCGTGCGCCGCAAGAACGGCGCCCTGTATCAGACTTCCTTCTACGCGTGCTCCACCTGCTCGGTCATGTTCCTGAACCCGGCACAGTTCAACGCCTTCAGCGACGCCGCGCCAAATGTCGAGATGCCTAACATCGTGCGACTTCCGGCGAGGCGCTAGACACCGCGAGATCGCATGCACTGTACGGTTATCAGTGACTCCGGCCATCGCTTGGGCATCGCCACTGCCTGCGTGGGCCGCTGATTGGCCGGAACCGGCCTGGCGCCCGCCACGCGTGTGCAATGAAATAAGGTATCAATCCGCGGCCGGGAAGCGCACACTGCCCCACGAAGGGCGCGCGCTTCGCAGCCCCACCACCGCGTAGGCATTCATGACTTCGTCCTCCTGGATTTTCAGCTCGCATTCGTCCACCTCAGGTCCTGCCGGTGAGTTGATAACGGACTATCGTTCGCGCCTGGCTCTGGAGCAGTCGCAAGCGGCGGAGCACCGGCAGCAGGAGCTGGCCGAGCAGACTTCCGAGTTCAATGCGCCGGAGGCGCGCATCCGTGCTTGGGAAAAAACGCATGGCCTGCGGCTGCCGCGCGAGTCGACGCACTCGGTTCTGCGCGTCGTCGCCACCCTCACTCACCTCACGCTCGAGCAGGTACACGAAGAGCAGCGTCGGCGCTCGGCGCTCGCGGCACCCCAGGCACAGGCACCCCAAACAGCCGCTTAGCCCTCATCCGGTTCCCTGCCGGGGCGTAGCCTCCGGGAGGGAGCGCTGGGTTTGCCGAGGGCCGCGCTTGCCGCTGCCCGCTCAGCACGGACTGCGTTCTCCGCTCAGGTCACGGCTTTGCTTTTGCGGTTTCTGGTAGCCGACGGCGCGCGCAGGCGGTTCACGCGACGTGATCGGCGCAGTCCGCCAATCGCACCCGGGAAGCTGCCCCCAAGCTTACCGTCTGAAACCGGTCGAGCGCTCCACGAAGTCGACGAATCCGAGCATGAAGCGCTTGAGATGTTCCTGCGTCGCCGCATCCTTGAGCGCGCCGGCTTCGTCGAACACTGTTGGCGCTCGCGAAACCATGAGTCTGTCCCCGAACCATGCGTGGGTGCCGAGCGTTCGCAGCACTGGCAGCCAGGCGGTCTGGCTCAGCGTCGTGCCGAAGTTCCCGGGAGAGGCCCCCATCACGGCGAAGGGTTTGCTGCCGAAAACACGCTTGATATCCGCGGACGGACGTGAAATCCAGTCGATGGCATTCTTGAAGACGCCGGGGATCCCGTTGTTGTATTCGGGAGTGACCAGCAGGACGCCGTCGGCTGCGACGATGGCCTCCTTTATGGCCGCGACGGCCGGCGGGATTCCGTCGGTCGCCTCAACGTCGCCATCGTAGAGTGGAATGCCGTGCAAGGTCTTCACGACCAGTTCGGAGCCATCTGGCATCGCCTGGGCGGCAGCGTGTAGCAGCGCGGTGTTGAAAGACCCACGGCGCAGGCTGCCGGAAATACCAATTAATTTCGCCATCTCTCGCCTCCTATCTCGATCGCCACGTAGATACCCGATGCCAGTTCCCTATGCCGGGAGTGGCTGGGCATTCTGCCCGAGAATCTCCACCGCTGACTTGTACAGCCTTGCCCGTACCCCGAACCGTTCGCTGGCGCGCGTGACGTAGCGAACGGCAACCTCAACACCGCCCACGGCAGGTCGTATGCTGATTCCCGGGGCCGCGGAAATCGTCGCGCCGCGCCGACCGGAGACGGTTGCTTGCCACTCATGCTCCGCCTGCTTCGAGCTTTCGGCGGTCGCCTCGAGCACTTCCTTGTAAATGGTGTCGGCGATCGGGTGCGGATCGCGCTGGTACGGTACCAACACCAGCACCTCGTCCCACAGCCATTGTCCCGAGGTCGAAAAGTTGAAGTAGTGTCCCTGGATGGCGAAGCTGTTCGTGAAGGTCACGCGACGGCCGGTCGGGTGGCCCGCATCGGTCCAGTTGCCGGTCTCCAGCAACACCGTATGAAACATGCCGAGCTCGACGACTTCGCCGCTGACGCCGTTGATCTCAACCCAATCGCCGAGGCGGATGCCATTCTTACCCATCAGCACCAGCCAGCCGATGAAGGCCACGATGAAATCCTTCAGCGCCACGGTGAGACCGGCGCCGACGATGCCGAGCATCGTGCCGAGCTGTCCGGGCAGTCCGATGAGCACCAGCAGGATCACGATGACGCTCAGGATCTGCAAGGCAACGCGCACCGCGCTGCGTAGTGTCTCGAGCTGACGTCGATCGAGCTTCGTGCGTCCGAGAAGACTCTCGAGCCACCGATCGATAAACACTAACATCAGAAGGATGCCTACCACAGTCGCTACGCTCAGCAAGCCTGCATGCAACACCATGCTCGCCTGCGTGGCGACCACGTCATTCCACTTCCCGTAGACCTCGGCGAGTTGCCTGCGGTCAGAGATGCGTTGATCCAGCGACGTCAGGAGCTTCTGATCGGCAGCAATCTGGCGGGTGGTGGTGAGCAATGCCGTGTTGTCGATTGCTGCGGCGCTTGCAACCGGCGTCGCGTTTGCCGCCGCGCCTGGGGCTGGTCCGCTTCGGGCCGTTCCATTTGATGGAGGTCTGCTTGAGGCCGTTGCACCTGAAGCTGGCGTGCCGTGAATTCGCGCGCTGGGAGCCGGTGTGCTGGCGGGCGTTGCCCCCAGAGCGCGTGCGCTTGGGGGCGAGTTCGCAACCGGAGCGCCTGTAACTGGTGCGCTCGGTGTCGCGACCGGCGCGTCGGTTTCCGCCTTCGCGCGCTTGGAGTGGCGTGCTAACTCGGGAACACTGTCCTTGCTCGTTTCGAGTTGCGCAGCCAGTTTCTGGCGCTGCGCGCTCAATTGTGCGGCGCTGCTCGTGGCGCGCGCAGCGGCGTCCTCCAGCCACCGCTGTTTGTTTCGCAGTGCGAGCCATTCCCGCAGCCGCTGCGCGAGGCCATGCAGGGTGGCGAGCGGGTCGGCACCCGCGGGCGCAATAGCGGTGCGGCGCTGCTGCGCGGCGGTGTGATCCTGCATCATCTTCTGGATGCGTTGATGCACGTTGCCGCCGGCCTGCAGCAGGTCCTGATTGCCTTCCTCGACTTCGTCCTGATCGAGCTCCAATTGCGACTTGGCGAGGTCGAGCTGATCCTGCAACGCGCTCTTGTGCGAGTCGGCTGCCTGCGCGACAGCGGCGGTGAGCTGCGCGACCTGCGCCTGGTCGTTCTCGAGCTGCTTCTGGGATTTCTGCAGTCGAGCCGCGATCTTTTGTGCTTCCGGGCTCAGAACGGGAGGGTGGGTCTCGAGCTGCCGCAAAGCAGCCGCGAACGCCAGATCCAGCTCATGGTCGGCCAGCTGCGCGGCGGCCTGGGCATGAGGCAGTTCTTCCGGCGTAGTCGCAAGCGCCTCCAGCCTTTGCGCGATCAGCAGGGTGTGCTCATCGATGGCCAGCGTGGGATCGACAGCAAAGGGTGTCTTGCCCTGTCGCGTCGTGACGCCCCGCCCGCTTAGCTCGAGAGGGGGCGGCTGGTACGTGGCCCACGCGCCGTAGAGGACGGCTGCAAGTATCGTCAGCAGTACGGCAGCAGCGGTTTTTTGTAGAGCACTCATGGTTGAGAATCGTAGACAGCGACGGCGGTCATGATGCCACGCCGCGCCACGAGTTTACGTTCGCTCGGCCATCACGGGCGCAGGGCACCGCGCGCGGCGGAGAGGACGGCATACGTCAAGCGGCCCAACATCGGTACCTGTAACCGCGTGTGCTGCCAGTAAAGCGGCACCGACAGCGTACGGCCGTGCACGAGCTCAACCAAAGTTCCGGCTCGCAGATGCTCCTTCACGAGGGATGCCGGGTTCATCCCCCACCCGATACCAGCGACACTGGCGTCGATGAACGCTTGAGTCGAAGGAAACCAGTGTGTCGGTATGTCGACGTCCCGGCGGCATATCTTACGGATCCACTGCGACTGCAGCCGATCCTTGCGATTGAAAGTAAGGCCGGGCGCGTTGGCCAGCGACGCGGCCGTCACACCCTCGGGGAAATACCGCTGCATAAACGCCGGACTGGCTACAGCGGCGTAGTTGAGGCGGCCCAGAGCGATGCTGTTGCATCCCTGAACCGGCTGCGCGTGGGCGGTCACTGCAGCGAGTACCTCGCCCGACTTCAGCCATTCGACGGTGTGCTCCTGATCATCGAGCGCCACATCCAGAAGAGCCGCCTCCGTGGCGAGAAACTCCGCCATTGCGCCGATGAACCAGGTACCGAGGCTATCGGCGTTCACCGCGACTCGCAGCGTGACGCGCCCGCTGGCAGCGTTTGCCTGCGTCAGCTTTGGAAGCGCTCCTCGCAGCTCGTGCTCCAGCATGCCCACTTGCTCGACGTGGCTGCACAGGAGCCGGCCCGTTTCGGTGGCCGTGCAGGGCTGCCCCCGGACGATCAAGACGCTGCCAAGGCGCTCTTCCAATTGCTTTACCCGCTGCGATACCGCCGAGGGAGTGACATTGAGCGCACGCGCCGCGCGCTCGAAACTTCCTTCGCGCACGACGGCGGCGATGGCCGACAACGAGGCATAGTCCAGCATGGGAGTCGAATTAGCTACGCTTAGGGAACTGAAGAAAGTTTAAATGGAATCATCCGCGCCGCGCCAGCAGACTCCGCGCCTATGCTCGGATCTGCCTTCACCACCGGCTTTGCGCTCAGCGCCACCCTCATCATTGCGATTGGCGCGCAGAATGCGTTCGTGCTCCGCCAGGGCATCAGGCAGGAGCACGTAGCTCCCATCGTCGCCTTTTGCGCCATGGCCGACCTGTTGCTGATTGCAGCCGGTGTGGCGGGGCTTGCAAGCATCCTTGGGAACTCACCCACGCTCGTGGCTCTTCTTACGATCGCGGGCTCGGTATTTCTCCTCTGGTACGGTATCCGGGCGCTCCGCCGCGCGCTGAGCCCGCAGTCGCTGCACGCCGCAGGCGGCGCCGAACCCGTCTCCCTGGGCAACGCCATGGCACAGGCGGCCGGATTCACATTGCTCAATCCCCACGTGTACCTGGATACGGTGCTCCTGATGGGCTCGATCGGCACTCGGCAACCGCCTGACATGAGGATCTGGTTCGTGGGCGGCGCCGCTTGCGCGAGTGGCGTGTGGTTTACCACACTGGGATTCGGCGCCCGCTTGCTCGCGCCTGTCTTCGCACGTCCGCGTGCGTGGCAGGTCCTGGACACGCTGGTTGGGCTGACGATGTTGGCACTGGCCGTCCTGCTGATCCGGCAGGGACTCGGCGGCCTCGCGTCAGGGTAGTCGAGACGACATCAAGTCGTCGCGTCTTTCAAACAAGCGCGCGCTTGATTGCGCATCCCATCGCCGCTCTTGCCGATCACCCTATCGGGAAATTTTGGCGGCAGTATTGCTTGTACGCGTATAGCGGCGAGCAGCCAGAAGGCGAGCTGGGTCAACACGAAGTTTGCCCGGTCGCGCTGAGCGTTCTCGCTGCCGGCCAGCACAGCCGCTGACGCCATTCGAGCCGGCCCATTATTGCGCACCACCCACGCGCGTAAGCTGCGAGAAAACGAATTTCCACTGTCCGTTCCTCTTCACGAGAAAATCGCTGGCGCGTTCGTCGGTGGTGAAGAGATCGCCCTTGTATTTGCCAGTCGTGATTGCACGGTCCGTTACCACTGCAGAATTTCCATAGACACGTACCCTTGGATCGCGCGTCTCCATCTTCATATGCGTCAAGGCGCCAGACTCGATTACGGCCAGGAAGCGCACCTTGTCGACCGAGCCGCCGTCGGAGTCGATGATCATCCAGTCATCGTCGAGCAAACGCCCGATAGCCACCGGGTCGTTCTTCACGATTGCATCGGCCAGTTGCGCCTCAATCGCCAGCAACTCAGCGGTGACCTTGTCTGGAGCGTCCGTTTTCGCTCCCGCCTTCGAGTCGCCGATGACCGTCGATACCCCGGCGACCACGGCGAGCATGCTCACCGCGAAAGTCATTCTCGAGCCAGTCTTCATTACTCCCCTCCGTAGCGGACAGCGGACATCGGGCGCACGGCGGCGGTGCCGACTTTGGTCGATCTCTCCGGGAGGTACCGTGATCAGTGGAGGGTGCCTTGTCAAGCGAGCTCAAAACCCTCATCGATCCAGCCCGTGAGGCCGCCCACCATCAGCTTTACCGGTCTGCTCAGCCGCGCGAGGCGGATAGCGCCTTTGTGCCCGCCGTTGCAATGCGGCCCCGCGCAATAGACCACAAAGAGCGTCTCCTGCGGGTATGGCGCCATGCGGGACTCGATGATCTTGCCGTGGGGAATGTTAATGGCGCCAGGCACGTGACTGCGTCCATAGAGCTCCGGGCTGCGCACGTCGATAAGTACGAAGTCGGGGCCTTTTGCCATTGCATCGTGCACGTCCCAGCAGTCGGTTTCGAAAGTCAGGTAGGACTCGAAGTGGTTCAAAGCGCTCGCGCTGTCCGCGGGCTGGACTTGCGTGACTGAGCTTGGCATGAGTGTCATCCGGGTGCTTGAAGGTGCACACGTATTGTGCGAAGCCATCGTCCCGATGCACAGTGGCACGAATGCCATGATGCGTTAAGATCTCGCCATGCCGCGCCACATCGTTGCCGCCGTCGCCTACGATCGTCTGTGCACCTTCGAGTTCGGTTGCACGGTAGAGCTGTTCGCCCTACCGCGACCCGAGCTGAAGGTGCCGTGGTATGACTTCGCCGTCTGTGCCGCCGAGCGCGGGCCGATCCGGGCCACCGGCGGAGTCGCCCTGCAGGTTGCGCATTCGCTGCGCCTGCTGGAGCGAGCCGACACCATAGTCATTCCGGGTTGGCGGGATGCCGATGAGGAACCCCCGGCAGAGCTGTTGCGTAAGATTCGCCAGGCGTACGAACGCGGCGCCCGCCTTTGCTCGATCTGTTCTGGAGTCTTCGTACTAGCCGCCGCGGGCGTGTTGGATGGGAGGCGGGCTACTACCCATTGGAAATACCTCGAGCGTCTCGCTGCGCGGTACCCCAACATCAGGGTCGAGCCCAACGCACTGTATGTCGATGAGGGCCAGGTGCTGACATCGGCGGGCTCGGCGGCAGGTCTCGACATGCTGGTTCACCTCGTGCGCAAGGACTTCGGCGCGAAGATCGCCAATCAGGTGGCCCAGCGTCTGGTCATTCCTCCGCATCGTGAAGGCGGGCAGGCGCAGTTCGTGCCGCGCCCCGTCGCCCCCGACGAGCGCGGGCGTTTGGCAAAGCTGCTGGATTGGATACGAACCCATCTGGCCGCGGAACATACGATCGAGTCGCTAGCCGCGCATGCCGCCATGAGCGCGCGGACTCTGCAGCGGGAGTTCAAGGCGGCCACCGGACTCGCCCCGTACGCATGGCTGGTGCGCGAGCGAATCGAACGCGCCAAAGAGCTGCTGGAGACCGGCCGGTTGCCGGCGCTGCGGATCGCCGAACGCGTTGGAATGGGCAGCGCCGAATCGCTGCGGCACCATTTTCGGGCGCAGGTCGGCACGACGCCCGCGCAGTATCGGGCGCGTTTCTCTCGCCGCAGCCGCTAGCGATACGACCCCCGTCTCATTTTGGAATTTCGCTGGGGGAAGGGGTGGCGGAGCGCCTCTATAATCGGGTCCTTCCCCGTCCGACGGATTGGAACGCATGACTCAGGACGACTTCGAGTCTCTCGTTCAGAGGCTCGAGCAGGATGCAGCAGCGAATCCAGCGGGTTATCGCAGAAAGCTCGGCGCGCTGGCGGTCCTGGGGTACGCCTATATCGCAGCCACACTCATCCTTCTCAGCGGCGGCGCCGTTCTGGTCGTATGGATGGCCACCGTCAGCAGCGCGCTGCTGTTCCTCGGTAAGATCGGATGGACGTTGTTCGCCCTGATCTATGTAGTGTTGCGGGCAATGTGGGTGCGGCTCGATCCGCCGCAGGGCCGCCCCCTCACGCGGGACGAATGCCCGGAGCTGTTCCGGCTCATCGATGACCTCAGAGTGAAGGTCAAGGCGCCGCGCGCGCACCGGGTGCTGCTCACGGGCGACTTCAATGCGGCGATCGTGCAACACCCGCGGTTCGGCATTTTGGGCGGAACACGCAACTATCTCATTCTCGGCCTCCCGCTCATGCAGTCCCTCTCGCAGCAGGAGTTTCAGGCGGTGGTCGCGCACGAATTCGGCCATCTCTCCGGCGCGCACGGTCGCTTCGGCGCCTGGATTTATCGTCTGCGCACGGGTTGGGCGCGACTGTTGGTTGCCCTGCAGGCACATCAGCATTGGGGCGCGGCGCTCTTCACGCGATTCTTCAACTGGTATGCCCCGCTGTTCAGCGCTTATTCCTTCGTCCAGGCGCGACAGCAGGAATACGAAGCCGACCGGATGTCGGTAGAGGCCGTGGGACGCGGACCGGCCGCCTCCGCGCTACTGCGCGTCAATACCCAGGGCGAGTTTGTCAGCGAGACCTTCTGGCCCGCTATTTTCAGGCGCGCCGACGAAGATCCCGTGCCCACCCTGTCGCCGTTCTCGATGCTCGGGCCCTCTCTGAAGCAGCGGGATCCGCTGGTCACGCCTGCCGGATGGCTCACGAGAGCTCTTGCACAGCGGACGGGTTACAGCGACACGCATCCGTGTCTGACGGATCGCCTCAAGGCGATCGCCGTCGAGCCGCATGCGCCGGCACCGGTTAAGTCGAGCGCCGCTGACGCGCTGCTTGGTCCGGCGGTCGATAGCTTGAGGCAGGAGTTGGATGAGCTCTGGCGTTCGACCGTGAAGCAGTGGTGGGGCAAGCGTCATCAATATGCCAGCGAGTCGCGCGCACGACTCGCAACGCTCGAACGTAAAGCAGAGTCCGAGTCACTGTCAGAAGATGAGCATTGGGATCGCGCGCGCTTCACGGAGGAGTTCGTCTCGAGCGATGCGGCGCTGCCGCTATACGCGCAAATCCTGCAGCGCAACCCACAGCATCTGGGGGCTCTCTGGCGGCGTGGACAATTACTCCTCGCGCGCGGCGATCCTCATGGAATCGAACCATTGTCCGCTGCGGCCCGCATCGACCGGAAACTGGAGCAGTCGGTGTGCGCGGCCATCGCAGGCTTTCATCGTCGGCAGGGCCGCGAGGCCGAAGCGAAAGACTGTGAGCGACGTTACAGGGATCTCGGCGCGGGCGCGGCAGCGAGCTATTCCGGCGTGGGGCGCCGGGATAGCTCCGGCCCTCAATAGGCGAAGTACGGGCCCATGCCGCCCGAGGTGTTCTTGCCCTCGATCGCCGTGAACACATTGCGGCCGAAGAAGAACGGCAACCCGAAGTCGATGCTCGTCGGGTTGGCCGTGTTCTGAGCGGCGACGTTGTTGAACGCCGTGAACGACGTGTTCTTGAACAGTGTGTCGGCGTTGCCGATGTTGAAGCTTACCGTCGAAGCCATGTTGTTCAGTCCCACGGTCGAAGCGGTGAGATGGAGCTCCGGGTTCGGGCAGTAGAAGGTCGCCGTCGGGCCACTGGTGGGGCACAGACTGATCGACTTGTCGGTGAGGAAGTTCAGGTTCGAGCCGCTATCGATGAAGCTGTTGGGGAAAGTCGTGCCCTTGTACGTCACCGAAATATCACCAGAGTTGGGATCGGTGGTCAGCACCGCGGCCTTGCCCAGCGCGTTGTTGCTCTGAGTGTCGATACCGAACACGAGGGCGCCGGTCGCTGTCGCCGCGCCGGAGTCCGGCACGGACGCAAGCTCGACGATGACTCCATTGTTGTCAGCCATGAAGCTCGCGACAGGGTTACCGACTTGCTCTGCAAGCGTCACCGTCGTCTGGTTGCACGTGGTGCTTCCCTGCGGACAGAGGTAATACGGGCCAGAGGATGCGTTGCTCACGCAGGCCGGACCGCAGTCCTGCAAGAAAGGCCCTACACCCAGAATGCCGTTGGCACCGAAATCCGCCACGGTGTTCTCCGACCGTCCGGAGTTGGAGCAGGCGGGCGGTATGTTCGGGAAGCCAGGATCGCCGATCACCTGGATCGGAACGTTGGCGGCCAGCTCTTTGGAGACGCGCACGTCCGCGGTCCTGATCGATCCCCAGCTGAACCCGTCGCCGAATTGCGTGCACTCCACGATAGGGTTATGGACGATACCGTTCGTCTCTTGCGGGAGAGCCTGCAGAAACTGCGTACTGAGCAACGAGGACATGATGCGCAGGCCGTATGACCCGGTATCGACCTCGATGTGATCGATGGTCTGGCAGTTACTCGTGCTGCCCGGCGCGCAGACGGTGACAGTGATGTACGGCGTGTTAAAGGTCCTATTGGATCCGGCCGGCCCGGTATCCACCACGATCGGCGCAACGTTATCTCCGGACGATGGAATCGATCCACCGCCACCGGAAGGGTTCGTGCCGCCCCCACCGATGAGGTCGCTACCCGAGCCGCCACAGGCGGCCAGAAGCAGCAGCTGGATGACTGCAAAGGAAACGATTCTGCGCACTACGATCCCTCGTTACTTGATGTCGTCCACTGAGAAATTCGGCGGCAGGAGGCCCGGCACGTAGGCCTGTCCGGACCACGCCCGCATATGGCCGCCCGCATGCGCGACGAGACCCGGCTGCCTGACGGTGAGATGGTGGTGGCCGCCTCGAGATGCACCGGCGGCGGCCTTGTACTGCTCGAAGTAGGTTCCGAGGGTCTGCTGCAGATCCGGGATTACCGGTCCTTGCCAGCTCACGGCGAAGACTTTTCCGCCGGGCGCGACATATTCACGGACAATCGTTCCCGACGGTAGCTGGATCTCTTGCACCGAGTAGCCCGCGACGGAGGTGAGGCGGGACTGGCCCTTCATCCGGGCCCGATCGTTCTCGATCGAGGCCGCATCCTCGCCCAACGCCGCGAACGCCGGCATCGTTACGGATCGGGCCAGCAATGCGATACCCAGCGCCGCGCCCAGCACGCTCCCTATGCGACTCGAATGTTTCATCGCGATTCCCGTATAAAAGTGAGGGCCCGGTTTGCTCGCCGGACCCACCACCGTCTACGTTAACCTTCAGCAGGTCTACAGATCAACCCGCGCCCGTAGTCCCTTCCGCATGCTTCTGCAGCCAGGCGGCACGCCGCTGCGCAGCCTTCGCTTTCATGCCGGCGAGGACCGTCGGGAGCTGGGTTTTCTGTTCGGGCGTCAGCACGTTGTAGATCTGCGCCTGCAACTCGCTCTGATGCTGGATGCGGTTCGCCGCGAGCGTTTTGGCACTTTGCAGCGCCGCCGCGTAGTTGGGATCCCCGGGGTTGCCCAACGCGGTCACGTCGACCGGCCCGCCCTGGGCCGCTGCCATCGCGGCCTTCTGCTGCGTCCGGGCGGAGCTCAGAATGCTCTTGATGCTTGCTTGCTGCTCCGCGGTTAGGTTCAGCTGTTTAGTGGCGCGCAACGTCAACCCGACCAGCATCCCGGCGTGACGGCCGTGCCGGTGGTGCTCGCCACCACGTGCAGGAGCGGCCGTGGCGGCCGCGGCGGGCGTCGTTGTTTCGGCCGCAGTCGCAACAGCCGCACCGGTGCCGATGCTCGCTATCGCCGCCACCAACAATCCGATATTTCTGTTCAACTTCATGAATGCAATCCTCAATAAGGTGAATAACTTATAGGCAATTTTTGGCGTGGCCGGAGTTGCGCAAACGCAGGCTCCGTCATATAGAGGACAGCGCTCGAGACGAGCTTCGGTTGACCGCGATACACTTGCTTACAAAGGTTCTTCATAGTGTTGCGCGCATCTTCCCGTGCGCTCGACATTGAGCAAGGCGTTCAGGCACGGTTCAGTTCCGGCGGCGACGCGGCGCTCCCGCAGGAGTTGAGTTTACGCGTTACGATCGACTCGATGCGGGCGTCACACTCCTGGACACCGGCGATTTCTACGGCATGGGGCACAAGGAGCTGTCGATTCGCGAAGCGCTCGCGGGCCGCAAGCGCGACCAAGTGTTGATCAGTGTGAAATTCGCTGCCCTGCGCCATGCCGCGCAGGGCCGGATACGATACGACTCACGCGTCGCAGCAGACAGAGCTTGCAGCAGACAGACTCTCAGGTTCGAGTCAACGCGCCGCTCTGGAAGTCGCGGACCGCCTGATCGATCTCTTCGCGGGTGTTCATTACGAACGGCCCGTATTGCACGATGGGCTCGCGCAATGGGCGGCCTGCGAGAAGGAGGAAGCGGGCGCCTTCCTTACCGGCGGTGACGTCGATGCGATCACCCGGTGTCAGGACACCCGCGCTGTGGGCGTTAAGCGTGCGTGTGGCTCCGTTCGCGCCCACGTCCACGCTGCCCTCGTAGGGATACAGGAATGCGCTGTATTCACTATTGATCGGATACGAGAAGCGGCCGCCCGCGGGCAATGAGATATCGAGGTAGACAGGATCGGTGGACGCGCCCCGAATGGGTCCGACGGTCGATTCGCCCTCGGTCTCAACCGTGCCGGCAATCACCTTCGCCGTCCCGCCGCGCGGCAGCGCGACTACCGGGATCTCGTTCGCCTGCAGATCGCGGTAGGTCGCCGGCTTCATCTTCTCCCGCGCCGGGAGATTGATCCAAAGTTGGAAGCCGCGCAGGCGGCCGTCT
>JAQGOG010000071.1 GCA_028293765.1 Gammaproteobacteria bacterium
CGCTGCCTGGTCGCCCATCGCGAGCCCCGTCATCGAAAGGCACGCCACCGCCACCGCTACATTGATGCGCATGAGAACTCCCCGACCTCGTATGAGGCTCAACAGGCTGTCATCCAAAGCGGCGACAGCTTCTTGTAGATAAAGAGCAGGTTCATGCGAAGAGCGACTACCTCTTTCCCGAAAAAAAGTTTCGAATGAGATTCTTTCATCGTTTCTGGACGTGGATCTCCGAGCTCGTCTCACGAACAACGAGCTCCGGTTGGGCCCGAAGGAATCGAACGAGTAGCGTGGGGTCAACGGAGGAGAAGATGCCGCTGACGTGGAAATTGGCTAGCTCGGGGCTGTCAATCAGCAGTTTGCGCGTGTTGTAGCGGTTGAATTCGAACGCAACTTCGGTGAGTGGGGACTCATCAAACATCAGATTTCGTCGTGTCCATGCCGTAGCGGCAGCAGCATCGGCTCGCTTCACGGCGGTCGCAGTGGCCGGTGTCACGATAATCTGCTCGCCCGCAGCAAGCATGTTCGGGAGAGCATTCGCGGATGAGACTGCGACTCTCCCTTCGACCACCGTGACGACAATGTCGTCGGTTTTTCTGTAGACGTCGAATTGAGTGCCAACCGCGCGAACCTGGGTGCTGCCGGTCTGCACGATGAATGGAAGCGCGACGTTCCTCTCGACGCGAAAGAGGGCCTGACCCTGAAGCAGATCGATGCGACGCTCATGTTGGGAGTAGTGCACCGCGAGCCGGCTGCGGGAATTGAGCTCCACCGTTGAGCCATCCGGCAGCGTCACCACGCGCTGCTCGCCAGTTCCGGTGCTGTAAACGTCGCGTTGAAACAGCAGCCAGCCGCATCCGAAGGCGATCAACAATGAGGCTGCAAGCGCGTAAAGAACTTTCGCCTGAAAATACCGCGCTCCCGGTGTTCGCTGCATGTCCCGGTGCTCTCGAGCAGGCGCGTCCGCATTGGGCATTTCAACAGAAAAAACATTGCTCTCTGCGCGGGCGCGTGCAATCAGCTCCTCTGCGTCCGGGTTCCAGCTAGGGTCCAGCGAGGGCACGTCTTCCCAGACGGCCGACATTTCGAGGTAGGCGCGCACGTGCTGCGGCGACTCACGCACCCAGGCGTCGAACGCTTTCTTCTCATGAGTGCCGAGTTCGCCATCCCGGTGTTTGACAACCCAGTCGGTCGCCTCGGCGTAAATCTGAACGTTCATGTCATGCCCCCTCGTTCCTTGTCCGGCATTCGTTGGCGACAGTGCAGCAGTGCCTTACTCAAATACTTCGCGGCCATCGCGCGCGAGATTCCGAGCTGCTTGCCGATCTCCTCGAGCGAAGCCCCATCGCGCCGATGCAGCAGCAGTACGGCTTGCGCTTTGATCGAGAGCTCCTGCAGCGCCCGCTGCAGCTCCTCGAGGTGCTGCAGCCGCTCAGCTTGCAGGACTGGGTCGCTTTCCGGACTCGCCTCCATGGAATTGAGGAGCGTGCTGATATCGACCGTCTCCGGCACCGCCGAGCGGCGCAGAAGGTGTTGATGCAGCACATGGAACGCGATCGTGAAAAGGTAGGCCTCAGTGCTTCTGATGGTCTCGAGATGGTCGATCCGCAGCAGGCGCAGGAAGACCTCCTGCACCAGATCGGGGACGTCGGTCGCCAGCGACGCGCGCAGTCGATACGCAAGAAACCGCCGCAACCGCTCGCCATGCTGTTTCTCGAGGTCGGCAACCAGCGCCTGCTTATCGCGCAACTCCAAGTGGGCTCCCCGGACGATATCGGATTTATTGTCTATAAAGAGCGTCGTCAGCGGAAAAGTGAATACCCGCTGGGAAGGTCCTCACTCACATCGCCGGCCCCCTCATCAACCGCATCGACGACCTGCTGCCTTTGTGGCCATTTTGTGGCCGCACGTCCGCACCCGTTAGAGCATGTCGGTACAAAAGCCGCCTCCCCGATATTCCAAAATTCCATTGAATACAATATTTAACCCATTGCAATGTTCTATCATTGGTGGGTCGATCCAATACTTGAAGGGATCCAATACCTCAGGAAACGTGCAAGGCCTACGAGTACGTGCAGCAGATCGGCTACATGCCGATCGTCGTCAACGGCTCCCGCGGTTTCTTCACCTCGCGCGTCTTCGGCACCTTCATGGACGAAGGACTGCAATTGATGCAGGACGGTATGAACCCGGTAGCGATCGAGCGTGCGGCATGGAAGGTGGGCATGCCAGTGGGCCCGCTGGCGGTGCACGACGAGGTGTCGATGGAGCTGTCGCGCAAAGCCATTCTCACGCAGCGGAAGCTCGACGAACGGCCAGGCGTGATGCGCGGCTTCGGCTCACACAACGGCGCCACGTCTACGATCAGCGTGGCGATGTGCGCGCTCAGGCGCGGGGGCCGCCACTACGGCGGTGGCTTCTATGAGTACAGCGCCGACGGTGGCAAGAAGCTGTGGAGCGGCCTGTCGCAATTCAAGCTGCGTGATGCACACGTGTCGATGGAGCTGTTGACGCAACCCCGGGCGCCTGACACTACCCACCTGGCAAGAAGTGAACATAGCTGCCCGCACCCCTAGCCGCGGTCGCCAGCTCTGCGCGTAGCTGGCGACACCTTCGCTACAGGCTTCAGGGTCGCCATGTCGATCACGAACCGGTATTTCACCTCGTTGTTGAGAAGGCGCACGTAGGCCTTCTCGATGTCGTGCATAGCGATCATTTCGACATCGGAGACAATTTTTCTCTCCGCGCAAAAATCGAGCATCTCCTGCGTCTCGGCGATGCCGCCGATCACGGAGCCAGCTATGGACTTCCGACCGAAGATCATGTTGAAGACGGTGGGCGAGGGATGCGGATGCTCAGGCGCGCCCACCAGCGTCAGAGTTCCGTCACGCAACAGCAGTTCGATGAACGGATCGAGGTTATGGCTGGCCGACACGGTATTCAGAATGAAATCGAAGCTGCCGGCATGCGCCTTCATCTCGGCTTCGTTCTTCGAGACAACGACTTCGTCCGCGCCGAAATCGAGCGCGGCCTGCTTCTTGGAGGCGGAGGTGGTAAACGCGACCACGTGAGCGCCGAGCGCGTGCGCGAGCTTGATGCCCACGTGCCCGAGGCCGCCGATACCGACGATGCCAACCTTCTTGCCGGGGCCTGCGCCCCAGTGGCGAAGCGGCGACCAGGTCGTGATTCCGGCGCACAAGAGGGGCGCTACCGCGGCGAGTTGGTTTTCGGTGTGGCGAATCCTCAGAACGAACTCCTCATCGACAACGATCCGTTCCGAATAGCCGCCATAAGTATTCTCACCGGCCCCGGAAAGGTGACCGTTATAGGTGGCGGTATACCCGCGCTCGCAATACTGCTCAAGTCCATGATCGCACGAAGCGCACTCGCGGCAGCTATCGACCATGCAGCCCACGCCGGCGATCTCGCCGACGGCGAACCTGGTTACCTTCGAACCCACAGCCGCGACACGGCCGATGATCTCGTGGCCGGGCACGCAGGGGTACCGGGTACCCGCCCAATCACTCCGAGCTTGATGTAGGTCCGAGTGACAGACGCCGCAGTAGAGGATGTCAATCA
>JAQGOG010000105.1 GCA_028293765.1 Gammaproteobacteria bacterium
GGGCGCCGCGCGCCGATTTCTTTTGGGGCGGCGGCCCGCAGGCAGCGGAGGCGGCGGGCAAGATGCGGCAGCAGGGGAGCTTGTGGCTGCTCTGGCCGAGGAATACGCCGCTCCCGGCGAGCAGCCCGCTGGGGTTAAAAGCGCCGCAATAGCCCCTGGTACGCAGTCAGTCGCATCTGCGTTGCCGGCGTCACGGCGACTCCCGCGTTGCCGGCAAACTGGATCGGTACGGAGACATCGGTAACGCCCGCATTTCTGAGTACCGCAATCGGCCAGGAAATAGTCTTTAACGACTCATCGCACATACGAAGCGGCGTTGAGATCGATCGTCGAACCGGTGGCATGGTCGGCGAGACCACTCAGGAGGAAGGCGACGGTCGGGGCGATGTCGTCGGGCTCGGTGAGGCGATTGAGCGCGATGTCGCTCGTGGCGTAATCCTCGCCATATTGGTCAATGAAGTCCTGCGCCATGTCGGTACGGGTGAAACCGGGCGCAACGATGAAGGCCTTGATCCCTGCTTTGCCGAAGCCGCGCGCAATCGAACGGGTGAGGGCGACCATTCCCCCTTTCGACGCCGCGTAAGCCAGGTAATCCGGCTGGTCACCGCGGAAGGCCGCGCGTGACGCGATGTTTACGATCCGGCCGCCACCATGTTTTTGAAAATGAGCGATGGCCGCGCGGCTCAACAGTCCGGTCGCTGTCAGGTTAACCGCCATGGTGCGATTCCAGTCGGCGAGCCAATCGCTCGTCGCAGTTGAAAGCGCAGACTGCACGGCGATGCCGGCGTTGTTGACCAATGCATGGATCACGCCGTAGCTGCTCTCCAGAGCAGCCCAGAGCGACGCGCAGGCATCGGGTTCGGCAAGGTCGGCGCCAAATGCTCGCGCGCCGTTGCCGATTTCCCTGGCCAGGGCTTCCGCGGAGTCTCGACCCTGTCCGTAGTGAATGGCGACACGCGCTCCTGACGTTCCGAGTCTGCGTGCGATGGCCGCACCGATACCACGACTCGCGCCGGTGACGAGCACGGTCTGCCCGGAAAAGTTGATTTCCAAAATAAAGGCTCCTGTGTAGCGGGCAAGTCGGGGCGTGGGCCTTGCTTGCAGAGCCTCAATATTGTCGCACCGGCGGCGGCGGGGATAGTCCTCCGCGCAGGGGGAGCCGCCCGAATAGCGGGTTGCCACCGTAACGCACGAGCACGACTACTTTTTAGGGGATATCCGCCTTCCCGCGGGTACCGGGCAGCATCCTCCGCAATACTCCATCGCGGAGGATGAAGTGATGAACGATTGCCGCCAGTGCGTGTGCGCCGGCGAGGATCACCAGCGCATTCGCAAACGTCTTGTGGAGATCTTCGATGGCCGGCTTCAGTTGAGGATTGCCCGGGTAGAGTTTCGGAATTCCGAACAGGCCGAAGATGGAGTCGCCACGCGCCCAGGCGTTCGAGAGTCCTAGCAGGATGACTGATGCAAGTCCCGCATAGAGCGCAAAGTGCACGATCCTGGCGAAGTAACCCACAACGCCGTCGTTCGCCGGCGGTAGGCGTCGGCCCGAACGGCTCCGCCAGACGATGCGCATCAGCAGAACGACCCCGAGCAGCACGCCCAAGACGATGTGCGTAGAGCGCACGGCGATCCTCGGCGCTCCCTTAGGGAACAAGTCGATAACCTGGGCGATGCCCCAGAGCAGACCCACGAGGACGGCCGTTATCCAGTGCAACTGGATCGTCCGGCGGTCATAGGAAACTTCCGGCGCAGGGGTCTCAGCAACCGTTTCCACGGAGAATTCGCTCTTCATTCAGGCGGTCCTGCCGACGGCTTCCATCAGCCGCCACCAGCTTTCCAGCCAGGAGAATCCGCGCGGCACGCTGCTCGTGCCCGTACCGTCCGCAGCCTTGGAGTGCCCCTCAATTCTGCTCATCGTGGTTTCCCCCCGCCATCTTCAACCATGGCCGATCGTGGCCAATCCTGGCCAAGCATGCCAGAAATCGAACGTCGACGTAATTCAGGTTGGTTTAAGGTTCGTGCGCCATACTGCCTGCGTGAGCGATGCGTCCGAGGGGGCGTCCAACCATGCTTACGTGTCCTCCACCGTTCGAGGTTGTGTGAATCCTATATGAAACCTGCAAATCAATTTCTGACAGCTTGCGCGGCTTTGTATTCGGTGTCCGCTCTAGCGGCGGGCGAACAGGCCGTGCCTCTGAGTCCCGGCGCGTCAATCGAGATACCTGGCTCAAAAGGTAAATTCGACTTTCTACGCGTCGACGCGCAACGCCATCGCCTGCTGGCCGCGCACGAGAATGACGGGACCGCCGACTATTTTGACCTCCAGAAGAGCACCCTCATCACGCGCGTCAAAGTGGGTGGCGCGGTCGACACCGCGGTGGATGCGGATTCGAAGTACTACTACGTGAGCGTGCAGGAAGACAAGCGCGTCGCTGTGCTCGATGCGCAGACACTCAAGGAAGTCAAATCCATCAAAGTTGACGGCCCGACGGATGCGCTCATCTTCGAGCCGAAGAACCACATGATCTATGTGACCCACGATGAGGGAGCGAATGTCTGGGTCATCGATCCGACGGCGGGGAAGGTTGTGGCATCTATCGCGGTGCCCGGCGTTCCGGAGTTCATGGTCTACGATGAAAGCACCGACCGGATTTATCTGAATATCAAGAGTGCCGACAAGGTGGCCGTCATCGATCCGGCCACCAACAAGACGGTTGCCGAATGGGGGACCGCGCCCGCGAGCCAGCCGCATGGTTTGGCTCTCGACACCGCCAATCATCGTTTGTTCTCGGCCGGTGGTAACGGCAAGCTGTCGGTCATCGACACGACGAGCGGCAAGGTTACAGGCTCGGTTGACATCGTGGCGAAGGTGGATCAGATCGCTTTTGATCCGGTGAAGCATTTCGTTTACTGCGCCGGGGCCGACAAGATGTCGGTCGTCAGCACAGCCGGTGCTTCCGTTGTGACTGTTGGCGAGCTGAGCACCGCGGCAACGGCGAAGAACGTGGCCGTCGATCCGCAGACCCACGCCGTGTGGACGACTTACACGGACGGCAAGAGCTCGTTTGCGCGATCGTGGCTGCCGAAGTAATGCAACTTTGACAGGGAGGCCCCGTTTGCAGGCGCACAGCGCCTGAATTCGGGGTCTTCGTGTTTCCCAAGACGAAGCCCGTTCTGAAACGGCTGCAACGCAAGTTCCAAGCCCTCGAACGCGAGGTGCCACTGTTTGGAAAACTGCGCGAGGCAGTCACCTACGCGAATCGGCGAAACTTGCGGCAGCTACCAACAGGACCGCAACCGATCTCCTGCCACACGACTTCGCGCGACTACAACAGCACGATGTCAGCGCGCGGGTGCCGCGGGCAAAGCCGTGACGCTAGCCGCAGCGCTGCCTGCACACCCGCGGGTGTGATCCCCGGACGCTGTGCTGCGGGAAACGGGAGGAATTCGAGCCGTTTGTGAGCCGGGCGCTCATCGAGGCCGCACGGCGCTGGTATCGACAGGGCAGCGCTGATGGTCTTACCCTGCAGCAGGCCCTCGGCCGATCAGCCCGGTAGGATCCGGATGAGCGGCGAGGAGGCCATAGCCATCGGTCAGGAGTTCTGAAATGGTCCAAATCGATACCGCTCGCCTACGCAAGCGCCTGCTGCGGCGCGCGCCAGGCGCCTCGCGTCTCGATTCGGCGACAGTATTGATTCGCAGGCTAGACGCGCCACCCCGATAGGTAAAGACTCCCTGAACAGCCCGCCAGGCGCGAGTGCCCCCATCAGGAGCCCCGTGACATTTCCCATCGTTGCCATCGGTGCCTCCGCAGGCGGTCTCGAGGCGCTCACCGAACTGCTGGCCGCGCTGCCCTCCAAGAGCGGGTTGGCCTATATCGCAGTTCAACACCTGGACCCGGACCACGAGAGTCTGCTGGTAGAGATCCTGACGAAGAAGACGCCCCTGACAGTGCTTGCGGCGCAGGATGGTTTGGCGATCGAGCCGGACCACGTCTACGTAATTCCACCGAATGCCACTCTCACGGTGGTGGATGGCCACCTTCGTGTGGTTCCCCGCGCGAGCGGGCTGCATCATCCGGCGGACATTCTGTTTACCTCGCTGGCTGAAGAGCGGGCCGATTGTGCCATCGGGGTGGTGCTGTCGGGCGGGGATGGCGACGGCGCGCTGGGTATCCAAGCCATCAAGCAGGCCGGAGGCATCACCTTTGCCCAGGAGCCGAGCTCGGCGAAGTTTCCGAGCATGCCCAGGCATGCCATCGAAACCGGGTGCGTGGATTTCGTGCTGCGCCCGAAACAGATCGCTCAGGAGCTCATGCGCCTCAGTCGTCATCCGTACCTGCGCGCGGTCCCAGCGTCGCCCCCGCCTCCCGGGGAGCCTGGGCAGGGGCCCAACGCGACAGAGGAAGAGGGCCTAAAGCGCATTTTTCGCCGACTGCGCAGCGTACACGGCGTGGATTTTGCGCACTACAAGCGCAGCACGCTGCGCCGCCGTCTCGAACGCCGAATGGCATTGCAAAAGACCGAGACGCTGGCCGACTACGTTGGGCTCATCGACACCGATGCCGCCGAGGCTGCCGCGCTCTATCAGGATTTCCTCATTCGAGTCACCACGTTTTTTCGCGATCCCGAATCCTTTGAAGGGCTCGCGCTGCGGGTCTTTCCGAGTCTGTGCGAGCGCCGCGCGCCCAAAACGCCCATCCGGATCTGGATTCCCGGCTGCGCCAGCGGCGAAGAGGTCTACTCGATCGCCATAACGCTCATGGAGTGCCTGCGCGATCGGCTCGCGCCGGCGCAGATCCAGATCTTCGGCACCGATGTGAGTGAAGCGGCGATCGAAAAAGCGCGCGCGGGCATTTACCTCGACAGTATTGATCAGGAGGTCTCGAGCGAGCGCCTGGAACGCTTCTTCGCTAAAGAGAACGACCATTACCGCATCGCCAAAAGCATCCGCGATCTATGCATCTTCGCGCGGCATGATGTGACCCGCGATCCGGCGTTCTCCCGCCTGGACCTGGTGAGCTGCCGCAATCTGCTCATCTACCTCGACGCGGTCGCACAGCGTCGCGCCATGCAGGTCTTTCACTACGCACTGCGGCCCGGCGGCTTTCTGCTGCTCGGGCCCTCCGAGAGTGTCGGTCAGGCCTCGAACCTCTTCGAGCCCGCGGACCAGCATCATCGACTTTATTCGCGCAAGCCAGCCGTGCCGGGTGTTGGCCTGGATCTCGCGCAACCGGGCGGCCCCCCCTACAGTCGGCCCGGGGAGGCGGCACCCGGCGACTCCGCAATCCCACTGGAGGTGGATTCACTCCAGCGGGAGGCGGATCGGTTGCTGTTGGCGCGGTTCGCACCGGCGAGCCTCCTGGTCGATGAGGCGCTCAATATTCTGCAGTTCCGGGGGGAGACGGGCCCCTACCTCGAGCATGCCAGCGGTGCGCCGAGCCTGAACTTGCATCGCGTCGCACGTCCCGAGCTGCTGGTGGAGATTACACCGGCCATCCAGGCGGCACGCGAGAGCGGCGCGCCGGTGCGCCGGGAGGGACTGCGGCTCGATGAGCGGCGGGACGTGGTCATCGAGGTGATCCCGCTCAAACGCTCGAGCACCGAGCGGGGCTATTTGATTTTGCTTGAGGACGCCTCGCGTGGGGGCAGCGCGCGCCGCGCGCAACAGCCGGCCGCGAGCGCGCTGCCCGAGTCGGAAAAGGACTCGCGCCTCGGACAATTGGAGCGTGAAACCGCCGCCATGCGCGCCTATTGGCAGGCCATCATGGAGGAAAACGAGGCGGTCAAAGAGGAGCTGAAGTCCGCGCACGAGGAAGTGCTCTCGGCCAATGAGGAGTTTCAGAGCACCAATGAAGAGCTTGAGACGGCGAAGGAAGAGCTGCAATCGGCGAACGAGGAGCTTACGACGACGAATGATGAGCTGCGCAATCGCAACCACGAGCTCGGCGGGCTCAACACCGAGGTCCATCAGGCGCGGGAGATCGCCGAGTACGCGCGCGATTTTGCCGACACGATCATAGAGACCGTTCTGGAGCCGTTGCTGGTACTGGACGGCAAACTCAAGATCGTGCGCGCCAACAGTGCCTTTTACGCCGACTTCAACACCCGAGCGGAGGAGACCGAGGACCGCCTGCTCTACGACCTCGGAGACGGTCAGTGGAATATTCCGACGCTGCGCGCCGGCCTTGCCGGAGTGCTGATTCACAATGAGTCCTTCATCGACTTCGAGGTCGACCGCTCGTTCCCAGGCATTGGCGTGCGGACGATGCGTCTGAATGCCCGCAAGATCCGCGGCCATGAGGGGCGTCCAGAGATGATTTTGCTGGCGATGGCGGACGTCACCGCGCGCAAAGCCCGCGCGGACCGTCTGGCGCAAGACGTGCAACGCAAGGATGAGTTTCTCGCCATGCTGGCCCATGAGCTCAGAAACCCCCTGGCGCCGATCACGCACGCAGTGCAGCTGTTGCGACGGGGCGATAGCGCCGCCACCGCGCCGCAGCTGTACGATATGATCGAGCGGCAGACGCGCCGACTGGTTCGGCTCGTCGATGAGCTGCTGGACGTGGCGCGAATCAGCCGCGGCTTCATCGAGCTCAAGCGCGAACCGGTGGATCTCGGTTCCCTCGTTGAGCACACGGCGGCGGCGAGCCGCCTGCACATTGAGCAGCGCCAACAGGAGCTGTCGCTCACGCTGCCGGAAAACCCCGTGTGGATCGACGGCGATCCGGTTCGGTTGGAACAGATCGTCTCAAACCTGCTCGACAACGCTACGAAATACACGGCCTCCGGCGGCCGGATCGCGGTGAAACTGACGCAAGATCATGGCGAGGCCCTCTTGAGCGTGCGCGATAACGGCATCGGTCTCGCGCCGGACACGCGCGAAAGCATCTTCGATCTGTTCTCACAGGTGGATCGGTCGCTTGCGCAATCAGGCGGCGGACTCGGCATTGGCCTCACGCTGGTACGCCGGGTGTTGGAACTGCACGGCGGGCGCATCGAGGCGCGCAGCGGCGGGCTTGGTCAGGGAAGTGAATTTATCGTGCGGCTGCCGGTTCTGCACCCCTCTGCCGTCGCGCCGCGATTGGCGAGCGGTTCTGAAGCACAATCCAGAGATCCGAACGCGCGCACGCGCCGCGTGCTCATCATCGAAGATAACGTGGACGCCGCGGACGCGTTGGCGCTCGTCGTACGCTCGTTGGGCCACGAGATCGCGGTTGCTCGAGATGCACCGAACGCCCTTGCGCTGGCCGAGCGCTTCCGGCCAGACCTTGCGCTGGTGGATATCGGACTGCCGGGCATCGACGGGTACGAGTTGGCGCGGCGCTTGCGCGGAGAGCCTCGATACGCGCCGTTGTACCTCGTGGCGATGACCGGCTACGGACGCGAAGAAGATCGTAACGCGGCCCGCGCCGCGGGCTTTGATGTTCACCTTGTCAAACCTGCCGAGATCGAAGCTCTGCAGGCGCTCCTGGCGAATGGCACGGCGAAGCCAAGCGGTTGAACTCGCCTGCGCGAGGCGACCGTCCTTAGGTTCTGTCGCTCGTGATCACCCTGCCCCTGCCGGTCGGCAACACTCACCTCGGTACTCACTGCGACGCGTTCCTGGCCTACCATTGACACCCTAGGCACTTAAGCGGCGCCGAAGTCCTTTCTGAAATCCTCCAGCCTCCGCCTTTGTTGTCCGCCTGTGTCAAAGTTCGATGGATCGAGCCAGCCTTCGTAAGCTTTGCGAAGCGCCGGCCATTCTTCATCGATGATCGAAAACCAGGCCGTATCGCGATTGCCACCCTTGAAAACCATGTGCTGACGAAACACACCTTCGGCTTTGAAACCAAAGCGTAGCGCGGCACGCTTTGAGGGCTCATTCAGATTGTGGCATTTCCATTCATAACGGCGATACCCAAGCTCGTCGAACGCGTAGCGTGCGAACAGGAACTGCGCCTCGGTTGCGGCCGGCGTGCGCGCCACCCGCGGTCCCCAATAGATGGAGCCGATTTCAATGACGCCAAATTGAGTGTCGATGCGCATCAATGCCTGGCGGCCCGCGATCTTGCCACTCGCCTTGTCGATGACTGCGAAGAACAGGGGATCGTTGCTCGACTGGGCTTTTTCGAGCCACGGCGCGAACGCATCACGACTCGTCGGCGGATATTCGAAGAGGTAGCGGAAGCGGGCATCTGCATCGATAGCCGTGGACGCCTCGAATAGACCGTCGCCATGGCGCTCTGCCTCGAGCGGTTCGAGCCTCGCGTAGCGCCCGTCCAGAATTCGTCGCTCCGGAGCGGGGCGAGATTTCCAACCCGTCAGATCCTCAGTCACAGTCATACCTCAACACGGCTCAGCCGAGACGTATTCTACAGCGCAGCGCAACGGGCATGGGATTCACGCTGTCAAGATGCGGGGAACGAGGGGTTCTGGGTCGTCGTCAGCGAATCGTGACGGGACGCAACTCAGTGACGATTGGATTCAGCGGGGAGACCTGAGTCGGAGCTGGCAGCAGGGGCGCGGCCTTCAATCAGGCTGCATTTCCGGCGCCGCCGATCACGGTTGGGTGTGCGTGACCGTGGCGACTTCCATAGATTGGGGGACGGGTATCGGACCATCTGCTTCCAAGCCGACGAGCGTCAGAATGCCAGTCGCCGAGTGCAGCGCCTCCCGCGCAAGATCCCAATGAATCGCCACGGTATCACTTCCCAGCTCGCGCTCGAGGTGCTGCGACAGGAGCTCCAGGTCGGGCTCAACCGACCAGCCCTCACTGTCCACCGCGGGATGAGCTTCCAGCAGGAGGTCGCCACTGACGTACGTGACTTTGATCGGCTCGTTGAGCAGTGACACCTTGGTGCCGATCGGCACCAATGGGAACAGAGCGGCGACATCCTCCGGGTACATGATGATGCATCCATGGGTGATGGCCATTCCCACCGCAACCGGATTGTTGGTCCCGTGAATCTCGTAGCTGCCGTCGCCTGCCGCGAGGCGCATCTTGAATTCACCGAGCGGATTATCGGGTCCGGGTGGAACAACCTTCGGCAGCGGGTCGCCCGCGGCCATGTGCTCCTGCCGGACCGCCTCCGGCGGATACCAATTGGGGTGTTTCTCCTTCGCTACGATTCGAGTCTCTCCAAGCGGCGAGTGCCACGACGTGCTGCCGATGCTCACCGGAAAGGTGAGCACAACGGGCTTCGCCTCCTTTGTCGGCTTTGGGTAGTAGTAAAGGCGGTGCTCGGGCAGATTGACCACGATGCCCTCGCGGGGTCCGGGCGGCAAGATGTGGCGACCCGGCAACGTGATGTTCGTTCCTTCGCCAGGCATCCAGATATCGACGCCGGGATTGGCGCGAATGATCTCCTCGTATCCGACGCTGTAACGGCGTGCAATATCGAGCAAAGTATCCTGGTATGTCGACTTGGTACGCTCGTCAGTTCCTATCACGGCTGAGCTATCTGCGGGCAGCTCATACATTGTTGCCCAGGCGCAAGTCCGCAGACTTGCGCAAAGGAGTATCCACCCACACAGCCACTTGTTCATGCGATCTTCGTGAAATAGCGACACGAGCTGGGGACACGTAGCCGTGAAGAAATGCGATCTCCGGACGGGCGTTCCGCAGGCGCAATAAAAATGTTGTTCCGCCCTGGCGAGAAACGCATCATTGCGCGCATCGCCCAGGCACGGCTTTGCCGGGGCGTGGAACGCTTCCATCGAACTCGACCGAGGCCGTGTGACACAGCCTCGACAATTCCAGTCGTTCGGCAAATGCTAGTGACGTGCGGTACGTTTTGTGAGATACAACGTCGCATTCGCGTCGCGCGTTGAGCGATCAGCAACTCATGTCCATTGACTGGTACGTGGAAGGCGTCGAGGGCGCCGTCCGCAAATTGGGGCGACGCGCAGTACTGTGATCAGGTCCATCGGATCGTTCATTCGTGGATTGCCGAAGGCCGAGCTGCATCTGCATATCGAAGGCACTCTCGAGCCGGAGATGGTCTTTGAGCTTGCGCATAAGAACGGGGTGCTGCTGCCCTATTCGTCGGTGCAGGCCCTACGGGACGCGTACAACTTCGACGACCTGCAGTCGTTCCTCGATGTCTATTACGCCGGCGCGGCGGTACTGCGCGACGAGTCCGATTTCCATGCGCTGACCTGGGCTTATTTGTGCAAGGCACACGACCAGGGAGTGGTGCACGCGGAGATCTTTTTCGACCCGCAGACGCACACGGCGCACGGCGTACCCATGGCTGCCGTGATCGGTGGCATTCGGCGCGCCCTGGTCGATGGCGAGCGCGCCTTCGGCATCACGCATCGGCTGATCCTGTGTTTTCTGCGCCATCTGAGTGCAGCTGATGCGATGCAGACGCTCGAAGAGGCGCTTCCGCATGCTGCAGCGATTTCGGCCGTGGGCCTGGATTCGGCGGAATCCGGCAATCCTCCAGCGAAGTTTGCTTCGGTTTTCGCGCGAGCGCGGCGCGAGGGGTTCCTGACTGTCGCGCACGCCGGGGAGGAGGGGCCGCCCGACTACATTCGCGAGGCTCTGGACGTCCTCGGAGTGAGCCGGATCGACCATGGCGTCCGGTGCGAGGAGGATGCGGCGCTCATCGAGCGGCTAGTGCGTGAGCAGGTCCCGCTGACTGTCTGTCCATTGTCCAACGTGATGCTGAAAGTCTTTGAGCGTATGCAGGACCACAATCTCAAGCGACTTCTCCATCTTGGCGTGTGCGTGACCGTGAATTCCGACGACCCGGCATATTTCGGCGGCTACGTCGCAGAGAACTACCTGGCGGTGTACCGGGCGTTGGAGTTGTCGCGAGCCGAGATTGTACAGCTCGCACGCAATTCGATCCGCGCATCGTTCCTGTCCGCCGCCGAGGTGGGCGTCTGGATGCGGAGAATAGATCAGTTCGTCGCGACCGCTTGACGCTCGCAAGGCCAGGCTATTCGGTATCGAAGAAGCTCGCTTCGACCGGCTTGTGGTCGAGGATTTCCTGACGTGTCAGCCCCTGGATCTCGTGCGGGAAAACGAGCCAGTCGTTCGTCTCCCGGACGAAGTAGTCGGGCTTCAGAGCGCTGCGATTGCGGGCCGGCTTGTAGTACACGGTCGCGATCCGGATCTTGGCCGGCAGGTTGCGGCGGCAGCGCCGGCTGAGGTCCGCGATGACGGCTTCGAGGCTGCGCCCCGAATCGAACACATCGTCGATCAGCAGCAGCTCGTCCTCGAATGTCAGGCGCGAGACCAGGTAATCGACGGCGTGTACCCGCACGGTCTTGGCTTGTGTGTCGATGCCGGTATAGGAGGAGGTGCGGATCGCGATGTGATCCGCCTCCACCCCGTGGTATTCGAGAATTTCCTGCACGGTGATGCCGATGGGCGCGCCCCCGCGCCAGATGGCGACCAGGAAAGTAGGGCGGAAGCCGCTACGGACGATTTGCGCGGCAAGCTGCATCGAATCGCGCAGCAACGAGTCGGCCGAGATAAACACCTTTTCGACGGGCGGTAGTGTCACGAGCGAAATTCCATAGTCGATTGTAACACCGGCCGCGGCTCGCGGCAGCAAACGGAACAGTCCGTGCAGCAGCAGCCTCAGTTGCCCCAGACTTTGAGCAGGCTGGCGATTGCCGCGATCAACTCCGGCGCCTCGAGCGGCTTCGCGATGTGCATTTGATAGCCCGCCAGCAGGGATCTCTGCCGATCCTCCGCGCGGGCGTACGCTGTGACGGCGATCGCCGGAATCCGGCATGCGGGCGTATCCATTGCGCGCACGCGCCGTATTAACGCGTAGCCATCCAGCTCCGGCAATCCTATGTCGCTCAATAGTATGTCGAACGTCTGAGCCTGCAGCGATTCGAGAGCGCCCTGTGCGCTACCGATGCAGACAGAAATGGCGCCGCGCTCCTGCAGGATGCGGCTCAATAAGGCGCGCCCGTCGGGTTCGTCGTCGACAACGAGGATGCGAACGTTATCCAGCCGAGGTAATTCGATGGCTACGAGCTCCCGTTCGAGGCTGTCCCGCGTACTGACAGGCGTGCGTCGATCCGAATCGACGCTGATGATCGGCAATGACACGACGAATGTCGCACCTTCATTCTGGCCGGGACTTCTGACGCGCACCGAGCCGCCATGCAGCTCGACCAGGTTTTTCACGATCGAGAGGCCGAGTCCCAGGCCCCCGTGACGGCGCGACGCGGACGCGTCGGCCTGGCGGAATCGATCGAACACATAGGGCAGAAAGTCGGCAGAAATGCCGGTGCCGTTATCCTGCACCATGATCTCGACGTGCGAGTTGACACGCTCGAGCACGACTTGAATGAAGCCGCCGGCGGGAGTGAACTTCACCGCGTTCGCCAACAGGTTCCACATGACCTGCTGCAGGCGATTGGGGTCGCCACGGGTCGCGCCGATGCCGGAATCCAGCATAGTGCGAATGCGCAGACGTTTCGCGTCGGCCGACGGCCTGACGGCTTCGATGGCCGCGGTGATCACCTCGTGAAAATGCATCGACTGTACTTCGAGGTAGAATTTGCCCGCGACAATCCTATTCATGTCGAGCAGGTCATTGATGATTTGCGCCTGCGCGCGCGCATTGCGTTCAATCGCATCCAACCCGGGCTGACGCTCAGCGGCGCTCAGGTTGCCTTTCTGGAGGACCGTGGCCCAACCCTGTATCGCGTTGAGCGGCGTGCGCAGCTCGTGCGACAACGTCGCGAGAAATTCATCCTTCATGTGGCCCAGGCGCTCGGCTTCCGAACGCGCCGAGCGCTCGGACTCGAGCAGCTGTTCGCGCTCGGCAACCGCCGCTCGCAGCTTCGCTTCGGTGTCACGCAAAGCCGACTCGGCCGCTGTCCGTGCGGCGAGCTCATCCTGCACCCCCTTGTACAGGCGTGCATTGTCGAGGGCCGTCGCCGCCTGAAAGGCGATGCCGGATACCAGTCGCTCCGCGCGCTCGGTGAACCGACCGGGCTCCGGGTGCCCGAAAAAGAGCCCGCCGATGACGGCTCCAGTGCGGGACACCACCGGCACCGCCAGATAGCTGCAGACCGGCAGGTGTCCCGGCGGCATGCCATTGTAGGGAGCGCTGTGTCCGTAGCGCGGGTCCTGCAGAATGTTGTCCGAGCGAACGACACCTTCGCCCTTGAACGTGGGGCTGAATACTGCCGTTGCGCGCGGCATGGGGAACCGTTCGAACTGATCGCGCGAGACCCCTGAGAGTGTATATAACCAGTACGACTCCTGGTCCTTGTCCTGCACGTTGTAGAAAAACGCGCCAAACGCGGCGCCTGCCAGCTCGGTTGCCGCATCCGTCGCCGTTTGCACGATGCGCTCTAACTCGAGATCGGCGGAGACCGCGTGGCCGACTCGATTCAATGTTTCCAGAGCGCGTGCTTCCTCCTTGAGTGCGCGCTCCGCCTGCTTGAACACCCCGACGTCCCGGGCAATCTTCGATGCGCCGATGATGTTGCCTTCCTCATCACGCACGGGTGAGACAGTGATCGAGACTTCGACGCGTCGGCCGTCCTTGGCGATGCGTACGGTCTCGTAGTGATCGATTCGCTCGCCGCGCCGCAGCTTGGCGAGAATCTCCGCCTCTTCGTGCCGCAGCTCTTCGGGAATGATCCGAATGATCGGCGTGCCGATCATTTCCTCGGCCCGATAGCCAAAGAGGCGTTCGGCACCCTGGTTCCACGACACGATCGTCAGATCGAGTCGCTTGCTGATAATGGCATCGTCAGAGGATTCGACTATGGCCGCGAGATGCGAGGGGGTCAGCGAGCCTTTGACCATTGGATCCTTGGACATAGGAACTTTTACGTATCTGAGGCTCCAATTCACAAGCGGCCGCTCAGGTGGGACTCGAGCCCGGCAGGAGTGCATCGCCAATGGATAACGGACGGAGCCCCCTTCGGTTCCTTCCCGCAACTCCACGACTTTGCTTTTCGTCGCAACTGACAAGCGTCGAACCGCGAGCCAGCAGCGATGGCTTGGTTTAATAGGAGGGACAATAGCGAGTGGACAACGCCTCGAGGTCGTTCCTATCCGGCCGGCGCTCCCATATCCTTCAGCGAGTCGTGGATGACTGCATCCGCAGGCGTGTGTGGCGTAGTGCCTGCCGCGATCTGATCTGCGTATTCAAACAGCTTTTGGAACAGGCCCGCCTGGTCGACCGGGGCGCGCAGGGATATCTGCGAGTGATCGCGAAACAGGGCCGTCCAGGCGGTCACGACGTTTTCCCAGAAGTGCCGTGTCCGTTGGTAGTATTCGTCGGCAGCCGCGAAATCGCCGCCGCTAATGCGCGAGTACCGTGCCACGCCGTACTCGCGCGCAACATAGGGATTTGCGGCATCGATTGCGCGGTCCGGTGTCAACACGGCCTTCAGGTTGTTCTCCTCCTGCAGCCATCCAGTGGGCGTGATCGTGTGCCGATTGGTTCCGAGCAGCACCTGATAATCCTTGCGCACGCTCCATTCGCGCCGGGGAAGCGGGCGCCAGGTGTCGCCGCTGAGCCATGTCGAGAAACTGCTGGAGTGGCTCCAGCGGCCAACGCTTGCATAGCGAGGGGACTCGTCGACCTGGTAAACGGTCTGAGACCATTCCCCTTTGCGCTCCGCCGAACTGAGCTTACGCCGCTCCCAGCGCTCGCGGCCTTTGAATTCGACCAACTCTTTTGGCTCGTATTCCCACGTCTGGCGCCAGTGCTTGGTCACGATGGGGTCGCTGGTCGAGCCGTCTTCCTGCACGATGCGCATTTCGAGGATGTGGACGAGACTGATGGACGAGCCCGTGTCGTTATCGACGTAGATGCGCTCGGTGCCCCACGACTGATACGGCTTGTCGCGTTTCGCGTCCGGCGGAAAGTCCGCGATCTCGAGGAAATCGAACGTGACACGATAGTCGCCCGCCATCGCGAGAATCGCTCGTCGATCTCGCTCAAAAGGTGACAAGCGCGGCTCTTGTAGTGCCCGCCACGTCGCGGCGAAGTTCGTGTCGAGAGTGACCGCTGGGCCGTGTGTCGTGCCACCGCGCGGAGAGGGCGCGTCTGGTCCCAGCTGCCACGAGAATGTGTAACGTCCGCTGTCGGGTGGTCGAGTGCTGGCGGCGGGCGGATCAGCAAAGGCTGCGACGCATCCCAGCACGCTCAAGGCAAACCAGCATCTCGCGATCAGTTTCGTGGCCGTCCGTTTGAACATGGTTCGCGCCTCGCCGACGGGATTGGAGCCACCTTAGTTCAAGCGAGAACGACTCGCAATTGGCGCGGCGGGCGCGAGGATCTGAAGCCAGGAAATTAAAGGCTCGTCAGTTCGCTCGCGCCCGGGCAGCCGGGGCGGGAACGCGCAGGGCGGCCGCGTTCAGGTCCACACCGCGCCGCCATAGATCCAGCCTTTTACCCAGGTGCCTCGCGGCTGCCGCGGCTCGGCCTGAAGCGATGCCGGTGTGTTGAGTTCAACCTAGTGCTTCGAGTCGGATGCCGCTGGCGTCTCGTTCTTCAGGTACCTGCCAAGCCAGCTGTGCACCTCTTCGTAGAAGTGGCGGCTGTCTTCCGGCTTCAGGATCCAGTGCCAGGCGTCCGGCCACACGAGGAGGCGGCTCGGCACATGCATTCGCTGGAGCGTGCTCCAGTTCTCGAGCGTGTTGCCGATGGGAACCCGGAAATCCCGTTCGCCTATGCTCAACAGCAGCGGCGTCTTCCAGTTCGCGGCATAGGTGATCGGGCTCTGGTCGCGCCAGATCGGATTGCCCGCCCAAGGAGGGCCGCCGTTGGTGAGCTCGCGATCATAGATAGAGTCGCTCTCGCCCCATTGCGTGGTCAGATCGACCTCGCCGGCATGGCTGACGAGGCATTTGTAGCGCGTGGTGGTGGCTTCGATCCAGTTGACGAGATGGCCGCCGTAGCTCGCGCCGGCGGCGCACATCCGTCCTCGATCGATGAACGGATAACGTTTGAGCGCTTCGTCGACCGCCTGGTTGATCTCATCGCCGGGCGTTTTCAAGGGATCGAGCTTGATGGCCTGCGCGAACTTTTCACCGAAGCTGGTCGAGCCGGTGTAGTCGGTCATCAGGATGACGTATCCCGGCGCAGCGAGGAGGTGGTAGTTCCAGCGTAGGCCGATCTGATCGGGATTGTTGGACGCCGCGCCACCGTGGATGAACACCAATAGCGGGTACTTCCTGGCAGGATCGAAAGCCGGCGGCAGCACGATCATGTTGTGGATGTTGCGGCCCTTGGCGCTGGTGAAATAGAAATGTTCCGGCGGTTGCCAATCGATCGCGGCCGCCGCAGACGTGTCGATGTTCGTGAGGTTCGTATGCTTGCGAGTTGCCGGATCGATGCGTACGATTTCGACGGGACTGACGGAGCTGCCGTAAGTCGCGATCAGTTCCGGCTTGGCTGTCTTTTGCGGAATGACGAGCGACGTATAGCCGCCAGCCGCCGGCTCTATCACCAGCGTCGGCTTGCCGCCGTCGGCGGGCACGCGGTAGAGGTTCTCCTTGCCTGCGTCTGGCGTGAGCAGGTAGACGAGGTGGCTGTCTGGTGTGAATGCGTATCCTTCGTTTTCGCGATCGAAGTCGCGCGTGACGAGGGCGGCTGCACCGCCGGCGGGCCAGGTGACTTTAGTCAGGCGAGCCAGGGCATAAATCGCATCATCCTGCGGCGCGTATTTGAAGAACAACGCCTTGCCGTCGGGACTGAACTTCGCATCCTGATACTCGCCGGAGGCGGGGGTGACGATCTTCGGTTCGGCGCCGCCCTCGGCCGCTACGCGATAGAGGTGGTGGCCCACATGGGCGAATGCGGCGTTCCAACGCTCCGTCGTCGCCGTAAACACCACTTCCTTGCCGTCGGGAGTCCAGACCGGCGCCAGGGAGCCCCTGATACTCGTCGGGTCCTCCACGCCGAAGAAGCCCGAGGTGTGTGCCAGGGCGGTGTTGGAAAGGATGTCCTTCGGCTGCGAGCCGGGTTCCAGTGATTGCACCATGATGGTCGGCTGGCGCTCGTCCAACCACTGGTTCCAGTAGCGAACCGGGAAGTGCTCGTAGGCGCGGACGTTGTATTTGCGCTCCTTGCGCTCGGCGGCGATCTTCCGGTTGGCGTCGTCGTCCAAGGCGTTGGGATAAACGCTCGACTCGAAGAGGATCGCCTTGCCGTCGTTGCGCCATTTCGGGTTCGAGGCGCCGGTGGAGAAATCGGTGAGCCTGCGGGCCTCGCCGCCCGCAACGAGATCGAGAACGTAGATCTGTTCGACCTCGTCTCCTTCCCGTTTGGTGGCGAAGGCGATGCTGTGGCTGTCTTGCGACCAGCTGGGGCCACTCTCGGTCGCCTTGGTGTTGGTCAGGCGGCGCGGCGAGGCGCTTCCGTCGGCGGGCAGGATCCACAGGTCGCTGACTTCTTTGTCAGGATCGTAGGAAGGCTCCATGACGGAGAAGACCACCCATTTGCCATCGGGGCTTGCGACGGGCGTGCCGACGCGCTTCATCATCCAAAGCTTCTCATGCGTGATCGGCGTCTTGGGTGTCGGCGACTCGGCGTTCGCCACAAGGAGGACCATCAGACAGGCGGCTAAAGCCGCTGCGCTCAGCTTGATTTGGATACTCATCTCGTCGTATTTCAGTAGTCCTGGGGAGGAAAAGTCTCAGGGTTGCCCGCAGGCGACCGGTAGTGCCTAGGATACGGGAGGACGGGGATTTCCCGAACCCGCTTTCGCGGTTAACTTCGATTTAAGCTGCCGAGCAAGGAGCCCGATCATGAGCGAAATGGTTCGACCCTTCCTGATGTTCACGGGTCAGGCAGAGGAGGCGATGAACTTCTACCTCTCCTTGTTCCAGGCGGCGAAGATCCTCGAGATCGCGCGGTATGGCCCGGGCGAGGCCGGCGCCGACGGGTCGGTGAAAAGGGCCCTCTTCAGCATCGGCGGACAGACGGTTATGTGTACCGATAGCGTGGTGAAACACAATTTCACGTTCACGCCAGCGTTCTCATTATTTGTCGACTGCGATTCGCAGGACGACATCAGCCGCCTCACAGAGGCGCTGGCACAGGACGGCGCGGTCCTCATGGCACTGGACCACTACGGCTTCAGCCGACAGTTCGCCTGGGTGAATGACCGATTTGGAGTCTCGTGGCAGCTGAATCTCGTCTGAGGCGGCGGCTCGCGTGTGATGTATGCTGAATCGCCGGCCAAGGCTTTATAAAAAGCATTTTAAGAGGAGCGATCGCATGGGAATGGGAGCAGCAGCGGTCCAGCGGCTCGCGGCGTTCGTTTGCGCGGCGGTGTTAACCGGATTGGCGGTGCCGGACGCGCAAGCGCGCACCCAGAAGCCCGCGCTGCACGGTCGGCACTGGATGGCCGTTACGGGTAAGCCGTTGGGGGCGACGGCCGGCGCGATGATCTTTCAGAAAGGCGGGAACGCTGTGGATGCCGCCTGCGCCATGATCGCCGCAACTGCCACGATGTGGGACACACTCTCCTGGGGCGGCGAGACTCAGGCTCTCATCTACAACCCCAACACCGGAAAGGTCATTGGCATCAATGCGCTGGGTGTCGCGCCCACGGGAGCGACGCCGGAGTTCTTTCAAAACAAGGGTATGAAGGTTCCGCCTGAATCCGGTCCACTGGCGGCCGTCACCCCGGGAACCCCTGGCGGCCTCATGACCATGCTGGCCGAGTACGGCACGATGAGTCTGGCGGAAGTGTTGGCGCCCGCCATCGAGATGGCCGATGGCTATCCGATGGAGCAGCAACTCTCCGACACCATCGAGCAATATAAAGGCCAGATCGCGCAGTGGCCTTATTCGAAGAGCACGCTCCTCATTCACCCCGGTGACGCGCGCGAAGGCCCGCATGCGGGCGAAGTCTTCCGTCAGCCCGAACTCGCCGCGACTCTGCGCAAACTCGTCGAGGCAGAGCACCAGGCGCGGGCGCACGGAAAGGATCGCAAGGCTGCGATCCACGCCGCTTATGATCGCTTCTATAAAGGCGACATTGCGCAGGAATTGGTGCGCGGAACCCGGGAGCAGGGTGGCCTCTTCACGATGGAGGATCTGGCGAACTGGAAGGTGCACATCGAAGAACCCGTGCACACGAGCTACAAAGGGATCGAGGTATACAAGCTCACGACCTGGGTGCAGGGCCCCGTGATGCTGCAGGCTCTCAACATCCTGGAGAACTTCGATCTCAAATCGATGGGCTATGACAGCGCCCGCTACATCCACACGCTGTACCAGGCGATGAACCTCGCTTTCGCGGATCGCGACTTCTATTACGGCGATCCGGATTTCCCGCCGGCGTCGCCGATCAAGGGACTGCTCTCCAAGGACTATGCGCGCGAGCGCGCAAAACTGGTTATGCCGGATCACAACGATCCGGACATTCGCCCCGGCGACCCGTATCCGTATCAGAACGGCACGAATCCCTTCAACGCCATTCTGCGGAACTGGCATAGCAAGATGCCCGCTGCAACATCGCCCGTGAAGGCCGAGTGGAGTCCGACAGCGCTTGCGGAGTACGACCGCACCTTCAGGCTCGGTACGACGAGCGTCGAGGCCACTGACGAAAAAGGGTGGGCGGTGTCAGTGACTCCGAGCGGCGGCTGGACGCCTGCGGTGATTGCAGGTCACACGGGTGTCGGTCTGAGTCAACGCATGCAGAGCTTCGATCTCGATGCCAACGACAATCCCTTCAACGTGCTGCAGCCCGGGAAGCGGCCGCGGGCGACGCTCACTCCGACCTTGGCGCTGAAAGACGGCAAGCCGTTCCTGGTGTTCTCCGTACAGGGAGGCGATACGCAGGATCAGAATCTGCTGCAGTTTTTCCTCAACGTGGTGGAGTTCGGCATGACGCCGCAGGAGGCCACCGAGGCGGCGAACATCACCAGCTATCAGATGCGCGACTCCTTCGGAGCGCACGAGTCGATACCCGGTCGGCTCACGGTCAACACTGCGACGCCCCCGTGGGTGCGCGACCAACTCGTGCACATGGGGTATAAGCTCGATTTCGTGGAACGCAGCTCGGGTCCGATCAATGCGATCGAGCTCGACCGTGCGCACGGAACGATGTGGGGCGGCTCCAGCAACCACGGGGAGGACTACGGCATCGGCTGGTAAGGCGTGCGGGGGAGGCAGTAGTGTAAATTCGTGGCTCGGTTTTAATTCAATGAATCAGGGTCACCCATGCCTCCCAGTCCATTAAAGCTGCTTTCCTCGATGGCCACACGCGAGGTGCTGAGCGAGCTCGTGTCGCAATACGAGCGTGGCACGGCTCAGACGGTGATAACTGAGGCCGCGGGCGGAGTCGATGTCGCCAAGCGCGTGCAGGCGGGTGAGGCGGTAGACATAGTCGTTCTGGCGGCCAACGTAATCGATAAATTGATCGGAGACAGGCTCGTGGCCGGCAGTCGCGTGGATCTCGTGAAGTCGGGCGTGGCGATTGCTGTGCGCTCGGGCGCCCGCAAGCCGGGAATCGGTACCGAGGAGGGCGTGAAAAGCGCGGTGTTGGCTGCGAAGACCCTGAGTTTTTCGACCGGACCGAGTGGCATCTATCTGGAAAAGCTGTTCGAGCGCTGGGGCATTTTAGGCGAAATCCGCAGCCGCATTGTCGTGCCGCCTCCGGGTGTGCCCGTCGGCTCGCTGGTTGCCAACGGAACGGTCGAGCTCGGATTTCAGCAGTTGAGCGAGCTGTTGGGCCTTGCAGGCATCGAGGTCATCGGTCCGCTGCCGCCGGCGATCCAGACTGTCACGACGTTTTCCGGCGGCGTTTCCGTGAGCAGCACCAGGCCAGAAGCGGCGCGCGCCGTGCTGGATTACATGGCATCCCCAGCAGCCTCGGACCTCAAGCAGCGGTATGGCATGGAAGCCGCCTGACGCGACGGCCGTACAAGATCAATCGAGCGCCAGCAGACCTGTCTAGCGCGTCTTTGTAAGCATTGACGACGCCGCAGCCGCGGACTCGCCCTCATGCCCAGGGGTACGGCCCGTGGCGCCGCGCCGCGTGCGTTTGTCACGTTAAGCCCAACGCCCGAAGCAGCGGCGCATTCCGCACGCACGGTTCGACTCGAGATTCTTGACATCCGGGTGTCGATCGCCGAGTATTTCGATAATACTCGAAACGTAGAAAGTTAAACTAAAGCCTGGAGACCCCCATGAAACGCCTGCATGTTCACGTCAGCGTCAACGATCTGAATGAATCCGTGCGCTTCTACCAGGAGCTCTTTGCCGCCGCGCCCGTGGTTCTCAAGTCCGACTATGCGAAGTGGATGCTCGAAGACCCGCGAGTGAACTTCGCGATCAGCCAACGGGGTGGCGCTTCGGGAATTCGCCACCTCGGAGTGCAAGTCGAGGATCGCAACGAGCTCGCCGAAGTCTACGCACGCCTCAAGCGCGCCGAGGGCCCGGTTCTGGAAGAAGGGGCGACGACCTGCTGTTACGCGCAAAGCGAGAAGAGCTGGATCGCCGATCCGCAGGGCATCCAGTGGGAAACATTTCACACCACGGGCGAAGCGACAGTATATGGCAGCGATCCGGCTCCGGAAAAAGCTGCTGCGGCGAGCCCGTGTTGCATCCCGATCCGCGAACCTGCGCAATCCGCTTGAGCCCACGCGCCGAGATTAATGAATGTCACTGTTTGAGCGCTTTCTGACCTTCTGGGTCGCTCTGTGCATCGTCGCCGGGATTGCCCTGGGCCATGCGTTTCCGGCGACATTTCAGGCGGTGGGGTCGATGGAGGTTGCGCACGTCAACTTACCCGTCGCAGTGCTGATCTGGCTCATGGTCATACCGATGCTGGTGAAGATCGACTTCGCGGCCCTGCATCGGGTGAAGGAACACTGGCGTGGCATCGGCGTCACGTTATTCGTGAACTGGGCGGTGAAGCCATTTTCAATGGCGCTGCTGGGCTGGCTTTTTGTCGGTTACCTGTTCCGTCCGCTGCTGCCGGCCACGCAGATCGATTCGTACATCGCCGGTCTCATCATCCTGGCAGCCGCACCCTGCACCGCTATGGTGTTCGTGTGGAGTCAGCTGACCAAGGGAGAGCCGCATTTCACTTTGTCGCAGGTGGCACTGAATGACGTGGTGATGGTCTTCGCATTCGCGCCGATCGTAGGACTTCTGTTGGGCCTGTCGGCCATTACCGTGCCTTCGCAGACCCTGCTGCTGTCCGTCGTGTTGTACATCGTAATCCCGGTGTTCATCGCTCAAGCGGTGCGGCGCCAGCTCATTGCTCGCCGCGGTCATGCCGCCCTGAACCGCCTGCTGGCCACCCTGCAGCCGGCCTCGTTGGTGGCGCTCCTCGCGACGCTCATCCTGCTGTTCGCCTTTCAGGGCGAGGAGATTCTTGCGCAACCGATGGTCATCGCGTTGCTGGCAGTTCCTATTCTGATCCAGGTCTACTTCAACGCGGGCCTGGCGTATTTCCTGAATCGCGCCGCCGGTGAGGCGCACCGTGTCGCGGCCCCCTCCGCATTGATTGGTGCCAGCAATTTCTTCGAGTTGGCTGTGGCGGCGGCCATCAGTTTGTTCGGCTTCAAGTCCGGTGCGGCGTTGGCGACGGTCGTGGGCGTCCTGGTTGAGGTGCCCGTGATGCTGACGGTTGTCTGGATCGTCAATGGCACGCGCGGCTGGTACGAGCGAGGAGGCGCCGTGAGACGCCTTGCTACGGAGGTGATCCATCCGGAGATGCTGGCGCGCAGCGCCGAGCGCATCATAGAATTCGATCGTCCTCGAAATAGGGATAGATCATGAACTCCAGTCAGGCCGTCACAGCGCTCGGGGCGCTGGCTCACGAGTACCGCTTGAGCATTTATCGAATGCTCGTCGAGGCGGGTCCTGAGGGGCTCAATGCCGGCACACTCGCCACGCGTCTGAAGCTCCCGCCGTCGTCGTTGACGTTCCACGTACAGCATTTGCATCGAGCAGGACTGATCAGACAGCAGCGCAAGAGCCGCGAGTTGATCTATTCGACGGATTTCGACGTCATGAATGGCCTCGTCGGCTACCTGACCGAGAACTGCTGTGGGGGCAAGGGAGGGACAGCGTCCGTGTGCGAGACGAGTTGTGCCCCGGCGCGTGTCAGCGTCGCCAAGAAGTCCCCGAAGAAAACAGCTAAGGCCGCCTGAGCCCTGTTATGGCGAATCCTTTGATTCAGTCGCGCCCATCGCTGCCCGCCGCGGTCGCACTGCTCTCGAGCGTGGGGCTGCCGACGTCGGATCTTACCGAGGCGCACCTGGAGCATTTCTTCTATTGCGGATCGGCGGTGGCACTGAGCGGCCTCGTCGGGGTAGAGATCTGCCGACCGTATGCACTGCTGCGGTCACTGGTCGTCATTCCGGCCTTCCGCTCCTGCGGACTGGGGCGCGCGCTGGTCGATCATGCGGAATCCCATGCGCGGGCCGAAGGCGCGCAGTCGCTGTTCCTCCTGACGACAACTGCGGAATCATTCTTCCATCGCCACGGTTACGCGCCGGTGGAGCGAGCTAACGCACCCGCCGAAATTCGCGGCACGCGCGAGTTCGCCGACATCTGTCCGGCGAGCTCGGCGTTCATGGTTAAGCGCCTGGTCCCCTGACAGCAGGGCGTAATTCACAGACCCGCGCGTCAACCTGAGCGCCGCGGTCCTGACTGGCACGAAGTGGAGAGGTTTCATGAGTGAAGTAACCATTTACCACAACCCCGCTTGCGGCACGTCCCGCAATACGCTGGCGATGATTCGCAATGCTGGCATCGAGCCGACGGTGATTGAGTATCTGAGCGATCCACCGACGCGCGAAACCCTGGTGACGATGATCTCCTCCGCCGGGCTCACCGTCCGGCAGGCGCTGCGAGACAAAGGCACTCCTTATCAAGAGCTGGGGCTGGCAGATCCGTCGCTGTCCGATGCACAGTTGCTGGATGCCATGATGGCGCATCCCATCCTGATCAACCGCCCCTTTGTCTTGACCCCATTGGGGACGCGCCTGTGCCGGCCCTCCGAGGTAGTCCTCGAGATTCTTCCTGCGCCGCAGAAGGGGAGCTTTGCCAAGGAGGACGGCGAGGTGGTCGTCGATCAGCAGGGGCAACGCGTTAGCTGAGCCTCAAGCCCTTTTGTTGCGGAGCCAGCCGCCCGCCCTCAATGCGAGGTGGCCTGCTGAGCAGGTGCGTTCCGTTGCGCCTCGCGGGCGGATTGGCTTGCGACCGGAATGAGCCAGGTGGCGATGAAGGTAAGCATCGCGATGACCACGACACCGACGAAGCTCCACCGAAGGGCGTGATCGAATATGAACCGCATGCCGGGATTACCCGACAGTTGCGCGAGCCCTGCCGGCTGATTCAGCAGGTCGTGCAGGCTCGCGGCGAGCGCTCCGCTGCTGAAGTGCACAATGCCGATGTTGAGGAGCGTACCGACCGCAGTCGCGCCGATCGTGTTGCCCAGGCTGCGGGCGAAGATGAGGGAGGCGGTGGCGCTTCCACGCATGGACCATTCGACGCTGTCCTGTACCAGCGCGATGCTGGTGATGCTGATGAGGCCCATGCCACACCCCATCAGGAAGGAGCCAACAGCTGCCACCGCTGGGCTGCTCTGTGGAGTCAGGAAGAGCAGGAACGATGCACCGATCGGGAACATGACGCTGCCGACCCGCAATGTTCGCCGAATTCCGAAAGCGCGATAGAGGCGGCCGGAGAGCATCACTGTCAGTGGCCAGCCGATAATCAGTGCGGTCAATGTGAAGCCCGCGACGACGGGCGAGCGCCCCAGCACTCCCTGGACGTAGATCGGCAGCACCGTCGTCAGGCCGATCAATGCCATGCCCGCGAGCAGGGTGGCGGCGTTGCTAGTCGCGATCAGGCGGCGCGCCCAGAGCTCGATCGATACTATCGGCTCAGGCGTGCGCCGCTCTTGGGAGAGGAACAGTGCGCCGGTCGCGACAAACAGGGCTGCCAGCGCGGCGAGCTTCCACGCGGCGGCGTCAGTCTCCGTCAGGAGAACCAACAGGCAACCGACCGAAATGGAGAACAGCAGCGCGCCCAGATAATCGACCCGCGCCTTGTGCGTCTCCACCGCTTCGCGCAGGAAGAGTGCCAGGCCGATGATCGTCAAAACGCCGATCGGAAGATTGATCCAGAAGATCCAGGCCCAGGAGAAATGGCCGACGATGAGCCCGCCGGCGAGGGGACCGAGCACTCCCGAGATCGCCCAGACACTGGCCATCATCCCCTGCACCCGGCCCCGCTCCTCGAGTTTGTAGAGATCGCCGATCACGGTGATCGTGATGGGGTAGATCGCACCGGCACCGAGGCCTTGCAGCAGCCGGAACGCGACCAGCGACGTCATCGACCAGGCAAAGCCGCACAGCAGTGAGCCGATCAGCATCAACACGATGCCGACGATCAAGGTCGGCTTGCGCCCGAACAGGTCCGACAGCTTGCCGTAGATGACCGTAGTCGTGGACTGCGCCAGCAGGAAAGCGGAGAACACCCAGCTGTAATAGGTGAAGCCGCCGAGCTGGCCCACGATGCTGGGCATCGCAGTCGCGACAATAGTCCCTTCGATCGCCGCCATGAAGGTCGCCAGCATGATCGAGGCAATGACAAAGGGACGGCTCGAGGGGGTGACGGCGTTGACCATGACTTGCCTTGGTGCGGACGGCTGTCCGTGATGGGTTTGTCGCGTTGGGAGCTTGGCTCCCGGCGGAGCTCTGGGGATCTTCCGCACGAATTCGCGACTCTGAGCCGCTTATTGAACCCATTGCGCCGGCTGATTGGTACCCTCCGGAAGAGGGACCCGGTCGATCACGGCCGGGGTGGGGATCGTAGCGTCCGGAAGGTGACTGAATAGCGCAACGCTGTGACTGGTGGCACCCGATGCTGCCAATTCCAGCGTACGGCATCACGCAAAACGTACATCGATCGTGGCTCCAGGTGAGCATTGAGCACGTCTTTGCGTGTTATTCCCACCGGCGGGTAGGGGCGAAACTGCAGGACTGCAGGGGCACCCAGCGACACGCCGGCCACGATCTCGAAGTCCGGGACATCACGATGCCAGCCGAGCTGCGTACCCGGGCGATACTCGGCGAACATCGCATGGGTGAAGGCGGTCGGTTCGATCCCCACCCGCTCGGCAATGCGGTCCCGAAGCGGAATCAGAATGTCCGGCCACGGATTGTTGGCCGACAGCAGCTCGTTCCTGCTGTAGTCATAGCGGCCGCCGAAATGCAGGACGCGCCGGTGAGCGCGATACTGCTTGTATTCCGCTTCGGCCAAAGGCATCTCAGCAATTGCCAGGAGCAGCGCGCTCGCGGCGTCCTCACCGAGGAATTCGGGTTGATAATCGAATCCCGGCGGTCCGATTTGCGCATCCGAAAATAGAGATCGCTGGCTCATCATCCGGTTTGGGCGGCGTAGATCCCTTCCGTCTCGCGGAAAGCCGTCTGACGTACCTTAGAAATTCGGTTCATAAACCGAAATTTCAAGGGACCCAGCGGTAGTGGACGGCGCAACAGCAGCGCGCCGTCCACGTGGAATCAACCCTTCATCAGGTGTGTTCCATGAGTGACCGCCGCGCCAGCACGCAGGGCGGCTGCAACAAAGGCGACCTCGGCCATCTCCTCTTCGGTGGCTCCCGCCTTGCCAGCCGCTTCCCGGTGGATCTCGAGGCAGTAGGGACACTGGGTCGTCAACGCGACCGCGAGCGCCATCAATTCCTTGTATTTTTTCGGGATGACGCCGTCGGCGAGGGCGGCCTGATCGAAAGCGAGAAAAGCCTTCCATGCAGCAGGTGCTTTCGCGCCCATTACCGGCAGCTTTTTCATGTTAGCCATGTCGTACATATGCACATACCTCTCGTGTTGGTTCTCTCAACAAAACCATCGTTTCGATGCGCGCCGGTGAGAGCGCGACTTGCCTCGAGAAATCGGCCCCCGGCAAGGACGAATATACCGCTGAATGACGGCGTAGCCTCGATGCGCCTGCCGTTGCAACCCGGATGCGTAACCTTCGGCGTCACCGGTTGTGTGCCATCTAGCGTTGCGGTACCGGAAATCCAGTATGTGGTCCCTGCATGGACAGAAGTTCACCCCAATCAGGCAGAATCCTTAAGATGAGGGAGCGCATCCGCAGCTGGTCCGGCAGGACCGAACTCGTCCTCGTGCTCCTGATCGCCTTCGGCGCGACGGTGCCGAGGAGCCTGGCGGCTTTGCTATTCCCCGAGCTCCTCGTGCACCGAACTTCGCCGCCGATCACGAATGCCGCGCTTTACCGCACTGTGCTCTTCGAATTGGCGGTGATGGCGATCCTCGCCATGTTCTTGCGCGCACGCGGGTGGACCCTCGACCGGCTGGGAATTCGGCCGACCGCACGGGACTCGATTGTGGGTGTGGGGATCTTTATCGGGTACTACTACCTGGCCTACGTCGTCCTCGTAATGGCGGTGGTAGCGGTCTGGCCTCGATTCGCGCAGATCGCGATATCGACGCACCTTGTCGGAGGACGACTGGAATGGCCCGCCATGCTCGCGGTCAGTCTCGTCAATCCGGTGTTCGAAGAGGTTTTCGTCTGTGGCTATGTGGTCGCAGCGCTGAAGGAGCGCCGCGGCATCACCACCGCCATCAACGTCAGTGCAGGCATCCGGGTGTTCTGTCACTTCTACCAGGGTGCCGTCGGGGTCGTCGGGATCGTGCCCATGGCCCTGATCTTCGCGTACTGGTTTGCCCGAACCGGCCGCTTGTGGCCATTGATCGTGGCGCATGCGCTTGATGATCTCTTAGGGCTTGCGATGCAGAGTGGATAGGAGGCGACTGCGCGCCGATATGGAACCAACGGCTTTCGTCTGTGGGAGGAGTCTGATGCGGACACTCATCATGTTGCTGATCGCTGGCGCACTCGCGCCGGCGGGCGCAATTGCAAATCCGTGTACCGGACATGGCGTCGAAGTGCAGGTACTGGGCTCGGGCGGCCCCGAGCTCGAGGACAAGCGAGCATCGAGCAGCTACCTGGTCTGGCAGGACGGTCGGCCTCGCATCCTCATCGACAGCGGCGGCGGCAGTGCTCTGCGATTCGGGCAGGCCGGCGCACATGTTGCGCAGCTCGATGCCATCCTGTTCACTCATCTGCACGTCGATCACAGCGCTGACTTCCCCGCGCTGATGAAATCGTCCTATTTCGAAGAGCGTAGTCGGCCGCTGCCGGTCTATGGACCGGGTGGGAATGAGGTCTTTCCGGCGACCACGGAGTTTGTGGCCGACCTGTTCGATCGCAAACGCGGAATGTATCGTTACCTCGGGGATTTCCTGGCAGGCAACGAGGGTGGTTACGCTCTTCAGGCGCATGACCTCAATTTGGAGGGACGCGAAATCAGGGCGGTGTTCAGTGAGCAGCATCTCGCGGCAACCGCCACACGGGTGGTTCACGGCGACGTGCCCGCACTTGCCTGGCGTATCAGTGTTGGTCGCAGAACTATCGCCTTTTCCGGCGACACCAATGGAGACAATGGCAACCTCGAGCGCCTTGCCAAAGGCGCGGACATCTTTGTGGCACACAACGCGGTGCCGGAAGGGGAGACGGGTGCCGCCAGACGGCTTCACATGCCTCCGTCCGTGATAGGCCGCATTGCCAAGGAGGCTGGGGTGGGGCGGATCATCCTCTCGCATCGTATGCTGCGGACCCTCGGACGCGAAGCGGAAACCCAAGCTGCGATTGCCAAGGCGTATTCGGGCCCGGTGACGTTCGCTGACGACCTGGATTGCTTCAGATAGTCGGCGGATCCACGGCCGAAGTGCCCGGCGGCGAACCGGACGACGCGGTCAACAAACAGGGCCTCGACCCGAGGCGCTCGCGATGGCCAGCTGAAGCGCTTCCGCGAGTCCACCCACATCCACGTGGCCCACCGTATGTTTGGCAGCTTCGATAACGGCGGCGTCGGCATTCGCCATGGCGATGGGACATCCCACGATCTTTAACGCCGAAAGATCATTCCCCGAATCGCCGACATACATGACGTCCTGCAAGTCGACGCCATACTCCGCAGCAACGGAGCGCATAGCGCTCCCTTTGCTGACGCCTTCGCGCGTGATGCCAACAAACCGGGTGTCTAGCATCATAGGCGAGGAGGATTGCGCCATCTCGAGGCCTGGATGGGGACCCGTCATGGCTTGCGCTGCTTTCTCGCCGGAGAGCAGCCACTGCGCGCGTACGATCGGTCCCTCGAGCGATTCGAAAGGGCGCGCCTCGAACGGCACGCCGAGGATTGTCGCGTGAGCTTCCGCCCAGGCGGATGTACTCTCCGTGACGTACTTGTCGTCGCTGTATAGCTCAAGCACTTCCCCGATTTCGCGCGCCTGTGCGATGAGTGTTTTCACGCACGCAGGTGGAAGGGGGACCGAATGTGACTGTCCGTTTTCGAGATTGAGGATGCTCGCGCCGTTCTGAAAAATGTGCCAGCCGTCGGCTTCCAGTTTCCGCGCGTAGTCCAGTGCCACGCCGAACGCAGGACGCCCCGAGCACAGGGCCAGATGGATTCCGGCGGCACGCGCTCGCTCGGCCGCTCTCCACACCCGGGGATCAACCCTGCCACTTGACCCAATCAGCGTTCCATCCACATCGATACCGACCAATCTGATCAATCGCCGCACTCCGTTTTCCGTTCCGCGTCTTCAATATTGCCCGGTCAGGGCGGTGCTCCACCGAACATTTTCATGAGTTTGCCCGCCTCGCCGTCGTGATCATTCCCGGGCGGCGTGCCCCGTTATTGAGCACAGCCTTCCCTTAATCGGATCACGGGCTTCGGCGGGCTGCTGCCGTCGCGCGCAATGAGAAGCAATTCCGTACTTAGTCGTTTTGCGGCGCTACGATCACCGCCAAGCCATTGATTCCAGAGGACCGAATGCCGACCCTGAGCGAAGAGCAGGCCAAAGTCTATATTACGAAATTGCTGACGGCGATGAGCATGATGGGTGGGTCGGACCTGTTCGTCTCCAAGGACTTCCCGCCTAGCATGAAGATGCAAGGCACCATGCAGCCGTTGGCAAACCAGAAGCTGACCGGGGATGTCACCCGTGAGCTGGCTCACGCGCTCATGAATCAGCGGCAGCGCGAAGACTTCGCGCGGGATCTCGAGTGCAATTTCGCCATCTCCCTGCCGGAAGTGGCGCGCTTTCGCGTCAACGTGTTCCTGCAGCAGCAGCACGTCGGTATGGTGATCCGAACCATCACGAACGAAATTCCCGATTTCGCGAAACTGGGACTTCCGGAAAGTCTCAAGGAAATCGTGATGACCAAGCGCGGCCTGGTCCTCGTCGTCGGGGCCACGGGCTCGGGGAAATCGACATCGCTCGCCGCCATGATCGATCATCGCAACCGCTCCTCCGCGGGACACATCGTCACGGTCGAAGACCCCGTCGAGTTCGTGCACCAGTCGCAGCAATCCCTCATCACACACCGCGAAGTGGGGATCGATACGCACTCCTGGCACAATGCTCTCAAGAACACGTTGCGCCAGGCACCGGATGTCATCCTGATCGGGGAAATCCGTGACACCGAGACGATGGAGCACGCCATCGCCTTCGCCGAGACCGGGCATTTGTGCCTCGGCACGCTGCATTCCAACAGCGCCAACCAGACGATCGACCGTATCATCAACTTCTTTCCCGATGAGCGTCGCAAGCAGTTGCTGATGGATCTCTCCAGCAATCTGCGCGCGATCATTTCGCAGCGGCTGGTCCGTACCGCCGATGGAAAAGGCCGCAAGGCGGCCATCGAAATCCTGATCAACACGCCCATCGTCGCCGACAAGCTTCTCAAGGGCGAATTTCACGAGATCAAGGCCATCATGTCGAAGTCCCGGGAACTGGGCATGAAGACGTTCGACTGGTCGCTGTTCGAGCTCTTTAACGAAGGCTCGATTACGTACGACGAAGCGATCCGCAACGCCGACTCGGCGAACGAGCTGCGGCTGAATATCAAGCTCAATGGCACGCGCAAGGAGACGGAGCTTGCGGTCGTCGCGGAGCCTTCAATTCAGTCGGCTTCTGCCTGAGAACGAAGCACGTCCGGCGCGCCGTTGTGCTTATTCTGAGCTCAGTCGGATTGCGCGTCGGGGTGCTTTGGCAGTACTGTACTTGCAAGACATTCCAGCCACGCCTGAATAACAATACGTCGGCCGACGCGTATTTACACGCGGTCGGCAGCGAGCCAAGGATGCGAACCGCAATGATGTGGAATAGCAACACTGGTAGCCGCCACCGGCGCGCGGCCATTAAGAATAGTTCAGCCATCCCGACGACAGCGCTGCTACTGACCCTATTGATCCTTTGCGGAATAACCGGCTGTGGTGGCGGCGGCGGGGGGTCGAACAGCGGGGCATTAAATCCCTCCGGTGGAGGGGCAGGCGGTTCGAGCGGTTCCGGCGGATCCAGTACCGGCTCCTGGACCCCGGGTGTCTTTCTACCGGAGTCCACTTTCGCCGCAAAGTGCGCTGCCCCGCGCTCGGGAACGGATCCGACCACGCACGCGGTGTATCCCGACGTTAAGGGGTCGAGCGTAGACGAGAACAACTGGCTGAGAGCGTGGACGAATGATCAATACCTCTGGTATAGCGAGGCGCCGGATCTGAATCCGGCGTCCTACGCGACAGCCGATTACTTCCCACTGCTGAAAACCTCGGCGACCACCTCCTCAGGCGCTCCCAAAGACAAGTTTCACTACACCTACGCTACCTCGGTGTGGGAAGCGCTCTCGCAATCGAACGTCGAGGTGGGCTATGGAGTGAAGTGGTTCATCGTCCAGGGGACGCCACCGCGCAGCCTGGTGGTTGCATTCGTGGAGCCTGGATCGGCTGCCGCTGCGTCACCGGCAAACATCGCTCGTGGAGCGAATGTTCTGACGATTGACGGCATCGACCTTGTCAACGCCACAGACAAGGCCAGCGTCGACAAACTCAACGCGGGTCTCTCGCCCGCAAGCGTAGGCGAAACTCACACTTTCTCCATACAGGATCCAGGCGCGACGACGACACGCAGCGTGATCCTGCACGCCGCGAATGTTACCGAAAACCCTGTTCCGATCGTCGTGGCGATCCCAACGGCAACCGGCCCCGTGGGGTATCTGCTGTTCAACGATCAGCTTGCCCAGGCGGAGACAGGCCTGATCACGGCTGTGAATACCTTGAAGACGGCGGGAGTTACCGATCTCGTTCTCGACATCCGCTACAACGGTGGCGGCTACCTGGACATCGCCAGCGAGCTGGCTTACATGATCGCCGGCCCGAACGCGACCGGGGGGCAGACGTTCGAGCAGCTTCACTTCAACGACAAGCATCCGAGCACCGATCCGGTTACGGGAAGGCCGATCACCCCGACTCCCTTTCATACGACCACGCTTGGCCTATCCGCTCCAAGCGGTGCTGCCCTTCCGACCCTGAATCTGCAGCGGGTATACGTTCTCACGACCTCAGGCACCTGCTCGGCCAGCGAATCGATCGTGAACGGCCTGCAGGGAGTGGGTGTGCAGGTGATCCAGATCGGCAGGACCACTTGCGGTAAGCCGTATGGCTTCTATCCTGACGACAACTGCGGAACGACTTATTTCTCAATCGAGTTCGACGGGGTCAACGCGCGAGGCTTTGGCGACTACTCGGATGGCTTCTCGCCCGGGACCGTGACCGGGACCGTCAGTGGAGTCACCGCGACCCTGCCCGGTTGTTCCGTCAATGATGACTTCAAGCACGTGCTCGGTGATACGAACGAGAGTCTCTTGTATGTAGCGCTCGGTTATCGCATGAATCAGACGTGCTCCGTGCCGCCAGTTGGCTTGGCACCCTCGCAGCTGAAGCGAGTGGGGAGAGCCGGTGGATTCCTCCTCAGATCACCGCTGCGCGAGATGCGAATTCTGCGCAGATGATGCCTGGCGGCTGGCCGACGCTGTCACGTACCGTTGGCGCATTGCGATGATTAACCAAGACGCTTGGCGAGGGTGACGTGAACGGGCCAACGACTGCGATCCGGATCGACGGCGAGCGGCTGTGGTCCACCCTTATGACGATGGCTGCCATCGGCGGCACTTCGCGGGGCGGCTGCAATCGTCAGGCGCTGACCGACGAGGACAAGGCGGGGCGCGATCTGTTCACGAGCTGGGCGCGGGCTCTTGGCTGTGGCGTAACGGTGGACGAGGTGGGCAACATCTTCGCCTCGCGCGCCGGGACCGAGGCGTCGGCGGCTCCCGTTTTGATGGGAAGCCACCTTGATACGCAAGCGACCGGAGGCCGTTTCGACGGAGTGTATGGCGTCCTGGCCGGGCTCGAGGTGCTGAGGACATTGAGCGAGCATCGCATCGTCACTCGCCGGTCCATCGAAGTGGCGAGCTGGACCAATGAAGAGGGCTGCCGGTTTGCCCCGGCGATGCTGGGCTCCGGCGTGGTTGCCGGCGCTTACGAGCTCGACTATGCCTACGAGCGTCAGGACAAGTCGGGGCGAACGTTCCGGGAAGAGCTCGAGCGAATCGGTTACCGAGGGACCGCCCCCGCCCGTCCCCGGGCCTTCCATGCCATGTTCGAAGTGCACATCGAGCAGGGTCCCATTCTGGAGAAGACGGCGACCACCATCGGAGTGGTGACCGGAATCCAGGGCGCCTGCTGGTTGGATGTGACGCTCGAGGGAGAAGCCTGCCACGCGGGACCGACTCCGATGGAAATGCGCCGCGATCCCTGGCGAGCTGCCTGTCCGATCATCGAAGGGGCGTTTGCCCTTGCTGCGGACAACGCGCCGTGGGGTCGCGCGACAATCGGTGATCTCAAAGTAGCGCCGGGGTCCCGTAATACCGTGCCCGAGCGGCTCGTCGTGTCCGTCGATCTGCGCCATCCCGACAAACAAGTGCTGGACTCGATCATCGCGTCGTTTCGCGAGCTCGTCGCAGCCACTGCGGCCCGCCACCACATTCGCTCGAGCGTCGAGCAGGTCTGGCACATGCCTGCGACCACTTTCGATCCGCGACTCGTCGATCTGATAGACGCGGCCGCCGGCGGCCTTGGACTGACGCGCCGGCGCATGGTCAGTGGAGCGGGCCACGACTCCTTACATACCGCGCAATTCGCGCCGACCGCGATGATCTTCGTCCCGTGCGCTGGCGGTTTGAGTCACAACGAGGCGGAAGAGGCGAGCCCCGCAGATCTCATCGCCGGTGCCAACGTGCTGCTGCAGGCAGTCGTGGCGGCGGCAAATGGCTGACGTTTACGAGTACGCACCATGCAGCTACGCACACGCCTTGAAGAGGGCGGAACGCCCCGGCCCGCGAAATGGGGCATCGACAGCGAATACGGCCGGCTACGCGATGTACTGATCGGCCCGGTCGATCATTTCTCCTGGCAGGCGGGTAACGCGGTGGCCCAGAGGTCGGAGCGCGTCGGCCTGCGCTTCGATTTCGCTGCCGCGCGTGCGCAGTATGCCGAGATGCTCGCTGTCTACAGACAGGCCGGAGTCGAAATTCACACTCTGGCGCCCGCTGCCGAGCTGCCTTATCAGATCTTCGCGCGCGATAGCAGCGTGATGACTCCCTGGGGCGCTGTGATCATGCAGCTGCAGAAGCCTTATCGCCGCGGCGAATACGCTGAGTGTCTACGCTTTTATCTGGACGCGGGAATTCCTATTTACGATCTCGTCACGGCAGGTAACGTCGAGGGTGGAGATTTCATGGTGCTCAAACCTGGCGTCGCCGCCTGCGGCTACTCGGGTGAGCGGTCCATCGAGCCGGCGGTCCGCCAGTTGCAGACGTGGTTCACGAACGAAGGGTGGGAATTTCATACCTACGCTTTCGATCCGCATTTCCTGCATCTGGACGTGCAGATGGGGATGTTGGCGGAAAACCTGGCGGTGGTGTGTGTGGAGGCGGTCGAGCCCGAGCTCGTGGCATGGCTGAAAGCCAAGGGCATCCGCATCATCGCCGTGCCGTATGCGGATGCCATGCAGTTGGGCTGCAACGTCGTGGCGTTGGGTGACGAACGAGTCCTGGTGCCCGCGTCCAGTAAGAATTTGATTGCGGCTTGCCGTGCCGAAGGCCTCACCGTGTACGCCCCCGACGTGTCCATGATCGGCAACGGGGGAGGGGCGGTGCATTGCATGTGTCAGGCCCTGCGGCGGGATTCGGTCGCGGGTTAGCGCGCGCTCTGTCGCGAGGCGATAGGCGTCGCCGGGGAAGCCGAGGACGACGACGGTGGAAGATCCGCCCGATCTGTGCCGATTTCGCCTGCCTAGTCCCACTCCCAGTCAATGGCCATCAGCTGCTCTTTGGCATGGGCGAGATAGCGTTCGACCTGATGAATCGAAATCTTCAGCTCTCGACGGATCTCAACGTACGAAAGGCCATCGCGATAAAACCTCAGCAACACCAGTTGGTACACTGGCGGCAGCCGGGCGAGCGCGGCGTTCAGCTGCTTTTGCGTACTCAGCCGTCGCGCCATCTGGTCCGTCGGCGGCTCCAATGGATTTTCTGCGGCGAATTCCATCAGCTCGGAGTCGACGCAGACGTAATGCCGGGCGCGCTTGTCTCGTTTGCCGAACTTTTCGGCGACGTGGGCGGCCGTAGTCATAATGTATGCGACCGGATTACGCACCAATGCCGTGTTGTTTGCCTTCAACAGCTGCATATACACCTCCTGCACCAAGTCCTTCACGTCGTCGTCCTGAGGCTTGTGCATTCGACGAGCGAGGAAGGCGTGGAGGCGCTCTCCATAGTGCTCCACTGCCTTTTCCGTGAATTCCGCGGACTGCTTCTCCCGCTCGTGTTTCATTCTAGCCCTCGCCGTTTACGTGCCACGGTGTGCCCAGTCGATTCTGGTTACTCGAAGAGCGGAGCCACTGCGCTCTTCCGGCTGCAAGGGCGCCCTTGCATGCAGGCCGAAGAGGGGGGCGTGGCACTCCCCAGAGTCCAAAACCGATACTTCAGAGTCCTCGGACCTGCACTTCTGGTTGTGCGCGCCCTGGCGAACTCAGCCCAGGCCGAGCGGCAGGGATGCTTCGCATGGTCGCCGAGCCGCCCCCGATTGCTTTTGTGCTACGTCGCACAACGCAACATCGGGACCTCAACCGCTGTGTACTATAGTACACAAAACCGCCCTGGAGGACACAAAAGTAGGACTGCCGCATAGGTGCGTGTAAATAGGGTGCCCTTACCTATGGGGTACCGAGTGCGGAAGTCAGAATTCGAACGGAGGAGAGCGGCAACCGCTAAGGAGCTCGGCGAATGGGACCGGGCGATTGGGGCCATGGTCGCGGCCTCCCGCAAATCCAGGAGGATCACTCAGCAAGGACTTGCCGATGAGATCGGATGGTCCCGCAATCAGGTGGCTAACCTCGAACACGGGCGCGCGAGCGTTCGCGTCAGCCACCTCATCGTGATCGCGAAGGCGGTAGGTGAACCGCCGGAAAAGCTGTTCTCTCGGATTTTGCACTTTCGGTGAAACGCGGTTCGCGGACCGCTCTGCGGTAGTCCGCGACGCGACCATGGTGTGCACACGCCAGCGATTCTTGCGCTGTCGCAGAACACATCCCGCGGGCTTGGGATAACTACAGGCGGGATTTTGCAGTGCCGAAGGCTGATCAGTCGATCGAGTGATCGTTTGCGCGCGCTGGTTCTAAGGGTGATCGCCGCATCAGCCGGATGACCT
>JAQGOG010000125.1 GCA_028293765.1 Gammaproteobacteria bacterium
AATTTATCCAAAGCTATGTTGCGACCACACAGAACCGCGGCGACCTGGCGTCCCTTCCAGGCGGCGGCAGCCTTGATCAGACCGGCCACGGCGACTCCGGCCGCCCCCTCTACAATCCAACGGTCTCCCTGCGCGACTAGTCGCATGGCGCTGGCGATCTCCGCCTCGGTGACCGAAAGTGTTTCATCGATCACTTCGCGGCAGATAGGAAAAGTCACGGAGCCCACCTCGACCGCACCGGCCGTGGCGTCCGACAGGGTGGGGTACTCCACCGTGTCCACTATCGCTCCCGCCTTGATCGCGTTGAGCATGCAGGGCGAGTTGTCCGGCCATACTCCGATCACCCGGGTACGGGGGCTGAGATTCTTCAGCGCGGTGCCGATTCCACTGATCAACCCTCCGCCGCCGACGGAAACAAACACCGCGTCGAGTTCCGGTGCCTGGCGGGAAAGCTCGACACCGATCGTGCCCTGGCCCGCTACGACTTCGAGATCGTTGTAGGGGGATACGTAAGTTTTCCCCTGTAGGTCCGCTTGCCGCCGGGCTTCCAATTCGGCATCGATCGGCGGCCCGTCGATAACGACTACCTCGGCACCGAGCGCGCGGATAGCCGCAATTTTCTGCGGTGTGGTCGACGTGCCGACATAGACAGTCACAGCGACACCCGCGAGTGCGCCGGCTCGTGCGGTAGCTTGCCCATGATTACCGGTCGAGGCGGTAATCACGCCTGCGCGGCGCGCTGCCTCTCCGAGTAGACGGATCTTGTTGGCCGAGCCGCGGACTTTGAATGAGCCCGTGGGCTGCAGGTGTTCGCACTTGAGCAGGACCTGGCAGCCGAGCGTCGGGGAAAGCGTCGGACTCACATCGAGTGGCGTCACCTGCACCTGCGGGCGAATGCCAACATCGGCCTCTAACAGCATGTCGAACAGCGATGCCATGTCGTCTCCTACGCGGACGTTGTCCGCTCACCGTCGATCCGGGGATGTCCCTCTGGGCCATCAGATCGCCAAGGCGATCTGGGCCGCTCAGCGCTCCTCAGGGATTCACGCGCCCGATCTCATCGTAGGCGTTCTTGAGCCACGTTTTGACACGCTGCCGCTCCAGGATGCCCAGGTGAGCGCCGCCGTTGTCCACGCTTTGCGTCGAAGCCCAGAAGCTGGTGCTGTGAGCGTCGATCTTCGTCATGGCGGCTTCCTGCAGCCGCTTGATGGCGATGACGCTCGCGTTGAGGGCCTGCGCCCGCTCGAGCTGGCCGGAGCGTTTGAGGATGTCGAAGTCCTCGCCACGCAACTGATTCTGGACGATCACGTAGTGCAGGCGCTGCTCGTACTGATCGAGCAAGCGCTTCAACAGGTCGACCGAATCCCGGCCGGCATCCATGACGTGCCAGTAGCGGATGTGTAGCCCCAGCTCGGGCGCCAGGCCTGGTAGTTGCGACTCGTCCATCCAGTTCGTGAGCGGCTGCTGCGTCTGGGCGGCGAGATCGACGAGCACCCGCCGCTCCGGATTCTCCGTTGCCGCTTCGACTATGGCGTCGAGGCTTTCATAGCGATCGATCACGACGGGCGAGGCGTAGCCGGCATAGAAGCGCAGCAGCGCCCCGTGCGAACGGTCGGAATCGAATCCCAGAAAGGGGATCGAGTGGTCGATGAAGTATTGCGCCAGCAGCCGGGCGACGAGCGATTTGCCGACTCCGCCTTTCTCGCCGCCGACCAGGTGAATATTCGCCATGAGCTCCCCGAGCGTTGCAGTTTCGCAGCAAACTAGCATATATGCGCAGGTTGGATGGACCGAAGGAGAGCGCCATGACCGATCCTCATCTGAAAGAGATTCGCAAAGTCACGCCGAGCGCGAACGGGTGCGAGGATTGCCTGCGGATGGGCGGGGAATGGGTGCATTTGCGCCTGTGCCTCAGCTGCGGGCACGTGGGCTGTTGCGATGATTCGCCGAACCGGCATGCCACCGCGCATTTTCACAGCACGCACCACCCGATCATGCAATCCTTCGAGCCCGGGGAAGACTGGCGCTGGTGCTACGTTCACGAGGCGGTGGTCTAAGGAGGGCGCCGCGCTCCCGAACGGGGCGGCCGAGTGACCCTGATGGCGGCTTTGCTGCACAGGGGAGCGGAGAATCGTCTAGACTCGCTCGCTGTTGCCCACTCCGGTGGCCACAGGGTTACTTTCGATGCCCGGGCCTTCTCATCTTCCCGAGCAGAATTACCTGCTCGCAGCCCTCCCGCCAGAGGCGCGCGCACGCCTTTTCCCGCACCTCGAGCTGGTGCCGATGCCGCTCGGCAGCGTGCTCTACGAATCGGGGATCCGGCTGCGGCACGTCTACTTTCCCACGAGCTGCATCATCTCCCTGCTTTACGTCATGGAGGACGGGGCTTCGGCAGAGATCGCCGTGGTGGGTAACGAAGGCATCATCGGCGTCGCCTTGTTCATGGGCGGTGAGACCACGACCAGCCGCGCGCTCACGCAGAGCGCGGGCCACGCGTTCCGGCTCAAGGGGCAGTTGCTGAAAGATGAATTCAGCCGCTCCGGCGCACTTCAGCACCTGCTGCTCCGCTATACCCAGGCGCTGCTCACGCAGATGTCGCAGACGGCGGTCTGCAACCGGCATCACTCCGTGGACCAGCAGTTGTGCCGCTGGCTGCTGCTCAGTCTGGACCGGCTGTCGTCGAACAAACTCGTCATGACGCAGGAATTGATTGCGAACATGCTGGGCGTGCGACGGGAAGGCGTCACCGCGGCTGCGGGCGCCTTGCAGGGCGCGGGTCTGATTCGCTACAGCCGGGGACAGATCACCGTGCTCGATCGGCCGGGCTTGGAAAAACGCGCCTGCGAGTGCTACGCAGTGGTGAAGCAGGAATTCGATCGCTTGTTGCCCGAGGTGGTTCCCGTCTGAGGCGGCACCTGCGGGAAGCTTTAGCCGAGGACTGCGCGCACCCGATGCGTCGCTCCATCGTCCACAAGTGGGATCACGGCCGGCTCTACGGAAAGCACTTCGCCGTCGAGTTGCAAGCTGCTGATTCGTCCGCCGGCGCCGCGTGGGTTTTCGACGACGATTGCGTAAAGCGTGCCGCGATACCGAAGCGTGACTTCGAATCCCGGCCACTCGCGCGGAACACACGGAGCGAGCAATAAAACCGCGCCTTGCAGACGGCAGCCGAGAATCCATTCGAGGCCCGCGCGATACAGCCAGGCTGCCGACCCGGTGTACCAGGTCCAGCCTCCGCGCCCGACATGCGGAGCCACGGAATACACGTCGGCGGCAACCACGTACGGCTCGACTTTGTAGAGCAGTGCGTCGTCGCGGGTTCGAGCGTGGTTGATCGGGTTCAGCATCGAAAACAATTCGTGCGCCTTGGCGGTGTCGCCAAGCATCGCGAACGCGATGGCCGACCAGGTGGCGGCGTGGGTGTACTGACCCCCGTTCTCACGAATCCCGGGCGGGTAACCTTTTATATAACCCGGATCGACCGCCGCTCGATCGAATGGTGGAGTGAACAGAAGACACAGGCCGGCCTCCCTGCGAACGAGATTTTCGTCGACCGCCGCCATCGAGCGCCTCGCGCGGTCGGGGTCTGCCGCGCCTGAGATCACCCCCCACGATTGCGCGATCGAGTCGATGCGACATTCATGGCTCGCAGCGGACCCCAGCGGTGTGCCATCGTCGAAATAGCCGCGTCGATACCACTCTCCATCCCAACCGTTACGCTCCAACGAGACCAGCAACTCGGTAGCGAATGAACGCCAGCTCGCAGCGCGCGCCGTTTCGCCGCGAGCCTCAGCCAGCGGCGCGAATTTCGACAGGGCCGTATGCAGAAACCACCCGAGCCAGATGCTTTCACCCTGCCCGCCGGCGCCGACGCGGTTCATACCGTCATTCCAGTCTCCCGTGCCCATCAGAGGAAGTCCGTGCGCTCCGACAGCAAGGCTCTGTTCGAGTGCACGCGCGCAGTGCTCGAAGAGTGAGGCCTTCTCGTCGGCAAGTGTCGGCTGAAAAAACGCGTCACTGTCGTCTTTGTGTAGAGCCGGCCCGTCGAGAAACGGGACGACTTCCTCCAGGATGGCCAGGTCGCCGGTGACTTCGATGTAGTGAGCTACGCAATAACACAGCCACCCGCGGTCGTCGGAGACGTGTGTGCGAACTCCGCGGCCTGTCTGGGGCAACCACCAGTGCTGGACGTCTCCCTCGACGAATTGTCGGCCGGCCGCACGTAGCAAATGCTCGCGAGCCAGTGTCGGGCGTGCTACCACCAGGGACATTACATCTTGCAGTTGATCACGAAAGCCGTAGGCGCCGCTTGCCTGATAGAACGCGCTACGGGCCCAGACACGGCAGGCTAGTGTTTGATAAAGAAGCCACCCGTTCAGCATGATGTCGAACGATCGGTCCGGCGTCTTCACCACGACCGCACCAAGCACCTCGTCCCAGTGTTGCCGAACAGACCGAAGGCCCGCGTCGAGATCCGTTGCACGCCAGCGGGTCACCAGGGATTGTGCCTCGGCCTTGGTAGCCACTTCGCCGAGAAACCACGCGACTTCGATCGTCGAGTTCGGCGGCAGCTCGATCGAAGTCTGTAACGCGCCACAAGGATCGAGGCCCGCGCCAACCCGACCGGAGAGTGACGCCAGGCCAGTGAGTGCGGCGGGGCGTTCATGCGCCCCGTTGCGCCCGAGGAACTCCCGCCGATCACCGGTCCATGAGGTTTGCAGGCCACCAAGATCCACGAAAGCAACACGTGAATCAGACCCGGTCCACAGGTTGTGCGCGAACATCGCGCCCGTCACCGCATCGATTTCGGTCGCGACGAACGGAGCCGACGCGCTGCGTGAAGTGCCCAGTACCCATTCTACGTAGCCCGTTACGGTCAGACGCCGCGTGCGACTGGAGAGATTGCGGATAGTGAGTCGCGAGACCTTGATTGGAGCGTCGAGCGGCACGAACTGCAGGAGCTCCAGTGCGATCCCGAGTTGCGTGTGTTCGAAGCGACTATATCCCTGCCCGTGGCGAGCCACATACGCAGCGTTTGGATGACGGATGGGAAGAGCTGTCGGGCTCCAGAGTGCGCCGGTGTCGTCATCGCGTAGATAGAGAGCCTCTCCGGATCGATCCGATACTGGGTCGTTCGACCATGGAGTGAGCTGGTTGTCGCGACTGTTTCGCGCCCACGTATAGCCGGAGCCTTCCGCTGAAACCTGAAAGCCAAATGAGGGATTGGCCACGACATTGATCCAGGGAGCGGGCGTGCACTCTGCCTCGCGCAGGATCGTGACGTATTCGCGGCCGTCCGCTGCGAAGCCCCCAAGACCGTTGAAGTACTCCAGCGGTATGTCGGGGAGCGCTCCAGCCGGACCCGGGGCGACCAGGCTCGTACCCCTGGTAAGCGGCGCAGCGGCTGGTGCGTTCTTCTCGAGACGCTCGAGTTGCTCTGCGAGGTTGCCTCGGCGGCTGAGCAATACGGCTCGTGCGGCCGTTAGGAGCATCACTCGCGTGTCACTGGAAATGATGTCGGAGCGCAAGATGAAGACGCCGCCTCGCGCGGCTGCCGCAGCGGTACCCGGTCGTGACAGGCCCGTGCGAATCAGGGTTTCCAGTGCTATCTGGAGGTCCTGCGTGTAAGAGGGCGCCCGCTCGTTGAGGATGACGAGATCGACGCTCAACTGCTTCAATCGCCAATATTCGAACGCGCGCAGCAACTGGCGGACGATATCGAGATCGTCCGTGTCGTCGATCCGCACCACGACGATCGGAAGATCACCGGAAACACCGTGCGCCCACAGCGCCGACTGTCCGCTTCCCAAGCGACAAAGCGCATCCGATGAGGGGCGCAAAGTAGGATCGCTGTAGATGACGTGACCGCCGAGCCGTTGGAACAGGTTCGCTTCGTCGAGCGTGATCGCGAGATGATGAAGCTGAACCTGAGCCTGCGTCCATGCGAGCGTGACTGCGCGGTCATATGCCGCCGAATCATGATGCTTGTCGGCGAGATCGAGCACTTCTGTGCGCGTTGACGCAACGACTGTCCAGAATGCCACTCGCGCCGTGGCTCCGGGGGCGAGTCGCACGCGCCGGCGCAGGCTGAAGATCGGGTCGAGCACCGTGCCAACCGAGCCGGACAGCACTCGATCTTCGTAGATTGCGACCGCCGCACGCAGCTCGCGACCGCGCCCTAGAAAACGCGCGCGATCGGTTTCGAACTGCAGCTCGCCCGTCGTAGCACCTTCGACTACAGCCACGTGCGCTGCCCAGACTTCCGGATCGGTTGGGGAGCGTCGCCGTCTCGTCGCGAGGAGGGCGCCCACTGCGGGGATGAATTCCGTCTGCACAAACAGCTTGGAGAAGGCCGGATGCGCCGTGTCGGCCGCGGGCGGCGCCAGCGCGATTTCCGTGTACGAAGTCAGCTCGATTTCGCGTGCTTTGCTGCCCGTGTTAGATATCGATATGCGACGGACTTCGGCGTCGCTCTCGGCCGAAACGACCACATCCAGCGTGGTCGTGAGAGTCCCATCCCGCCGAATGATCTGAGCGTGATCTTCGCTGAACGTAACTTCGTAGGCGTCTGCCTCGATACAGGTCGGCTGATGACCCGCCGACCACACTTTGCCGCTGTCGACGTCGCGCAGGAAGACATAGGACCCCCACGCATCGCAGGTGACGTCCTCGCGCCAACGAGTGACCGCAAGATCTCCCCAGCGGCTATATCCTGAGCCCGCGCCCGTGAGCATCACGGCGTAGCGGCCATTCGAGAGCACGCGAGTTCTCGGTGTCGCGTCGTGCGGAGAGTGCAGGGTTCGCGATATCGCCGGGATCAGGTCATAGGGTTTGCCTCCGGTGACAATCTCCTCCGCCCTTACATGAGCAACGGCGACGTCACGTGGAGTTCGCTCCTGCAGCAACAACTCGGTTGCCTGCACCCGCGGCTCGGAATGAAAGCGGGCCCGCATCACACCGTTCAGCAAGGTGTTGGCCAGCGCGACGATGGTCATTCCCTGATGGTGGGCCATGTAAGCCCGTACGATCGCAACCGACTGTCCCGCGGGGAGACGCCGTGGCGTGTAGTCCAGCGCTTCATAGAAGCCGTAACGGCCCTCGGCGCCAGCATCGGCGAGACGAGCGAAGTTGAGCGCCGCGGCGCCGGGGTCGACCATTGCAGCGAGTGCGGTGGCGTACGGTGCAATGACGATACTTTCGCCGAGACCGCGTTTCAGTCCCAGGCCGGGTACTCCGAAGCTCGAGTATTGGTAGGTGAACTCCAGATCGCGCGCGTTATACGCAGACTCGGAGATGCCCCAGGGGACGCCCAGCTCCTCACCATAGTCCTGCTGCCGCCAGACGATGAGGCGGCTGGTCTGCTCGAGTAGGCTTCCCGCCGGCGCACGCATGACGAGGGAGGGCATCAGATATTCGAACATCGAACCGGACCAGGAGACGAGGGCGGCGCCGCGATGGATCGGAATGACCGCGCGTCCGAGCCGAAACCAGTGACGGGCGGGAAGCTCTCCGTTGGCGATAGCCACGAAGCTCGCCAGGCGCGCTTCGGAGGCGAGCAGGTCGTAGCAGCTCGGGTCGAGGCTGCCCTCAGCCACACGGTAGCCGATCGAGAGCAGCTTGCGATCGCGGTCGAACAGGAAATCGAAGCGCATCGCTCCAGCCATCGCCCGTGCGGTGTCCGCGATTGCGCCGAGGCGCCGCTCGATGTTCGCCGCGAGGCACTCGGATTCCATCGCAATATCGCGCTGGTGGCTCTCAATGGATTTGTGTGTCGCAAGCGCCCACGCCGCGGCTTCCGCGCTGGCTTCGTCGGCGCGCTCGCCAGCCAAGGCTTCCGCGGTGCCTGCGGCTGCCGATGCGAGCGGAGAGAGCGCCGCCATGTACGCGGCGAGCTCCACAGAGGTCGCAGGAATTTCACGCAGCAGCATGGCGAGCGCATTGAGAGCGTCGTCGAGCTGCGTACGTGTGAGGGTGCGAGGAGTTCCATTGTCGACCAGGACGAATAGGGACTCACGCATCAAGGCAAGGTGGTCCTCGATCCCCGAAAATGACCCGGGAGTCAGTGCGCGGCGGACGGTCAGCTCGCTGCACGTGTTCGCGAGGGTAATCAGGTGGGCGGCCAGATTCCCGCTGTCGACGGACGAAACGTATTTTGGCTCGAGCGGACGCAGATCCTGCGTGTCGTACCAGTTATAGAAGTGTCCGCGGAAGCGCTCGAGACGGCTCATTTCCGCGAGCGTCGCCTCGAGGCGCTCGACCAGGTCGAGCGTACCGATCCAGCCAAAGTCGCGCGCGGCGACGATCGAGAGAAGGTATAAGCCGAGGTTGGTAGGCGAGGTGCGGTGGGCCACGACCGGGTGCGGATCTTCTTGGAAATTGTCCGGCGGTAAGTTGTGATCCGCTGTGGTGACGAAGTTATCGAAGTAGCGCCACGCCCGACGCGCGGTCAATCGCAATGCGCGGATGTCCGGGTCGGTCAAGGACAGGCGCGTCGAGGCTTTTGCTGATTGGCTCACCCACCGTGCCACGGCGGGTGAGGTAATCCACAGCAGCGCGAACGGCAACGCCAACGCCGCTCGCGTGTAGCTGAGATAGGTCAGGGCTACGACGCCGAGGCCGATGAAAACCGCGCCGCCCATACGCCGATAGAATCCGAGAAGGTCCAGTCGCGGGCTGACATGTGCCTGCGCCGCCGTGACCCATTCGAGCAGGCGTCGATGACTCACGAACAGGCGAAACAGGGTCCTCGCGATCGCGTCGCACATCAACCAGCCCTGATAGGCCAGGAAGACGACGAGCAGAGTGATTTGCGCAAGAGCGAGCCGCACATCCATCCCGAGGGTGCGCAGATGGCTGCGCAGGGAAATTCCGCTGCGCCGGGGGAGAATGCCGGCCGCCACTGGCGGTAAAGCGGGTATCGCCAGCAGGCCCAGCACGAACGCTGTCCAGACGGCGGCGGAATGCAGAGGCAGGCTCCATGCAACGGCCAGCGCGAGCACGCTGAACGGTGCTACGAGCGACCTGCGCAGATTGTCGAGCATTTTCCACAGCCCGAGCAGAGGAATGGCTTTGCGGCGCCGGTCGCCGCCCGTTACACCTCGGCCGAGCAGCCAGGGAAGTAGCTGCCAGTCTCCGCGAGCCCAGCGGTGGGATCGAATCGCCGCCACGTCGTAGCGGGAGGGATACTCCTCGACGACTTCGATATCCGAGACGAGGCCGGCTCGAGCGAAGATCCCCTCGAAGAGGTCGTGGCTCAGCAATGTACTTTCCGGAACGCGCCCCGCGAGCGCCGCCTCGAATGCGTCTACGTCGTAGATGCCTTTGCCTACGTATGAGCCCTCGCCGGAAAGATCCTGGTACACATCGGACACAGCGGCCGCATACGGATCGATCCCGCTGGCACTCGAACAGAGGCGCTGAAACATCGAGCCCTCGCGGCCCATCGGCAACGAAAGCGCGACCCGCGGTTGCAACACCGCGTAGCCCTCCACGACCCGCCCGCTGTCGGCGTCGAAGCGCGGGCGGTTGAGTGGGTGTGCCATCTTTCCGATGAGGCGGCGTACGGTGTCTCTCGGCAGCCTCGTGTCGGCATCAAGCGTTATGACGTAACGCACACCGGCAGGCACGGCTGGAGATTGGCCACCCGGTGCTACAAAACTCGTATCGGTCGCTCCGCGGAGCAGGCGATTCAACTCGTGCAGCTTGCCGCGCTTGCGCTCCCAGCCCATCCACTGGCCCTGGACTTCGTTCCAGAGGCGTCGCCGATGCAGCAGGAGGAATCGGTCGCCACCCGGTGCCGGACCATAGAGACGGTTCAGACGAGCGACACCCTCAGCCGCAGCGTCGAACAGTTCAGCATCGCCGGTGGCCGTGGCAGTGGCGGCATCCGCCCAATCAGACAGCAAGGCGAAGGAAATGTCGCCGTCGAGACTGGCGAGATGATGGATCTCGAGGCGCTCGAGATGCTCTGCGAGCGTTTCCTGTGACGTCAGCAGAGTCGGCACCACGACGAGCGTGCGCAGGTCTTCGGGTACGCCATCGCGCAGGGCGAGAGCTGGCAGGACCTTGGCGCCGAAGCGGCTCGTGACACTGAGGTTCACCAGGGCCATGGCCGCGTCGACCGCTGGAGCCAGGCCGAGGATCGCGAGTAGTGCGAGGCGCCAGCCGCCGTCCGCTCCGGTCGACGCGAGCAACGGCCACCCCAGGATGACGGCGGTAACGACAATGATGCAGACGATGTAGGCGCGGATCCGCGCCGACGCGCCGACTCGGCCAAGCCAGGCTCCCAGCGGGGCCCGATAACCGACCCAGGACTCGAATACCCGCCGACCGCCCGCGATCAGGTGATAACCGGGATCGCACGCCCGCGATGTTTCTCCGTTGGCCGAAGCGGACACCACGCGCTGCGCGATTTCGAGTTCCGTGTGCCTCGAGCCGCGCGAGAGCTCTTCGATCGTACGGCGATAGCGGTCGCGTGTGGCGAAGTCCATTTGCGCGAACCCAGTACTGGAGCGCAACACCGAGTCGACGAGGCTCACGCTCTCAAAAAGTTCCGTCCAATCAACGTCGGAGATACCACGCATGCTCGTGATCACGTTGCGGATGGTCACGTTCGATGAGCCCTGCCGATGGTGCTCCTCGCGAACTATTGCGTCGGCCGTGGTCTCCTGCGTTGAAAGATGCCGTTCCAACCAGGCGAGGGCGGGTGTGACCGTGGGATCCTGGTCGCGCAGTCGTTGCAGCAACTGGACCGCGAAGGTCGGCGACAGCAGCACGCCGTCCCACTCCTCCAGCACCGCTGCCATCGGCTCAGCCGCCAGAACATTGACCCCAAGAAGCCTGTCGGCCAGGCCGTCGGCCTGCTGACGGGAAGCGCGCCCGCTCGCGATGCGCTCCGCGGCGCGACGCAGGTTTTCAACCAGGACGATGCGCAGAGTGATTGGGACAGCCCACAACTCGCCGATGGTCAACGGCTGCACGCGTTGATAGGCCGTCACGAACCGGCGCAGGAGTTCTGGTTCGAAGCGACTGTCGGTATGGGCGATGAAGGCCCACGCCATGCCGAAGACGCGCGGATATCCGGTCAACGGGCCGTCGGCGAGCTTAGGCAACTGCCGATAGTATCCCGGCGGCAGATCGTCACGGATCTGCCGGATCTGCTCCTCGACGACGTGGTAGTTGTCTACCAGCCAGTCGGCCGCGGGAGTGATTGCGCGGCCTTCGCCGATCGCCTTGGCGATGGAGCGGTAGGAATTGAGAAGAACCCGGCTGTTGTCGCGCAAGCGTGCGGCCAGAGGCCGCACGGCGACCGGAGTGGTCGTGATGCGCTGTGCTGCGGCGAGGCTCTCAGCGTGCTGCTCGAGGCGCTCGGCGCTGAACAGCTCCGCCCGGATCAGCTCCGTTGATTCCCATGCTGCGTCGGTGCGTGAACCCCTGAGGAGGCGTACAAGCGAGGGCTTCAGATTCTCAGATGCGGCGGTCAGGCGGCAACCTCAGGGCTGGAGACTGTCTGGCCAATGGGCGCCGTGGCAAGGTGCCGATGGGGGGCGGCCGCAGTAGGCGAACATTGGCCAGACAGGCTCCTAGGAGCCGACGCGCAGGCGCACCGCCTTCGTTTTCCCAAACTTCCAGTCGTGGGGGCTCGCCGTTGCGGGAACTCCGTCGCCCGTCTTTCCCAAAAGCTGCTTCAGCCTGTCCAGGAAGCGCTTCCACCCGCTTTCCGTAGATTCGTTGCTCATCGTGATTCTCCTCGTCCATATGGGTTAGCGTACACCGATCCAATGGATCGGTCGGTTCGCTAACGCACGCATGGGTCGTCGACGCTCAATACGAGCGCGACGTCAAAGGGGGGCGAGGGACGTCGAGGCCGGGCTACTGCTGCACGAAGTGCATGACAGAAGGTGCTGCAATCCAATGGGATAGCCGATAGTGATACAAGGCGCCGTCTCCTTCCGGACGCTGCGTAGTATGCGTCAGGTAGGGAATGCCCATGCATTCACGCCACGTGCCATCCCCCGCGATGTCGTAACAAGCGCGGACTTCGCGGTTGGGTTGCACTTGGATGTCGGTTATGAATTCCATCGTGACTCGCGCGCCTGTCGAAGCGTGGTGTGCGAGCGTCCGATCGTGCGGCTCCGCAGCGTCGAGTCCGTTACTCATGAAGCGCGGAAGCTCGTCAGGCATCACGGTGATGCTCGTGAACCGGTCGGCAAGAAGGGCCAGATCTCCCATCCGCACCGAATTGCACAGGGCGCTCATGGGGCGGCCTTTTCTTTGTCGGGTGTGAGTTCGTCGGTCCAGACCTTGAAACTTTCCAGTACGTTGGGACCGAATGTCATGCTGATTGGGACATCCGCCGCGTCCCGCCCGCGCGCTATCAGCACGCGCCCGATCCGGGGCTGCAGATTCCGTGGATCGAACGTATGCCACGCGCCGCCGAGGTAGACCTCCATCCAGCCCGCAAAATCCATCGGCAAGGGCACGGCTGGCACGCCGATATCCCCGAGATAACCCGTGCAGTAGCGTGCCGGGATGTTGAGGCACCGACAGAGCGTAATGGCGAGATGCGCGAAATCGCGGCAGACGCCACGCTTCTCGGTGAACGCTTCAAACGCCGTTCGGGAAGGGCGGGCGAATTCGTAGCCGAAAGTGATGTGCTGATGGACGAAGTTGCAGATTGCCTGCACGCGCTGCCAGCCGGTCGGGCCGTTGCCGAACATTTTCCAGGCAATGTCCGACAGGTTATCCGTATCGCAGTAGCGGCTGCCGACGAGATAGACGAGGGTCTCTTCCGGCAGAGTTTCCACTGCGTGTTGTAGAGCCCCCGGCACGACGGGATCGGGTTGACCGCTGTCGCTGATGATCGCATCGGCTGTGAAGCGAGTGCGCCCCGCGGGGGCTATGACTCGAGTACACCAGTTGCCGAACCCGTCGCGATACATGGTCATCGGCACCCGGGGAACCGAATGCAGAAGGTCGGGGCGCTGCAGATCGGAGGAGCGTGAGTAATGCACGTTCAGGATGAGGATCATCGGCGTCGCTTGCGCGCACTGATAGACCAGGTCGTAGCCGATTCGTATTTTCAAGCTCGGTTCGGGGCGCGGTAACGGGTGTCGCGCATGCCTAGGATGGTATTGGTTAGCAAGAACTGCTCCGGGGTGAGGGTGCGGGTAGTTCGCGCCAGCCTCACTGTCCGCAGGCCGCGGGGTCGGTGCGGCTGCGTACACAAGGGCCTTTAATTGTGCTTGAAACGCGCTTCAGGGCGGCGGCGCGTATACCGCCCGGTCCAAGCTTGTGCGTTGGGAGCGCTATCTTGGGGATCGTGCCGCGTTGGTGGGCTCGCTCGCCAGAAAAACCAGCGAGCATTCCGCCCGCCTGAGCAGGTCCGCGGGCACTTCGCCGAAGAAGAGCTGGCTCCCGGGCCGGGGGCTGACGCCCATCACCAGCAGATCGTAACCACCATCCTGCGCCTCGCGGAGGATGGTGTTCTCGGCTGTACCGCGATTGCGGACGTGGCCGGTCACCTCTACTCCATAGGCCTTGCCGAGCTCGACGATGTCGCGAATGGTCGCGTCCGCGGTGCTGTCCGGGGCCAGCGCTGCCCCCACTCGCGTTCGCCACTGCGGCCGTGCCTGGGAAGAGCGGCCAGCGACATGTAACGCAGTAACGCGGCCGTGTGATCCCTGCGCGAAGGCTATTGCGAGCTCTGCGCCCTGGCGCGAGACGGGAGTGCCTGTAACGGGTACCAGAATGTTGAGAGGTCCCTCGTTCTTCCCACCGCGGTGCTCACCGCGGGCTATCGTAATGGCGACGGGTCCCCCGAAACTGGTCGCGCTGCGAGTGATCTGCTCATGGAAGGTGCTTCCCTCGGAGGCGGGTTCGCGGCCGATGAACAGCAGGCTGTAGCCTTTCCTGGCTTCCTCCAGGATCGCCGTTTCGGTCGAGTTCGGTTCTTCCACGCGCAGGGTGATGTCGACATTGTGTTCGGCCGAGTGAACTTCGCCCTTAGCGTCCGCTGCCACGCCGCCCGATTCCGCCGCCTCCGTCAGAACGGTAGCCGTGCGCTCCGCCTGGCTTTCCGCGCCGGGCAGCGCTGCGTCGGTCGGATAGTCCACGTGGAGGGCGGTCGTGGGAATCTGCCGCACTCCCGCGAGCAACCCAACGAGGCGCGAAGCGAGTTGCCCGCTGTAGCTGGAATCCACTAAAAGCAGCAGCCGCTCGAGGTTCGATACGAAACCCCGCGCCTCCATGTCTTCGCGCTCGAGCCGCTCCTTTTCCTCCGGCCGCACCGGTAATCGTCCGAACGACCAGCGCAGCATCGGTGGCGCCACCATCGTGGTCACCACCGCCATCGTGACTATCGCCGTGAAGAGATCCTGACTGAGCGCCCCCATCGACAGTCCGATCGACGCAATGATGACTTCTGTCGACCCGCGCGCATTCATGCCGCAGCCAACGGCGAGAGATTCCGCGATCGTCAGTCCACCCACGCGTCCGCCCAGGACCGCGCCGGAGAATTTTCCGACGCTCGCGATGACGATCAACCCGATCGTCAGCAGAAACATTTCCGGGTTGGCCAGCGCCCTCAGGTTGGCGGACAGGCCAGCCATGCCGAAGAAAACCGGCATGAACAAGGCGACGATCAGGCCACGCAGCTGCGCGTCGATGTGCCGGGTGAGAATGGGCGACTGGCCGACGAGAATTCCCGCAACGAACGCGCCGAGAACCGTGTGTACACCGATCGCATCGGTCGCCAGCGCCATCGACCCGGTCACGACGAGAATCATCGTGATCACGGGCAACTCGCTCACGAACCGGTCGTTCGCCCAGCGAATGAGGCGGAAAACGATGTGCCGCCCGAGGGTGAAGCTGAGGACGAGAAAGAAGGCGGTGCCCAGCACGCTGCGTGTGACGCTGGCGACATCGATGCCACCGTGAAGCGCGAGTCCAAACGTCACCGACATGATGATCCAGCCGATCGTGTCATCGATGATGGCCGAGGCCACGATGACCTGACCGACGGTACGGCGGAGAAATCCCAACTCTCGCACCAGCAGCGCAACGATCTTTACGGACGAGATCGAGAGGGCGGTGCCGAGAAACAATGCCGTGATGAACCGTTTGTTGGGATCCGGGAGTAGCGCCGCAGGCAGCAGCTCGCCGAGGGTCAGGCCACAGGCGAACGGGATGACGATGCCCGCGATCGAGACGCTGAACGCCGTCCGGCGTGAACGCCTGATCACCGAGAGATCGGTTTCCATGCCGGTCAACAACAGCAGCAGCAGGATGCCGAGCTCCGAGACCGCATTGAGCATCGCCTTCTGCTCCGGGGCGGCCGGGAAAAGCGCGTGCTGCAGGTTTGGCAGGAGCGCGCCAAACACGGAAGGTCCGAGCAGCATGCCGGCAATGAGCTGACCCATGATGGCCGCCTGCCCAATGCGTTGCATGAGCTCGCCAAGGAGTCGCCCGCAGACGATCAGGGCGACGATTTGACCCAGGAAGATGGCAGTCGAGGGACCATGTGCCGCTCCGGCTTCCGCGGCGAACAGCGCGGTGGGTAACAGGCAGGCGGTGAGCACAGCGGGCATCGCGAGAAGTGCCCGGACGACATGCTTGGATGTGGTCATTGGCCGGTATTATCGGGCAAGGATTCGAACGGGTGTACACTCAACGGCGACGCTCCAGTCGGGCCACTCCAGGGTGGCTCACGAAAGCTGGCAAAGCTGCCGGCGAGGCACTTTATATTGGTTCCCATCGTTGCCATCGGCGCTTCCGCGGGCGGGCTCGAAGCCATCTGCGAGCTGCTGGCTGCCTTGCCGTCCCAGAGCGGTATGGCGTATGTCCTCGTCCAACACCTGGACCCGGCCCACGAGAGCCTGTTGCCCGAGATTCTCGCGAAGAAGACGGCCATGCCGGTGATCCAGATCCGCGACGACCTATCGGTCGAGGCGGGTCACGTATATGTCATCCCGCCGAATGCAGTTCTCACGCTGAGCGACGGGCGTTTTCGCCTGACGCGCCGGAAACGCGGCGGCGGGCAGCATCTGCCAATCGATACGTTCTTTGCTTCCGTTGCCGACACTCGTGGCGCAGCGGCTATCGGCGTGGTGTTGTCGGGTGGGCACTCCGATGGCGCCCTTGGATTGCAAGCGATCAAGCAAGGCGGCGGTTTGACCTTTGCCCAGACGCCTGAATCGGCGCGCTTTTCCAGCATGCCGCAGAATGCGATCGCGACCGGATGCGTAGATTTCGTGTTGGACCCGAAGCGGATTGCCGAGGAGCTGGTGAGCTTCGGCTTGCGTCCGCTTCCTGGATCACTCGTATTGCCGAGTCTTGCGACGAGTCCCTCGCCGAGCCATCTGGAGCCCCATACTCTGGGAGCCGACCCCTCGTTGGTCGGGCCGCGGTTAGCCGATCTACCGTTGGAGATACAAGCCGCGGGCGATGAAGAAATGCTCAAGCGTGTGTTTCGCGTGCTGCGCACCGCGCACGGCGTCGATTTCACGCTCTACAAGCGCAGCACTCTGCGGCGGCGGCTGTCCCGTCGTGTGGCGGTCCGGAAAGCCGACACGCTGTCTGATTATCTGACCGTTCTCGAGGCTGAACCGGCGGAGGCTGCCGCGCTTTATCACGACTTTCTCATCCAGGTCACCGGGTTCTTCCGCGATCCGGAGGCTTTCGAAGGTTTGAGCGGGCGTGTTTTTCCCCGCATCTGTGAGGGCCGCTCGACGAAGATTCCCATTCGGATCTGGGTGCCGGGTTGCGCCAGCGGTGAGGAGGTCTACTCGATCGCCATCGCACTGGTCGAATATCTGGGCGAGCGCCTGTTGCCCGCGGGAGTCCAGATCTTCGGCACCGATGTGAATGAGGCAGCGATCGAAACGGCGCGCGCCGGGGTGTTTGCGGAAAGTCTCCTGCAGGAAGTGTCCGCCGAGCGCCGGGCCCGCTTTTTCGTCCGGCAGGACGATCAGTACGTCATCGCCAAGCGCATTCGCGATCTGTGCATCTTTGCGCGCCAGGACGTGACCCGCGACCCGCCATTCTCGCGCCTGGACCTGGTGAGTTGCCGGAATCTGCTGATCTATCTGGATTCCAGCGCGCAGCGCCGGGTGATGCACATCTTTCACTATGCCCTGCGGCCGCAGGGATTTCTCATGCTCGGCCCTTCCGAGACCATTGGCCAGGCCGCCGATCTGTTCGAGCTCGCGGATACCCATCATCGGCTCTATACCCGCAAAGGCGGGTTGCCGGGCGTTGGGCTCGATCTGCCGCAGCAGGGAGCCAGGGTCGAGGGTCCGGCGCGCGATGTTGGGAGCGGCGTCGATCTGGGTTTCATCGAGGCGGATTCGGTGCAACGGGAGGCCGATCGGGTGCTGCTGGCGCGCTATGCCCCGGCGAGCCTGCTGGTCGACGAAGCGCTCAATATTCTCCAGTTCCGCGGCGAGACCGGGCCCTATCTCGAGCACGCGAGCGGGCCCCCGAGCCTGAATCTGCATCGCGTTGCGCGACCGGAACTGCTGGTGGAAATCGCGCCCGCCGTTGCCGAGGCGCGTAAGTCCGGATCCGGGGTCCGCCGGGAGGGGCTGCGGGTGAATGACCTGCTGGATGTGAGCATCGAGGTCATCCCGCTCCCACGAACGAGCAGCGAACCCTGTTACCTGATTCTGTTTGACGATGGCACGCACCGGGCAAATCGTCGCCGGGAGCGGCAGACGGACCTGACCGCTCTGCCGGAGACGGAGAAGGACCGCCGGCTCGCGCAGTTGGGGCGCGAGATCACGGCCACACGCGACTACCTGCACGCGATCATGCAGGAGCACGAGGCGGTGAAGGAAGAGCTCAAGTCCGCTCACGAGGAAGTGCTCTCGGCCAACGAGGAGTTTCAGAGCACGAACGAAGAGCTGGAGACCGCGAAGGAAGAGCTGCAGTCCGCAAACGAAGAGCTCACCACGACCAACGACGAGTTGGGTAGCCGCAACCGCGAGCTCTCAGTGGTCAATGCCGAACTGCAAAAGGCCCGTGAGGTTTCGGACCACGCTCGGGCATACGCGGATGTCATCGTCGAAAGCGTACGCGAACCGCTCCTCGTGTTGGATGGAAAGCTCAGGATTCTGCGCGCCAACAATGCGTTCTACGCCAACACCGAGACCAGGCGCGAAGACATCGAAGGCCGCCTGCTCTACGAGATCGGGGCGGGTCAGTGGAACATTCCAGTGCTGAGAACACGCTTGCAGGCCGTTCTCACCCGCAATGAAACGATGGATGAATACGAGATAACCCAATCGTTTCCGATATCCGGCGAACGCAAGATATCGCTGAATGCCCGCAAGATCCGCGGCGGCGATGAGCGCGCGGAGCTCATTTTACTCGCCATGGAGGATGTGACGGAGCGCCGGGCGGCCGCCGGCATTCTCCGTGAGGACACCCGACGCAAAGACGAATTCCTCGCCATGCTGGCGCATGAGCTCCGCAATCCTCTGACGCCGATCACACATGCCATACGGCTGCTGCGCCGTACGGACGTCGATGCGCCATCGGTGAAGCTGCACGCGATGATCGAGCGGCAGACGCTGAGGCTCGGGCGCCTCGTAGATGAGTTACTCGATGTCGCGCGGATCAGCCGCGGGCAGATCGAGCTGACACGCGAATCGGTCGACCTCGGCGTGATCGCGCAGCATGCGGCTGACGCCAGCCGCGCCCGCATCGAAGAGCGCAAGCACTTGTTGACGCTCACACGCCCGGATACCCCTGTCTGGGTCGAAGGGGATCCGATCAGGTTGGAGCAGATTGTCTCGAACCTGATCGAGAATGCCGCTAAGTACACCGAGCCCGGCGGCCGCATCGTCGTGCAGCTCGCGCAAGCCGCCGGCGAGGCCACCTTGAGCGTGCGTGACAACGGCATCGGCCTTGCCCCGGAGAGCCTGGAGATCATCTTCGAGCTATTCACGCAGGTCGACAGCTCACTCGCCCGTTCCGGCGGCGGGTTGGGGATCGGGTTGAACCTGGTACGGCGGGTGTTGGAACTGCATGCGGGTCGCGTCGAGGCGCGCAGCGCCGGACTCGGTCAGGGAACTGAAATGATCGTCCGCTTGCCCTTGCAGGTGCCGGAGCCCACGGTGGCGAAAGCGGTGGCTCAGATCGACAAGAGAGCGGCGCCTGCGTCCGGCTCCGCCCGTCGGGTGCTCATTGTCGAGGACAACGTGGACTCCGCCGAGTCGATGGCTCTGCTCGCCCGCTCATGGGGTCACGAGGTCGTGATTGCTGGCGACGGATCCACCGCCCTCACACTCGCGCAGAGCTTCCAGCCCCATGCAGCGGTAGTGGACATCGGTCTGCCGGGAATGGACGGTTACGCATTGGCCCGCCGCCTGCGCCAGAACTCGCTCCACCGCGAGTTATATCTGGTGGCGATGACGGGCTACGGGCGTGAAGAGGACCGAAGAGCGGCCCGCGCCGCCGGCTTCGATTCCCACATCGTCAAGCCCGCGGACATGGATGAGCTGGAGAAGCTGTTGGCCGTCGGCGGCGCGAAGCGCAGCGGGACCTGACCGCGGCGTATCGCGCGCGCTGACGCAATATGTTCGTAAGCGTACGGACACGCGCAATTCGCTGCCCTAACTTCGGCAATATCCTTCGTCTGGTTGCGCAAGCTTGGGCGGCGCAGCAAGGATTATATGAGCCGCAAGGAACGTCGTTATGAGCTGCGAAGGCATGTACGCCCCGGCGCAACCATGCGCGTCAACGGCGGCGCTGCGTGTCGCGCGTCGTCGCGGAGACTGACGAGGGCTCATTTGGATTGGTATCGCATCGTCTGGACTGGGTCGCGGCGCTCATGCCGGGGATCCGGGTCGATTAAGGCGAAACGCAGGCCGAGATCCATGTCGCCCTCGATACAGGGGTGCTGGTCAAGACCGGTCAGGACGTCCTGATCTCGCGGTGCATGGGGGGCAAGCGAGTCGCTCCGTGTGCAGAATGAGTCGAGAAGTCATTCTCAAGTGATTGAATAATATAGAGCTGTAGGCTAGGGTGGTTGCCTGATGCGCCTCCTCCTGCCAACGCTCCTGCTCATCCTCCTCTGCGCGTGCAGTACGGCGCCCGAGCGCACCTCGGAAAATGGGACGACGGCGCCAAGTGCGAATTCCACCAATGTCATCTACGTCGTCAGGCGGAGTTGGCACATCGATATTGGGTTTGCGGCCGCCGATCTTCATCCGCCGCTCGCCTCTGTGCGCGCGGGTTTCCCGGGAGCCCAATATCTTCTGTTCGGTTTCGGCGATCGGGCCTATCTGACCAAAGGCGGGAAGTTCAGCGGGACTCTGGCTGCGCTTCTGCCCGGGCCAGGGCTAGTGCTGGCGACTGGGCTCGAGGCATCGCCTGAGACGGTATTCGGGGTAGACAACGTGATTCGGATTGCGGTGTCCGCGGCTCAATCACGGGATATCGAGGCCTTCATATGGAGCTCGGTGTCCAAGCAGGACGGTGAGGCGAGCCCGCTGGCAGAGGGTGCCTACGGCGGAAGTCTCTATTACCCCTCGACTCAGCGCTACTCGGCATTCCATACCTGCAACACGTGGGCCGCGGAAGCGCTGCGAGCGGGAAACCTGCCCGTGCATACCTTCGGCGTCGAGTTCTCAGGCCAGTTATGGAAGCGAGTGCAGCATCTAGCACGCCGCGCGGGGTGATCCGAGCGAAGATGCGCGGCGAGAGGCCGGATCGGCATGCGCTACCATTACGGCACGCCGAGCCCCGGCCTCATTTTGCTGAATGAATCTCATGGTCCAGTTCGACTACGCCGTGATCGGCGGAGGCATTGCAGGAATATCCGTCGCCGCGGAGTTGGCCACTGCGCATCGCGTGCTGGTTCTGGAGCGCGAGCCGCATCTGGCCTACCACACGACCGGGCGGTCGGCGGCCATATACTCCGAAACCTACGGCAACAGCATTATTTGCGCGCTGACTTCGGCCAGTCGCGCTTTCTTCGAAAAGCCACCCGAGGGGTTCAGTGCGCAGCCGTTGCTCAGGCCCCGCGCCTGCCTGTATATCGGTCGGCCGGATCAAGCAGGGCAGATGGACAGCGCCATCGCAGACTCTCAGCGTGGCCTGTGCCCTCTGGAGTTGTTGCATAAGACGGCGGCCTACGGACTGGTGCCCGCGCTGAGGCCTGGCTACGTCGCCGTGGCTGCGCTGGAACGGAACTCCGCGGACATTGACGTACATGCTTTGCATCATGGGTTTCAGCGTCTGGCGATGTCTCGCGGAGCTGAGATTCGCCGCAGCGCTGAGTTGATGACTCTCGAGCGAAGTGGCTCGCACTGGGACATTGGCGTAGGAGCGGATCGCTATCAGGCTGAGGTGCTGGTCAATGCCGCCGGCGCCTGGGCCGACGATGTCGGGCGGCAAGTGGGTGCGGGGGCGCTCGGCGTTACACCGATGCGACGGACCATGATCGTGGTCGATCCGCCAATCGATGCCAACTCCTCCGACTGGCCGTTCGTCATCGATATCGGTGCGGAGCTCTACTTCAAGCCGGAGGGGCGCAAACTCCTCGTGTCGCCCGCCGATGAAACACCCTCGCCGCCGTGCGACGCGCAGCCCGATGAATTGGACATTGCGCTCTGCGTTGATCGACTCGAGCGGGCCCTGGATATTTCCGTTGCCCGCATCGATCGATCCTGGGCGGGTTTGCGTTCCTTCTGTGCCGACCGCACGCCCGCGGTAGGTTTTGACAAGGACGTGCCGGGTTTTTTCTGGCTCGTGGGGCAGGGCGGCTACGGCATTCAGACGTCGCCCGCGCTCTCACGCGTCGCCGCGGCGCTGGCGCGCGGCCAACATCTTCCGCCCGAGATGCAAGACTTTGGCATCGACGTCAGTGCGCTCGACCCTGTCCGACTGCAGCCGACAAACACGACTTAAACGAACCGATCCGCAACCCTGACCTGGCGTGGTTTGAGCTATCCCGTGGCGCATGGCGTTGGCCTGTCGGGCCTTCAGGCTCGAGCGGCGCTCGCGGCCTTCCGGTCCAGACGATGCGCGCGCAGGATGGCTTCCGTATAGCCATTCGGTTGCGCGCGGCCTTCGAATACCAGCGCGCAGGCGGCTTCGAAGGCAATGCTGTGATCGAGGTTGCCGGTCATGGGCTGGTAGGCGGGATCGTGCGCATTCTGCTGATCCACGATTTTGGCCATGCGCTGCAGGGCCTGCAGCACCTGGCTCTTGCTGCAGATCCCATGATGCAGCCAGTTCGCCACATGTTGACTCGAGATGCGCAGAGTGGCGCGATCTTCCATCAGGCCCACGTTGTGAATGTCGGGCACCTTCGAGCAGCCGACGCCGGCATCGATCCAGCGAACCACGTAGCCCAGAATGCCCTGCGCGTTGTTGTTGAGCTCTTCGTCGATCTCGGCGGGTCGCCAGGACGGCGGTACTGCCATTGGTGGCGTGAGGACGTCATCGAGCGCGGCACGCTGGCGATGGGACAATTCCGTCTGCACCTGCCCTACGTCCACCATGTGATAGTGCACGGCGTGTAGCGTCGCGGCGGTAGGTGACGGAACCCACGCCGTATTGGCACCGGCCTTGGGATGGCCGATTTTCGCTTTCAGCATCTCCGCCATCTGGTCCGGGATCGCCCACATGCCCTTGCCGATCTGCGCCTTGCCGCGTAGTCCGCACGCGAGGCCGATGTCGACGTTGTTGCGTTCGTAGGCGTCCAGCCACTTCGCTTTCTTCATGTCCTGCTTGCGCACCATCGCGCCGGCTTCCATCGAGGTATGAATCTCATCGCCGGTGCGGTCGAGAAAGCCGGTGTTGATGAACACGACCCGCTGCCGTGCCGCGCGCAGGCATTGCTGCAGGTTGACGGTCGTCCGCCGCTCTTCGTCCATGATGCCCATCTTGAGCGTGTTACGGGGCAGCTTGATGAGGTCCTCGACACGGCCGAAGAGTTGGTCGGCGAATGCCACTTCCGCCGGCCCATGCATCTTGGGCTTGACGATGTAGATCGAGCCGGCGCGCGAGTTGCGGATCGCGCCGCTGCCGTTCAGATCATGGAGCGCGATCAAAGATGTGATGGCGCAATCGATGAACGTCTCCGGCACCGGCTCACCTTTGAAGGTAACGGCGCCGGTCACCATGTGATGGCCGACATTGCGCACGAGCAGGAGGCTTCGTCCAGGCAGCGTCAGCGTGCCGCCAGCGGGAGTGGTGTAGGCGCGGTCGGCATTCAGCGTACGTACCAACTGCCGGCCGCCTTTGGGGAAAGTCGCCTGCAGCGTGCCCTTCATCAGGCCGAGCCAATTGCGGTAGATACGCACCTTGTCGCCGGCATCCACCGCCGCCACCGAGTCCTCGCAATCCTGGATCGTCGTGATGGCGGACTCGATCACGACGTCGGCGATTCCGGCCGCGTCGGTCTTGCCGATGGGATGAGTGCGGTCGAAGCGAATCTCCACGTGCAGTCCGTGATGCTTCAGGAGCAGGACGGCCGGGGAGGTCGCCGGGCCTTGATAACCCACCAGAGCATCGTTCCCGGACAGGGTCGTCTGCACGGTGTTCGGAAGCCCTACGACCAGCTCGCCATCCTTTACGGCATAGCTCTGCGCATCGGCATGCGATCCCTGCGCGAGTTTGAAGTGGGTATCCAGGAAAGCGCGCACATAGGCAATCACTCTCGCGCCGCGTACCGCGTCGTAGCCGCCGCTCGGGGCGGGGAGGCCTTCGCTGATGGCGTCCGTACCGTACAGGGCGTCGTACAGACTTCCCCAGCGGGCATTCGCGGCATTCAACGCGTAGCGGGCATTGTCCACGGGGACCACCAGTTGCGGGCCGGCAATGTGCGCGATTTCGGCATCGACCCCGGCGGTCGCCACTTCGAACGCGGCTCCGGCGTCCGTCAGGTAACCGATCTCCACCAGAAATTGCCTGTAGGCGCCGGCATCGAATGCGGCACCGCGATGCTGACGATGCCAGTGATCGATCTGGTCCTGGAGGGCAGCGCGCTTGTCCAGCAAAGCCTCGTTCGTCGGGACCAGGTCGCGAATCAGGTCGGACAGTCCCTTCCAGAACGGCTCGGAGGAAATCCCCGTCCCGGGCAGCACTTCCGCGTTTACAAAGTCGTACAGCTCGGGAGAGACACCGATGTCGGCGATCTGCAGAGCTTCGTGCGAGGTCCGGGTTGGTTGATTCATGGTGTTCATCATACCGCTGGCCGTACCGGAGTGCTCGGGTGCGATGTCCATGGAAATCGCCAGGCAGCAGATCGCTTGCGGCGCTGGCCGAGAGGCGGTGGATGGCGCACATCTGCTGGAGCGGCTGCTGCCGGGTCCTGCATAATTCAGCGCTTCAGCAGCGGTGTTTTTTCAAGTCGAATTCAAGTGAGGTCCCGGTGAAGTCAAGAGTTGCACTCGAAGCGGATGATGTTCAAGGAGCGCTCGACGCCGCCCGTGCGGAGGCCGCGAAGAACGGCTGGGCCGTCTCGATCGCGGTGGTGGACGATGGCGGCCATCTGCTTGGGTTCATCCGGCTGACGGACGCGGCGCCCCTTTCGGCGCAGATTTCGGTCGGCAAGGCGCGCACTGCTGCGCTCTCGCGCCGTGAATCGAAGACCTACGAGGAGGTAGTCAAGAACGGCCGCGTTGCCTTTCTGTCGGTATCGGATCTCACGATGCTGGAGGGCGGCGTGCCGGTGATCGTTGCCGGACAGTGCGTAGGGGCGCTAGGCGTCTCCGGCGTCAAATCCGACCAGGATGCTCAGATCGCCAATGCCGGGGTGAAGGCAATAGTCGAACGCGGATAAAGCAGACGCGGGTATAGTTGCCCGCCCTTGGGAGCGGTGATTCGCAAGCATGAAGTGGCGTGTAGGGTTGGCTTTCGCCGCGCTGTGCGTGATCTGGGGCCTGCCGTATTTCTTCATTAAGCTCGCGCTGGTAGAGGTCCCGCCGGTCGGAGTCGCGTGGGCGCGGATCGCGCTCGGTGCGGCGGTCCTGTTGCCCGTGGCATGGAAGCGGGGAGCGCTGCGAGCTGCCGGCTCGCACAAGCGCGCGGTCTGCGCGTTTGCGTTTGCCGAGCTCGTCGGACCCTTCTTTCTGATCTCCCTAGGCGAGAGCTGGGTGAGCTCGTCTCTCGCCGGCATTCTGATCGCGACGGTGCCGCTCATGGTGATCGTGTTGTCGCCGCTTTTTGGACTGCGTGAGCGGCTGAGCGCACGCCGCCTGGTCGGTCTCATCGTCGGATTCATCGGCGTGGTCACGCTACTTGGACTCGACTCTGTAGGCGGGCCGTTCGGATGGGCTGGCGTAGCCTGCATCATGATCGCGACGGTGGGCTACGCCGTGGGCTCTCTGATCGTTCAGCGCCATCTCTCCGGCATCGACGAGCTCGGAGCGGTCGCGGCCAGCCTCGCAGTGGCAACGGTCGTCCTTCTGCCCGCCGCCCTCTGGTCGGCCCCGAGCAGTCTGCCGTCCCCGCTGGTGCTGACGTCGCTCGTCGTACTCGGCGTCGTGTGTACAGCCGTGGCGCTACTGCTTTATTTCTTTCTGATCGCGCAGGTCGGCGCGGCGCGCGCCGCTGTCATTACGTACGTGAACCCGGCCGTTGCAGCGCTGCTTGGAGTGCTGATCCTGCACGAGTCGTTTGGCCCGGGCTCGGCGCTCGGGCTCGTCCTGATTTTACTCGGCTCATGGCTGGCAACTCACCGGGCCCAGGCTGTGCAGGACGTGCGGTCAGGCCATCCAGGCCGCTCGATTTAGCGTGAGCTGCTCGTTACCCGGGCACCGCGCGTATTCCCGCAATGTCGCGCTTCGGCGGTGAGCCGAATCGCGCAGCAGACCAACATCAAACTCGAGGATAATGGCGAGGTATGGCTCCTCGGCGCTCGCGCGAGTCACTCTTGTACATCATGTGGTGGGGCGGGGTCTGACGGGTCGTCCGCATCAGGTAACGGACGGCAGTACCCTCAGGCAAACAGCCGGACGCTTTGCACCAGCAGGCGCGCGCGATCCGCGCAGGGTCCGGCCAGGATCTCCACTTCGCCGGGCTCGAACACGGGTTGCAAGTCCAGCCCCGGGAAGCGCAGGTCCGTGGCCCGCAAGCGTAAGGTCACCGTTCCTGTCTCCCCGGGTCCCAACGCTATCTTGCCGAAGCCTTTGAGCTCGAGCAGCGGCCGCGTCACGCTCGCCACCTTGTCGTGCGTGAAAAGGAAAACCGTTTCTTCGGCGGCCCTGGCGCCTTCGTTGGTGACAGCCACGCGAACCTCGATGGTGTCGCTCTCGGTCACGCGTTCCGGAGTGACCCGCAGGTTTGAGAGGGCAAAGCGTCCGTACGTGAGGCCGTGGCCGAAGTGGAACAGCGGCTCATTCGAGACGTCGAGATACTTGCTCGTGAAATGATCCTGCGGATTGAAGGGTCTGCCGCTCGGGCGTTGGCCGAAGAAGATCGGAATCTGTCCCACGGCCCGTGGCCAGGTGATCGGCGTGCGGCCGCTCGGCGACACACGCCCCGTGACCACATCGGCGAGCGCATTGCCCGCTTCGCTGCCGAGAAACCAGGCTGCGAGCACCGCGTCCGCTTTCTCGAACAGCCACGGAACGACGAGCGGCCGCCCCGAGAAGAGAACGACGATGACCCGCTTGCCGAGCGCCTTCGCGTGGTCGAACACCGCTTCGGCGAAAGCGCGCTGCTCGCCCGGAAGCCCGAGCTGCGCGCGGCTGGCGGCTTCCCCGCTCATGTACGCGCCTTCGCCGACGCACAACAGAATTTCATCCGCCTGCGTGCAGACATCGAGGGCCCTTTGTATCCCCTTCGTGTCCTTGCTTTGAATGGCAACACCGGCCGAATGTAATATCTCGACCTTCGGGAGGGCTGCGCGGAAGCCGGCGACGACAGTGACATGGTCCTCTGCTTTCTGAGCCGCGCCCCACGCGCCGCCCATCTCAGCGCAGGCATCCGCAAGCGGACCGATTACGGCGAGTTGGCGGACAGGCCTGCTCAACGGCAACGCGTTGTTCTCGTTCTTCAACATCACAATCGCGCGTGCTCCGACGGAACGCGCGATTTGCCGGCGGTTGGCGACTGCCACCGGGCTTTCGGCCTTGGCACCGCGTCGATAAGGATCCTCGAAAAGCCCCAACTGTTCCTTGAGAGTGAGCACCCGGCGTACGGCCGCGTCGATCTCACTCATAGTCACCAACCCGCGCTCCAGCGCCGGTGGCAGGCCGCGACGATATGCATCGGACATCATGTCGATATCGACACCGGCCTTGAGTGCAAGCGTCGCGGCTTCGACGAGGTCAGCCGCGACGCCGTGGTTGATGAGCTCTGCGATGGCGTTGTAGTCGCTCACGATCACGCCATCGAAGCCGTGCTCTGCGCGCAGCCAGCCGCGTAGCAGGGGGATGTTGGCCGTCATCGGCACGCCGGCCAGATCGGTAAACGAGGGCATGACAGTAGCAACGCCCGCAGCGATCGCTGCCGCAAAAGGGGGCAAATGCACCTCCTGGAGGCTGCGTTCCGAGACGTCGACCGCGGCGTATTCGCGTCCCGCAGTCACCGGGCCGTAGGCGCAGAAGTGCTTCGCACAAGCCGCAAGGGAGCCGGCTGCCGCCAGGTCAGCCCCCTGGAAACCCCGAATCTTGGCCTCCGCCATGCGCACGCCGAGCCAGGGGTCCTCCCCGAAACTCTCCACTCCGCGGCCCCAGCGCGGATCGCGGGAGACATCGAGCATGGGGGCGAAGGTCATCGCCAGGCCGTCAGCGGCCCCCTCGGCAGCGGCTTCCCGCGCCGTCAGCGTCCAAGCTTCCGGATCGAACAGCGCCGCTTCGGCCAGAGGCACCGGAAAAAGGGTTCGATGCCCATGGATGATATCGAGCCCGATCAGCAGGGGAATTCCCAAGCGGGACCCCTCGACCGCGAGCCGCTGCATCTCGAATACGTGGTCCGCGCCCACCATATTGAGTAGATTGCCCAGCGTGCCGTCCCTGATGGACTCGGTCGAATCGCCCGCGATGACGGGGCCCGTCACCGCGTAGCTCGAGGCCGTCATGGTGAGCTGGCCGAGCTTCTCCGCCAGCGTCATGTCGCCAATCAGCGTCTCGACCCGGCTCACGAGATCCGCTCGTTGCCGCGCACTGCACCGCCGGCCCGCGGGGCTCCGTTGCCGCACTGTGATCCGACTGCTAACGACCGCGTGTCTGTAAATGGCAAAATGACGCTGCTCCCGACAAAGCCAGACCTGATGATAGAACGGCCGCAACAAGAAATCGCCAACGCCACCGCCGAGATCGACGAAGCGGCCCACGCCGGGCTGGTGCCGCAGCTCGGCATGATGCTGCGGGCCCTGGTGGCCGCGCCGATGCGCAACCGCCTCATGCTGCCTGCCGTGGCGGTTTTTCTGGTCATCGCCGTCACGGCCTGTGGTCAGATCCGCCTCAACAGCTGGAACCAGCCTTTCTACGACGCGCTGTCGTGCCGCGACCTGCGGTGGGACCGGAAGCTGAGCGAGGATGAGCAGCAGCGCAGCGCGTTCGCGAGCCTCGTGCTGCACGCTCCGCCCTGGATGCTCATCGATGCAGTACTCGATTCTCTCGAGGATGACTCCCTGAAGCGTGTCATCGATGTGTTCACCTGGGAACTGAAACGTACGGGGGTCATCTATATCGGTCCCGCCGACGGGCACGACCCGCTCTTTTCCCGAACTCTGCATCTCATCGAAGACCCAGCCACACGCAGGCTTCCCCGCAAGCCGGTCGCCGCCGCTCAGCTCGCGACCGCGTAAAGCCTCACCCAACGGACCGTAAGGAAAGTGCCCGTGCCGAAAGCCGACAGCCAGCCCCGAACGCGATTTTCCAACACCGGCGCGTCACCCGCGGCCGCGAAGCCGTCACTGGGCGATGCGAACCCCCGCGCCCTGGCCGCGTTGCCCGATAGCGAGTTGCTCGAGCTCGTGCAGCGCAAAACTTTCAGTTTCTTTTGGGAAGGTGCGCATCCGGACAGCGGCCTGGCACGCGATCGGATTCCGCCGCGCTCGCCAGCGCACGAGGATCTCGTGGCCACCGGCGGATCCGGCTTCGGCGTCATGGCGCTCATCGTTGCCGTGGAGCGTGGCTGGGTGTCACGTGCCGAGGCGATCGGGCGCCTCGGCGACATGCTCGACCTCCTTGGCCGTGCGACGTGTTATCACGGCGTTTTCCCCCACTTCATGAACGGGGACAGCGGCGCCACGATCCCTTTCACGCGCAAAGACGACGGCGGCGATCTGGTCGAGACGTCTTTTCTGATGATGGGACTGTTGTGCGCGCGGCAGTATTTCGATCACGACACGGTGCTCGAAAAGGATTTGCGGGGGCGGATCACCGGCCTCTGGGAAGAGGTGGAGTGGGACTGGCACACGCGCGGCGGACGCAAGGTGCTCTACTGGCACTGGAGTCCCAACAACGGCTGGTCGATGGATCACGAGATCTACGGCTGGAACGAATGCCTCGTCACCTACGTGTTGGCCGCCGGCTCGCCGCGCTATGCCATCGAGCCGGACGTCTACCATCGAGGCTTCGCTGCAGGGCGCGCCTTTCTCAACGGCAAGTCCTACTACAACATCGAGTTGCCCCTGGGGATGCCCTTTGGCGGGCCGCTGTTCTTCGCCCACTACTCGTTCTGCGGTCTCGATCCACACGGCCTCCAGGATCGCTATGCCAACTACTGGGAGCAGAATGTCCAGCACGTGCGCATCAACCAGGCGCACTGTGTCGCGAATCCCCATCATTTCAAAGGTTATGACGCCTCCTGCTGGGGACTCACCGCGAGCGACGACTGGGAAGGTTATTCGGCGCACGCTCCCGATCTCGACAACGGCACCATCTCGCCCACCGCGGCCTTGTCGAGCATGCCTTATGCCCCCCAGGAAGTGATGCGCACACTGCGCCATTTCCTCACGCAGCACGGGGAGAAGATCTGGGGCGAGCATGGTTTCGTCGACGCCTTCAATGAGCAGCGCAACTGGGTGGGCAACGCCTTCCTGGCGATCGATCAGGGGCCGATCATCGTCATGATCGAGAACCATCTCACCGGGCTGTTGTGGAAACTGTTCATGAGTGTCCCCGAGGTGCAGGCGGGTTTGCGCAAGCTCGGCTTCACGAGTCCGCGCCTCGATCCGGCGGTGCGTGGCTGATGGAGCCGCTCGATCTGTGGATCGACCGGCAATACCGGCACGCCGTGGCGGCCATGCTGCCGAGCATCTCAGCGGTCGGAATCGTGAAACAGCGGCCGGGCTTCGGTCAGACGGTGAGGCCTGAGAAAGGCTCGATCGTCGCCTCGCCCGTGCTGGCGGCGTATGACCCGGACCCGGATTATTTCTTCCACTGGTATCGGGATTCGGCCGTCGTCATCGACGCGTTGCGTTTGCTGTTGGAGGATGGCAGCGTGGGATCCAGCGACGCGCTCGAGTATTTTCGCGACTTCGTGGACTTCAGCCTGTCGCTGCGGGGGCTCGACGGACGTCCTCTGGTTGCGGCACCCGAGTGGCGCACGCGGGTCACAGCGGACTTCGCAAAGTTCGTGCGCACCGCTGCGGAACTCGAGGCCATTCAGGGAGAGGGGATCGCCGCCGAAGCGCGGGTGAACCCGGACGGCACGCTCGACATTTCGAACTGGGCGCGGCCGCAACATGACGGCCCGCCGCTGAGGGCACTCGCCGTACTGCGGTGGGCGCGCAGCACTCCTTTCGACGCTGACCTCGATGCCGCGGCGGCGGCACTCATACGGGCCGATCTTGCCTTCACGCGTCAGCATTGGCGCACGCCTTCCATCGATATCTGGGAAGAGGAAAAGGGGCTGCACTACTACACGCTGCGGGTCGCCGCCGCGGCACTGAAAGAGGGCGCCGGGTGGCTGGACGAGCATGGCGACGCCCGGGAAGCACAGCTTTGCCGCGCAGATGCCCAAGTCATGCTGCAAATGCTCGATGGGTACTGGCTCCCCGAGGAGGGACACTACCGGTCGCGCGTATTGGACAGCGGAGCGCGCTCCACGAAGGAACTCGACATCGCCGTGATTTTCGCAGCGATTCACGGGGCCCAAGGCGACGGGACACATTCCGTACACGACGCACGAATGCATGCCACACTCGCGCGGTTGGAAGCTCTGTTTGATGCGGAGTACGCGATCAACCGGGACCGTGCCGCCGCGAGGGGACCTGCCATGGGGCGTTATGCGGGGGACGTGTATTATTCGGGTGGCGCCTACTACTTCTCGACGTTGGCGGCCGCCGAATTCTGTTTCCGCGCTGCCGCCGGCCGGGACGACAGCCGGGCGTTCATCCAACGCGGCGATGCCTTCCTGGAAAACGTGCTCGCCTTTACGCCTCCGAGCGGCGACATGTCGGAACAGTTCGATCAAAACACTGGCGCGCAGACTTCCGCGAAGCATCTCGCGTGGAGTTATGCCGCTTTCATCTCTTGCGTCGCTGCGCGTCGCAGCCTCTCGCATCGCTAGCGGCTACGCTGTTCAGCGCACACCGATGCGGCAGCCACAGGGTCCGGGCACAAAACAGGGTGGCGTGGGCCAGAGATGCCCACATTGAAAGAAGAGCCAGAAGAAGTCGCTGAGGCCGCGGCGGAAAGGGAGGAGGCCGCCCATTCAGGCCTCATGCAGCAGATGGGCCTGATGATCCGGGCCATCTCCGCCTCCGGAGTCGGCAAGACCCTCGTCCTGCTCATCATCGCAGTCCTTCTCGTCATCGTCCTCACGGCCTACGGCCAGATTCGCCTCAACCGGTGGAACAAGCCCTTCTACGACGCGCTGTCGCGCCGCGACTTCCACGATTTCCTGCTCCAACTCGGGGTGTTCTTCGTGATCGCCGCTGTGCTGCTCGTCCTGAACGTGGCGCAGAAATGGCTCGGCGAGATGTTGAAGCTCAAGCTCCGCGAGGGTCTCGTACACGATCTCGTCCGGGACTGGATGCTGCCGCGGCGGGCTTTCTGGCTCGCAAACGCCGGCCCCATGGGCGTCAATCCGGACCAGCGCATGCACGAGGACGCCCGCAAGCTGTGCGAGCTGTCGGCCGATCTCGGCATGGGACTGCTGCAGGCTTCGATTCTGTTCGCCACCTTCGCCGGCATCCTGTGGGGCCTCTCGCAGGGGTTCGTTTTCCGCATCGCCGACCGGGACTATGCGGTTCCCGGTTTCATGGTATGGGCGGCCGTAATCTATGCGGGAATGGGCTCGCTCCTGAGCTATTGGGTCGGGCGGAGCCTCATCCCTCGCAACTCCGAGCGTTATGCGAGGGAGGCCGATCTGCGGTTCTCGCTCGTGCGCGTCAACGAGCATCTCGACGGCATTTCGCTCGCGGGCGGCGAGCCGGACGAGCTGCGACGAATCGAGCTCCACGTCGGCAATGTCCTGGCCGCGACGCGCCGTCTGGTAGCGGGACTCACGAATCTGACGTGGGTCACAGCGGGCTTCGGCTGGATCACGATCGTAGCGCCTATTCTCGTCGCGACGCCGTTGTATTTCGCGGGAAAGATCTCCTTCGGCGGACTCATGATGGCCGCCGCGGCATTCACGCAGGCGCAGTCGTCGCTGCGTTGGTTCGTGGATAACTTCAGCGTGATCGCCGACTGGCGTGCGACTTTGCTGCGTGTCGCGAGCTTCCGCCGTGCCCTGACCACTACCGAGGTGCTGCGGGATTTTGACAGCCGAATCACCTACGCCGAGGGTGAGCCGGGCACCATTACAATCGAGGATCTCGAGATCGTGTCATCGGCCGGCTGGGACCAGCTCAAGGAAAGAAAAGTGGTCGTACGGGCCGGAGAACGGGTGCTCGTCGTGGGTGCGCCCGGAACGGGGAAAACCCTGCTGTTTCGTGCGCTGGCGGGCTTGTGGCCGTGGGGCGCCGGGCGCATCGCTCGCCCCCGGGACGAGCAGATATTTTACCTGCCGCGCGGCACCCCCTATCTGCCACGCGGCACCCTGAGGGAAGTGCTCGCCTATCCGTTGAAAGTCGAGGGTTTCGACGCCGGCGCTTTCGTGCATGCCCTGAGTCGACTCGGCCTGGAGCGGCTCGCGCCGCTGCTCGATGTCACCTCCCGGTGGGACCGCGAATTGAGCCAGGACGAGCAGATTTCCCTCGCATTCGCCCGCATCGTGTTGCAGAGGCCCCCCTGGGTACTCGTCGATGACACGTTCGGTTCGCTCGACGATGAAACGCTCGAGCGCGTGATCGATGTGTTCGCCAATGAGCTCGAGCGCACGGGCCTCATCAATATCGGTAGGGCGGCGCAGGCGCGCGATCCGCTCTTCTCCCGGGTCCTGCATCTCGTCAAAGCCCCTGCGGGGAAGCGGTGACCGCGGTGCACCTGATGGCATCATGGCGCGCTTCGTTGTCGGCGAGCCGGGCCGACACAACAGGTGCAGTGCGGATAATGAGGTCGTTGCTCTTCTTCTGGGTGCTCGCGCTGGCACAGTCCTGGGCTGCCGCGCAGAACTTTGAATTTCATCCCCCGGCGAGCGCCGCCGATCCAACGGCACCCGCCGTGATGCGCGATCTGGCGGAGCGCATCCTGCCCGTTTATCAGGAGGACAATCCCGAGCGCTATCTCGCGAATCTCTCTACCCTGCAACTGGCCGCAGGCAACTACACGGCTGCGCACGCCTCGCGGCAGTCGCTTCGCGATCGAACGCGAAGCGTGGACTCCGGGCGGCCAGTAGCCCGGTCGGCGGTGCTCGATATCTACTCCCAAGCACGGGCCATGGAGGCGGCCAATAGAGTGCCATTCGCTCAAGCGTTTACGCAGGCATTCCGCGACGCTGTGGCTCGGCTCAGCGATCAGGACGCGTATTTACTGGCGGACTACCTCAGTACCCCGCCGTCAGTCTTCCAGGACGCCCTGCAAAAGGCCTTCGATCAGCACCGGGCGAAAGGCACCATCGACCTCGCGGATGCCATGGACCTCATTCGGAACTATGTTTCCTTCGATGCCTATAGGAACTTCGGTCCGCTCGTCGCCGCGCTGAATGTCGAGGACGAGCGTCGGCGCTACACGATTGAAGGGGACATCCGTATCGAGACACCCGACGGCGCCAGCCTCGCCGCGGTGATCGTTCGTCCGAAGAACGCTGCGAAGCCGTTGCCTGCGTTGCTCGAATATACGATCTACCCAGGGCAAAATGATGCCCGGGAGGCTGCTGCCCACGGCTACGTCGGAGTGGTGGCTTACGCTCGCGGCAGAGGGGGGAGCTCCGGCAAGCTCGTTCCTTACCAGCACGACGGCGACGATGCACGGGTAGTGATCGATTGGATTGCCAAGCAGCCGTGGAGCGACGGCCGCGTGGGAATGTATGGCGGCAGCTACAGCGGTTTCACGCAATGGGCCGCTGCAAAACGCTTGCCCCCGGCTCTGAAGGCGATTGCCACGTCGGCGGGCGGCATCGCTCCCGGAATCGACGTTCCTGATGAAGGCAACATCTTTCGCAACTATGCCTATCGATGGTCCCTGTATGTGACCAACGCAATAGACGAGAAGACCTACAGCGACGACGCCGCATGGCGCGCGCTCGACCAGGCGTGGTACACGAGCGGCAAACGCTATCGCGATTTCGGGCGCCTGTATGGAAAGCCCAATCCGCTGTTCCTGCGCTGGCTCAACCATCCGAGCTACGATCGGTTCTGGCAGAAGATGGTTCCTTACCGCGAGCAATTCGCCAAAATCGATATCCCGGTACTGTCGACGACCGGGTATTACGCCGGCGGGGAAGCGGGCGCGCTGTATTACTTCGCTCAGCACCATCGATATGATCCGAACGCCCATCACACACTGCTCATCGGTCCCTACGACGATGGGTTGATGCAACGCGGATCGTCGCCCGTGCTGCGCGGCTACCAGGTGGACCCGGCCGCGCTCGTCGATCTGCGCGAGCTGCGCTATCAGTGGTTCGACCATGTGCTGAAGGGCGCGGCCAAGCCGCCGCTCCTGCAGGACAGGGTCAACTACGAAGTGATGGGAGCGAATGAGTGGCGCCACGCCCCGTCGCTCGACGCTATGGCCAACGGCACGTTGAAATTCTATATGGACGCGGCTCCCGTCAACGCCGGCCACCGCCTGGCACAAAAGAAGAGCTCGGATGCCACGTTCGTCATGCAGACCGTCAACCTCGCCGATCGCAGCGATGCGAACTGGACGCCGCCGTCCGACATCGTCGGCGAGAGCATCTCGACCCGCAACGGCGTAACATTCGTGAGCGAATCGCTGACGAAGCCCGTCGAGCTCAATGGTCTGTTCTCGGGTCGACTCGATTTCACCGTGAACAAGATGGACGTGGATCTGAACATCGCGATGTACGAGCTGCTGCCGAGCGGCGAGTACGTGCAGCTGTTCGAGCCGTACCTATTCCGAGCCAGCTACGCACGGGACCGTGTCCATCGACACCTTCTCAGGGCGGGCGAGCGCCAGCAGTTGCCGTTCAGAAGCGAGCGGCTGATGAGTCGCAAACTCCAGTCCGGCAGCCGCCTGGTGCTGGTCCTCGGCGTCAATAAACGGCCCGACCAGGAGATCAACTACGGGACCGGCAACGACGTCAGCGAGGAATCGCTCGCCGATGGCAAGGTTCCGGTGAAGATCCGCTGGTACAGTGGCAGTTATATCGAGATCCCGGTGCAGAAGTAGGGCGTCGCACGTCAAGAAGTCTGGTGGAGGCGCAATAAAAATAAATTCACCGATGCCGCGCCAGGGCGGGCACATATAATGCTTCCGCGGAGGGGTTACGGCCCGATTCGCTGCTTGCATTCATAGTTGGCACCCGCATGTGGATCGTAAAAATAGCGCTGCAGCGGCCCTACACCTTCATCGTCCTCGCGATTTTGATTTTCCTGTTGGGTGTGCTGGCGATCCTGCGCACCGCCACCGACATCTTTCCCAGTATCAATATCCCGGTCGTCGCGACGATCTGGGGTTATACCGGGCTGCAGCCGGAGGAGATGGCGAACCGCATCGTGCTGTCGACCGAGCGTGCCTCGCAGACCAGCGTCAACGACGTGGAGCACAGCGAGTCGCAATCCCTCAACGGCATCGCGGTGGTGAAGTATTTCTTCCAGCCGAAAGTCAATGAGGAGCTCTCCTACGCCCAGATTACCGGCGTGTCGCAGGCGCAGCTGAGAAGCCTCCCTCCGGGTACGACGCCGCCGTATATCCTCGCGTTCAACGCGTCCACCGTACCGATCATCCAGCTCGCGCTTTCCAGCGATACATTGTCCGAGTCCGAGATCTTCGATCTCGGCAACAACGTCATTCGCACAGCACTGGCCACGGTCGCCGGCGCGGCGATTCCGTTCCCCTATGGCGGCAAGCAGCGGCAGGTACAGGTGGACCTGGATCCGCAGGCGCTGCGCTCGAGGGGCCTCTCCGGAGCCGATGTCACCGCCGCCATCACCGCGCAGAACCTGATTCTGCCCGCGGGCACCCAGAAGGTGGGCGACATCGAGTACTACGTCGGAATCAATGCCAGTCCGAAGAAGATCGAGGAAATGAACGATCTGCCGATCAAGTCGGCCAATGGCAGCGTCGTCTACATCCGCGATGTCGCACACGTGCGCGACGGCTATCCGCCGCAAACCAACATCGCACGGCTGGAGGGCCGGCGCGCAGCGCTCATGACCGTACTCAAGATCGGTAGCAGCTCCACCCTCGACGTGATCAACGGGATCAAGCAGAAGCTGCCGCAGCTGCGCGCCCTCGTGCCTCCCGAGTTGAAGATCGAGCCGATCGGCGACCAATCCCTGTTCGTGCGCGCGGCGATCTCGAGTGTCATTCGCGAGGGGGTCATCGCGGCCTCGCTGACTGGGCTCATGATCCTGCTGTTTCTGGGTAGCTGGCGCAGCACCCTCATCATCTTCATTTCGATTCCGCTGTCGATCCTCGCCTCCATCGCCTGCCTGTCGGCGCTGGGGGAGACCATCAATATCATGACCCTGGGAGGGCTGGCGCTGGCGGTCGGGATCCTGGTGGATGATGCGACCGTTACGATCGAGAACATCAACGCGCATCTGGAAGAAGGCGAGGGCGTCGAGGAGGCCATCCTCAACGGAGCACACCAGATCGCTCTGCCGGCGCTGGTGTCGACGCTCTCCATCTGTATCGTGTTCGTGCCCATGTTCCTGCTCGCGGGCATCGCGAAGTATCTGTTCGTGCCGCTGGCCGAGGCGGTCGTATTCGCGATGCTGGCGTCCTACCTGCTGTCGCGGACTCTGATTCCGACGTTGTCGAAGTACTGGCTGAAGCAGCATGACCGGGCGAAGGGTGCGGCTCAGGCGCCCGCCGGGATGCTGCAGCGATTTCAAGCTGGCTTCGAGCGCCGCTTCCAACAGGTCCGCGATCGCTATCACGCTCTGCTGGAAGCGGCGCTGCGCAGCGGTACGCGGTTCGCCGCCATTTTCCTGGGCGCGATGGTGGCTACCGCGATTCTCGCGTTTCCCGTCAATCATTACCTCCCGGGTCTTGGGCAGGACTTTTTTCCGAGCGTGGATTCCGGCCAGATCAAACTGCACCTGCGGGCCCGCACCGGACTGCGGATCGAAGAGACGGCCGCCCTGTGCGATGCCGTGGAAGCGGCCATCCGTCGGGTCATTCCGGCGCAAGAGCTCGACAGCGTGGTCGATAACATCGGCCTGCCCTACAGCGGAATCAATCTCGCCTACAGCACGTCCGCGCCTGTCGGCCCCAGCGACGCCGACATCTTCGTATCCCTGAAAAAGAGTCACCACTCGACTGCCGATTACCAGCGCACTTTGCGCCGTACCCTGGTAGAGAGCTTCCCTTCCACGACCTTCGCGTTTCTCCCGGCCGACATCGTCAGCCAGACGCTGAATTTCGGGCTGCCGAGCCCGGTTGACGTCCAGATCGGCGGCAAGGACATGGCGGGCAACCGGGCCTACGCCAACGCGTTGCTGCAAAAACTGCGCACCATCCCGGGCGCGGTCGATCTGCGCATCCAGCAGGCTTCCGACTATCCCAAGTTCGCCGTGGATGTCGACCGGACCAAGGCGCAGGAGCTGGGACTGACGCAGCAGAACGTGGCTTCCAACATGCTGGTGTCCCTGTCGGGCAGCTTTCAGACGCAGCCGTCCTTCTGGATGGATCCGGCCACCGGCACTCAGTACAGCGTCGTCGCGCAGACACCGCAGTCGCAACTGGACACGCTGAACGATCTTGCGACGACGCCGTTGACCGGCGCGGGAAGCTCCGGAGCCACCGCGCAAATGCTGGCGAACGTGGCAACCATCCATCGCGAAGTCGCACCCGCGGTGGTGAGTCATTACGACGCGGCCCCTGTGCTGGACATCTACGGCTCGGCGCAGGACGCGGACCTGGGTTTCATCTCCAAGCAGGTCAATGAGATCGTCGCCGACTCGAAGAAGGATCTGCCGAGGGGATCGCACGTGGACGTCCGTGGCCAGGTGCAGACCATGAGCGACTCGTTCGAAGGCCTGTTGCTCGGTCTGCTCGGCGCCATCGTGCTCGTGTATCTGCTGATCGTGGTCAACTTCCAGTCCTGGCTCGATCCCTTCATCATCATTACGGCATTGCCGGCGGCTCTGGCGGGCATCGTGTGGATGCTGTTCCTGACACACACGACCGTGAGCGTGCCAGCCCTGACAGGCGCCATCATGTGCATGGGTGTGGCGACGGCCAACAGCGTGCTCATAGTCAGCTTCGCGCGGGAGCGCCTGGATGCCGGCGACGATGCGTTCACCGCTGCATCGAAAGCCGGCTTCTCGCGTTTCCGTCCCGTACTGATGACTGCACTTGCCATGATCATCGGGATGATTCCCATGGCGCTGAGCCTTGGAGAGGGTGGTGAGCAGAATGCACCGCTGGGCCGAGCTGTCATCGGCGGCCTGATATTCGCTACCGTGGCGACGCTGCTCTTCGTGCCGACCGTGTTCACGTTGATCCATGGACGGCAGGGGCAGGAGTCGCAGCCACAATGATTGTTCGGAAGGTATCTTGATGGCCGCAGGCGCGCACGACACCGGCAACGATCCCCCTTTGCGAGGAGTGCGCCGCTTCTTGTGGATACTGTTGGTCGTCGCTCTGATCCTCGCCGTCTGGGGCATCGTAAGCCGGGTCGTAGGCCGCAACCGGGTAGGGCGGGAAACCGCCGCGGACGCCATTCCGGTCGTCATTACCGCCAAACCCAGCGCGAGTCCCGCCACGGATGAGCTGGTCCTGCCAGGTAACGTGCAGGCGTTCACCGAGGCGCCGATTTACGCGCGCACGAGCGGGTATCTGCGAACGTGGTACACAGACATCGGCGCTCCCGTAAAGAAAGGTCAGCTACTGGCGGAAATCGACACCCCGGAAGTCGACCAGCAGTTGCGGCAGTCCCAGTCCGACCTCGCCACTGCCGAAGCGAACGCCCGTCTCGCCGAGAGCACCAACGTGCGTTGGAAGGGACTGTTGGAGAATCACGCCGTCTCTCCACAGGACGCCGACACGAAGGCGGCGGGCGCGGATGCCATGCGAGCCACGGCCTGGTCGGCCCAAGCCAACATGGCAAGATTGCATGAGCTCGAGTCGTTTAAACGTGTGGTCGCGCCGTTTGACGGAGTCGTCACGCTGCGTACTACCGACGTCGGTGCGCTGATCAGCGCGGGTCAAACTACGGGCAACGCGCTGTTCCGCGTCGCCGACATCAGTAAGCTGCGCGTCTACGTGCAAGTGCCCGAGCAGTACGCCTCGCAGATCAAGCCGAGCGTCGAGGCCCAGCTGCAATTCACGGAGCATCCGGGAATGAACTATCCGGCGGCGGTAGTCCGGACGGCCCGGGCACTCGACCCCACCGTGCGCACGCTGCAGGTTGAACTACAGGTCGACAACGCTAAAAACGAGCTGTTTCCGGGGGCCTACGCCGAGGTTCATTTCAAGTTACCGGGCAGCGCTACAACATTACGCGTGCCGGCGAATGCGCTGGTGTTTCGTTCTGCGGGCCTGCAGGTGGCCACGGTCGAGCAGGGCCACCGCGTGAAACTGCACACCATTATGCAGGGGCGCGATTTCGGCAGGTCGGTGGAAGTGCTCTCCGGTATCGCCGCGAACGATGTCATCATCGTGAACCCGCCGGACTCGGTCACAGATGGGGCCGAAGTACGGATTGCCAAGCCGCCTGACAAGGGTCAGCCGGCACCGAACAAACCGTGAGCACGCGCTGGCGCAACCTGGCGGCTTGTGTGTGTGGCGTGCTCGGCGCCTGTTCCTTCGCGCCACGGTACGAAACGCCGCCGACCGCCGTACCGCCGAGCGCCTTCCAGGAGTCTCCCGGCGCGGCGCCCGCGGGCCAGGAATCTGCCGATTGGAAGACCGCGCAGCCTGCCGATGAGCAGCATCGCGGAGCGTGGTGGGAGCTTTTCGACGACCCGCAACTCGACACGCTCGAAGCGCGGGTAACGGACGCCAACCAGAATATCAAGGCGGCGTTCGCACGCCTTCAACAGGCACGTGCACAGACGCGGATCGCCAGGGCCGCCTACTTTCCGACCGTGACGGTGGATCCT
>JAQGOG010000139.1 GCA_028293765.1 Gammaproteobacteria bacterium
CGAACGACGCAGATACCGCGCACCACATCGGCGCGGCGGACCCTGAAATGGACCGCTCCGGCGCGTTGCCCGCCGGGCGAATGCGCAGTTAGGCCGATCAGCCTAAATTTCCACCCATTCTCTTTAATTTTGAACTATTGAATGCTAAAGCTTTATTTGCTTGAATATTCATATATCGTGGCGGCCACCTGCCGTGGGAGATCGGATGAAAAACAAGAACTCGGGGTCGATGCAGCGCTCGGCGGCTATCAATGCAGCGCTCTTCGCACTGGCCAGCGCAGCGACCACGGTCGCCGGCGCGCAACAGGCCGCTACACCCGCAGCGGCGGACTCGCCAGTGGCGTTGGAAGAAGTGCTCGTCACGGCCACAAAGCGCGGCAACGAGAACCTGCAGACCGTGCCGATCGCGATTACGGCGCAATCCCAAGCGACCCTCGAGGCCAAGGGCGCACAGGATTTCGAGGACTACGCGCGGTCTGTCCCCAGCCTCTCGTTTGTCGACTCGGGACCCGCCTTCAAGACCTACGTGATCCGCGGTGTCAATGCCACCGGCACCGGCGTCGCGACGGTCGGGCAGTATGTGGATGACATTCTCATCACGGGCGACCTGCGTCAGCCCGATCTGCGCCTGTTTGACGTCCAACGCGTCGAAGTATTGCGCGGACCGCAGGGCACGCTGTACGGCTCTGGATCGTTGTCGGGAACCATACGCACGATCATCAACCCGCCCGACCCAACCGGGTACCATGTCGACGTCGTCGGCCGTGCCTCGGATACGGAGCACGGCGGCGGCAACTACAACGGCGCCGTGACCTTCAATGCCCCGATCGTCAGCGACCGCGTAGCGTTGCGCGCCACCGCATATGACGACGAGGAAAGCGGCTTCATCAACAACGTACGCCTCGGAACGAAAGGCGTAAACGCGGAACACACCTTCGGTGGGCGGGCCGCGTTGCTGATGAAGCTCGACGACGCCACGAGGCTGACCGCAAACGTCTTCTATCAGCGAACCGAGACGGACGGCCGCGACATCGTCACGACGGATGGTAACAACGGTCGCTTCAACACCGACCAGTACGTGCATGACCCCTTCAAGTCGCAGTTCAAGATCTACAACCTGACCCTGAATCACGACTTCAACTGGGCGGACCTCGACTTCTCGTCGTCCTATTTCAGCCGTGCCGACGACAACAAGTTCGACTCCACGCTGTACGATCTCTCGTTTGGCCCCACGTTCTTCACGCAGGTGGTGGGCTTGAGCACGGCGGATGCGCTCACGGATCAGTACGACACCAGCAAGTACATCACCAACGAGCTGCGCCTGGCCTCGAAACTGAATGGCCCCATTCAGTTCGTTGCCGGTCTGTTCCAGCAGCACATCAAGACGACGTTCGAGACCCTCGTTGCCACGACGGAGCCCAACGGCTATCTGAAGCAGCCACTCGAGCCCGTCTTTGGCGAACTCCTGCAGCACCGCACCGACCAGTATGCGCTGTTCAGCGAAGTCAGCTACAAATTCACGGATAAACTGACCGGGCTGCTCGGGGCCCGGGGATTTTATGCCGATGAGTCCGACGATCGTGACAGCACGCATCCGTTTGGCGGCTTCGTTCCTCCATCCGTCGAGCCGACCGTATATACCCACGCGCACAAGGTCACTCCAAAAGTCTACCTGTCGTATCAGCTCACTCCCGAGGCCATGGCGTACGCCACCGTGTCCCAGGGATTCCGTATCGGCGGCGGCAACTTGAGCAACATCGTGCCGCTGCCGCCGCAGGACCGGAACTACAAGCCGGACTCCCTGTGGAACTATGAGGTGGGCGCGAAGACCTCCTGGCTCGACCGGCGTCTCATCCTGAACAGCAGCCTCTACTACATCGACTGGAGCAACATCCAGGTTGCGGATTTCACAGACAGCACCAACGCCCTGACGTTCATCGCGAATGCGGGCAAGGCGCGCGTCTATGGCGCCGAGTTCGAGATGGAAGCGCGACCGACACGGAGCGTGACGTTCGGCGGCACGCTGGCCCTGGTGGAGGCGCAACTCACGGAGGACCAGCCTTCTACGAATGCGCAATTCGCGGGGCACTCCGGCGACCTGTTCCCGAACGTGCCGCACGTGTCTGGCAGCGCCTTCGCGCAATATAGTCATGCTGTGGCATCGAGTCTCGAGGGCTTCGCCCGCGTCGACTACTCCTACACCGGTCGTCAAGGCACGCAGTTCAGCCCACAGAATCCCATCTACAACGTCGTTCCAGGCTACAGCCTCCTCAACTTGCGCCTTGGGCTGCGCGCGGAGGCCTGGGAAGCGGCCCTGTTCGGGCGCAATCTGACGAATGCGTACGCTGTGAATATTCTCGAGGAAGCCAGCGAGCTCACGCCGCGCTCAGTGGTGCCGAACCGGCCGCGTACTGTCGGCATCGAGCTGCGGTACCATTACTAACGTCAGCCGTGCATCGGGAAGCGCAACATGAAGACACTCGCGAGAACGTTGGTCCTGGCTTGCAGCTGCCTGCTGTCCGTGGCGGCGGTGAGCAGGCCGAGCGAGAAATTTACGCTTCCCGATTGGAATAAGACGCCCGTCGAGGATCGCGATCTCGGACACGGCGTGCACATGCTGGAGAGTTTCGGCGGCAACATCGGGGTGCTGGCAGGCGACGAGGGCGTGCTCCTGGTGGATGCCGAGTGGCCGCAGCTTCACGACAAGGTCGTCGCTGCCGTCACCCATATTTCGCCGCAGCCCGTACGATATCTGGTGAACACGCATTGGCATTGGGACCACGTCGGTGGAGACGGGAGTTTCGGCAAGGCCGGAGTAGTCATCTTTTCGAGCGAGCAGACGCGCGAGCACATCGTAGAAGCGCAGAAGGGTAAGGCCGCCCCAGGGACCCCTTACGCACCCGACGCCGCCGCCATCCCGGTGGTGACTGTCGTCAACGGCGTGAAATTCCATCTAGCCGGGCAGACTGTCGAGGTCATTCACGTGCCGCCGGCGCATACGGATGGCGACTTGATCGTTCGCTACGTGGAGGCCGACATCATCCAGACGGGCGATACCTTCTTTCATGGCTTCTATCCCGATATCGACCAGCCCCACGGCGGCACGATCGACGGCATGATCGCGCTCTACGACACGCTGTATAAAATGAGCGGCCCGAATACCAGGATCATCCCCGGCCACGGTCCGGTCGCGAATCGCGACGACGTGCGCGAGTATCAGGGGATGCTGCGCGAAGTCCGTAATCGCGTCGCCAAGGCCATCGCCGCGGGCATGACGGAAGACCAGCTCGTCGCGTCACACCCGCTGGACGATCTCGACAAGAAGTGGGGCGGGAATCTCATCAAGGCGCCCTACCTTCTCGGCATCGTTTACGAAGATCTGAAGGCGCACCAACACTAGAGTCCTGGCCGGCGCCAGCTCGCTCCCCTGCATGACGTCAGCATCGATCATCATCCCGGCACGATCGAACGCCCGCACAGACAGCAGCCCAATCTCCGGTCCTGGGTTCAACAGGCGGGCACCGGCTGTGGCTCACGACTACAAGCTCTGATTCGGGCGCTAAGTCCGACAGGCTGCTACAGCATCTGTACGACGACGCCGTCCGGATCCTTGACGTGAAAGCCGTATTGCCAGTTTTCCTGTGGAGTCAGTCCGCGCTGGGTGAGCACCTGCGTGACGGCTTCCTTGTTGAAGTTCTCGACACTGACTCCGAAGTGGTCGACCGTTCCGTAGGGAGTCTCCTTGCGTATCGAAACGCTCACGCGCTTGCGCCCGAGTCGCAGGATTCCATGCGGCTTGTCTTCGCTCAGCACCGCGAGGCCGAACAGACTCTGATAAAACTTCGCGGAGCGCTCGAGGTCGCTGACGAGAACGGAGACATGGTCGATTCCATTTCCGATGAGTCCCGGGCTCTGCGGGGCCGGCTCCGCCGGCGCCTGGCCCGCCGCCATGAGCAGCGTGAGGCCGCCTATGAGCTCGCGGCGGGAGAGTCGACCGCTCTCGAACCGCTCTACCAGGTCGGAAATGATCGGTTTCATAGGAGCCCTTCACGTGTGGCGCGTGTCTGCGCAGCACCGCATCCTAGCTCAACTGACGCACCGTTTTAGCTCACCGGATAACGGCAGAACCACCCAGTGGTCCAGGACAGCCTGGAAACTCTAAGCGCCACCTGTGGGCGCCACCGAGCCATGGCGGGCAGCGTAATTGAAACGCAACGCCAGCAGCGTGATCGACCCGCAAGTGACGAGGGTAGCGATCATCCCCCACATGAGCGCGTAATCCCTCTGGAAATACCCATGCAGTGCACCGATGAACTGCAGCGTATTGAAACCGGCGAACGACAGCACGGACAACCCGCGGGCGTCGCGCGTCTTCCACAATCGCCACGCCTGCGGGACGAACAGGCAGGCATTGATCGCCATGCCGAATCCGAACAGCGCCGCTACCAGTTCCTTCACGTCAGCCCACTTGAAGCCCGCGGGACGAGGTGCTCCACGCCGCGGAAATCCTCGTTGATTCCAAACATCCGCGGGCCGAACACCTGCAGCGCTTCGGGGCGGCGCATGATCGGGGCAGCGCTGTATCCCAGCACCCGCACCCGCTGACCGTAGCTCAGCATCTCCGCCGTCAACGGCTCGGCGGACTCGGCGTCCAGCACGGCGATCAGATCGGGAACCACTGTGACCGTGCGGCCTCGATGCCGGGCAACGAGATATTCGTTCTGAATCTCAATGGAGAATTCGGGCTCGTCACCCCGACCGCTGTTGATCAGCGCTTCGCCCCAATGCCAGCCGTCGCGCGTCTCATGGCGGACATCGACGATGCGCCCGACAAACAGCTCCCGCGCATGGCGTCCGTTCGGCTCGTCATTGAGGAAGGCCAGAAGATCGGCGACCGGATCGGCCTGCGATTCGCGCGCCCGGCGGATCCGCCTGCCGATCTCGAGCGTGTGCGAAATCGTGTCATGCACCGCCAGGTCCTTCGCCTGGCGCCCGGACATGGGATAGAAGCAACCATAAACCATGGACCCGAGAGAGGCGCAGATCGCTCGCACGACGTCCTCCGCAATCCGGTCGGTCGTGGACTGGACGTAGGCAACGTTTCCCGAGTCATCGACCAGGACGCATGGGGTGGAAGGGCAGCCGTAGACACTGAAGGTCGTCATTTCCAGGTGCGGAAAGGCCCTGCCCATGCCGTCGCCATCGATCACCGGCAGGCCGGTGCGGGCACCCAGGGCCAGCGGAAACATGGAGTTCGCGCCGCCGATTTCCGCACTGATGAGCGCGTCGACCTTGCGGCCATAGTGTTTTTCGCTCAACTCCAAAAGGCGCAGCAGCGTGTTCGTGCTCACCAGATGCTCGACGAGCACGGTCGGAGCGCCGACGCCGGCGATGGAGACGACGAACGCGTCATCGGGCAACTCGCTGGCTTTGGCGATTCGCGCGGCGCGCCCCTCGATGAGCTGTCGTCGCAGGTAAAGCTCGCCTACGTAGGGATCCCCGCCACCCCCGGACCCCAGAAAAACGGCGCCGCGCGCCATGTCCTTGATGTCTTCTTCCGTCCCAACCGTATACATCTCGAATCCTCAAGCAGCCTTAGTTGCCGCAAGTTGGCCTACCGCGCGCACCTTGAGGTGCACGGCGCCGGTGCGCATGTGAGTCAGCGGCAACTCGACGATATCGACGATCTCGACAGTGTCGGCAGCGGCCCCCGCGGCCACCGCCGCTTCACGCGCCTCCTGCTTCGCCCCGGCCAGGGCGGCATCGCGGCCGAGCGCGGTGAAGTCGAAAATCTTGTCCACGCGTCCGCTGACGAGTGAGATCGCGGCGCCCACGGCATTGGCTACCTCGGCATGCTGGGGCCTATGCACCGTGGACACCCCGCGCAGCGGCCGGGAAATCAGAATATGGCCGCCCCCTACCAGAATGACGGGGACCGGCTTGCTGTTGGTCTTCAGCCGGTCGATGGTGTCCTCGATCCCTCGATGGATGGCATCGAGCACGGTGGCAACCGTGCGCTCCTCGATCGAGCGAACGAGCTTGGGTTCGCCGATGTTGGCGGTGCCGGCCCGGACGGCTATGTCAGTCGTAGTAAGCTCCCGGCCGCCAAAGATCAGAGCGCGCTCCCCCAACTGATAGCCGACGGACTCCGGACCCAGGCGTAACGTGTCGCCGTCGAAGCGCACCAGAGTTCCTCCTCCCAGGGCGATCGACAGCACATCGGGCATCCGGAAGTTGGTGCGCACACCGCCAATCAGGTGCGCCGTGACCGTTTCTCGCGGGAAGCCGCGGACGAGGAAACCGAAATCGCTGGTCGTCCCGCCGACATCGATGACGATCGCATCCTGCAGGCCGGTCAGGAACGCGGCGCCCCGGATGCTGTTGGTCGGGCCCGCGGAGCAGGTCAGGATCGGGAAGCGGGTCGCATAGTCCGTCGAGATGAGGGTGCCGTCATTCTGGCTGAGGTAGATCGGAGCCTTGACGCCGAGCGTCTGGAAAGCTTCCGTCAGCGAGCTTACGACGGTGCGCGACAGTTGCCGTAAAGAGGCATTGATCAACGCCGCGTTTTCGCGATCTATCAGGCCGAGGCCGCCGACTTCCGACGAAAGCGTGATGTCTGCATCCGGCAGATGCTTCAGGAGCACCTCGGCGGCACGGCGTTCGATGTCGGGCCGGACCGGCGCGAAGTTCGCGATGACCGCCACGGAGCGGATTTTCCGGGCCCGCAGATCGCGGGCGGCCGCCTCCAGGCCCGCGACATCGAGCGGGGCATATTCGCGGCCGTCGTAGAAGCTGCCACCGCCCACCAGATACGACTGTTCGCCGACCACGTCGACCAGGTCGGAGGGCCAGCCTACGAAGGGCGGAATGCCATCGGCCTTCGGCAGCGTGATGCGCACCGCCGCCACCGGTTCGAGATGCTTTCGCTGCACGAACGCATTGATGAACTGAGTGGTACCGATCATCACCTGTCCAAGCTCGGCAGCGTCGAGGCCCGCTTGGCTCAAAACGGCGCCGACCACGTTGATGACGCCCTGACTGACATCGGGTGTGGTCAGCCGTTTCGCCGACGCCAGCACCACATCGCCGACCATCACGACGGCGTCGGTGTTCGTGCCCCCTACGTCGATACCGAGTCGCGCCACTCTATTCGCCACAATGCTCTCCTCCCCTCACGGTAAACTGCACGAAGCGCCAGTCATTTGGTCCACGACCACGCGCCCGCCCGCCAATATCAACTTCAGATGCGACTGCGGTTCGGTCAGCACCGCGATGTCTTTCAGTGGATCCCCCTCGACCGCGAGCAGATCCGCGGCCGCACCGACACGGAGCGTGCCGATCTCGTCCGTCAACCCCAGCAGTTCGGCATTGATCGAAGTCGCCGAACGCAGCACGTCAATCGCGCTCTGCACCCTGGCGCGCGCTGTGAATTCATCGCATTGCCGATCACGGAGCTCGCCGAAGAGATCGGTGCCGAACCCCAGACGAACGCCAGCGCTGGCGCAATATTCGACGGCGGCGCTGGCCGCATCGCCTATTGCCGCCAGTTTGGCCAAGGCGGCTGCTGGAAGAGCCAAGCGGCCGTTACGAAGTCCATCGATGATGCTCAGAGTCGGTACGACGAAAGCGGCCGCTTCGGCGACCTGGCCGGCAGTGGGACGATCAAGCAGCGTACCGTGCTCGATCGAGCGCACGCCGTTGGCAATACAACGCCGCGCCGCCTCCGCGGTATGCGCATGGGCCATGACATAGGTGCGTCGAGTGCGAGCCTCCTCGACTGCGGCGCGGATCTCCAGATCCGTGAACTGATCCATCCAGATCGGATCGGTCGGCGAAAGCACCCCGCCCGAGACGAACAGTTTGATGTGGTTCGCCCCCTGCCGAAGCTGCTCGCGAACCGCCGCCCGCATCTGATCGGGTCCGTCCACGACCGCACTCAGGGCGCCAGAGTAGCCACAGCCGCAGGACATGACGGTATCGGCGGGCCGCATGTCTCCGTGACCGCCCGTCTGCGAGAGCGCTTTGCCTGCGATTAGGAGGCGCGGGCCGTCGATCAATCCCTCCGCCGTCGCGCGAACCAGCCCTATGTCAGCGCCGCCCGCATCCCGCACCGTCGTGAAGCCACGCCGCAAGGCTGCTTCAAGATGGGCTCGTGCACCGAGTGCGCGCTGCGATGGATGGGTCCTGTCGATGACGCCGATATCGAGCGCCGAGCTTACGGCGTGAAAATGCGCATCGATGAATCCGGGCAGGACGGTGAGCCGACGTGCGTCGATGACTCGGCAATCCGGCGCACGTTGGATTTGTGAATCTCCCGGGCGTGGCGCCTCGATTGCGGCGAATCGACCATCCCGCACGAGAATGTCGAGGAAGGGCTCGGGCCGCAGCTCGCGGCCGTCGAATACCCGCCCCGCTTTGACGAGAAGTTCCCCCATCTGCCTTTCCCGGGTATCAGAGGCGCACGCGGACATCGATACCGTATGTGGCCGGCGGCACGAGGTAACCGATATCGACATTGAGTCCCGAGAACGCGCGCGGGTTGTATTCGGAGTACGCCCGCGTGTTCGTGACGTTCTTGCCCCACAGATACGCGCTCCAGCGACCCTCCTCCAGTCCGAGCCGCAGATTCAGGTAGTTCTTCGGGTCCTGGATAGCGGCATTGTCGATCTGCCAGTATTTCTTGCCGAAGTGCTGCAGATCGGCGCGCGCGAACCAGTTGAGTTTGTCGGTGAGTGCCGCGCGATATTCTGCTCCGACTACGCTGGACCACGCTGTGTCCCGCGGCGTGTGGTTGCCGACGTCCTGGGGAAAGGCTGCGAGCTTCTTGATCACGCTGTCATCGATGCCGAGATTGGCGAAGAGCTGCCACCCCGCCGGGAGGCGCAACTGCGCTTCGAGCTCGACACCCTTCACCGCCACGCGATCGATGTTGCCAATGATCTGCGATGCGGTGGCTGCGTCGACGAAGAAATACTGGTAGTTGCTCACCTGCTCATAGAAGGCCGCGCCATTCAACGACAGGCGCCGATCCCACCAGGTCGTCTTGAATCCCGCCTCGTAATTCCTCAGGTATTCGGCGCGGAACTCCGGAATGGCGACCGCCGGTGCGTTGAAGCCTCCGGAACGGAAGCCGGTGCTCCAGGTGGCATACACCGTCGCATTCTGATCGGGCTTGTACGAGAAAGTGACCTTCGGCTGCCAGGCCTGGAATTCCTGGGTGCGATGCTGCGCCGAGACGAGATCGGTCTGCTCCCGCTCGTCGTGATCGAACCGCACGCCGCCCGTGAGGGTCAGGCGCGGCAGCAGATCGTAGTCGAACTGTCCGTAGCCGCCATACGAATGGTTGTGGTCGAGCTCCTGCTTGTCGATGATGACGAGTGCCGGATTGTCGATCTGATCGATGTTGCCGTTTGTATCGATGAAGGCCCGCGTGCGCAGGGATTTCTCCGTGTACAGGTATGACACACCGCCAACCCAGCGCAGCTTGCCTTCAGCAGGCGAAACGAGGCGCAGCTCCTGGCTGTAGATCTTGACGTCGAGATCCTGCCCCTGGCCGGCCTGGAACCCCAGGCCGAGAAAGCCGCCCGGCTCCGCCACCGGATTGCTGAAGTCCAGGTCGGCCCGGTTTTTCTCGGTGATCTTGGTATAGCCGGAGATCCCCGTCAGGGTCGCAAATCCGAAGTCGTCGTCGAACTTGAAGGTCAGCTCGCCCGTGTCGCCGGTCGAGACCGGCTTGATGTTGAATTGCGGATTGACGAAGTCGTTCGGGTTGTTGGAGGCAACGACGCTATATTGGTTGCTGCTGCCCTTGAACTGCCCGAACTGGCCGCGGAAGTCGAGCTTGAGGGCGTCGGTGACGGCCATATTGAGGCGTCCACGGACGGTGTAGTCATAGTCGACGTAATCTGCCTTGTCGCGCCGGTACGTATTCTCGATGCGACCGTCGTCAGTGAGGTAGTCGGCGGACAGGCGGAACAGCACCTTGTCGCTCGCCAGGGGCCCGGACAGGCCGGCCGTGACCTGTGTGGCCGAGCCGTTGCCGTACGACACCTCGCCAAAGCCGCTCAATTCCTGGGTCGGCTGCCGGGTAACGATATTGACGGCGCCGCCGATGGCGTCACGCCCGTACAGAGTCCCCTGCGGGCCCTTCAACACCTCGATCCGGTCGATGTCGAACAGGCGCATGTTGAACTGCTTCTGATCGTTCTGAGGCACCCCATCGACGACCACCGCCAGCGGGGAGTCGGCGTTCGTGATCTGCGTGAGGCCGCGGATGACGACGAAACTGTTCCGGTAGCTGTCCGAGCGATCGAACGTCATGTTCGGAACATACGACACGAAGTCCTGCGTCGAATGGATCCCGGCGTCTTCGATGGCCTGCTGCGAGAAGACGTTGACCTGGATCGGCACGTCCTGGAGTCGTTCGGGGCGCTTCTGGGCCGTGACCACCACTTCGTCGAGCGCGGCCGGAGCGCCCGACGCCGCGTCGTCCGCAGCAGCGGCGGTGCCGCCCGAGAGAGCGAGCATCGCCAGGCTGAGGTACCCAGGACGTGAGAACACATTCATCGACGACTCCCCGACACAACATACGGTGCCGGGTCGATTGAACCGCGCAGCGAGGGCGGCTCTCAAGCCGCTCCAAGGGGGATGCTGGCCTCGTCGATGGGGGATCGACAGGAGCCCGGCCGATCGGTGGGCATCTGCCAGGCTTCTACTTACGAAGGTTCGCAAGGCGGGCGAATGCCGCCTCGCGAGTGTGCACGCCCAGCTTCGAAAAAATGCCTTTGAGGTGATGCTTCACCGTCTCCGGCGAAACGCCGAGCGCCCGGGCGGTCGCCTTGGTCGTCTCGTGTCCGGCGAGGGCCAGAAGAATATCGCGTTCGCGTTGCGACAGCACCTGCCACAGATCGGGTGCATCGCCCTGGTCTTCACCGAGAATCTGTAGCACCCGGCTGGCATGCGCGGCGATAAGAGCGCTGCTGCCCTCGGCCGCCGCGGCGATCACGAGCCGCTTTGCCCCCGGAGCGAGATCCGCGTACGGGCGCAGTGCGCCCATGCGACCGGTGAGCTCCAACGCCTTGCGCAAAGTGGCGACAGCCGCATCGGGCTCCGCGTCCGCCTCGCAGCCCGCAACCAGAATCAGACACACCGCCTCGAGATGAACGCGACCCTGCGCCCGGGCCACTGCCAGCGTACGGCGGGCGATCCGCAGAGCGTCCGCGTTCCGCTCGCCCCCTCGAAGGGCGCACGTAAGCGTGCGAACTCCCTGGTCCAGCATGACCCAGGACGGATCGGGTAACTCCAGCTCACGTGTCAACCAGACTTCGACCGATGCGACGCCAGCCATCCACGCGCGCCCCGCCGGATCACGCCGGATCAGCAACTCCAGGCGTAGCGCTTCGAGGTAGTGCACCAAGCGTCCGGCGCCGTGGCGAGTGGCTTGAACCAGCGCGTTGCCCAGCAGTTCATCAGCCTCCGTGGGACGGCCCAGCGTCTGGAGGCACTGCGCGCGAACGCGCAACGTAAGCGGTGGGACTTCGGGAATGGTGGCATCCAACTCCACTTCCCACCCGCTCAACATCGCCATGGCATCGTCGATCTCGCCGCGCTCATAAGCAATGACCGCCAGCAGAGCCTGCGACAGCTCGGCCAGCAACTCCTCGGGCTCGGCGAATCGGTCGAGCTGCAGGTCCGCGGAGCGCGTCAGAAACGCGACCGCACCATCGAAATCCCCGCTGAGGAAGGCCAGCAGGCCGCGTTGCGGATTGATCGAAGGCAGGTGGGGAGCGAATCCGTTGCGCTCACACAGGGACTGGTACTCGAGGAGGCAGGTACGCGCATGGGCGATCTCGCCGTGCCGGGCGAGCAGCAACACCTCGAACGCGAGCACGAAGCCGAGATAACTCTCGCTCTCCGCGAGATGGCTGCGGCAGAACCGGTCCATTTCATAGGCGCGCGCCACCGCGCCAGCTCCGCGGCCCTCGTGCAGGTCCGCCAGGAAATCGCACGATAAGGCTGCCATTCCGCGCGCGAACTGCGGCCAGTTCGGGTCCAAAGGCGGGTTCGCCGAGACCGGGCCGGACAGATCGGCATCGAGGCGTGCTCGCAGTGCCGCCGTGCGCGCCGTCTTTCCATCGAGTGTCACTATGAGAAGATCGATGAATCGCAGTCGGATCGAGAGCGGCCGTGTCTGCGGCGGAAGGCATTCGACGATGGAATAGACCTTACGCGGCCCGGCGGTGAAGATAAGGCGCTCACCGCCCGCCTGATCGACCAGTGCGACCGCAAGAGCCGGGTCTCCCGCTTCCAGAGCATGTTGTACGGCCTCGAGCACCCGCCCACGCCCCGCGAAGAACTCGGCCGCGCGCCGTTGCAACTCGGATTCGCGCTGGCGGCCGCCCTTAGCGAGCAGATTGCGCATGAACTGTCTGAACAGCGGATGCAACCTGACCGTGAGCTCGCGATCGCTGGTGACGGTCACGATGGGCTGCAGATGGATCACGCTCGTGAGCAGAGCGTAGCCGTCGTCCCGACCGAGCACGGCGTTTGCCGCCAGCGGGTTCACGAACTCCAGGAGCGACGTGTCGCGCAGAAACGCCTGTTGCTCGTCGGAGAGCGACTCGACGACCCGCTCGGTCAGATATTCGAACAGACCGGAATCGCCCCGCTCGATGACGGCCAGCAGCGCCTCGAGCGAGCCCGGGTCCCGGCAACGCAGGCGCGCTAGCTGAACCGCCATCGGCCAGCCCTCGGTCAGCGTCTCGAGCTGCGCGAGCTCCGTTGCGTTGAATCTTCCCTGCAGCACATTACGAAGCTCTTCGGCCGTCAACCGCAGCTCGAGTGCGTCGATGGTCGTGGCCTGTCCACGCAATTCTCGGCGCAGGAACCAGGAGCGGGGGGCCTGACGCGAGCCCACGATGATGTGCGCCTGATGAGGCAGGGCCGACACCAGGCTCTCCATGATGTCCTCGACGGCCGATCCTGCAAGGTGCTCGTACTCGTCGAGGAAGACGTAACTTGCGGGGTCCACCTGTGCCAGGCGCCTGGCTAGGTCGGCCGCGGTGAACTCGAGATCGGTAGCATCGATACCGACGCGGAGCGCTGCGCGATACAGGCTGTCCAGAAAGTGGGCCGGCACCGCGTCCAGCGTGGCGCAGTCCAGCCAGACCGCGCCGCCGCCACGCGCTACGACTTGACGATAGGCCTGGGCCAGCAGCGTCGTCTTCCCGAAGCCGGCCGGGCCGCGTACCAGCGTTACCCGCGCGCCGGCAGCTACCGAGCCGGTTTGCGTCAGACGGTCGAGCAATCTAAGGCGGACGATCTCGTGCGCACTGACCGCCGGTGGCCCATATCTTTCTATGGAATCCGAGCCGCCGGGCCGCGCAGGAGAGTGAGGGACCGCCATACGATCGAGTCTAGGCTAACCTCGGAGCGCACGTCGAGAACCTACCGTCAGCCGCCAGCGCCGTGGCGAAAGATCCCGCGACCGCGGGTTTGAACAGCACACAACTTTCCGCGAGGATGCTGAAAATGATCGGATACCCGATCACAGGATGACAGACATGGCGGGCTGGACGGCTTCCGATATCCCTTCGCAACGCGGCCGCTCGAGCGTCGTCACCGGCACGGGCGGCTTGGGCTATGAGACGGCTCTCGCCCTGGCCCGAGCAGGCGGGGAGGTCATCCTGGCGGGCCGCAACGCAGACAAGGGCGCAGCAGCCGTCAATCAAATCCGCTCGGGCAGCGGGACGGGCGACGTCCGCTTCGAGCTGCTCGATCTGGCCGACCTCGCCTCCATCAGGGCATTCGGGGCGCGATTGCGGGCCCAGCGCCAGAGTCTGGATCTCCTCATCAACAATGCCGGAGTGATGAGACCGCCCCGACGTCGGCTCACCGCCGACGGGTTTGAATTGCAGATCGGCACGAACCACCTCGGACATTTCTCCCTGACCGCACACCTGTTGCCCCTGTTGCGGCAGGGGCATGACCCGCGCGTGGTGAGCGTCGCCAGCATTGCCGCCCGGCACGGGGCGATCGACTTCGACGATTTACAAGCGGAGCGTCGTTACAATCCGATGGCCGGTTATCGACAATCTAAGCTGGCCAATCTGATGTTCGCCTTGGAACTCCAACGCCGCAGCGAGGCTGCCGGGTGGGGAATCCTGAGCATCGCTGCCCATCCGGGCCTGGCGCATACGGATCTGGTCGCCAATGGGTCTGGCCCCAACAGCTTGTTTGGCGTCCTGAGCTACCTGCTGGGTCCACTTCTCTGGCAATCCGCCGCCCAGGGTTCATTGCCGACCCTTTTCGCCGCGACATCCCCGAACGCGGTGGGCGGGGCATACTACGGCCCCGATGGGTTCGCTGGATTCAAGGGATTGCCGGTGTTGGCCGATGTGGTGTCCCAAGCCAGGGACGCTCACGCAGCGACGCGGCTTTGGGATGTATCCAAACAGCTCACGGGCGTAACCTTCGAATAGGGCGCGATGCCAGGCAGACGACCTGCGCAACGCCGCAGCCGTCACCGTGTAGACGACTCCGCCTACAGCGTCAGAACAATCTTGCCTATGAAATTCCCCGCGGCCAAAGTCTTCAGCGCCTCGTCGTACTGCTCGAGTGGGAACACGCGCTCGATTACTGGATGCAGTCTGTGCGCGACGATGAAGGTGTTCATGCGCAGATAATCCGCGCGCGAGCCGACGAATACGCTTTGCGCGTTCGCCGCTTTCTTCAGCAGGCCCCATGCGGAAATGCTGCCGTCGTAGCCAGAAAGGCCGCCAACAATGGACAGCGTGCCGGCATCGGCGAGGGTCCTGACCGACTGGTCCAACGTGTCTGTGCCGCCGACATCGACGACGAGGTCAGCACCATGGCCCTTCGTGAGTTGCAGCACACGCTCCGACCAGGCTGGCTCGCGCTTGTAGTTGATTCCTTCGCTCGCGCCAAGCCCTTTGACACGCAGGAGCTTTTCATCCGAACTGCTCGTCACGATCACGTGCGCGCCCAGTGCCGCGGCAAACTGCGTGGCGAAAGTGGAAACGCCGCCGGTCCCCTGCACGAGGACCACATCGCCTGGATGTATATCGCGATGGCCGGCAACCGCATTCCACGCCGTGACGCCTGCTGTCGGCAGCGTCGCCGCTTCCTCATAGGACAACTCGTCCGGAATCGGCACGACATCCGTACTTTCGAGTGCGATGTAGTCAGCAAGTACACCGTCCGCTGTCCATCCGTAAGCATGCGCCAGTCGCTCTCCAGAGAACCGACCGTCGGTCCAGTTCTCGAAGAACGTATTCGTGACCCGAGCACCCTTGCGGATGCCTTTCACCTGCTTGCCGACCGCGATGACTTCACCTGCGGCGTCCGAGGCGGCGACACGCCCTACTCGTTCGTTGTCTGAATCGGGCTCGAGCATACTGAGATCGCCACGATTGAGGCCGACGGCATGCACACGGATGAGCACCTGACGGTCGCCCACCGCTGGAACCGGCGCCTCGGTCAGCTTCCATCGATACCCAGCGCCCGACTTCTCCAGCACGACTTTGCGTGTTGTCGTCGCGATGTCGGGCGACACGGCACGCAGAGGCGCCGCAGCGAAGACGCCTAGCATCGTGACGAGCACGACGAATCGGCTGGTCTGGTGGCCAGCGTTCTTGTCGCTCATACTTCTTCCGTAATAAGACCTGTCATCCGGGAAGTATGCGGGCAGCGCCTGGCTCCGTTTAAGGGCCAGGTATTCAGATTTTCATAGGTCCAATTTCACGGGAATCAGTTCCTGGGGATTCGCCGCAGGCGCGCGAGCCCTTCTGTGATAGCGCGCTCGTCCAGGGCACCGTAGCCGAACACGAGGCCAGCCTCCCCCGACTTGCCCGTTTGGTATCTGCGCAGGGAATAGACGCCGACCTCGCGCTGCCGCGCTCTTTCAACAAACGCCTCGACATCCACCGAAGCTGCCGCGATTGCGGCGAGGTGTAAACCAGCAGCGGACGGGACTGGAGCGAGCCATTGGCTGAAGTCGTTCCGCAGACCCGTGAGCAAGACCTGACGTCGAGCGCCATATACCTGGCGCATCCGGCGTACATGACGCGCCAGGTGACCTTCGTTAATGAAAGCAGCCAGGGCTTCCTGCGCGAGCACAGCGCAGCTCCGGTCCGCGGATTGCTTGGCCGCGCCGAGAGCGCGTTGTGCCCACGGGGGAGCCACTACGAAGCCCAGCCGGATCCCGGGGAACAGGCTCTTTGAGAAAGTGCCAACATAGAAGACCGAGTCCGATCTATCGAGGGTCTGCAGTGCGTCCAATGGACGTTCGCCAAAGCGGAATTCGGCATCGTAATCGTCTTCGATCACAACAGCCCCGCGCGCGTGTGCGAATTCCAACAGCGCGGCCCTGCGTCTGGCAGACATCACGGCGCCCAGAGGAAATTGATGAGAAGGCGTTACGCAGACTACGCCCGCGTTTGCAGGCAGCCGCTCAACAATCAGACCCTCCTCATCGACCGGCGTCGCCACGATCCTGGCGCCTGCCGCCGCAAATGCGCCATGCAGCGGCGGATAACCCGGATTCTCCACCGCGACCACGGTGCGATTCGACGTGACCAGGATCCGGGCGAGCAGGTCGAAGGCCTGCTGCGCGCCCGCGGTGACTGTAATGTCTTCAGGACGACACGCAACGGCACGCGCAAACGACACATGTCTCGCAATTGCCTCGCGCAACGCCGGCTGGCCCTGCGGCGCTTCAAAAGCAGTGGGCATTCGGGAGAAGGCGCGCAACGTCCGCGCGGACAAACGTCGCCAGACGTCCATCGGAAACTGTGCGACGTCCGGAACGCCGAGCCGAAAATCGAAACGGGGTGGAATGCGGGGCCCCGCATCGGTGGCGGCCGCCGGCTGGCGCCAGAATTCGTTCAAACGACGGTCATTCACGGACCGCCGCTCAGGTGCGATTTTACGCTCGGTGAGCTTCGGGAGAACGTCAGCTACATACGTGCCTCCGCCGCGGCGTGTCGATAGATATCCTTCGCTCAACAACAGGTCGTAAGCAGCCATGGCAGTGTTGCGTGATACGCCATGGGAGGCAGCGAGAGCGCGGGTAGGAGGCAACCGCAGCCCTGGCCGCAACCGGCCCTCCAGGATCGCAGCCCGCAGTTGCCGATGCAGAGCGCGCAACCGATCACGCGAGTTTCGCGGCGGAATACTGATCGGCAGCCCGAACGCTGGCTCCATGACGCTTCCCTTTTTTGGATCTTTAAGGGTACCGCAGGCTACCGCATTCTGCGCGCCATGACGTCATCCGGGGCCCCCATCTGGGCGGGTCGCGAATGGCTCAATGCCGCAAGAGGCGCATCGAGGTGAAATGTCCGGACCTGGGTGAGGGGTGACGCTGCCATGGCGCTGCAGTTCCACGCGAGAAGCCGACAAGCACACAGGAACGCAAGCGGGCCCCTGGATACGATCGAGTGCAGCCGCGGGCCTCAAATTGGTACCTTGGTACCAGAGTACCCTCTAGCCACGGCTATTGCAACGTGCGACTCTGGTGCTTCCCTTCGCCAGCGGAACCTGCCGATGTCCACCCCTAAAGCGCCCAAACGCCCGCCCGTTCACGCAGTCGAACGGGTTCAAACAGGGGTCCGGCTGGAAAAGCGGCTCCTGAAGGTCCTCAAGGGGCTGGCGGAGTGCCTGGACCTGTCGCTCGGCGATCTGCTCGAAGGCATCGCTCTGCATGCCCTCGAGAACAAAGCGCCGTTCAAGCCGGCGACTCTCGAAAAAATCGCTCACCTGAGACGCATCTACGGCCTCGATCTGAGCGCCGCAGACAGCCATCGTCTGCGCGAAAGCTGATATGAGTATTCTATTACTTGGCGAGCTCTCGCAAGAAGCGTACGCCACCTGGCGCTCGCAACTCTCATTGCACCTGCCACAGAACGAGCAGCTCGTGCTGGCCACCCAGAACTACGACAGAGCCGCAATCGACATTGCCCTGGTCGCCAATCCTCCGGGCGGCGCACTGGCGAATCATCCTAACCTGCGTTTTGTGCAGAGCCTGTGGGCGGGGGTGGACAGACTGCTGTCCGATCCTTCACTGCCCGCAAATATCACGATCGCGCGCTTGATAGACCCGGCGCTGACCCAGGCGATGGTGGAGTGCGCGATTGCCAGCGTGTTCTATCTTCACCGGCAGATCCCCGTGTACCGCGAGCAGCAAGCGGCCGGCACGTGGCGCCAGTTGCCCCAGCCCGCCACGGCGAATCGGCCTATTGGAGTGCTGGGCCTCGGTCAACTGGGGCACGCCGTTGCGCGGACGCTTGCCGGGCTCGGCTTTCCGGTCATGGGATGGAGCCTCGCTGCCCGAAGCAGCGCCGACATAGAGAGCTACAGCGGCCCTGACGGATTGGCGATGTTGTTACGCAGGGCGGAAATTCTCGTAAATCTTCTTCCTTTGACCGCGGCGACCACTGGAATACTGAACGAAGCTGTCTTCGCACGGGTACCTACCGGCGCCGCCCTCGTGAACCTCGGGCGCGGCGGACACCTGGTAGAGGAAGATTTGCTCACCGCATTGGCGACGGGCCAGCTCAGCCACGCGGTGTTGGACGCCTTCAGTGTTGAGCCGTTGCCTGCGAGTCATCCGTTCTGGCTGCATCCACGGATTACGGTTTTCCCTCATGTAGCCGCCTACACCGACCCGAGCACCGCAGCGCGGGTAGTCGCGCAAAACATAGCAGCGTTCCGCGCGCAGCGAGCCGTCAACGGCTTGGTCTCACCTTCTCGGGGATACTAGGTTTGCGGACCTCTAGCGAATTCCCGGCGCTCGGGGCATGCTCTCCAGCCCGTCATCCTGTGCGGCGGGCCCTCTTTCCACGAGCCAATCCTCGGGGCGGCTGGGTGGCAGGCGCCGCGTGAAGTAGGCGTAAAGCGGGAGGCCGAGCGCGACGATGCCTAGACCTGCGAGCGCTCGCCCCGGCGTTGCGAGGAACATGTTGACCATCAGGTAGGCCGTGGCCGCGAGAAAGAGCGCAGGGACGACGGGGTAGCCCCACACCCGGTACGGCCGCACCGCATTGGGCAACGTGCGGCGCAGGACGTAGATGGAGGCCACGGCCAGACCGTTGAAAAGCAATAGCATGAAGACGATCAAGTCCGTGAGAACGTCGAATGCGCCGGAGAATGCGAACCCGACAGCGCAAGCGCCCAGGAGCACGATTGCATGTGTGGGCACGCGCGCACGCGGTGAGACCGTGGCGAACGTGCGCGGCAGGAGACCGTCCCGGGCCATCGCAAATGGAACGCGAGCCACAGAAAGGCTGAGCGAGTGGAGCGCGCCGAACGTAGAAAGCATCATGCCGACCGTCAGAAGCGAGGCGCCGCCGGCCCCGAGCATTCGCGCCATCACCGCCCCTGCAACCGAGGAGGCTTCCGGCACGCTGGCCACAGCCTCGGGGCTGAGCGCGTAAAAGTAGCCCGCGTTGACCAGGAGATAGAGCCCAATGATGAGCACGCTGCCGCCGATCAGGGCACGGGGGAGCGTGCGCCCCGGCTCGCGAACCTCCTCCGCGACGAAGCTCACGTCCGCCCATCCGTTGTAGCCCCATAGCGCTCCGATGACTGCGGCCCCGAAGCCGGTTGCACCTAGCCGCGCACTGGAGGGAACGCCCTCGCAGGCGCCGGCCGCACCGCTTGCGGCGAAGTGGGCCCACGAGCCGTCGCTGAATAGAAAGGCAGCGATGCCGATTCCTGCCACGAGCAGCACCTTAAGCGCCGTAATGACCGTGACGAGAAGTCCGTTGGTGTGCATCGACGCGAGTGTCAGTAGCGTCACCGCTACGATGGTACCTACCGTCAACAACTGGACCTGCACGGATGACAGCGTCCCCCCCAGGAGGTCATTCAGGAAGATGATGAAGACAATAGCGACGGCGGCTATGCTCGCCGCCCCGTCCAGGAGTGTCTCCATCCACCCGTAGAGGAAAGCCCAGACTCGTCCGAAAGCGGCCCCGATGAAATTGTACTGTCCTCCCGAGCGGGGCATCATGGCGCTCAGCTCGGCGAACGTCAGTGCTCCGGCAAGTGTCAGGACGCCGGCCACGACGTATGCCAACAGCACCATCCATGGCGTTCCAACATTGCACGTCATGACTCTGACCTTGACGAAGACGCCCGTACCGATCACGTTGGTTACAATGAGGGCGGTCGCCGGAACGAGCGTAAGTCCCCGTACAAGGGACGCGGAAGCGTTTGCAGAAGCACGATTTTCAGACACAGAAGTCTTCCCAGGATGAGAGGCCGCGGCACAAACGCCGCCCAGCCAGGCCGTGCCCATTCACTTCGCTACTGCAAGATCAGCTCCATAAACACTGTGATCGCCCGGAAGCTCTCCGGGATGACGTAATAAGGTGGGCAGGTCCGGAATCCCACAGAGGAGTACATGGCGATCGCTTTGTCCATGAAGGTGGTCGTCTCCAGCCGCATCGCCCCGTAACCTGCCTCTTGCGCCGCCACGATGAGGGTCTCCGCCAACTGTCGGCCAATCCGCATTCCTCGGAATTCCGGGCGCACGTACATCCGCTTCATCTCGCAGGTGTCAGGCGACAATCTGTGGAACGCCCCACAGCCGGCCGGTTTTGCCGAACAGGTTGCCAGGAGCATGCAGCCGTCGGGAGGCGCGTACACGCCAGGTAGCGCTTCGTCGCCCGAGGCGTAATAGAAGTCCAAGACCTCTTGAGGATCAAGCCCCAGCTGACTCGTTTGAGAGGTATCCCATTGGATGTGCTCGACCAACAGCTCGCGAACCTGTAGGTACTGCGCCGGCGTTTGTGCGGGACCGATCTTGAGCATTGCATCTCGCCCCCAAATTGGGGGGCTTGCGTGAGTTCTTACGCCCCGAACCTGGGCCGGTGGCATCCAACGCGGCTGAACCGTGCCATCTGCCAACAGGTTAGCACAACGCGGCCTATGACAGCCCGGGCGGCGGCGTGTATCCGCCGAGCGCCTGCTCGGCAAGTGATGCGAACCGCAGCGGCGTCCGGTCTTCGAGATAAGGGCCGACCGCCTGCAATCCCATCGGCAATCCTCCGATCTGACGGCCCGTCGGGATGGCGGTGGCCGGGAGGTTCGCGACCGTGGCGAGCCCAGGCCATTGCAGCCCATTCAGATAGGGTACCGGGCGACCGTCCACCAACGTCGTGCGCGAATACTGCGCGATGTGTCCTGGCCCCCCGCCGGAATGATCATGCGGAAAGGCCACAGTTGGCATGATTGGGCACAGGATCAGATCGTAGTCCTGGAAGAATCGCCGCCAGGTCCGGCAGAGCTGCTGCTGCGCCTCCTGAAGAACGAGGAATTCGTGGTGGTTCAGGCGAACGGCGCGCGCGATGCGCGCCGGATAGCTGCCCGGTTCAGCCTTCATCTGTACGGCCACCTGCTCCGTCTGTGCGAGCACTTGCTCTGACATCCCAGCTGACACCGTGCTGAACAACATCATCACGTAAAGATCATCGCTCGCGACCGTGTCAATCTCGGGGCGGGCGTTCTCGTCCACCGTCACACCCAAGCGACGCAGGTCATCTGCGTACGCGTGCATCGCGTCCAGGCAGCGTTGATCGACGCTGTAGGCCTTCTGGTCCGCCCACAGAGCCACCCGAAAGTCCGTCAGCCGCTCGTGGCGGCTCGGGGGCACGCGTATCGACCATGCCCTCCGGTCGGGCTCAGATGGCGCAGCGAGAACATCCAGCGCCAGCTCGAGATCACTGGCACTGCGTGCGATGGGGCCAGCGATGCCAAGAGGCGGCACCGTCATCATGCCGGGAGGGGGTGGAATGTGCCCTATGAGCGGCACGAGATTGAAACTCGACTTGTGCCCGTACACGCCACAGAAATGCGCTGGGCAACGTATGGAACCGCCGATATCGCTTCCGAGCTCCAGCGGCGAGAAGCCCGCGGCCACAGCTGCGGCAGCACCGCCGGACGATCCGCCGGCAGTTCGCTCGACATTCCACGGATTGTTCGTCGTCCCGTATACGGGGTTGTAGCTCTGGTGATCCGCTGCCGCAATCGGCACATTCGTTTTGCCGAACGGCACGGCCCCGGCCGCGCGCAGCCGTGCGACGGCGTCGGCATCTCGTTCGGGCCGGTGCTGCGCGAGGTGCGGAAAGCCGCACGTTGCCGGCATGCCCGTTACTTCATACGCATCCTTGATAGTTATAGGCAGGCCATGCAAGGGACCGCGGTCGCCAATCGGAACGCTGTCAGCCGTCCGCGCGGCCCGCCGCGCCGACTCGACATCCATCGTCACGACCGCATTCAGTCTGGGATTCAGGCGCTCGATCCGCTGGAGCTGCAATTCGAACAGCTCCAGAGATCCGAGCTTGCGCTCCCGCAGAAGCGTAAGCAGCGCGGTGGCGGAACGCAGTTCTGGCGGAAGCTCGCTCTCGTTGTGCATCGATATTCTCGCAAAACACGTCGCTGTCGAACCGCGGCAGGGAAAGTAACGCCGGCGACGCAGCAGGCCGTCCGGGACGAGTCGCGCTGATCTCACCTACCGGCACGAGGATCTTCGTTGCCTCGATGCGCTCCAACAGGACCGCGACCCGCGAAGATCGACTTGAGCCGCCGTGGATCCATAGGCTTCGTGAAATGGTGATCGAAGCCCGCCTCATAGGCGTTGCGCTTGTCCCCTTCCTGCCCCCACCCGGTCACCGCAATGAGCATCACCTGCCGGCCCCAGTCCTCGCGGCGAATACCCGCCGCGACCTCATGGCCGCTCAGACCCGGCATGCCGATATCGAGAAACGCGATATCGGGTTTTACTTGTGCAGCCAACTTCAGGGCTTCCAGCCCGTTGTAAGCTACGTGAACCTCGTGTCCGCGTCTCTGTAAGAGCATTGCCAGGGCCACGGCTCCATCGCGAGAATCGTCCGCAATCAATACACGGCGGGATTTCTCTGGGAGCGGGGTAACGGCTGCCGGAGCGTCGGTCAGAGCATCGGGTTGTGCTATCACGACCGAGCGCGGAAAAGTTACGTTGAATGTGCTGCCCCGATCGCGCCCGGCGCTTTGAGCATCAATCAGGCCACCGTGCAGCTCTACCAGACCCTTTACCAACGCCAGGCCAATCCCGAGACCTCCCTGCGCGCGCGCCTTGGCCGGCTCGAGTTGGACGAAGATCTCGAATATATCGGCGACATTCTCTGGCGCCAGCCCGATGCCGGTATCGCGAACGAAAATGAGCAACGCATCAGCCTCGAGGCGCGCGCCCAAGGTAATGTCCCCGCCGGGATTCGTGTATTTGGCCGCATTCGCCAACAGGTTGCTCACCACCTGAGTAAGACGAACGGGATCGACTTCCAGCGTCAAAGGTGCCGAGGGGACCTCCAGATGTAACCGATGGCCCTTGGCATCGATCAGTGGCTGGGCCGCTTCGACCGCCGCATCGAGGAGTTGCTGCAAGCGGACGCACTCCTTATTCAAAGTCAGCTCGCCGCGCGTGAAGCGCGAAACATCGAGCAGCTCATTGAGCAGCGAGGCCATGTGAATGACCTGGCGGGAAATGATCGACCCGCAACGTTCCAATTCTGTCGCGGTCAGGTCGGGAGACTCGAGCAGCCGCGCCGCCGTCAGAATGGGCGCGAGAGGATTGCGTAGCTCATGTGACAGAGTTGCAAGGAAGACGTCCTTGCGGTGGTCAGCCTCGCGCAGTGAGGCCTCCGCGCGCTTGCGCTCGGTGATATCGCGCACTACCGAGACGGCCCCGATAATCCTGTCGTTCGCATCTCGCACCGGCGCCGAACTGACCTGCCGATGGCGCAACTCGCCAGTGCGTGGAATTCTGACGATTTGCTCTTCGTCGCGAATGACTTCGCCGGATAGGGCCCGTAAGGGCGGCGCCTCCTCGATCGGGCGTGGAGTGCCGTCGGGCCGCAATACAACGAGGTTGGCGAGCACCTTTTCAACCTCGATACCCTTGACGCTCGTATAGCCGAACTCCCGCATTGCCACCCTGTTTGCAAAGGTGTATCGCTTCCGAGTATCCGTAAAGTAGACTTCCTCGTTGATGCTGCTCAACACCTGGGAGAGCCACTCCTTCTCCGCTTGCACCGCTTCCAACAGCCGCTGCGCCTCTTGCTCGGCCTGCTTTCTCTGAGTGCAATCGCGAAGCGTCACCACCACGCCGCGTGTCGTGCCGTCATCGGACCGAATGGGCACGCAGCTCAGCTCTATGGCGACTTCGCGCCCATCGCTGAGGATCGATGCCGGGCTGTCAGCGACGCCAGCCCGTGATCCCGCGTGCAAGACAGAGTCGACGAGCTCGGCCACCGGCTCGCGGCTCGATGCGCTGATGGCCTTGCAGACCAAACCGAATGGCGCGCCTAGCGCGACGCTCGGCACACAGCCGAGCATGCCCCCTGCTGCGTCATTGATGAATATGACTCGACCTTGCGCGTCGGTGGCAACCACGCCCTCCCTGATGCTGGCCATCGCAACGCCGGCGAGCTCCATGTGGCGACTCGCGGCACTCTCGGTCAACCGCGCCCTGCGCCAGCGGTCTGCGAGCAGGCAGATGACCAGATTCATGGCGATGAACACGCTCACTGCAGCCGGATCCGCGCGAGTCCCTGCGGCGGCTGCGACGCTTGGCAGATAGCTCGCCAGCAAAACCGATAGCGCGAGCGCCAGGACTCCTGGCGCGGCGCCGGCAAGGAGGGCGACGATGAGTACAACCGGATAGAACGTGAGGAAGGGCGGCATCGGTCCGAACAGCGTCAGGAGCCACCACTGTGCCAGGCCAGCAATGGCTGCTGCGGCCACTGCAAGAAGATACAGGTTGGCCCTTGCCACTGCGCCCTGCTTAGCTTGTTCCGACGTAAATCGAAAATACATTGATAACTTAGTTGACCTTTATACAAAGTATGCTCTTGATCGGGCGGCAACGTCACTTGAGTCGCAGAAGAGCCGCATACCGGACATGTAAGCCCGCGCGGCGGCCGCAGCTAGGCACGCTGCGCGGACGGCGCCGAGCGCTCGAATCGCAACATTTCGTCAGTGGGGCTGGTGCGGGCGAGGTGCGTGCCTTGCGGTGCGACGGAGCCGGGCAGTCCGATCGACGAGGCGCCTCGCGCGCCCAGTGTCGCGACCTGCTGCAGAACACCGCAGTGGCATTTGTGGGAGGCAGTTAACCCATTGATTTGGAAGTCTTAGCTTCGCTCATCGAAAGGCCTTCGGCCTGCAAGCGCCACATCCGTGCGAACAACGTGCCCCGGCGGCGCAGTTCGGCAGGTGTCCCCTGCTCGACGATCTGCCCCTGATGGATGACCAAAATCCGGTCGAACGCGGCCAGTGTGGAGAGTCGGTGCGCGACGGCTATCACGGTGCGGCGACGAAGCAGTTCGACCATGTTGCGATGGACGTGAATTTCCGATTCGGTGTCGAGTGCGGAGGTCGCCTCATCCAGAATGAGAAGCGGTGAATCTTTCAGGAGAGCGCGGGCAATTCCAATGCGTTGCCGCTGTCCGCCCGAGAGTTTGACACCGCGTTCTCCCAGCATCGTGGCATAGCCCTGCGGCAGCCTGCCCACGAAAGCATCGCAATGAGCGGCCCTGGCGGCGCGGTAGATCTCGTCATCTGAAGCTTCCGGCCGGCCGAAACGAATGTTGTCCAACACGCTGCGGTGAAACAGCATGATCTCCTGAGGAACGACCGAAATCACGGCGCGCAGGCTGTCCTGCGTGACCCGGCCCACCGCCTGGCCGTCGATCAAGACCTCGCCCGATTGCGGTTCGTAAAGCCGCTGTATCAGGTTCACGATACTGGTCTTACCCGCGCCGGAAGGACCTACGACGCCGATCTTCTCGCCAGACCGGATCGCGAGGTCGACGTGATGCAGGACAGTATGCTTACCCTCATAGGCAAAGCTCACGTCGCGAAACTCGACCGTGCCCCCGCCAGGGATGATGGCGGGGGCGCCGGTCGAATCCGTGATCGAGTGCGTCTGACCCACCGCCCGAATGGTGTCTTCGATGTAGCCGAGCTGCTGGAACATATCAACGACCGCAATCGCCACATCGCGAGAGCCGTGCAAAATGCGGAACATCAAGGAGCTGATTACCACGACGTCCCCAGGCGTGATCGTCCCCCTACTCCAATCGGACACGGCCCAGCACAACATCACGGTCGCCATGATCCATACCGCAATGTCATAACACGCCCGCGTTCTCTCGGTGTACATCCAGCTCTTGCGCTGAATGCTCGCCTCACGCTCGAACTCGTTCCGTAGCCGCTCCCACTCGCGCTTCCGAGCGGAAAATGCTTTAACGGCCCACATGTTGGAAATTACGTCCGTGAGCTCCCCGGCGACCGCGCTCTGTTCGCCGTAGTACGCTGCGTGCAGCGAGCGTCCTTTCTTTCCGACCGCGATCAGCCCCGCGGTCGCGACCACCACGTAGGCGCCCACAGCGACAGCCATTCGGCCATCAATCACGCTGAAGATCAGGGTAGCGCCGACGAAATCAACCAGCGGTGGAGCGACCCGCCACACCGCAGTGTTGGTGAGCACCCCGAACGCTCCGGCCGTCCCGGTTATCCTTTGCCCGAGGGAACCGGCCAGGTTGTCGGCGAAGTAGCGTAGCGAATGTCCGCTCAGGTGTTCGAACAGGTCGAGTCGCATCCGCACCCCGGCGGGGACGGTCGTGCGACATGTGAGCCAGCCCGAGATGCGCCAAAGCACGCTCTCTGTGGCGATGAGACCTATGAAGACACTGAGGACGGCCCACGCCACCCGCTCCGAACGGACGGGCCCCGTCATCGCATCCACTAGCAGTTTCATCTGGTACTGCACCGCCACCGCGCATCCGGCCGCAAGCATCACGGTCGCCGCAAGAGTCGCGAACTGTCCGCGGCGCTGCAAAATGTAATGCCAGATAAAACGGCCCGGATGCAGCAGATTCTGGGGCAGCCGCTGGGGGAGCTGCCCGCGGTCTGTGTAATCTGCGGTCGCGCCCTCACGCAACATGGCTATCCAGCCTGCTTGTCTCGGGCGCGTCCGGCACGGGAAAAGAGGGCCTGCTGTCGTTTCAACTCCTCGAGGAGGGGTGCATACGGAATGCGCCTCCCCTCGACCCCCGGCAGCGAGAACAGACCAGCATGACAGATACGGTCGTCGTCCCAGCCGTGATAATCCGCGAGCGGGTAAAGGCAAATGCCTTCGATCACCGCGTCATGTTGCATTGCCTGCAGCACCTCGGCACAGACGTGATGCAGCCAATACGGGCGCGCGGTGCCTTCGGAACCGGTCTCAGAGAGCAACACCGGTCGATCGTAGCGCTCCCATACCTCGAGGAGCATCTCATGGAGGGGTCTGTAGGCATGATGGCCCAGCGGAATGGTGCTGCCGTTCAAATACCACTGGTTGTCCGGGTAGATGTTGACGCCGACGATGTCCAGATATTCGCGCCCGCCCCCGAGCTCCGGCTCGACACGGCCGCTGAGCATATCGTGCGCTTGAAACTGGGCGAGCCGGTAGGACTCCGCGGATGACTGCTCGCCCGGGCCGACCGCGCCGCCGACGACATGGATGAGCGGCTCGGACACGATGAATCGCGCACGCGGCTCGACACTTCTGATGGCATCCACGGAGGCGAGATACGCGCGTACGAGCTGTCGCTTGAGATCGTTGCCGCGCTCGGCCGTGAACGGGTTCATGCGAGCCACCTCGCCGCCGGCCCACGCCCAGAACGACATCTCATTGACCGGACAGAAGAAGGGCACCGTGTCGGTTTCGTCTTTCACGAGCTGGGCAGCCGCACGCGAATAGCGTGCGAAGTGTTCGACGAACGATGCCGACCAGATGTCCAGATGCTGCGGCCAGCCATAGTGACAAAGATCCCAGATAACCTGCATGCCACCCGCCTGCGCCGCGCGAAGCATGGGCAGCCAGCTGGACCAGCGGTACACGTCCGGGTCTGTTTCAACAAGGTGCCACCGCACGCCATCGCGGACGGTACGCAGTCCATGCGCGCGCGCCTGTGCATAATCCTGTTCCGCGAATCGCTCGTGCCCTGTCGAAGCGAGGAGATCCAGGCGGGTGCCATCCCGCCGCCGCTGCGACGCGCATTCGAAGCCGCCGAGAAAAAACGACCGCAAGCCGCCCTGCATGCCAGAGGCGCTCATGCGCGGCGCAGAGCTTGAGCCTGCTCCACCGCATAATCCCCGACACGCGGCTCGGGCGCGGCAGACCGTTCGGTGATCCGCTTGAACGCGGCGAGTGCCTGCCCGACTACCTGATCCATGTTGTAATACCGATACGTGGCGAGCCTGCCGATGAAAGTAACGTTCGGTGTCGCGTTCGCGAGTCGCTCATACGCTTTATAGCGCTCCTGGTTCTCGGGTCGCGGTACCGGATAGTAAGGATCGCCACTATCCGCTGGATATTCAAATGTAACGCTGGTCTGAGCGTTCGATTGTCCGGTGAGGTGCTTGTATTCCGTCACGCGCGTATAAGGCTCGTCCTGTGGATAATTCACCACGGCGACCGGCTGGCGCCACTCTTGGGGCAATGTGACATGCTCGAAGTGCAGCGACCGGTACGGCAGCTTGCCGTAACGATAGTCGAAGAACTCGTCGATCGCACCGGTGTAGATCATGTGGCGAAATGGGATCACGTCCTGGATGTCCCGCAGCTGCGTTTGCAGCATCACCTTGATGCCCTTGTGGCGCAGCATCCGCTCGAACATGCGCGTATAGCCGCCCGCGGGCATCATCTGATGGGTATCATTGAAGTAACGATCATCCGTATTCGTCCGCACCGGTACCCGCGCCGTTACCGACTTGTCGAGTTGCGATGGTGGCAGGCCCCATTGCTTGAGCGTATAGCCGCGGAAGAACTTCTCGTACAGATCCCGGCCGACTTGGGAGAGGACTACATCCTCGGCCGTCCGAACGTGCTCGATAGGCTCTGCGCGCCCCTTGAGAAATCGCTCCACTGCCTCCTCCGTGGAGAGATTCAGGTCGTAGAGCTCGTTGAGCGTCGTTCTATTGATCGGTATCGGCAACAGCCGCTCGTCGACGTGCGACAGCACCCGGTGCTCATACGACCTCCAGGCGGTGAACTGCGACAGATATTCGAATATCCTGGCTGAGTTCGTGTGAAAGATGTGCGGGCCGTATTGGTGGATGAGGATGCCCGCCTCATCGTAGCGATCATACGCATTGCCACCCACGTGATTTCGTTTGTCGATTACTAGCACCGTGGCCCCGCGCTGACTGGCCAATCGTTCTGCTATGACGCTTCCGGCGAAGCCGGCGCCGACGACGAGAAAATCAAACATATGCGGCTCCATCCAACACGGCATCGCCGTCCTGCTGAACGGGCGCGGATGCAACCCGCGCCCGAAGTCCGGCAACGTGTCTGGTAGCTTCGAGCAGCGCACTCATTTCCGACCAGGTTCGATCCCAGGACATGCCCTGTAAATGACCATCGACGCGGCGCAGCCATTCACTTCGATCGTGCTTCAGCAGAAGGTCGAGTTTTGCGCTGAACTGCGCAGCGTCCGCCCCGATCTCGACGAGTCCGTTCTCGCCGTAAGGTGAGACGACGTCCGTGATCGGCGTGGAGCACACAGGTATGCCGGCCGCAAGAAACTCCGGTGTCTTCGTCGGACTGATGAATTGCGTGGCTTCGTTGAGTGCAAAAGGCATGAAGCCGGCGTCCCAGCTGCTCAAATACTCGGGCAGTTCGGCATAGGATTTGAATCCAAGCCAGTGAATATTGGGCTGCCGCGGCAGTGCCGCCGGATCGATCTTTACCACCGGACCGATGCACACCAGTTGCAGATCCGGCCGCATCGCGGCGAGTTGCGCCAACAGCTCGACGTCCATGCGCTCGTCTATGACGCCAAAAAATCCGACCTTGGGGTGAGGAATCTTTGCCTGCTCTTGCGGCTCGGCGCAAGCCGCGGCGCGCGCACGGGCGAAGTGCTCGAATTCGATGCTGCTCGGGAAGAGATGGCAGTGCTGGTGTCTGCCGCGTTTCGCGCGGAACAAGCTCCTTCCGCCCGTAAAGACGAGATCAGCGCGCGCCAGTAGGCGTCGCTCCAGCTCCACGAGCAGCTGCGGCGCATTCTTGAAAGCAGATAGTTCGTCCATGCAGTCATAAATACAAACGTCGGGCTGCAGGTGACCCGTAAACCGCAAGGCCATTGGCGTGTAATACCAGAAGGTGGTGGCTGCGCCCGACCACTCGTTCAAGACTCGATCAATGAGATACCGCTGTGCTGCAGCCTGCTCGGCCTCGCTCGTGCCACCTTTCAACACCGGGACCATGACGGTAACGCCGGATGATTGTGCTGCCACATTCAACCGCGGTAGCGCCCCCCGCTCCTCAAAAATGGGCTCCTCGAAGAAAATGACGGACTGCTCCGCTGCCGCACGGCTCATCAGGTGTTGCGGTCTTTGATAGACGAACTGCCAGCGCAGGTGGGAAAAGCAAAGGAGCAGCTTTTGATCAGCGGATCGTGTCTCGAAATGCCTCGTACGGGGCAACATAAAACTTCCTTCACGCAATGCGCGGAAAATTGGACGGGTGCGACGTTCCGCGATAGCGGGAACGATGACGGCAAGCTCGCAAGCCCCGTTCCAACCTCGGCACTGCGTCGCCGCTCTGCGACGACGTGCCCCAAATCAGCAGAGTCGGCCGCACGGGAGACCGGCTGTTACGGCCGAGCCTGCCGCGCTCTGCACAGTTGGTTCCACGAAGTGGCCGCGATGCCAGAGGGGCAGCTACGCGGGGTCGTTGCGGCGATGGCCACGTTCGCGTCCGCATCCAGCACGATCGGCCATGTGCCGCGTGCAGGCGCACCGCGATCGAACGATCGAGGCCGGAGCTTTTGCTGTCACGCGGGTCGCCTCGAATGGCGCGAGCCCGGACTGCACAAGCGAGCTGGATTGACCCCTGAACTCAAAAAGTTCCCCGCCCAAACACGTGACCCTCGGGATCATTCGTGAGCGCCACGACGAGCAGTTCCCCGCACTCACGAATCCCTTGCACGTCGAGGTGCATGAATTCGTCCTCCCGTCGATTCGCTCGAGCGTGCCGGTCTCACCATTCGTCGCAGCCTTCGCGGCGACACCTGGGTTGGAATCCTTTCGCGCCTCGCTCGGGCTGGCGCCTCCCCGGATGCCGGCGCATCATAGGGTCATCAGGGAATCGAGGAAGTCGCATGCGCCGAATTGCAGCCGTTCTGATGGTGCTCGCAGCGCCTACCGTGCTGGCCTACACCGCCGATGAGCTTGCCGCCAGGAACGTTGCAGCCAAGGGGGGTCTCGAGAAGCTCAATGCGATCCAGTCGCTGCGCCTGTCCGGCAAGCTCCTGGTGAATGGAGGGACGCTGCAGCTGGGATACGTCACACTGATCAAGCGTCCCGGATCGATCCGCTATGAAGCGCTGCTCCAGGGCCTGACTCAAATCCAGGCGTACGACGGCACGCAAGCCTGGCAAATCAATCCGTTTCAAGGTCGCAAGGACCCGGAGAAGCTGTCCATCGATGACGCGAAGGGTCTGGGCGAGAACGCCCTGGATTTCACCGGCGCGCTGGTCGACTACAAAGCAAAGGGTTACGCGCTCGACTATCTCGGCACTGAAGATGTCGACGGTACAGAAGCGTATAAGCTGCGCGTGACGCGACCGAACGGCGATCTCACCTACGTCTATCTCGATCCCGAGTACTTCCTCGAAATCCGCACGATCAACCGGCGCATCGAGCATGGTGTGCCCAACGAGACGGTCACTGACTACGGTGACTACGAGAAAGTGGACGGCGTCTACTTCCCGTTTGCACAGGAGTCGGGCCTGAAAGGCTCGAGCGACCGTCAGAGAATACGGTTCGAGAAGGCGGAAGCCAACGTCCCGGCCGCAGACACTCAGTTCCAATTCCCGGGCGCGCTCCCCAGCGCTACCCCGTCAAAGTAAGTTCCAAGAGCGCAATGCATGCGTTGCACGGGCGGCCCGCGAGGCGCGCCCAGGATCGACTACGAGCGGGCGGAAGCCCTGCGCAGTAAGGAGAACGTTGATGCGATTCGGATTTGCGACGGGAGCCTGTGTGCTCCTTTGCTGTCTCAGCGCCACCGGTTTTGCGCAGACGCAGGGAGTCCTGATCGATTCGGGAACCCTTTCCGGGCTGGGTGCCCGCAATATCGGCTCGGCGGCCATGAGCGGACGGATTTCCGCCCTCGCCGGCTACACCGATGCCTCCGGCAAGGTGACGCTGTTCGTCGGCTCGGCCAGCGGCGGAGTGTGGAAATCGACCGACGGCGCGACCACTTTCAAACCGGTATTCGACGATCAACCGGTGCAGTCCATTGGCGCAATCGCGCTCGATCCATCCAATCCCAGGAATGTCTGGGTCGGCAGCGGCGAGGCGTGGACACGCAATAGCGTTTCGGTGGGTGACGGCGTTTACAAGTCCACGGATGGCGGTGAAACCTGGACGCACGTCGGCCTGCCGGATTCGGAGCGCATCTCCAGAATCATCGTCGACCCGCGCGCGGCCGATACGGTCTATGCGTGCGTGCCGGGCAAGCTGTGGAGCGACTCGACGGAGCGTGGCCTGTACAAGACCACCGACGGCGGCAAGAGTTGGCAGCTCGTGCTCAAGGGATCGAATCCGTCAACTGGCTGCGGCAGCGTCGCGATGGAGCCGGGCAATCCGGACGTGTTGCTCGCAGGCTTATGGGATTTTCGCCGCCAGGGCTGGACGTTCCGCTCCGGCGGCAACGGTCCTGCCGCGCCATCGGGCAGCGGCCTGTATCGCAGCGCCGATGGCGGCAAGACCTGGACGGAGCTGACTGCCCAGTCCCACAAGGGCCTGCCGCCGAAACCCTACGGCCGTATCGCGCTGGCCTTCGCGCCGAGCGATGCACAGACGATCTACGCCTTCGTCGAGTCGACCGACTCGGTGCTGTTGATTTCGCACGACGGCGGCGCCACCTGGGAACGGGGCGACAAGAGTCAGTGGATGGTCTGGCGACCCTTCTACTTTGCGAACCTCATCGTCGATCCGAAGGATGCGCGCCGCGTTTTCAAGACCGACGGCAGCCTGATCCTGAGTGAGGACGGCGGGAAGAGCTTCAGCGCGGTCGGCGGCTTCGCCGGAATGCACGGCGACGTGCACGATGTCTTCGTCGATCCGGGCAATTCACAACACGTGTTCGCGGCCGACGACGGCGGGCTGTGGATTTCCTTCGATGGCGCGAACAAGTGGTGGAAGACCGACAATCTGCCGATTTCGCAGTTCTATCACGTCAGTCTCGACGACGCCGATCCTTACCACATCTACGGCGGCTTGCAGGACAACAGCTCCTGGATCGGAGACTCCGCCTACCCGAGCGGTATCACGAGCTCCCGATGGGAAAACATGTACGGCGGCGATGGCTTCTGGATGTTCGCGGACCCTTCCGATCCGAACTATGTGTATGCCGAAGCGCAGGGCGGCACCATCGGTCGCGTCAACGTTCGCACACACGAAACGCGCGATATCCAACCAAAGCTCGGCGCCGCCGATCTGAAGCGTTACACCAAGCTGCGGTTCAACTGGAATGCGCCGATTGCGCTGTCTGCGCACGATCCGGCAACGGTCTACGTCGGCGCACAGTTCCTGTTCCGCTCACGAGACCACGGCCAGACCTGGGATCGGATCTCCCCTGACCTGACGACGAACGATGCGCAAAAGCAGAAGCAGGAGCAGTCGGGCGGCATTACCGTCGACAATTCCGCCGCCGAGATGCACACCACGATCTACTCGATCAGCGAGTCGCCGCTCGCCGCGGGTCTCATCTGGGTCGGGACCGACGACGGTAATCTGCAACTAACCCGCGATGGCGGACAACATTGGAACAACGTAATCGCCAATGTGCCAGGTGTGCCGAAAAATACTTGGGTGAGCTGGGTGCAGGCAAGCTCCTTTGCCCCAGGCACGGCGTACGTCGCCTTCGACAGGCACACGTTTGGTGACATGGCGCCTTATGTGTACGCAACTGCCGACTTCGGCAAGTCATGGACACCGCTGGCCACTCCTCCCGACCTCAAAGGCGTGCGCGGCTACGCGCACGTGATCAAGGAGGATACCGTCGACCCCCAACTCCTGTTTCTCGGGACGGAATTCGGGCTGTGGATCTCCGTAGACCGCGGCTTGCATTGGGCGCAGTTCAAAGGCGGGCAAATTCCAGCGGTCGCCGTACGCGATCTCGCGGTGCAGCGACGCGATAATGACCTCGTGCTCGCCACGCACGGCCGGGGCATCTGGATCGTCGACGACATCAGCCCGCTGCGTGATCTGACTCCGACACTGACGTCACAGGACGCTGCCTTCGTGTCCGCGCGGCCCGTGCAGCAACGAATTGAAGCCAATGGCGGCTGGCCCGTGGGTGCCGCTGCGTTCGTCGGCGATAATCCGACCGGCGGTGCCGTGATTACTTACTTCCAACGCACACGCCACTTGTTCGGGAAACTCAAGATCGAAGTGCTCGATGCGAGCGGCGCGGTGATCGATGAATTGCCGGCAAGCAGCCGCCGCGGGCTGAACCGCGTCGTTTGGACGATGCATCTGCGGCCGCCGCACGTTCCGCCGGCCGTGCAGCTTTCGGAGGCCGGCACGCAGGGTCCGCGTGTGCTCCCGGGCACGTACACGATTCGCATGCAGAAGAACGGCAAGACTTACGATACCTCGCTCACCGTAGGCTTGGATCGGCGCGTCAAATGGAGCATCGCCGATCGCCAGGCGCAGTACGACGCCGCGATGAAAGTCCACACGCTGTTCAATGACGAGTCCGTATTGTTCGACCGGATCGTCGGATTGCGCCAGGAGATTGCGGATGCAAGCAGGAGCCGCTCGCCCGGCGATGCCCTGCTCCGCAAGCTTGCCGACTTCGACACCAAGCTCGACGCACTCCGCAAAAAGATCGTTGCGACCACGGAGGGGGGCGCGATTACGGGGGAAGAGCGTCTGCGCGAGCATACGGACCAGCTCTACGGAGCGCTCATAGCGTGGGACGGGCCGCCATCCGGCTACCAGATCGAGAATATCGCCGCATTGCGTAGTGAGCTTGGCGAAATCGACGCTGCCTTCGCACGGCTTACGACCACGGAATTGCCGGCACTCAACGATTCACTGCGGGCCAAGGGCGCGCAGAACCTTACCGTACCGCCGCTGACGGCGTTCGATGACGATGATGCGCCGGGAGCCAGCGGGGTCAAGGCCGCCGGACACTTCGATCGCGACGCAGCGCACGGAATTGAGCTGCCGAGAAATTTGCGGCTTTGGAATTGACTCTTCCGAAACCGGATCGGCGCAAGCTGGCTCCCAGCCCCGAGCTATCGTGCTTACAGACGGCCTTCTTGAACGAGGCGCTTCTTGATCGACGAGATGTGCGCCTCGGCATCGCGAAGCGCGTCCGGCGACGTGTGGACCGAGTAGTAGCCGAGGACGAGATCGTGCTCGTGCGGAGCGGCCGAGCCGAGAACGAATTCAGTATCGGTCAGCGCTTCGAATTCGACTGCTCTGCTCGAGGGCTCGAAAGCCGCGAGGTCCCCGTGTCGCAGTTCGTCAGGCGCCGACAAAACGCCCGATGCGATGGCGGCCCAGAGGACGGTGTGGCCCGTCGGCGGCTCGTAACGCCAGCGCTCGCCGGCCTCGAGGCGTACCGCGAGATAGTTGATCGGCGAGGGGGACGCGAGGGCGCTTGATGCGGACCCGTAGCTGCCGAGGAGGATGCGCGCCGGACCGTCTTCCGGCACAGCTTCAGGGGGCTGGTAGATGCTGACGGTCGGACCCAACTCCAGTTCCGGCGGCAAGGCGATCCACAGTTGGAAGCCGCGGGTCCGGCCAGCTATGTCGAGCCCCCCTCCGTGCCACATGCCGCGCCCCGCCTGCATCCATTCGATGCCGCCGGTCGGCAGCGTGCCCCGGACGTTGTCCGGGTCGATATAACTGACCGCGCCTTGCGCGACGTAGGTCAGAGTGGCGATACCCGAATGGGGATGGAGAGGTCCCCTGAACGGCAGCCCCTCATAATCGAAAAGGTCGAGAAACACGAATGGCTTCAAAATCTCGCCGAAGTCGGACGGGCTCATTAACCGTGTGACGGGACCATCCGTCCAGCCACGGCTGCGCTGCACGATCGCCCGCGACAAACTCGACTGTGGTGTTTTAGCTCGCGCAAGGTTCATTGGAGTTCCTTTGAAAATAGCGGGGGATTGGAGCTGTCAGCGGGCAGAGGCAGTCACGACGCGCTGACGCGTGCCGTCTTCAAGGCTGCCGTCCACCACAGCAGGTCGTCGATCATCGCCCCAGCAGGCGCGCCCAGCTCGGCCAATCCGGCGTCGACATCGCCGCCCGTGTAGTGAGCCCACAGGGTGGCGACAGGGATATGGACCGAAGAGCGAATCGGGGCGAGCTGCACCTCGATGGCCGTTTCGCGCAGCTGTTGGACGCTGCGTGCGCCCATTGCGGAGCCATAGCTCACGAAGCCAGCCGCCTTGCGATTCCACTCAGGATAGACCCAGTCGATTGCGTTCTTGAGCACCGCGGAGGTGCCGTAGTTATATTCGGGGGTGACGAAGACGAAGCCGTCGGACCGCGCGATCGCGGCGGTCCATCTCTGCACGACCTCGTTCTTGTAAGGCGAGCGACCTGGCGTCGCTGGAGTGGCTGGTTGATCGAAGAACGGCATCGGAAAGTCGCGCAAGTCGAGTAGCCGCGCGTCGACGCCATCGCGCCTCTGCAGGTGCTGGAAAATCCAGTGCGCAGGCTTCTCCGAGAAGCGGCCCTCGCGGGTGCTGCCAACGATGACGGAAATGACGGTCATGCTTTTGCTCCTGACTATTAACCGAAAGAAGAAAGTAGCCGCCCAAACCGGTATCAAAATGCGACTTGCGCTAATCTATATACCGATGCTACGGTCCGCAAGAACGCACAGATCTGTTACCTGAGCACACCCAGATGACCGTCCAGTTCCCCGATCCCAACACCGAAGATTGCCGGGCCCTCAGCTCCATTCTGGCGCTCGTGGGAGACAAGTGGACCGTGCTGATCGTCGTCCTGCTCGGCGATGGCCCGAAGCGCTTTAATGAGATCAGGCGGATGGTTAGCGGTATTTCACAGAGGATGCTCACGTTCACGCTGCGGGGATTGGAGCGAGACGGGCTGGTGACGCGAACGGTATTCCCCACGAGTCCGCAGCGTGTGGACTACGAACTGACCAAACTCGGCAGCACCTTGTGGAAGGCCGTGGAACCGCTCGGTTTGTGGGCGCGCGCGCATGTGAGCGAGATACTCACGTCGCGAAAGCAGTTCGACGAGGACGCTGCGAACTAGAGTCGGGGCTTATCAAGCATCGCAGCAATCGTTCTTGCGCGCGCTAGCCTGATGCCTCGTCGCGATGCATTTCGAATCTATGCCAACAGAAGCTCCGCCTTGCGTGCGGCAAGCGCGTTCCCAACCGCCTCTCGATCCAGCTCCCTTGCCTCGAGTCGCGGAAATAACTCCGACTCTTCCTCTCTGACGTGATGTTTCACGTATTCTTTGAGCACCTTGATCGTTGCATCAAAGTGGTCATCCGTGGGATCCGACGCCTCGATCTGACTCACTAGCTCCTTGACCGCGGCGTGCTCAACGTCCGCCTCGTTCACCAGCTCCAGCTCCTGCGCCTCCAGGACTTCTCGGGCCGCCGGGTAAAATATCTCCTCCTCGATTTCGGCATGCACCGTCAGTGCTGCGCAGATCGTTTGCGCCATTTCCTGCTTTTCCCCATCATCGTCTGACTCTTCGTACTCCTCGAACATCGTCGCCACTTCATCGTGATCCGCCTTCAGTAACCGCAGAGCATCGCTCTCACCCGTGGAACCATAGCCAGCCTCAGCGGGCCGTATGGGGGGCTTGAACGTCTTCCCACTGGGAGTTGCTTTGGTAGTCGCCATGTTTTCCTCTCCAAATTTACAGCTCGTCATCACCAACCTGATCCAGGACGGCGCGCGTCAGAGACCTCCGCAGATGCTACAGCTCTTTCGCCTCCTTCTCATTCACCTATGTATGCGGCAAGACGCGTCGCGCGGCCACTAACAGCGTCAATAACCAAGTTAACCTGCCAACGGCGGCGAAGCTCCAGGTACGGCGGCATCCGCCGGCCGAGTTTGAAGACGAACGTCTTCGAAACAAGTCTCTTGGAGCTCATCATGTCCAGGATCCTGTTGTCTGGTTAGGATGGAACACCGTACGTTCTCCGGCGTTTCCTCAGGACGCCTCTTCCAGCATTCCGCCCACGGCTATCTTTGCCATTTCACCGGAGATTCCCTATGGCAGGCAAAAACACAGCAGTCTTTGGTATCTATGCGAATGTCACTAACGCAGAGCGTGGCGTCGACGCGCTCACCAGTGCAGGGTTTCCCAGCGCTGACGTCTCGGTGCTGCTCCCGGATACTCGCAGCACCAAGGACTTCGCACATGAGAAGGACACGAAAGCGCCGGAGGGTACGACTGCAGGGGTCACTGCAGGAGGCCTTGTTGGCGGCACACTTGGAGTCTTGGCTGGTGTCGGCGCCCTGGCCATTCCAGGCCTGGGGCCGTTCATTGCTGCCGGTCCCATCATGGCCGGCCTCGCAGGCCTTGGGGTCGGAGGAGCGGTCGGTGGACTTGTCGGCGCGCTCGTCGGGATGGGCATCCCAGAATACGAGGCCAAGCGCTACGAGGGTCGAGTGAAGGATGGCGGCGTTCTACTTTCCGTGCATTGCGACACCTCGAGCCAGCTAAAGCGTGCCAAGGAAGTGTTGCAAGCCAGCGGGGCCCAAGACATTGCATCGTCCGGTGAAAGCGCCGGTGCGAAGCCGCCTGCGGGCGAAGCGGTTTATCAGACTCGAAAGATATAGCACTGGACTGAAAAGCAGCAGCGGGACCAGTTACCGCTTTAATCACGGAGATCCCACCTCGGAGGGATCTCTCTTTGAGGTGAATATATGACGAAGAAATTGCTGCAGCATTTGGCGCTTCCCGCCTTGATCATGCTTGCACAGGGGGCGAATGCGCAAAGCCCCGGCGCCGACAACACGCGCAACAATCAGCAGGATCGCGCACAGTCAGCGCCGACGGCAGACCAACAGTCAAACGGTACTGCAGATCTCGACATCAGTAAACGCATTCGACGCAGTGTAACCTCTGATAAAGCGCTCACTACGTACGCGCACAACGTTAAAATTATAACCCGAGATGGGAGGGTGACACTGAAAGGCGCGGTGCACACGCAGGACGAAAAGACGAAAATTGGGGCGAAGGCAGCCGAAGTCGTCGGGGCGGATCACGTAGCTAATCAGCTGACGATCGCGTCGAAATAGGATCTCGAGTACCATACGTGCAGCATGAGACCGCGGCACCTTCCACGGCCGATACGCTACGGGGAAACGGCATGTTTGCACTAAAGCTGCTGGGACGATTGTGTATCGCTTTTGGACTCGCTGCCGTCGCGCTAACCGCTTGTGCCTCATCGCACGTGATGATTGGCGAGGCGCGAGCGCCGATCTCACCTGATTTGGTGCAGATCTACACTCAACCGCCCAATGCAAAATACGAGGAGATCGCGACCGTTGACGCCTCGAGCCGCGGGTCTTTCTCATTCACCGCGCAGAGAAAGACGGACCAGGTCATAAAGAGGCTCAGGCAAGAAGCCGCAAAGCTTGGCGCCAATGGGGTGGTGCTCCAGGGAATGGGTGATCAAGTGTCCGGATCGATCGGAACGGGCCTTGGGCAGGACTCTTACTCTAGTAACACGGCTGTGAGCGGCGGTATTGGCATATCCGCCGGACTACACCAGAAAGTGGCCAGCGGCATTGCCATCTACGTGGAACGAAATTGATGCGTCGCTGCCGGTGCCGGCAGACATCCGGTTAGCGCTGCTCCGGCGCAGCGCCGGCCGGGCGCGATTTACTGGCGGCGAGGCTGTTCGCCATCGTGCTGAGGAACCCTGCCGCAACGACCGCTATTTCGGCGTGCTCGCGCTCCTCGACCATCCGCCGCTTCGTAGCGATCGCGGTCTCAACGGCGGTCACCATCTGCTCCACTGTGAACACTCGCTGGTCGATGAGGACGAGCATCAGGCACTCGATCAACATCACCGCAGCCTCGCCGTAGGCCAGATGCTTGAGAGTCTCGGAAGGTGGCTGCTCGCTATGAAAGGCGCCAAGCCGGGTTCGAGCGTCAGTCATGTGCAACCAACCTCTTACCATTCGCCCCCACATAAGCAGAGGTAGCGCGCTCATGCACGTCCAGCAACGAGGACGCGCGCTGGGCGAGTCTGTCCAAGTCAGTGATGCAGACTTGACCGTCCCTGACTGTAACGATCCCGCCTTCGCGAAAGGCCTTCAGCACCCGATTGACGTGAACAGATGTGACGCCGAGATGATCCGCGAGTTGCCCCTGCGTTAAGGGCATTTGATAAGAGAGCGAATCGGGAGGAAGGGTGCCGGACAGAATGAGGCGTCCGCGGAAGTCCAACAAAAGCAGGGCCAGCCGCTCTTCTGCGCTACCTTGACCGAGACTCGTCACCCAGCTATGCAGACGTCGCTCCTCTTCCATGACCTGCCAGATGCATCGGGTCGAGATGTCGCTGTCTCTGACATAGGCCTCGTGCAGCGCTCGATAGTCGATTCGCTCCGCCACGATCTGCGAGACTGGCACCACGGCATCAGTATGACGAATGACGAACATGCTTTTGACCGCGAACAGGTCCCCGGGAAGGAAAATGAGGATGAATTGATTGCGACCGTCCGGGAGCAATCGCGTCCGACAGGCCCATCCCTCAAGCAGGCGGTAGACAAAACGATGGTCGGTGTCGGCCTCAATGAGCGTCTCCCCGCTAGCCCGCGTAAATGAGCTGCCCTTTAGAAGGGCCGCAATCTTCTCTTCGCCGCGCACGAGCGCGCCAAGGAATTCAGGACGGTGAAGGGCAAAACGGGCGGAATCAGACATTGGCCGCCTCGAGCGAAATAGGCGTTTCGACGACCGCACCTTTGCGACCAGAGAAGGGGTTGCGTCCCAGGAAGTGGTGCCCAGCACCTGGCAACTCTTCCGTCATCACCGCATGCCCCTCGGAAACCAAGCCTTCGCCGTACGCTGCCAAAACGCCGCGCAACGTCAGGCAGATGATAATTCCCCGGCTACCGCAAGCAGGAGCTTGGATAGTAGGTGTTGCATCGCTGCGATGCTAGCGACATCGACGGCTTTGCACATTCACCTATGTATGAGTACGAGCATGAGCTAGAGCGTTCCTGAAGTTCGCTCAACTGCGCTTCGCCGCCGGCAACTCGTTGCCACCCTCCGTATGAGCCGGAGCAACGTAAACGTTGAGCGTGCGAGTCAGTGCCGACGCGCGGCTCTCAATCGTCCGCCCGGATCGAGGTTCTAACGAAGCAGAGTTGCTGGCTCGCAGTGCGCTTGCCTCGGCAGCACTACTTGGGTTTCGCGCAGTCCCGAGCCAACGCTCGATCGTCGCCGAAAGATCTCTGTACTTGATCATTCGTCCGACATCTCGTCGGCGCGTACACCGACAGCGCCAAATTCAATATTCCTTCATGCTCCACTGTGCACGAGTTGACTCTTGCTTCAGAGGCGCACTGTCTCCCATGAGCTCGGATGAAATTCTACCGCTGGTCGACGAGCAGCTGTCGGTGCGCAAGCGCCGGGTTGAGACGGGGCGCGTGCGGATCAAGACCGTTGTAGATGAGCACCAGGAGTGGATTCAGGAAGCGCTCGAACGGGAGGAAATCTCCGTCGAGCGCGTAGAAGTCGACCGCGTTGTCGAAGCGCGTCCGGTGGTTCGTCAGGAAGGGGACGTACTGATCATTCCGGTCGTGGAGGAAGTGATGGTAGTCGAGAAGCGCTTGCTTTTGAAGGAAGAGATCCACGTGCGCACGCAACGACATGTCGAGCAGGTTCAGGAGCCGGTAACGCTCAAGTCAACCCGTGCTGTGATCGAGCGTGAGTGAGCTCGCTCGGGTCACGAGTGACCCATAACCAGACAACAGGAGCCTAGACATGATGATGCGAAAGATTACGGCGGTTTACGACACGGAAACCGACGCGCAGGCGGCACGGGACCGATTGCTCGCACTCGGCCTGCGCCAGGAGCATATAGAGATACTCGATCAAGGCGCACCGGAATACTCGGGCGCGGGCACAACCGCGGAGCACAAAGGGTTGTGGGCCAGTCTCAAGGAAATGTTCATCCCAGACGAGGATCGCAGAGCATTCGAGGAAAGTATCCGGCGCGGCGGCTATCTGCTGGTTGCCTCAGTAGCGGCCGAGCAGGCCGATGCGGCGCTGGAAGCCCTCGAAGGCACGAACGCTGTCGACCTTGAGCGCCGACAGGAGCAATGGAGAACTGAGGGTTGGACCGGGCAGGACACGGCTGCCGCCTCCCGTACGGCAACGGCGCCTGGTTCAAAGGACCCGGATGAGCAGACAATCCCGATCGTAAAGGAGCGTCTGCGTATCGGTAAGCGCGAGGTCGCTCAGGGCCGAGTGCGTGTACGTTCCTTTGTCATCGAGGAGCCGGTTCACGAAGAGGTTCGTTTACGGGAGGAGCATGTAGATATCGAACGTCGCCCGGTTGATCAGCCGGCTGCGACGGGAGGCACGGGCGATCTGTTGCGCGAGCACACCGTTGAGCTTCAGGAGACCGCGGAGGAAGCCGTGGTGGCCAAAGAAGCGATCGTGACTGAGGAATTGCACGTAAGGAAGCGTGGTGAGGAGCGAGTGCAGCAGGTCGACGACACCGTGCGTCATACGGAGGTGGAGGTGGATGATTCGCGAAGTGGTGATCGAGCCGGATCCGATCCGAAACGGAAAACCAGTCCTGCGGATGCCCCACGGCGTATGCCGTAGTCCCGCGATTCGCCCGAAAATGAGGTATCTGCGCGATCCCGCCCGCCACTGGCGGGCGGGGCCCGTACCACAAAGCCTGAGCCCGCACCCCGCCATCCCAGATCATTCAAACCTTGGAGACAGCCATGGCAAAAGCCAAATCGAGCAACCAGTCGAAGCGGGAATCCCCGACCTGCACCGACCTTACGGTACTGGAACTACAGGAAATACACAGCGCCGAGACTCAGCTCGGCCGCGCCCTGCCGCGCCTGGCTAAAGCGGCCCAATCGAACAAGTTGCGTCAGCTGGTGGAGCAGCGCCAGGAAGAAGGCGAACGGATCCTCAAGGAGATCGACGCCGCCTTGGATGAGATGGAGAAAAGCCCGGGGCGCAAAAAGAACGTCGCGGCGGAGGGCCTGATCAACGATGCGCGCGAACATATCCAGGAAATCGAGACAGGCCCTGCGCTGGATACAGTGATGATCGGTGCCCTTCAGAAAACCGAGCACTACTGTATCGCTGCGTGGGGGACTGCCAAGTCATTGGCGGGGGCAGTCGGACAAAAGTCCGCGGTTCGCTCAATGGAGCGCGCGCTCAAGGAGGGAAGCTCTTTCGATGAGGAGCTCACACAACTAGCGGAGAAGGAGGTCACTCCGGCTCTGCTGTCGCAAGAATCCGCTGATGCGCAGGACGATGGAGATCCCCGAGGCCGGTCGCGCCGCAGTGCCGGCTCCGAGCGTCACGCGTCGACTTAACTAATCTCAAGGACGAACCGCCCTGCGACGCGCGACCACGCGCCGCAGGGCAGGTGTCGAAGCACAGCATCGCATGCGCCCCCCTTTGCCGGTTGTAAGCATTTTCGATGTTGAAGGGACCCTCGTGGACAGTGTTCCTTTGCAGCTCGAAAGTTGGCGGGCCACGCTGCAGACTGCGGGGCACTCCTTTACTCACGCCGATCTGCAACCATTCTCTGGAATGGATGGCATATGGATGCTGGATCAGCTGCTGCCCAAGGAGCCTCCGGAGATCAAACAGCGGCTGCTCAAAGCACAAGGTGAGTCGTACCGAAGCGACTTCATGCTGCGCGCAGAGCCCTTCCCGGGCGTTCAGCAGCTATTCGCAGAACTCAAGCAGCACGCCGTGCTGATCGGTATTGCGACTACCTGCCAAAAAGATGAGCTGGCAGCGTATGACAAACGGCTGGGTATCCTCGAGCTCACGGACGCGGTGTCCTGCGGAGAGATGGTAAAGCACGGCAAGCCGGACCCTTCCCTGTTTCAGGCATGTCTGGCTCGGCTGCAAATCACGGATGCCGCGTGCGCCGTGGCCGTCGGCGACACGCCCTACGACGCGAGAGCAGCGAAGCAACTGGGAATGCTCTCTGTCGGTGTGATTACCGGCGGATTTTCAGAACAGGCACTGCGCGAGGCAGGCTGCGATGGCGTATTCGACCAAGTGCAGGCCATAAATGCCATCTGGCGTCGAGGCTCGGAACCTCTCATTCGATCGGATAGGTAACGAGAAGAGATATTGGACGGCCGTGGAGCATGGCGGATTGCCGCCGCCACAAGGACGGAACGCGATGAGCGCTGCGAAAAGGTACATTCGCCTACTACCTGGTCGCGTTGCCAGAGTCCGCCGCTCCTGTCTGCCGCGCGCATCTCAGTTTCCCTGCGGCAACGGCGCTGCGGGGAGTTCTTCGCCGCTGGGAATAGCGGGAGTCGGCGGGGCAGCGCCTGGGTGTTCGGGCTTTGACGTCTGCGGAGCCAGCAATTTGTCGTCTGGGGGCATCCCCGGCAGCGGCGGCAAACTCGGCTGCGTCTCACCGGGCAGCAGCGGTGCCCCGTCCCGTTTGTCCGCTTTGTGCTGCTCATTCAGCATGTAGTTGTACTTGGCGCCGGTCTCGACGGCGGTCTGCGCGGGCGTGCGCAGAATTTTTGGCCGGATGAAGATCATGAGGTTGTTCCGCGTCCTGCTGTAATCGCGTGTCTTGAAGAGCAGTCCGATCAAGGGAATGCTTCCGAGGAGGGGTACGCGTTGCTCGCTGCGGGTGGTCGTGTCTGAAATGAGTCCCCCCAGTACGACGATACCCCCGTCCTCTATGAGAACATTCGTCGAAACGGTGCGCTTGTTGGTCGTGATGTCGACGGTCGACACCGAAGTCGCGGCCACACTCGAACTTTCTACGCTGATCTTGAGCACCACCGAATCGCCTTCCGCGGCGATCTGCGGCGTCACCTTCAGTATCGTACCGACTTCCTGGCGCTGAACCGTCGTAAACGGACTCACCGCGCTGCTGGTGGTGCTACTAGTACCCGTCGAGGTGGAATACGAGCCGGTAATGAACGGGACTTCCTGGGCCACTTTGAGCTCCGCCTCCTGATTGTCCAAAGTGATGGCCGAGGGCGTCGCCACGATGTTCGTACTGGCATCGCCACTGAGGGCGCGCACCATCGCGCCGAAATTGATGCCGTTCGCGGAGATCTTGCCGATCGCCAGAGTTGTGCCGGTCAGGGAGCTCGTGCTCGTGGGGGTGGTCCCACTTGCGATGCTTGAAGCCGTGCTCGCCAGATCGATGAGCGACGAGCCACCGACCGGCTCGATGAAACCCCCTATCGGAACGCTTCCGCTGGATCCGTTGGACCATGCG
>JAQGOG010000079.1 GCA_028293765.1 Gammaproteobacteria bacterium
TGCGCGCCAACGATCTAGTCAGCGGTGGGACCATAAGTCTGATTTGCGATTATGCAAGGGAGGAGCGAATTGGCGGCCGGCTGGGTGCGCTGAGCCGCTTTCGAGGAATTCACGACGTCAACGGGAATGACTGCTCCTGGCCGACCAGAGACGACGACCGTCAGAATGGCAGAGGGTGCCGCTTCGCAACATGACCGCCACCTTGCGACCCCAAGCCGCCGATCGCATCGCTCTGAAGCGGTCGTCGAAATTGGAAGGAGCGGACATTCGCTGCCGGCGCAAGGCGTCACATCCACGTCACCGGGCTCATGCTCGAAGGCGCCTCGGCGAAGGTACAATCGCCTTCATCATGACCGAGCTTCCTGAGGCGCTGTTCTCGAATCCCGTCTGGCATGCGCTTCATGGTCCGCACCGTCACCTGGCGATCGTCGAGGGCAGCGCGTGCCGCTATCCCGCCGATGTCTCTCCCTTTGCCGCGATCGCCGCGCCGGCCGGTCGGACACTCGATGAGCTGCGCTCGTTGCTTGCGCCCGACGAAACCGTCTGGATCGTCGATTACGGTCGAACCGTGCCGGGACTAAACGTCGTCGACGCGTTGGATTGCGTGCATATGGTGTTGCCCGCAGACGTCGAGCCGCCCCCCCCCAGTCGGGCGAGGTTCTACCGCTCACCGCCGCGAATGCGCACGAGATGGCCACCCCAGTGGGCCTGCTGTCGGGCGTTCGGGACATCCCGCTTGCGGAGCTCAAGAGTAACGTGGTGTCACTTGCCAAGGCGATGCGCACACTGAAGGTACCGACCGTCGTTACGACGACCGCGCGCGACAGCATGTGGGGACCGACTTTTCCGGAGCTGGTGTCGGCTCTTCCTGACACGAAGATCATCGATCGGAGCAGCGTAAACGCCTGGGACGACCCGAAGGTGGCTGCGGCGATTGAAGCAACGGGCCGAAAGAAGCTCATATTTGCCGGTCTGTCTCTGGAAGTGTGCGCAGCCTTTCCGGCAATTACCGCTATTGGTAAGGGCTACGAGGCGTATGTCCCGGTAGACGCCTGCGGCACATTCAGCCAGGCCAAGCATGAGGCAGGACTGCTGCGGATGCAGCAAGCTGGAGTGATCCTGTCCGATTATGCGACGTTGGCCATCGAGATCCTCAAAGACAACGGCCGGCCGGATGCAGGCGCGGTTTACGAGGCGCTTGCTATGCCGTTCGCGGTCCTAGTGGGACAGATCGCGCACGCTTTCGGGAAGTAGGCCGTTCGGCCGTCTACAGTCGCGGCGACGCCCCGCCCGACGGCGTCGCCGTCGTTCACCGCTTGAGGGACGTCCTGAAGCACGTCGCAGCGGTGGATTAGCGGGCGGGCGATAGCGGACGCCCGAACGGCCGCTTCGCGAACATTGGAACTGTGTTGCGACCGGCGGCTTCTGGCCGGGTGCCGCCTTTCCTGAACGCCTGACATCGACACGCTGCGGCCGGTCCACGAATGACCGTTCTCGGGATCACGACCGGAAGCATGAAAGCGGGCAATCGGCGTAGCATGCTGCAAGAACCAGGCTGGCTCCCGACCCGTTGAGCCACTCAATCAATAGCGACAATCACCGGGGACGTGAGGATGACAATATTTGAGATTCTGCTGGCGACGACTTTCTCGATAACCAGCCTCGCAATTGGCCCATCCGTATCAGCAGCGACGGACCCCGGCGGCCTGCAGCGCTTCAAGAGTATTTATAAGGAACTCATCGAAACGAATACAACCCTGTCGGTAGGCGATTGCACCTCGGCGGCGAAGCGCATGGCCGCACGTCTAAAGGCCGCCGGTTACCCCGACGAGGATGTGCGCTTGTTCGTCCCGGACGGGCATCCAAAGGAGGGCGGCCTGCTGGCGGTGCTCCACGGCTCCAACCCTGGGGCCAAGGCGATCCTAATGCTGGCGCATATCGATGTGGTCGAGGCCAAACGGGAGGACTGGACTCGCGATCCCTTCACATTGATCGAGGAGGATGGATACTTCTACGCGCGGGGAACGAGCGACATGAAGGCGCAGGCCGCCATCTGGGTCGACAATCTGATCCGCTACCGAGAGGCCGGTTACAAGCCTAAGCGCACGATCAAGCTGGCGCTCACCTGCGGGGAAGAGACCAATGGCGCGCTGAACGGCGCCGAGTGGCTGACCCAACACGCGCGCGCTGCCATCGACGCGGAATTTGCGTTGACGGAAGGCGTTGACGGTACGCTGGATTCCAAAGGCCATCGGGTTGCGCTCGGAATCCTGGCGGCCGAGAAGACATCACAGAACTACGTGTTTGAAGTGACCAATCCAGGCGGCCATAGCTCCCGGCCGGTACCGGACAACGCAATCTATCACCTCGTCCGCGCTGTCGATCGGGTGAGTCGCTTTGAGTTTCCCGTCCAGCTGGATCATGCGAACCGCGGCTTTTTCTCGGGAATGGCGCAACTGGTCGGCGGCGAGGATGGTGCCGCAATGACGGCCGTAGTCAAGAATCCGAATGACGCCGCCGCCGTCGCTGTTCTCGACAAGGAGCCGAACTGGCACGCGATGCTTCGCACCACGTGCGTCGCGACCCTGTTGTCGGCGGGCCATGCCACTAACGCGTTGCCGCAACGTGCGCGGGCTAACATAAACTGTCGCATTTTCCCCGGGGTTTCTCGCGAAGAGATCCTGGCGCAACTAGTTAGAATCGCTGACGACCCTGCAGTCGTGGTCAGTATCCCCGAAGTTCGCGGGCCTGTGGCGCCGCCCGCGCCGTTGACGCGGCAAGTGCTGGGGCCAATCGAGAAAGTGGCCCATCAGATGTGGCCAGGTGTACCTGTCGTGCCAGCTCTCGAGCCTGGCGCTTCAGATGCGCAGTTTTTAAATCCCGCGGGTATTCCGACCTATGGAGTTACGGGCCTTTTTACTGATCCTGACGGCGGGCACATACACGGCTTGAACGAGCGGATTCGGATCAAATCCGTCTATGAAGGGCGGTCGTTTCTCTATCAGCTGGTGAAGCTCTATGCTGACCAGTGACGTCAATGTCAGCAACAGCGGCATCGCCGGCGACTCTCTCCTGCCGCTTGCGACCGGCAGCTCTTCGGTGATCAGGTCAGTCACTTCAGAACTAACCCTTGCGCAAGCGCCCCTATCGGGGCACGGCAGCTGCAAAGCGCGCTTTCAAGGCTGACGAATCGGGCCCGGCAAGCAGGATTCAAATTGATTTGTGGGGTTGCCAGGAGGATCTGCAGGTGCATGCTAGCGTAACGCTCGTGCGAGAAAACCAACGTGATAGCGGACTGGTCCGCGCAGTGGGACCTTGGGCGTTCGCAGCCAGTATTGTAAGTATGATCGTCGGCGCCGGCATCTTCGCGGTGCCGGCAGCTCTCGCCGCGTGTGTTGGTCCGTATGCGCCTTTTGCCTTCCTGGCTTGCGGGTTTGCCATCGGGGCGGTGGCCATTTGCTTTGCCGAGGGCGGCAGCCGGGTTCCAACCAGCGGCGGCGTCTACGGTGTTATCGAAGCCGCCTTTGGGCCTCTAGCAGGTTATGTCTCCGGGACTCTGCTCTGGGTCTGTTGCGTGCTCGCTTGCGGTGCCGTGACCGCCGCTCTGGCCGACGTGGCAACGAGCTTGTTCCCGCAGTCCTTCATAGGGCCCGTACGTGTTGCGGTCATCGTTGGCGTCATTGGCGGTATAGCACTAGTCAACATCGGTGGGGTTGCACACGGCGCGCGACTGGTCAGCGCCACCACTGCGCTCAAATTGGCTCCGCTGGCGATATTTATCCTCGCTGGCGCGAGTGCAATGCATAGCTCTAACTTCGTATTGGCGGTGCAGCCCGACGCTCACGGGTTCGGTCGCGCGCTGATTCTCGCCGTGTTTGCACTTGTTGGTATGGAGACATCTCTGTGTGCAAGCGGCGAGGTGGTGCAGCCTAATCGCACCATTCCCCGCGCGCTGACGATAGCAATGTTGTCAACGACGCTTCTGTATGTCGCTATTCAGGTCATCGCACAAGGCATCTTGGGTTCTTCGCTGGCGACTTCCAAGGTGCCGTTGGCCGATGCCATGGCCCACATACATCCGGCGCTGCGCGCGCTGATGCTCGCGGGTACCGCGCTATCGATGTTCGGCTGGCTGGGGAGCGACATTCTCGGCAGTCCGCGACAGCTATTCGCGTTCGCGCGGGATGGCTTGCTGCCGCGGGTGATCGGGCAGCTCCACCCCCGAAGCCACGCTCCCTATATCGCAATTCTGTGCTATGCCACACTTGCGATCGTACTGGCGCTGACGGGAACCTTTGCCGAGCTGGTTGTGCTGTCAACACTGGCCATCGCTGCACTCTACATCGCTGGTTGTGCAGCATCGTGGGTGCTTGCTCGCCGCGGCGTGGCTCTGTCCGGCACGCCCCTGAACTTCCGGTTTCTGGGGGCTGCGACCCTGATCGGGATCAGTGGCATGCTGGCCCTGATCGCCCTGGGTTCGCGTCAGGAGATCATCGGATTGGCGACGCTCATCGGTGTCAGCGTCCTCCTTTACCTCGTCCAGGCCCGGAGCGCTCTGGCCAAGCCGCATTAATCCTGGACGGCTCGCGCTACTGCTCGTCGGGAACGATATTAAAGCCGACAGCAGGACGTACGCTGCTTTAGTTCGATGTCGCTGTTGGGCCGGTGCGCTGATGCTACGTAATGACGGCAATTGGCCGGATGGCGCCGTTCACCGCACAGGCGGCGAAATGGCGCTATCGACCACCCGTTGCTGCCGTTCGCAAGTCGGCAGAGCGGACCGTCAGGTTCGCGCGGGCTCATGGACTTCATGACATGACGCGGCCGCCGGCCACATCCAGGGTCACGCCAGTGATCCAAGAAGCAGCGGAGGACAGGAGAAAGAGCGTCGCGGCTGCAACATCCTGTGGATGGCCCAGGCGACCCAGTGGGAAGGCGGCACGCATCTGTTGCTCTTGTTCCTCCGAGATAGCCTGCCGAGTTCGCTCCGTCAGAACCGCCGACGGCGAAACACAGTTGACCCGGACGCCGTACTTGCCAACCTCGTGCGCCAGGTGACGCGTGAGCATGATCACACCGGCCTTGGCAGCGCCGTAGCCGGCAGGAGCGCCCGCAGCCACCCTGCCACCCGCCGAGGCCATGTTCACGATGCTTCCGGAACAGCGCTTGGTCATTGCGGGCAGAAAGCATTTGAGGGTGAAGAACGTGGACG
>JAQGOG010000187.1 GCA_028293765.1 Gammaproteobacteria bacterium
AGCACCAAGCATTTAGGATCAATCGCGCAATGGCTTTAACCAGCGAGAAAAAAGACGGAATCCTCGCGCAGTTCCGTCGCGGGCCGGCCGATACCGGCTCCCCCGAAGTACAGGTAGCGCTTCTCTCCGAGCGGATCAATGGACTCGGCGGGCATTTCACGGCACACAAAGGCGATCATTCGTCGCGGCGTGGCCTCGTGAAGCTCGTGAACCAACGCCGCAAGCTCCTCGATTACCTTAAATCGACTCAACCGCAGAAGTACCAGGAACTCGTCGAGCGCCTGGGCCTCCGCCGCTGAAACCAAGGGCCGCCGTCACAGAACGTGCGGCCCTTGTGTTTTCACCCCCCGTTTTTCACCTCGAGGATTGAAGCTTGAGCGTTGTCAGTAAGTCATTTCCATACGGCTCCAACACGGTCACGATCGAGACGGGCGAGATGGCCCGCCAGGCCGACGGTGCCGTACGCGTCTCCATGGGCGATACCGTGGTGCTCGTTACCGCTTGTGCGAAGGCGACGGCCACGCCGGGGCGGGATTTCTTCCCCCTCACCGTGAACTACGTCGAGAAGACCTATGCCGCGGGACGCATCCCGGGAGGATTTTTCAAGCGTGAGGGCCGGCCCACCGAGAAGGAGACGCTCACCTCGCGCCTCATCGACCGGCCGATCCGTCCGCTGTTTCCGGATGGTTTCCATAACGATGTGCAGGTCGTAGCGACGGTGATCTCCGTCGATCCCGAGATCGACCCGGATATTCCGTCACTGCTGGGCGCCTCGGCGGCCCTCGCGATTTCCGGGCTGCCTTTCAACGGCCCCATCGGGGCCGCGCGCGTCGGCTGGAAGGGCGGGCAGTACATACTGAACCCGACGAACAAGGATCTGACGGAGTCGGATCTGCATCTCGTCGTTGCCGGCACCGAGCACGCGGTGCTCATGGTCGAGTCGGAGGCCAAGGGCCTTTCGGAAGAAGTCATGCTCGGCTCCGTGGTCTTCGGCCACGAGCAGATGCAGATCGCCATCCGCGCAATCAAAGAGCTGGCGAGCGAAACGGGAAAGCCGCGCTGGACGTGGGAAGCGACCCCCGAAGATGCGGAACTCGTCAGCGCCGTAGCACTGCATGCTCAGGCGGCACTGTCGCAGGCGTATACGATCACCGAAAAGATGCAGCGGCAGTCGCGCGTCTCGGAGATCAAGGCGCAGACGATCGCGACACTCACGGGCGGTGATGCGCCCAGGTGGAAGGCCGATCAGGTCGGCAGCGTGCTCCACAACCTCGAAAGCAACATCGTCCGCCAGCGCGTTCTCAACGGCGAACCGCGCATCGACGGCCGCGACGCCACGACGGTCCGCCCGATCACCGTGAAGGTAGGGGTGTTACCGCGAACTCACGGTTCGGCGTTGTTCACGCGCGGCGAGACACAGGCGCTCGTGGTCACGACTCTCGGCACGACGCGCGATTCGCAGATCATCGACGGTCTCAGTGGCGAACGCCGTGAGCCGTTCATGTTGCATTACAACTTCCCCCCGTTCTCGGTCGGTGAGACCGGGATGATGGGTTCGCCGAAGCGCCGCGAGATCGGCCACGGCAATCTCGCGCGGCGCGGTGTGAAAGCGATCATGCCCGACATGGAAACGTTCCCGTACGTGATCCGCGTCGTGTCGGAAATTCTGGAGTCGAACGGCTCGAGCTCCATGGCGAGCGTGTGCGGTACGGTTCTGTCCCTGATGGACGCCGGTGTGCCGATCAAGGAGCCCGTGGCCGGCGTGGCGATGGGACTGGTGCTCGAAGGCAGCCGGTTCAAAGTCCTCACCGACATTCTCGGCGACGAGGATCATCTCGGCGACATGGACTTCAAGGTTGCCGGCACGAAAGAAGGCATCACCGCGCTGCAGATGGACATCAAGGTCGAAGGCGTCACGCCCGAGATCATGCGTGTCGCCCTGAGCCAGGCGCGCGACGGCCGCCTGCATATCCTGGGCGAGATGAACAAAGTCATCCGCGAGCCCCGCGAGAAGATGTCCGAGTGGGCGCCTTCCATCATCACGCTGAAGATCGATCCCGAGAAGATCCGTGACGTCATCGGCAAGGGCGGCGCGGTCATCCGCCAGATCACCGAGGAAACCGGCACCACGATCGACATCGAGAACGATGGCACCGTGAAGATCGCATCGGTCAGCGGTGCGGCGGGTCGCGAGGCGCAGCGGCGCGTCGAGCTCATCACTGCCGATGTCGAAGTCGGCCGTATCTATGAAGGAAAGGTCGCGCGGCTGATGGATTTCGGCGCGTTCGTGACGATCCTGCCGGGACGCGATGGCCTCGTGCACATCTCGCAGATTTCCAACGAGCGCGTCGAGCGAGTCAGCGACAAGCTCAAGGAAGGCGATGTCATTCGCGTGAAGGTGCTCGAAGTCGACCGCCAGGGACGCATTCGCTTGTCCATGCGGGACGTCGACGCGGCCTGAGCGTTCCTTTGCCGGGCTCCACGCCCGGCAGCGGCACTACTACTTGGGTACCCACGGGGTTCGCGGAGCGAACCCCGTGGGTACCGCGCGTAGTCAAACGCGCGTTTCCAGATGGGACGAGACCATCCTTCCTGCTGTTTATTCTTTCCCCCGGTCAATCGTGCGCGGAGTGTGAGTAAGTCACTCCGTTCTTCTCGTCGTCCAGGATTTCACCTCGGCCACGGCCCGCGTTCACCAGCGTGCGATAGATCTCATCCTGCACTGAGCGCCAGCGCTGGAAGTTCTTCTGCGCGAGGTTGCTTACGGGTATTGCCGGTTCTGTTTCGCTTGCACCTTTGATGCGATCGCGCACATCGCGTTGCTGACCTGCAAACAGCTTGAGGCTTTGCTCCAGATAACTGCCGATCATTCCCTGCGTCGCACCGCCATAGGAGCGGATGATCTGCGAAAGAAAGTCGCGGCTCATCAGGGGCTCGACGCCGTGCTCCTGCTCGGCGATGACCTGTAACAGAATCGAGCGGGTAATGTCCTCCTGGCTCTTCTTGTCGATCACAACGAAATCGATGCGCTCGATGACCAACCTCCGAATGTCGGCCAACGTGATGTACCGACTCTCGACAGTGTCATACAGCCGCCTGTTCGGATATTTCTTGATCGTCCGCAGTTCGCTCATCTCACAGCCCTCATTGTCTGGATCAGGACCTTCCCGGTCCCAGGGCGTCAGGATCGGCTTTCGCTCAGCTCACCTACTTTAGTCTCATATACATTAGTACATTGTCGCGGCGAACCCAACTCAATCGAGCGACATTTGCGTGGCAACCACGAATTCTTTCATTCCGTGGAATCTGTCCAGAGTCCAATTGGCGATGGCCCACTCGAGCACCGCGGCCGGCGGGGCATGCTCGAGCTCGGCGGGAGGCGCCTGGTGCAACAAACCTAACGCCGCATGCAGCTGGGAGCCGGCGCGAGCCGGGTCGATTGCGAGCGAACGCCTGGATTTAGCGAGTTTCCCGCGCGTCGCCTCCACTACGACCGGCAGGTGCCCGTAAAGCGGCCTAGGCAGCTGTAATGCCTGTTGCAACTGGATTTGCCATGCTGTGCTCTCCAGCAGGTCGGCGCCCCGGACGATATCGCTCACGCCTTGTGCGGCGTCGTCGACGACGACCGCGAGTTGGTAGGCGAAGGCGCCGTGCCGGCGCCGAATGACGGTGTCACCCAGCGTTCGCATTTCGAAGCGGCAGGCGCCCTGGATCCGATCGTTGAACAACACTACAGCGGAATCATCGATTCTGAATCGTGTTGCTGTCGGACCACATCGTGTCGGCCCCGCCCGGCAAGTGCCGAGGTAACCGGTTTCCACAGAGTTGGCCAGTTCGCGGCGCGAGCAACTGCATTCGAAGGTGAGGCCGCGGGCCTGCAGCGAGTGCAGGGCATCAGCGTACAGGTCGGTGCGCCGGCTCTGGTATTCGACCGCGCCGTCCCAGCAAAGCCCGAAGGCTTCGAGGGCGCGGAGGATCTCGTCGCTACATCCCGGGACCACGCGCGCGGTGTCGAGATCTTCCATGCGCAGCAGCCAGCGGCCGCCCGCTCTTCGAGCATCGACGAAGCTGCCGACCGCTGCAACCAGGGAGCCCAGGTGCAGCGAGCCGGTGGGAGAGGGCGCGAAGCGCCCTACATAGGATGAGCCGGAGCCGGTCGCCACGAAATCGTCCGTCCCAGGCTCCTGGCCGGAACCGCTCCCGCCGTCAGATCATCGCGGTCGGGGAGATTCGCCTCTTAACGATACCGGTCGTCGCGATCGCCGTACTGCCGCTCGCGGCGTTCCCGCCGCTCCTGAGCCTCGATGCTCAAGGTGGCGACGGGGCGGGCTTCGAGCCGCTTGATCCCGATTTCCTCGCCGGTCTCCAGGCAGTAGCCGTACGAGCCGTCATCGAGCCGTTTGAGCGCTTCGTCGATCTTGCGGATCAGCTTGCGCTCACGGTCGCGCGTGCGCAGCTCGAGGCTGAATTCCTCTTCCTGCGTGGCGCGGTCGTTGGGGTCCGGAAAATTCGCTGCCTCGTCCTTCATGTGCGTGACGGTGCGGTCGACCTCCATCATGAGGTCGTTTTTCCAGCTATTCAGAATCTCGCGAAAGTGATCGGATTGCTCCTTGCTCATGTACTGTTCGCCGCGCTTGACGATGTACGGCTGAACGTTGCGTGGGCCCGCTAGCAGGCTTCCAGGCTCGGCACTGTCGCTGTCATCGGCATCGGCGGCGCCCATCGCGACGGAAGTACCCGCGCGCGATGGAACCAGAATTTCGCTTGGAGCGCTCGGCGACTCTTTCGGTGCCGCCTCGGGGGCAGCTTGTCCAGCCTTGCGCATCTCGATGGGTTCTTCCGTATCAGTGGAGAAAGGGTGCGACGCCGCCTTCATGGGCGCGGTCGCAGACTTGCGTACGTGTGCCGCAGCCGAGAAACGCTCAGCAGGCAGCTTGCGGGCCAAGACGGCTTTTTTCGCCGTTGGCCGGCTTGCCGCCTTCTTACCCTTCGCGGACTTTGGCGCGGGTCTCTTGGCCGGCATCGATCGCTCCTCAGAAAGCATGGGCCTAATGAAGGACGGGCGATTATACCGGCGCCCCCCGGCGTGTACAGCGTTTAGCTGGTTAAGATAGCGTGACAGGGCTTACGGGCTGCCAGCCGGGCTGTCGCCGTTCCACGACGACGCTCGTATAGATGCCGCCCCGGACGTTGAAACGTGCCGTCAGGCGCAGGAAGCGCGGCTGCGTCGCGCTCGCGAGGCGATCCGCTATCTCGTTGGTCACGGCCTCGTGGAAGGCCCCACGGTCCCGGAATGACCAGATGTAGACCTTCAGCGACTTCAGCTCCACGCACAGACGATCGGCTACGTATTCGAGCTCGAGCGTCGCGAAGTCCGGCTGGCCGGTTTTCGGGCACAGGCAGGTGAATTCCGGGACCTGCATGCGGATCGTGTAGTCGCGATCCGGCGCCGGGTTGGGAAAGGTTTCGAGGTCGGTTGAGGGATGTGACGTCACTGCATTTACTCTACACTTCGCAACTTCAATTCTCTTAAGTCTAGCCAAGAGGCGGAAGAACTGCAGATGCGGCTGACCAAGATCAAGCTCGCCGGCTTCAAATCCTTCGTCGATCCCACCCAAGTCAGCTTTCCCAGCAATCTTACCGGAGTCGTAGGCCCGAACGGCTGCGGCAAGTCGAATGTCATCGACGCCGTTCGCTGGGTCATGGGCGAGCTTTCGGCGAAGCATCTGCGCGGCGAAAACATGGCCGATGTCGTGTTTAACGGCTCTTCCGCGCGCAAGCCGGTGGGTACCGCGTCCGTGGAGCTCGTTTTCGACAACTCCGACGGTAAGCTCGGTGGGCCTTACGCGAGCTACAACGAGGTCTCGCTCAAACGCCAGGTCGCCCGCGACGGCTCGTCAGGTTATTTCATCAACTCCGCGCGCTGCCGGCGCAAGGACATTACCAACCTTTTCCTCGGTACCGGCCTGGGCTCCCGCAGCTACGCGATCATCGAGCAAGGGATGATCTCGCGCGTCATCGAGGCGAAGACCGATGACATGCGGGCGTTCATCGAGGAAGCGGCGGGCATCTCCAAGTATAAGGAGCGCCGCAAGGAGACGGAGAGCCGGGTAGCCGAGACGCGCGAGAACCTCGAGCGGCTGCAGGATGTGCGGGATGAGATCGAGAAGCAGATCCGGCACCTGCAACGCCAGGCCGCCACCGCGCGCCGCTATCAGAGCTTCAAGGAAAACGAGCGCCGCCTGACCGCTGAGCTCCTGGCCCTGCGGCTGCGGGATCTCGACGGCGGCGCCGAAGTTCACGACACGGCGATGCGCGAGCGCGAGCTTGCGATGCAGGCCGCACTTGCCGACCAGCGGGCCGCCGAGGCAGCTATCGAGAAGCAGCGTGCATTCCACACCGACCAAAGCGAACGAGTCTCGGCGGTACAAGGTCGTTACTACGAGGTCGGCGCCGATATATCGCGGATGGAGCAGACCATCCAGCACAGCCGCGAGTTACGCGAGCGCCAGCGAACGGATCTGGCGCAGGCGCGTTCGACTCTCGGCGACCTCGCGGCTCACATAGAGCGTGACGAGCGGCAGCTCGAAACCGTCCGCGAGGAGATCGCGCGGCTCGAACCCGAGCTCGAAGGAGTACAGCTTGCCGAGACCGCGGGAGCCGAGGCGCTCGAAGCGGCGGAGCGGCAGCTGCAGGACTGGCAACAGCGTTGGGAACAGTTCAATCGTTCGCTTGGCTCCGCGAATCAAACCACGCAGGTCGAGCGAGCCCGAATCGAGCAGTTGGAAAACCAGCTGCGTCGCCTTACCGCGCAGGGGGATCGTCTCGCGTTGGAACGCGATGCCCTGGCCGCACAGGAATCCTCCGAGCAGCTTGCGGCGCTCGCGGAGCAGGAATCTGTTGCTCGCGCGGCCAGTGAGGAGCTTTCCAAAGCTCTGAGCGCCGCACTCGAGCAGGTGCAAACGCTGCGCACCGAGCAATTCGCGGCGGAGAAGCGGCTCGAAGCGGCCCGCGGCGAGCGCGAGCGCGCGCGCGCCGAGCTCACTTCTCTCGAGGCGGTGCAGAAAGCCGCGCTGTCTGACAAATCTGGCGGCGCGACGCAATGGCTCGCCGGAACGGGATTGGCCAACCGGCCGCGAGTGGCCGAAACCCTGGACGTCGAGTCGGGTTGGGAGCGCGCCGTCGAGACGGCGCTCGGGGATTACCTCGAGGCCGTTTGCGTCGACGACCTGGATGGGTTGGCGCACGCGCTGGAGAGTTTTTCCAAAGGGCGCATCGCTCTCGTCGACGTCGCGAGCGCCGGTGGCGCTGGCGGCGCGAGCGAAGGTGATGCGGCGATGCTCGCCGCGAAGGTCCGAGGACCCTCCGCGATTACCGGACAGCTCGCGAGCGTTCTGACTGCGGAGTCGCTTGCCGAGGCGCTGCAGAGGCGCGCGGCGCTTGCTCCGGGCCAGTCAGTCATCACCCGCGGCGGCGAATGGGTGGGGCGCGACTGGTTGCGCGTCAGCCGCGGAACCGACCATCACGCGGGTGTCATCGAACGCGAGCATCGGCTGAAATCGCTTCGTGCCACCGTGGCTGTGGTGGAAGAGCGCGCACACGAAACGGAGGCGCGTCTCGGCGCCGTGCGCGAGTCGCTGGCCCGGGCGGAATCCGAACGCGACCATGCGCAATCCGGGATCCAGGCGGCTCATCGCAAGCATGCCGATCTGCGCAGTCGGCTGGAGGCGGCGCGCGCTCGTGCGGAGGAGTCGATTCTTCGCCGTGAGCGGCTGGAAGAAGAAGCCGCCGACGTGGCGCAGGAGAAGGGCGGAACGCAGGAAACGCTGGCACGAGCCGGTGCCGAGCTCGACCGCGGACTTCTCATGCTGGGCGAGTTGGATTCTCGTCGTCACGAGTTAGAAAACGAGCGCGAAGATCGTCGCGACGCGGTCACCACCACGCGCTCGCGCGCGCAGAGTGCGCAGATGGCGGCACGCGATCTGCTCATTCGCATCGAATCGCGGCGCTCGACAGAGAGCTCGGTCTCCGTGAGCCTCAATCGCATGATGGAGCAGCGCGAACAGCTCGTGCGGCGTCGTGACGAGCTGGAAGAGGAGCTGGCGGGGAGCGACGCGCCGATCCTGCAGCTCGAGGCCCGGCTCCACGATGCGCTCGAGCGCCGGCTCGAGGTGGAATCGGACCTCACCGTGGCCCGCAGCTCCCTGGACGAAGCAGACATGGAGCTGCGGGCACTGGACGAGAAGCGCGTCAGCGCCGAGCAGCTCGTAAACGCCGCCCGGGAGGCAATGGAGACAGCCAGGCTCGCCGCGCAGGAGACTCGCGTTCGCCGTGAGTCCATCGCCGAGCAGTTCACCGAGACCCATTTCGAGCTCGCCGAAGTGCAGCAGAACCTCACCGCCGATGCGAGTGTGGTGAATTGGGAGCAGTCGCTCGCCCAGGTGCGTGCCGACATGGAAAAGCTCGGCCAGGTCAACCTCGCCGCGATCGACGAGCTGAAGGAGCAGACGGAGCGCAAGGAATACCTCGACCGGCAGTTTGCCGATCTCACCTCGGCGCTCGATACGCTCGACCAGGCCATGCGCCGCATCGACAAGGAGACGCGCAGCCGGTTCGAGGAGACGTTCGAGAAGATCAACGCCGGACTGAAAGAGAAATTCCCGCGCCTGTTCGGCGGCGGGCATGCGTATCTAGAGCTCGTTGGCGAAGATGTCCTGGGCGCCGGTGTCGCGGTCATGGCGCGGCCACCCGGCAAGAAAAACAGCACGATCCACTTGCTCTCCGGCGGCGAGAAGGCGCTCACTGCGGTCGCGCTCGTGTTTTCCATCTTCGACCTCAACCCTGCGCCGTTCTGCCTCCTGGACGAGGTCGACGCGCCGCTCGACGAGCACAATGTCGGGCGTTTCTGTGAAATCGTCCGGGAAATGTCGGCCCGGGTGCAGTTCATTTTCATCACGCACAACAAGACGACAATGGAGCTGGCGTCGCAGCTCGTCGGCGTGACGATGAACGAGCCCGGTGTGTCGCGCCTCGTGGCCGTCGATGTCGACGAAGCCATGAGACTCGCGGCGGTTTGATCGGGAGCGGACTGACAATGCCTCAGCTGCGCTGGACGCTCCTGTTACTCGGGGTGGTGTTCATCGCCTTGCTCGTGTGGTTTGAGCGGCGCAGGCAACGGCAGGCGTCGGGAGCTGGCACCGAGCAAAGGACCGCGGAGACAGAGGAGGGGGCGGATGCGCCGCCGCGGGCATTTCGCGAACCCATGTTGACGCTGCCGGAAATGCGGGCGCGCGATCCGTCGCCGCCGCACGATCTGCCGGTGGTGGAGATCGAGGAAGACTCTTTCAAAACCCGCTTGTCGGAAGGCGGTCAAATCTTCCCCGATGCCTCCAGGCGGTCGTTGCCAGTCATGGATTCGGGGCCTGTGGCGGCGCGCGGGCGCGCATCCGATGTACCCATGTCCGCGGGTGACGCGTTCGGCGGGCCGGTTATCGATACATCAACGATGGTGCCTGACGAAGCGGTTGGCGATGTTACGGGCGACGAACCTGTCCTCGGCAAGCACGGCGCAGGCCGCGGCTCACTGGGCCGCCGCGCTATCGATAAAGTCGACATTGACCTGACCGTATTTGCCGACCCTGAGCCCTCCCAAGAAACGTCCGCCTTCGCCGAGGACGCGTTCTCGTCCGATGCGCCTGCTGTCGAGGACGGCGTGCATCCGCCCGAACGGTTTGACATCACGGGCGGTGAAGGCGTGTCAGCAGCCCGTGTCGTCGAGCAACCTGCGTTCACCCTGCCCGATGTGGCGGTTGTTACGGAGCCCATCGTCGAATGGCCTCCGGATGAGCTGCGACGTGTGGTGGCTCTGCGCCTCGTGGCGCCGCTGCCAGAGCGACTGGCCGGACGGGCTCTGCGCCTGGCGCTGGCGGCGGAAGGGTTCGTCATCGGAAAGTTTTCGATTTTCCACAAGCCGGACGATAGCGGCCGTGCGGTGCTGAGCGCTGCCAGTCTCAGCAAGCCGGGAACTTTCGACCTCGGGACGATGGACACGCAGCGCTTCGGCGGTTTGAGTCTCTTCGCCGTTCTGCCGGGTCCCAAGCCGCCGGCGCAGACGTTCGATGAGTTGCTCGCCACGGCACGCAACCTGAACGAGCGGCTGCAGGGCGCTCTGCAGGACGAACGTGGCGGCCCGTTGACGCCGACGCGGATTGCCAGTTTGCGTGAGACAATGAGCGCGGAAGCGCTGTCGTGAGACGCGATGCCGAAGCGCGCGTAGCGGAGCTACGCGCGCAGATAACTCACCACGACGAACGCTATTACGTGCACGACGACCCGGAAATTCCGGACGCCGAATACGACAAACTGATGCTCGAGCTGCGCGCGCTCGAGACTGAATATCCCGATCTCATCACCTCCGAATCACCGACGCAGCATGTTTCAGGCGCGCCGAACGACGCGTTCGGCGAGGTCATCCACAAAGTCCCGATGCTTTCGCTGGACAACGCGTTCAGCGAGGAGGACGTGCGGGGATTCGAGCGCCGTATCCACGAGCGTTTGAGTGTGGAGGGCGAGCTCGCCTATTGGGCCGAGCCCAAACTCGATGGCCTTGCTGTGACGGTCATCTACCGTGACGGAAAACTCGCGCAGGCTGCGACTCGAGGCGATGGCGCTAAGGGCGAGGACGTCACGGCTAACGTGCAGAAGGTTCACGGCGTGCCGCCGAAGCTGCGTGGCAAGGCCCCGGAAGTTCTCGAAGTCCGCGGCGAGGTGTTCATGCCTCTTAAGGGCTTCGAGCGCATGAATCGGATTGCGCGCGAAAAGGGTGAAAAGGTCTTCGTGAATCCGCGCAACGCGGCTGCGGGGAGCTTGCGGGTCCTGGATGCGAGCATCACGGCCAGACGCCCGTTGCAGCTGTTTTTCTACGGCCTGGGAGTTGTCGCGGGCGGCGTGGTCCCTGAGCGGCAGAGCGCGCTGTTGAAAGCGCTTGAAGACTGGGGCCTTCCGATCTGTCCGGATGCAAAGCTCGTACGCGGTGTCGAGGGGGTGCTAGCTTATTACCGCGATATGGGCGCCCGACGTAGTTCGCTGCCTTATCAGATCGATGGCGTGGTGTACAAACTCGACAGCCGTGCTGACCAGGAGCGGCTGGGATTCGTCTCGCGAGCGCCACGGTGGGCGATTGCGCACAAGTTTCCGGCTGAGGAAGCGCTGACGGTCGTGAAGGGGATCGAGTTTCAGGTTGGGCGTACCGGTGCGCTTACTCCGGTTGCGCGGCTGGAACCTGTATTCGTGAGCGGCGTGACCGTAAGTAACGTCACGCTGCACAACATTGGTGAGGTACATCGCAAGGATGTGCGCGTGGGCGATACGGTCGTCGTGCGCCGCGCTGGCGACGTTATTCCCGAGATCCCGAGTGTTGTCCTGGAGCGGCGGCCGGAAGGCACGCATGAGGTTGAGCTGCCCGCCAGGTGTCCCGTCTGCGGATCCGAAGTGCTTCAGGTCGAGGGAGAGGCGGTCGCCCGCTGCACCGGAGGGTTCACCTGCCGCGCGCAGCGACAGGAGGCGATCGGGCATTTCGCAGGGCGCCGCGCCATGGATATCGAAGGCTTGGGAGACAAGCTGATCGAGCAACTGGTCGAGCGCGATCTCGTGAAATCGCCTGCCGATATCTATTCGCTCACCCTCGTGCAGTTGTGCGGCCTCGAGCGCATGGCGGAGAAGTCCGCCGCGAATCTCATGCAGGCGATCGAGAAGAGCAAGAGCACGACGTTGCCACGGCTGCTGTTCGCGCTTGGCATCCGTGAGGTTGGCGAGGCTACGGCGCTCGCGCTCGCGCAGAATTTCGGCAGCCTGGACGCGTTGCTCGATGCGACCGTGGAACGGATTCAGCAGGTCCCGGACATTGGCCCCATCGTGGCGGCGCATGTGGCTGCGTTTGTTGCTTCGCCAGAGCACCGGGCCGTGATCAAGCGGCTGCGTGAGCAAGGCGTGACGTGGCCTGATGTCGTGGTTCCGACCGCCGCGTCTGGCGACGACAACCTGCTGGGGCAGACGGTCGTGGTCACCGGAACTCTCGAGAGCATGACTCGTGAGGAAGCGCAGGAGGCGCTGGTGGCACTTGGAGCGAAGGTGTCCAAGAGCGTGTCCAAGAAGACGAGCTTCGTGGTGGTCGGAGCCGAGCCCGGATCGAAAGCACAAAAGGCCGAAGAGCTGGGAGTGCGGATGCTGGATGAGAAGGAGTTTGTCGCGCTGCTGGGTAAGAAGAGGAACGCTGGCGCGCAGTAGGGAGAGCCCCTCAAACAGTACGACGCTGACCGAGGCTCCGTCTGGCGGAGGCGGCGGAGCTCTTGCTGTGCCCTGGTCGCTCTCGCGCTGCTGTTGTTGATACAAAAAGGATCGCAGCTCCGGAGCTGCAGCAATCACAAACGGCGAGCGGGCTTTCACCCGCTCGCCGTTGTTCGGCTCTGACGGTCTGGCCTCGCTCAGCCGGCTTTCGCGGGCGCGGCGGGCTCCTTCTTGTCGATCTTCGCGTTGCGCAACAGGTCGTCGGTGTAAGCCTTGAATTTCTTGGCTTGTACGACCTGCTCGAGGCGCTGGCGGACCTGATCGAACGGCGGGGCGGCAAGGTCGCGGGTCTCGACCAGCTGGATCACGTGCCAGCCGTATTGAGTCTGGACGGGCTTGTGCGTGTATTCACCCGGCTTCATCGAGACTACGGCGTCGGCGAAGGGCTTGACCATGCGGTCGGGGGTGAACCAGCCGAGGTCGCCGCCGTTGTCCTTGGACGAATCCATGGACTCGCGCTTGGCCTCGTCTTCGAATTTGGCACCCTTTTCCAGGCTGGCGACGACCTTCGTGGCGAAGGGCTCGGTCGCTACCAGGATGTGGCGCGCGTGGTATTCGAGCTTCGGCAGAGCGGCCACCTGGGTCTCGTATTCGGCCCGAAGCTCCTGCTCGGTCGGCTTTTTGTCTTTCAGGTAACGCTCAGACATCGTCTGCTGGAGCACGTTCAGGCGCGACAGCTCGATCATCGCGGCGGTATCACCGTTCTTGTCCACGCCATCCTTCTGCGCCTGCTGGGCTACGAGTTGCGCGCGGATCAGATTATCCAGTGCCTGCGTACGCTGGTCGGGGGTGAGAACGTTCGCGGGCTTGCCGGTGATGCCCTTGATGTAGAAATCAAAGAAATCCTGGGTGATGGCGGTGCCGTTCACGGTGGCGATCGGCGCCGAGCTGTCGACGGCGGCGGTGGGGGTGCCGGCTTTGGGCTGGCACGCGGCGAGACCGCCCAGCGCGATGGCCAGGACTAGGGTGCGAGAGTAATTCATGCTGCTTTCTCAGTAGGATAGAATGATTTTCTAAGAGACTTCTTCAGGTGTCCGGGCGGTGATGTTCAAGGCATGGATGCCTCGGCCCATGAGCGGCGCGACCGCTGCATAGACCAGACGGTGACGTTCAAGTTGCGGACATCCCTTGAACGCATTCGAAACGAGAGTGACGCGAAAGTGGCCGCCTTCGCGCGCGCCGGCATGCCCGGCGTGGCGCGCGCTATCGTCGAAGATATCGAGAGAGAGCGGCGCGAGCTCGCGTTCGATGGCGACGCGGATCGCGGCGACGAGGGGATTCGCGCTCATGCGGCGGGGGCTGTTTCGGTGCGCCGGGTGAGCCACATCACCTGCGATCCGATGAAGACGAACGTGAGGATCGTGAGACCGAACACCTTGAAGTTGACCCAGACCCGCTCGCTCGCGTAGGTGGCGACGAGCAGGTTGAGGCCGCCCAGGATGCCATAAAAGATGACCCACAGGACGTTCAGGCGGCGCCAGACGCTGTCGGGTACGTGAACCTGCCCCTGTAGCGCGGCGCTCAGGAGCCGCTCTGTCAGGGTGCGTTTGCCGATCCAGAAGCTGGCCATGAACGCAAGACCCGCGAGCCAGAAGAGCGCGGTGGGTTTAAGCTGGATGAACTGCTTGTCATGAAAGAGGAGCGTGGCGCCACCCAGGGCGAAAACCAGTACGGCGCTCAAGGCATGCATCGGCGGGATGCGACGCTGGAGCAGATAATCGATGGCCAGCAGAACCACCATGGCGACCATCAGCACCGCGGTCGCCTCGTAGAGGCCCCCGATGTAATAAGCCACGATAAAGGCTAAAAGCGGCGCGAACTCGAGCAGAGCCTGCATGTTTCCGTTGCAATGGCGCAAGCTGGCAAAAATGGCCGCGTATATTGTCACGCGTGGCGCGCAACTTCCACGGACTTCGCCAAAAGCGCGGTAAAGAAGTAACGATAAGCCGGGAGCGCACGACCTCGTGTCCGAGTATTTCGAATTGCATCCGATCAATCCGCAGGTACGGCTCGTCCGCCGTGCCGCGGATATTGTACGTGGCGGGGGCGTCATCGCGTATCCCACCGATTCGTGTTATGCGCTCGGGTGGCACCTGGGCGACAAGGACGCGCTCGAGCGTGTGCGGCGGCTCCGCCAGGCCGACCGGCATCATCACTTTACCCTCGTCTGCCGGACGCTGGCGGAAGTCGGCCATTTCGCGAAGCTCGATACGTGGCAATTCCGGATTCTGAAGGCCTGCCTGCCAGGGCCCTATACGTTTCTTCTGCAGGCTACCCGGGAAACCCCGCGGCGCCTGCAGCACGAGAAGCGGCGCACGATCGGAGTGCGCATCCCCGACCACCCGGTTCCACGGATGCTGCTGGAGGAGCTTGGAGAGCCCATGATGAGCTCGACCCTGCTGCTCCCCGACGAGCCGCAGCCCTTGACGCGCGGGATCGAAATCCAGACCCGGCTGGAGCACGAAATCGACGCGGTGCTCGATGGGGGCGACTGCGGAGTCGAGCCGACGACCGTGGTGGACCTGTCGGTGAGGCCGCCAGTGATCGTGCGCGAAGGCAAAGGGCCCCTTGGACCGGTCATGGGGGAGCCCGATTGACCCCGCGGCTGTCGACCCTGAGCTGACCCCTCACGTGCGGTATAATTTCGTGCCCGTTGCCGCAACCCAAATCGGACCCAAGGGTCTTTGAGCGAGCTGTGCCGCGTATCAATTTGCTGATGTGTAGTCCATTTTCCTTTGCGTTACCGCCCGCAGCCTTACTGCGGGGGCCGGTTTGAGCGCTCCCGCCGCGGCCCGGCGTGTGCTTTCGGGCATGCGGCCGACCGGCCGGCTGCATCTCGGCAACTATCACGGCGCGCTGCGCAACTGGGTGGAGCTTCAGTATCAATACGAGTGCTTCTTCTTCGTGGCCGACTGGCACATGCTTACGACCGGCTACGACGACACGTCGCGGCTGCAGGAGCAGATCAGGGACGTGCTCATCGACTGGCTCGCGGCCGGGCTGAATCCGGGTGTCGCGACGCTGTTCATTCAGTCGCAGGTCCCCGAGCACGCGGAGTTACACCTCCTTCTGTCCATGATCACTCCCTTGGGCTGGCTCGAGCGCGTGCCGAGCTTCAAGGACCAGCAGGAGCAGCTCAAGGAGAAGGATCTCGCAACCTACGGCTTTCTCGGTTATCCGTTGCTGCAGAGCGCGGATATCCTCATTTATCGCGCGGCTTACGTGCCTGTTGGCGAGGATCAGGTTGCGCATGTGGAGTTGACACGCGAAACCGCGCGTCGCTTCAATCACCTCTACGGCCGCGAGCCGGACTTCGAGGAAAAGGCGGAGCGCGCTGTTAAGAGCCTGGGTGGACGTAACACCACGGCATATCGGCAGCTGCGCCGCAAGTTCCAGGAGACGGGCGACACGCAGTCGCTCGAGCGAGCACGGGCCCTCGTGCAGAGTAACAATCGCATTACAGTGGCCGATCGCGAGCGGTTGCTCGGATTTCTCGAAGGCACCGGAGTGACCATCCTTCCGGAACCGCAGGTGTTGCTGACGACGACGCCCAAGGTGCCCGGTCTCGATGGCCGCAAGATGTCGAAGTCGTACGGCAACACGATCGGGCTGCGCGAGGAGCCTGACTCAGTGGTGAAGAAACTGCGCGCGATGCAGACAGATCCCGCGCGCGTGCGGCGGACCGATCCGGGTGATCCGGAGAAATGTCCCGTCTGGGACCTGCATAAGATCTACTCGGACGAGGCGACGCGCGCCTGGGTGAACGAAGGCTGCCGCACGGCTGGCATCGGCTGTCTCGACTGCAAGCAGAAGGTGATCGACAAGGTTGTCGAGGAGGTCACGGGAATGCGCCGCCGGGCCCAGGAATTCGAGGAAAACCCGGAGCTCGTGCGCGGCATCGTGGCAGAGGGCGCCGACAAGGCGCGCGAGGCGGCCCGGCAGACGCTCGACGAAGTGCGGCGGGCCATGCATCTGCGTGCCGACTAGCCATGGCGAGCAAATCCAAAGCTGACCTGAAGATCGTGGTGTCCAACCAGGCACTGGAGCCGCCCCCTGTCGAGGGGCCGCCCGAGCAGGTGGAGATGCCCTTCGCCGTCGTGAACGGCGAGCCCTACACGCAGATGCCGCGGGATCTGTATATCCCGCCGCAGGCGCTCGAGGTTTTCCTCGAGGCCTTCGAGGGGCCGCTGGATCTGCTGCTGTACCTGATCCGGAAACAGAATCTCAACATTCTCGACATCCCGCTGGCCGAGATCACGCGGCAATACATGCAATACATCGAGCTCATGGAGGGGATGCAGCTCGAGCTCGCGGGCGAATACATGGTGATGGCCGCGACGCTTGCGGAGATAAAGTCGCGGATGCTTCTGCCCCGCCCGAAGGTCGACTCCGATGGAATCGAGGAGGATCCGCGCGCGGAGCTCGTGAGACGACTCCAGGAATACGAGCGCTTCAAACGCGCGGCCGAGAATATCGACGCACTTCCGCGGCTCGAGCGCGACGTGTGGCCGACATCCGCCGAGCTCAAGGATCGTCAGGTCGTACGGATACTTCCCCAGATCACCTTGCAGGAGATGCTGTTAGCGTTCAAGGAAGTCGTGATGCGCTCCGAGATGTTCGCGCATCATCACATTCAGCGCGAGCGGCTGTCCGTACGGGCGCGCATGGGCGATATCCTTTCTTCACTGGAGCAGTCGAGTTTCGTAGAATTCGTGCGCCTGTTCCGGCCCGAGGAAGGGCGCATGGGGGTCACGGTCACGTTCGTGGCAATTCTCGAGCTCGTGCGCGAGGGTCTCATCGACATCGTGCAGGCGGAGCCGTTCGCTCCGTTGCATGTGCGAGCGTCGGGACCCAGCCGCACGTTACGTGTCGTCGCTGACAACGATCCCGCGCGCGTAGTTGTCGCGGAAGCGACGGAAGCCGTGGAAGTCAGCGCGGACACCACCTTGGATCCAAATTTTATCGACGATACCAGCTTTGACGAGGATTCCGCCCTGGACACGGATAGCAGCGTCGAACCGCCGTCGCCCGACGAGGCCAGTTCATGAATGAGTTCTATATCAGAAACGTCGTCGAGGCGGCTCTGCTCGCCGCCGGCAAGTCTTTGCAGTTGGCCGAGCTGGGCCAGATCTTCGACGAGAGCGCTCGACCGAAAGCCGAGGACATTCGCGCCGCCCTCGAGGTACTGACCACGGAGTATTCTGGCCGTGCTGTCGAGATTAAAGAGACCGCGGCTGGCTTCCGTATTCAGGTGCGGAAAGAGTTTGCGTCCGAGATCTCGCGGTTGTGGCCGGAGCGGCCGGCAAAGTATTCGCGGGCGCTTCTCGAAACGCTCGCCCTGATTGCGTATCGCCAGCCTATTACGCGCGCCGAGATCGAAGCAGTCCGCGGTGTCGCGGTGAATCCCAACATCCTCAAGACGGTGATCGAGCGCAATTGGGTGCGCGTCGTGGGCCATCGGGACGTACCCGGCCGTCCCGAGCTATTGGGTACGACGCGAGAGTTCCTCGACTACTTCGGTCTGCGAACCCTCGACGAACTGCCGCCGTTGACAGAGCTCAAGGCCATGGGCGAGTACAACTTGCAGCTCGAGCTGCCCAACGCAGGTGCGCTGGGCATCGAGTCGAGCGGCACCGGCGCGGTCGGCGGTGCCGAAGTCGCTGGTGTTGGGGTTGCCGGCCTGCTCGTCTCCGAGTTGACAGGTCGCGACGCTGCTGGCTTCGTCGCTGGTGCAGGCGGGGATGGTGATGTTATCGATAGCGTGGCCGCTATTGCCGAAGCCGTCAGCGTCGAAGACGCGGGCACTTCCGGCGCCGAAGCTGCCGACGCCGAGGCTGGTGACGTCGAGGCTGTTGACGCCGGGACCGCCGACGCCGACAGTGATACGTATGCGCGTATAGGCGCTGCGGGTGTGGCCGGCGGGGGCGTTGGCGATGCCGAGGTTGCGGGTGCTGGTGCCAGCGGCGATGGCCTTTCGAGCGTCGAGCCTGCGGTGGTCGAGTTCGAGGGCGTTGAGTTGGGCGGCCCCGATCTTGCACTCCCTGACATTGCTGAGGCCCCCTCGATGGAGTGGGCAGCGGTGGCTGAAGCGCACTCGCCAGCCGTTGTGGGGAATGGCGAAGACAGCGCCGTGGTTGCGGAAGCTGCGGTTAGCGAAGCGATCGAGGCTGACGGTGATGACGAGAGCGATGCGGACGACGAGGGCGCCGACGCCGAAGCCGAAGCCGACCGGACGCTCAGCGCCGATTTTGCCGCGAACTCTGGCGCGACCCCCATTCCGGACGCCGCGGATTCAGAGGACTCGGAGCCGGCGGACAGCGCGATTGCCGATAAACGGGCGGGCACCCTGGCTGATGCGAGTGCGGATGACGACGATGACGACGAGGACGAACTTTCCGCAGACGGGCACGATTCGCGTGAGCTCGTGGCCGCGCCTCGCGACGTAGACGACTGACAAACCCGATTCCTGCCGCCCGTCTCGGGCGGCGCTTCTTTCAAAAAGGCTACCGAGACATGGCGCGACGCTCTGCGCACGAACCTCCTTCGACCGGCGGCGGCCGGTCTGCGCCCCGCGCCAGATCCGGACAGTCCGGCACCCGTCAATCCGGTCCTCGTCGTACGAACAGGGAGCCTTGGAATGCGGGAACAGAGAGCCGGCCGTCCGTGCCCCGGACCCGCTCCGGACAATCTGACGCCCGTCAGTCCGGTCCCGGCCGCTCAGGTGGTGGCTCCAGGCGGCCAGCAACGGGTGGCAACCGGTCCGCGTCCCGCGATAGGTCGGGACACTCGGGCACCAGCCAGTCCGGTCCGCGCCGCGATTCCGAGCGTCAGCCGCCTCGGAGCGATCGGCCCCCGTCCCGTGCCAGGCCCGGATATTCCGGCGCCGGTCAGACAGCGCGGCGCCGTTCGGAAGGTGCGTTTGAGAGTGGGCCGCCTCGGAGCGATCGGCCCGCGCCTGGCGCCAGACCTGGATATGCCGGTCCTAGTCGGTCAGGGCCGCGCCGTTCGGAAGGTGCGTTTGAGGGTCGGCCGCCTCGGAGCGATCGGCCCGCGCCTCGCTCCAGATCTGGATATTCCGGCAGCGACCACTCGAGTCCCCGTCGTACGGGTGGCGCGCCAGAGCGTCGCCCGACCCGAAGCGATCGGCCCGCGCCTCGCGCCAGATCCGGATATTCCGGCCCCGGCCACTCCGGACCCGGTCGTGTGGGCGGTGCGCCTGAGCGTCACCCGCCTCGCAGCGATCACTCTGCGCCTCATGCTGAATCCGAGTATTCCGACGTCGGTCAGCCCCGGACTTTAGGCACCGATAACGAGGCCGAGCGTCTGTCTCCTCCGAGCGATGCGTCTGCGTCGCGAGTTGGATCCGCGCAGTCCCGTCCGCGTCGCTCCCGTCCCCATCATGCGGACGGCGAGGGTGAGCGGCTGCAAAAGGTGTTGTCGCGTGCTGGCCTCGCGTCACGTCGAGAGGCCGAAGACTGGATTCGTGCCGGTCGCATCACGATCAACGGGGCGCCCGCGGTTCTCGGCGTGCGAGTGGCGTCGTCGGATCAACTGCGCCTCGATGGTCGCCTCATCCGCCAGCGTGAAATGAGCGCCGGCGCGAAAGTATTCGTCTGCCATCGCTCGCCCGGCGAGAGCCTCACTCAACCTAACTCGGAGAGCGCTGCTGAAAGTGGCGATACGCCAGGCACCTCGCTGATCGAGCGCCTGCCGAGCCGCGCCGGCAAACGCTTCATTACGATCAGCCCGATGCCACGGGTTGACGGCGGGCTCGAGCTGGTTACCTCCGACGGTGGGCTCGGAGTGAAGTTGCAGCGCTCCGTTCGAAGCCTCGTCAGTCAGTTCAGCGTCCGGGTCCTCGGCGAGCTCAGTCCGCAGCAGCTCGAAGGCATTCTCGGAGGAATACTCGACAGCGGTCAGCAGCTCGAAGTTGAGAGTTGCACGTCGTCGGGTGGCGAAGCCGCGAATCGTTGGTACACATTGGTCGCGCGGGGGGCGAGCGGCAAGGACGTCCGGCAATTATTCGAGCGCCAAGGCGCACTGGTGAGCCGAGTCCAACGCACTCACCTGGGGCCGCTCACGATGGAGCGTTCGCTCGGGCGGGGTCAGTTTCGCGAGCTCACCGAGGAGGAGCTTCAGGCCCTCACGACCCCGTCTGGCAGTTGAATGCCTCGCCCGTAACACCGCGGCTTGCCGGGCCCAGTAGAGCCACATACGGGCCGGTCACCGTTTCGGGAAGCGGCAGGGTGTTGAGGTCTTCGGCCGGATAGGCCTGACGCCGCATCATCGTGCGGACACGGCCGGGGTTGAGAGTGTTGACTCGAACGGCACTGATGCCCTCCAGCTCTGCGGATAGCACTTGCGACATTCCCTCCAGGGCAAACTTCGACGCTGCGTAGGCGCCCCAGTAGGCGCGCCCGCGCCGGCCAACACCGCTTGCAGTGAACAGTACGGAGGCATCCGGTGAACGCTTGAGTGCCGGCAACAGCACTTGCGTGAGCGCGAATGCGGCCGTCACGTTTACGTGCATGACACGACACCAGGTGGGCACGTCGTAGTGCTCGATCGGCGCAAGCGTTCCCAAGAGTCCCGCGTTGTGAACAAGCCCGTCGAGGCGCCCGAAGCGTTCCAGTACGGCGGCGGCCAGCTTGTCGTAATCAGCGGCGAGCGCCTTCTCGAGATCGAGCAGGGCAATGATCGGCTCGGGACCGCCGGCAGTCTCGATTTCCGTGTGCACCCCTTCGAGCTTGCGGGCGTTGCGGCCAATGAGGATTACGTTCGCGCCGTGGCGCGCGCAGGCGAGGGCGACGGCGCGGCCGATGCCGCTACTCGCACCGGTGATTGCAACCACGCGGCCCTTGAGCTCGTCGAGGCTGGCCACGTGGTTTTGAGGGTCGAACGAATTCAAAGCTTTTCCACCGTTTATCGATTAACTCAGTCGAAAGTGTCCCGTGACGGCTTGACGCGCCGCACGCCAGGCATGCCATCCGTCCGCGAGCGCATGGTACCGGCGCGACGCAATCGCGTTGGGCAATGCGCGTTGGGTGCGCCGCGACAGTTGCCATGCGAGCGCCGCCCAAACGAGAAGCCCGCGAAAATTTGCCTGCTCGTCAGGGTCGAGACCAGAGACATTTTCCGTGATGGCTGCGCGCAGCGCCTCGTGTCGTTCACGGAGCAGGGTGGTCAACCCAGCAGGCCAAGGCGGCTTCGCAACGCTTGCCGGATCCACGCCCGCTCGCTCTAACTCGTCCAGTGGAACGCGCAGCCTGCCGGAATGCGCCTCGGGAGCCAAGTTCGCAAGCAGCTCCACTTCACGCAATGCCGCGCCCAAGGCACGCCAATGCGACTGATCAGGCGCGCCCGCGGCAGCCGGCGTTGTTTCTGCTGCGGGAACGGGTCCTGGTGCACCCACCGCGGACGGGCCGGTCGACGCAGGATGCGCCGCGATGAGCTCAATCATGGCCGCCCCCCAGCGCTCGCAATATGCGGTCAGTTCACGGCGGGTTTCGAACGTCGCCCCTGCGAGGTCCCACACGGCGGTGTCGGCGAATCCCATTATCCCGGCAAGAGGTGAGGTCGCCGGCGAGACCGGACCTCCGCTTTGCGGATTGACCGTTAACCCGCCGTAGGCTCTAACGAGCTCACGTGTCAACGGATGAACGGGACGCCCTTGCGCGCAGCGTTCGCACTCTTCTCTCCACCACTGCAGGCGCGTGTGTGCCACGTGATGATCGAGGCCCGCGCGAAGGCTGGTTGCAATCTCGCTCTCGATCTCACACAACGCAGCCAACACCGGGCGTTGCAACGGCGGAGAGTATAGCCACGCGAGATATCTCGTCGGTTGCAACGGATGCGAGGCAGGAGGGGCGCCGAGAGAACCAGCCTTGTCCAACCCCTGAACGTGCGACGTCGACGTACCAGACCGCTGATCAGGCTTTTCGGGCATTGATCTTGCCTGCGCGCGGCACAGGCTCACCCTTGAACTCAGCGTATGGCAGTGCGGACTGCGGGTCGGAAGATGACGCATCGACGCTTAGTGCAGAGGCGCCCCTTGGCGCAGCGGCCGGTGAGGTAGAGCCCCGTGCCGCGGCTGCTGATGCGGCGGCGTCCCGCGTCGCGGCGTCGGACAGATCGATACGTGATGCTCCCTCTTGGGGTGATTCCGCGCGGGGGTCTGCGGCGCTCGCTGAATCGGCCAGTGATCCATCCAGGCTGACCTGTCCGGCAACCGCGCGGGCGACGTGGTCAATTTGTTCCAGCTGCGGGAGTGGGGCGTCGGGCGTGACACCCAGTTCCGGGAAGCGCCGCGCCTGCGGCATGACTTGCCGCTCTAGTGAGCCTACCGCGGCATTGAAGGCCTCCACCGCGCCGTTCAGGCGCTGCCCGACGCGCCCGAGGTGGCCGGTGAAATTTCCCAGACGGCGATACAACTCCTGGCCCAGCTCCCGAATGAGTGCGGCATTCTCGGCCACCGCGGCCTGTCGCCAGCCATAGGCAACCGTCTTGAGAAGGGCAATGAGCGTCGAGGGCGTCGCGAGGATCACGTTCTGCTTGAGTGCGGTTTCGAGCAGGTCGGGCCGCTCGGCGAGGGCGGCGCTGAGGAATTGATCGCCCGGCAGGAACAGCACTACGAACTCGGGACTGTGCTCGAACTGACTCCAATAACTCTTGGCGGAGAGTTGCCGCACGCGCGTCTCCACCTGCTGTCCATGACGCTTCATTGCGAGCGCCCGGCTTTCCTCGGTAACCGCCTCGAGCGCCTCGAGATACGCATCCAGGGGCGCCTTCACGTCGACTACGAGGTTGCGCGACTCGGGCATGTGCACGACCAGGTCCGGCCGCAATGCGCCTTCCTCACCCGCGACTTGGAGCTGTTCCGTGAAGTCGCAGTGTTCCGCCATGCCGGCGAGCTCTACCAGCCGCCGCAGAGTCAACTCACCCCAGCGTCCGCGCACTTCGGGACGGCGCAGAGCGGTCACGAGATTTCTGGTCTCCCGCTGCAGCTGCGACTGCCCGCTCGCGAGCGCTTCGATCTGCGTGCGTAACGTCGAAAAGGCATCGCGGCGTTCGCGTTCGAGCGATTCCACCTGAGCCTCCGTCTTCTGCAGCGCGGTGCGAAGCGGCTCAACGAGCTGCGCTATCGCCGTTTCGCGTTCCTTGAGGGAGCTTTGCGCGATCGCCTGGTCACGTCCCAACGCTTCCCTGGCGAGCGTCAGGAAAAGCTCGCTGTTGGAGCGCAAAGTCTCGCCCGCGAGAGAATCGAACGCCGCGCGCAGGCGCGCCTCGGATTCCTCCAGCAGGGCGATTCGTTCCGATTCCTGCCGGGTGCCGGATTCCAGCCGCACCCGCGCCGCCTCGAGCTCGATGCGTACCGCCTCGATCCGGCGGGCCGAGCGCAGTTGCGCGATGAGAAACCCCAACATCGCCCCCACCAGGAGCGACGCCAGCGCGATCACGAGGAGCAGCGATTCGTTCACTGAAGAAATCACCGCTCGAGGTGCGCGAGATAGTTTACGGATGGATCGCGGCTCAGCGTGCAGTGCTCGGTGAAAGGATTGAGCTCGATTCCCGCGAGCTCGCGCATCGTCAGCCCCGCGGCTCGCGCCCAACGGGCGAGCTCCGCCGGCCGGATGAGCCGTTCATACTCGTGCGTGCCACGAGGAATGAGCTTCATCAGGTACTCGGCACCGACAATTGCGAGCAGAAACGACTTGAGGTTGCGATTGAGCGTAGAGACGAAAACGGATCCTCCCGGGCGCACGAGACTGGCCAGGGTGGCCGTCATCTGCGCGGGCTCGGGCACGTGCTCCAGCATTTCCATGCAGGTGACGACATCGAAGCTGCCGCCTTCGGCAGACGCAAGCTCGTCCGCCGCGAGGACACGGTAGTTGATGGCGAGCTGCTGCTCGGTGGCATGCAGACGCGCGACTTCGATCATGCCCGGCGCGAGGTCTATGGCGGTCACTTTTGCACCCGCGCGGGCCAGGGCTTCCGCAAGCAGTCCGCCGCCGCAACCGACATCGAGCACGCGGGCGCCGGCAAGTGTTGCTCGCTCGGCAACGAAGCGGGCCCGCACGGGATTCAACAGATGCAGTGGACGAAATTCGCCACGCACGTCCCAGAAGCGGCTGGCCAGTGCGTCGAATTTCCCTACCTCGCCTTGATCGGCATTGCCGGGGCGCGCAGCAGCCGGCGCCGCACCGCCCGGACCGCTGTTTGCCTGACTCGCGCCGGCTCGCTCGCCGCCGCCCGGATTGGTGTCAGATAGCGTGTTCATCGAGCAACTCCTGTGCTTATTCGGTTCGCCCATTGACGCGCCAGTGCCAGCAGTTCCCGCTCATCGAACGCGAGCAGGTGCCCGTCGCTGACGGCCGCGCGCCCGGAAGTCCAGACATCGCTTACGTGGTCGCGCGTGGCGCTGAACAGGATCGTGTCCGCAGGCCGCGCAGTAGGTTGACAGGCCAGGGTGGTCAGCTCGAAGCAGACGAAGTCTGCCGCCTTGCCGACCTCGATCGAGCCCACCAGCGAGCCGAGGCCGAGCGCAGTCGCGCCGCCCAACGTCGCCATGCGCAGCACGCTCTCCGCGGCAGGCGCCTCTTCGTCGGTCTCCCTGACGCCGACTCCCGCCAAAAGCGCTGCCATGCGGGCCTCAGCCAGCAGGTCCAGCGCACCGACACTCAGCGCGCTGTCGGTGCCGAAGCCGACACCGATGTGTCGCGAGTCGAACCGCATGACGGGACAGAACTCACTGCCGAGCCTCAGATGAGACTGTGGGCAGGCGACGACACAAATGCCCGTCGTGGCCGCAATCTCCAGCTCCTGCTCATTGAGTCCGCTCAGGTGGATCGCAGTGAACCCGGGTCCCAGCAGGCCGAGCTCCTGCAACTTCGGCAACGGACGGCCGTGGTTCGGGTGAACGGCCTCGGCGGGAAGGTACATCGCGACGCGGGCGTCGAGCTCATCGGCGACGCGACGCACGCGAGCCAGGGTCGCGTCGCCTTCCCCAAATGCATCGTGGGGGGCGAAGTAGAGCGATATCCAGGGATCCGATTTGTACTCGTCCCAAAGCTGCTCCGCCTTGGCAAGATGCTCCGTCGTGCTGTCCGCCCAGGCAGTCGGACCATCGGTCACCGGGAGGCCAATGGCCGCGCGCATCCGGGCTGCGGAGGCCGCCCGCGCAGCTTCTTCCGGGTAGAGATACATGTCCGCGAATGAAGTAATGCCGGCTCGCAGCATTTCGGCAATGGCGAGCGTCGTGCCATCCCTCACGAGATCCGGGCTCATACAGCGCCGCACGACCGGCAGGACTGTCTCCCGCATCCAGCGCGCCCTCGGGCCGTAAACAGGAAGCCCGCGAAACAAGGTCGTTGCCGCGCGGGTATGCGCGTTGACGAGCCCTGGAAGCAGTGCATGACCGCTGCGAACCACGCGCTCGCGCGGCTCGAAACGGGCGCTCAGTTCCGCTATCGGCCCGAGTGCCACGATCCTGCCCGCCGTCACGGCGACCGCATGGTCGGTAAGAACGGTGTTGACAGGCGCGATCGGCAGCACCCAGCGGGCTTCGATCAGGAGGTCGGCGGATTCTTTTGGCGGCATCTGCGCGCAAAGCGCTCGAAAAAAGGCTCGGCGCAGTATATCGGGGTGCGCCTTCCTGCGCGCGCGCGATACTCGTCGGGGGCGATTGTCTGCGGCGCGCGCAGCGCGCCCCTATATGGACGGGCTGCGCGTTCGCGCTGCCCGTGGGACCTCCGCGGAGCGCATGGAAAAGGGCCTTCGTGTTAAGATTCGTCTTTCCAATCGCGCGGACTGTTTTTTTACTGAATGGCCGAAATCGCACGTGAAATACTGCCCGTCAGTCTCGAAGACGAGATGCGGCAGTCGTACCTTGACTATGCCATGAGCGTGATCGTCGGGCGCGCGCTGCCCGACGTCCGCGATGGTTTGAAGCCCGTCCATCGCCGCGTGCTGTTCGCCATGCGCGAGCTCGGCAATGACTGGAATAAGGCTTACAAGAAGTCCGCCCGCATCGTGGGCGACGTCATCGGTAAGTATCACCCGCACGGCGACACCGCGGTGTACGACACCATGGTGCGTATGGCGCAGCCGTTCTCGATGCGCTATCTGCTGGTCGACGGACAGGGCAACTTCGGGTCGGTGGATGGCGACATGCCGGCGGCGATGCGTTACACCGAAGTGCGCATGTCGCGGATCGCGCACGAGCTGCTCGCCGACATCGAGAAGGAAACGGTCGACTTCACTCCGAACTATGACGAGTCGGAGCACGAGCCGTCCGTTCTGCCGGCGCGCATCCCGAATCTGCTCGTAAATGGGCAGACGGGTATCGCCGTGGGCATGGCGACCAATATCCCGCCGCACAATCTCACCGAAATCGTCAACGCATGCCTCGCGCTGCTGGATGATCCGGCGCTGCCGCTTGCGGCCCTGATGCAGCACGTTCCCGGCCCGGACTTCCCGACCGGCGCCATCA
>JAQGOG010000081.1 GCA_028293765.1 Gammaproteobacteria bacterium
GGCATCCTGGTCCAAACCGGCTCATATCGATGCGTGGGCCCAAAGGGGCTCGAACGTCACTTCGTCAAATCTCGCTACTGGGCCGCGCTGCGCGGCGCCGTGCAGAGGTCGAGCATCCGCTTGGCCACGGACGTGAGCTTCGGAGCTCATCTCGTTTATACAGTTCCGCGCTACCAAAGCCGCGCTCCCACACGGTCTCTACGAGACATTTCGCAGAAGCAAACGCCCGGTCTCGTTCATGATGCTATTCGAAGACAGCGCCGCCCTATTCGGCATCCTGGTCGTGGCGCTCGGCACATTCGCCGCGACAACTCTGCACATGCCAGTAGGATCACCATGGCGACATGCACGAAAAAGAACGCAACGAGGAACACCATCGCCACAAAATTCCCGAGCGCGGCGCTCTAGCGCTGCGCTGATCCGCTCAAGCAATTTGATGCGCTCAGCTACACTGCTGTACTGAAAGGTGGCGAACGCACGCTTGGGGGGGCCCACATCGTTCGGCTGCGCAAGGTTGACGCGCAAGTACCGCGTGCACGTCGGTGTCATTGAGAAGCGCAGTAGACTGCCGTTTCCGGCCTCCGGCGTCGGGAAGTACTTGAGCGCAAGGTCTCCCCGGTACGCGTCGTGGTGCCCACCGATGTCCCCGTGCCGCTCGCCCCACGCCCCGCAATTCCGCGCTGAGCGCGGCTCACCACGCTCTCTTGACTTTGTTGCCACTCCATACGTACCACCTCGCGTCAATGGGTTAAGTGAACGGATGTCTCGACTGGAGAGGCTGCGAGTCGTAATGCCGTTCCGAACGGCGGGAGCTGTGCAAATCTTCCGACTCGTGCAACCGGCTTGATGCGAAGTGACAATTAGATCTCATCGCTGAGGTGAGGATGGAGTCCGCTGCGAGAGCTGTGTCGCTGATGTGCGACACCAGCGTGGAGCTGGGCACGATTCCAGCTAGGAGCAGCTGGCGCTTTACTCGCGCGGGGACGCCTCATCGCGTCAATAGCTTTTCATCGCCACACGGAGGTTCTGCTGAGAAATGTTCCTGGTCATTCAATACGCTGCGGTCTGCATATCCGTGGAACAGCACTGCAGCTGCTTTGTCTGAGGGCTTGTGGCTCCTCCGCCAACAGCACCCCACCCGCCGCGAGCACCCTATCGATCACCCTGGACATAACCGCCGCGCGTCGCCCAAATCACGCCGCGCCTGTGGCAACAGCACTTCGCCGCCAACCTGCGTTCGGACTTGCACACTCAGGCGATAAGCAAGCCTTCCGAGCGCACCGCCTCATGATAACAACGACTGGAGAGTCCGCATGCAACGAATTAAACGCATTATCTGGGTTACGGCGATGCTGATCGCCTGCGTCGGTTGTGACCAGACAGCGACGCCGGCGGGATCGACCACGATGCCGGCGGGATCAACCACGACACCGGCCGGATCAACCACCACGCCGGCGGGATCAACCACGACACCGACGGGATCAACCACCACGCCGGCGGGATCAACCAAGATCAATGACACCGATCCATCTATCATCTACAGCAAGGGCAACAGTTCGACTCAGAATTGGTCTTACTTTCACCCAGCGCAGGAGGATTACCTGCAGAATGAGCACTCAGGTAATTTTATTCGAAGCGGAGGAGCTATCCCGGGGATCGGAGCCGTGGTCAACTTCACTGGTACCGGCATAACCTGGATCGGGAAGAAGGGGCCTCAGTATGGAATAGCTTCTTACTCTATCGATGGTGGCGCCCCCCAGACAGTGGACAACTACAACTCCACCGAAATCGGCCAGAATCCAGACGTAACTGTTTCTGGTCTTTCTGCGGATTCACATGTCTTATCGATTTCGCTCCTCGATCGAAAGCATGCTTTGTCCGTTGGCTACTGGCAGACTATTGATGCCTTCAACATCGATGGCTCACCCTTGACTCGTTCCCAAGGAACCTCAGCAGGGTTCAACTCGGCCGAACTCATGTTTAAAGGAACATGGCAAGGCGGATTGGTCAGCGATGGATCGGACCTTTCGGGTGGTCACTATTGGTCAAAGGAGACCAATGCGAGCATCTCATGGACATTCATCGGAAGCCTAATCGAAGTCTTTGGCCGACCGGACTACGAAGACGGCTACATGGACGTCTACATTGACACGAACCCTAAACCCGTAGCGTCAGTCAACGGCCATTGGGGCTCTTCCGACGACGATACACTCAACTCCTATATGCTTTTTGCTGGGAAACTCACTCCGGGCCAGCACACAATCAAGGTTGTCGTGGCGGGAAGACACGATAACAGCGCCAAAGACAACTACGTGCAAATTGACGAGTTCATCGCCTTTCAATAGTAGAAAACCTATTCTTCATAAGTGGGGGGCTTCGGTCTCCGGTTTTCTGTAGCAACTGTTTCGCGACTTTTGCCGCCGGACATACCCCAACTTACCAGGTCAGTCACGGGGGTGTACGGGCAATGGACGCAGAGCGGGGCTGGCAAAGCGCCAGTCATATTGCAAACGGATTTTGGATTATCTAAAGGGTCTCGGAACGGTGCTGATGCGCCGCGAAAACATGACCGATAAGCGATGCGTGCAGCGCCCGCGCGACCGGCTCAGCGATGTCGCGCCGGACGAGCGGCTTGCGGAGCACGTCGATGATCCCTGCTCCCTGCGCGCGTTCGCTTAGCTGCGTGCCAGCGTAGCCGCTCATGAGAATGATCGATATATCGGGTCGCAACTGCCGGATCTCGCGCGCAAGCTCGGTCCCCATGAGATCGGGCATCGTCTCGTCGGTCAGAACGAGATCGAAGCGTTTTGGTTCCGCGCGAAACGCCTGCAACGCCGCGACGCTCGAATCGTACCCCGCCGGCTCGTAGCCAAGCTCGGCGAGCGTCTCTTCAGCGAGCGCCACCAGCGCTCGCTCGTCGTCCACGATCATCACCGTCTCGCCGTGGCCGCGTGGCACGTCCTGCACGGTCTCGGCCAGGAGCCTGGACGTCTCGCCAGTGGCCGGCAGCCAGATCGTGAAGGTGGTGCCCACACCGACCTGCGTCGCCACATCGATCGCCCCGCCGAAGTCGGCGACGATGCCGTGCACCAGCGCAAGGCCAAGGCCCGTGCCATGGCCGACACGCTTGGTGGTGAAGAACGGATCGAACATGCGCTCGAGCACTGCGGGCGGGATGCCGCTGCCGGTATCGCTGACCAAGAGGCGCACATAGCGACCGGCGCAGAGCGTGCTGTGCGAAAGTAAGCGGCGCTCGCCCACAGCTAGACGCTCAAGCACTACGGTGAGCACGCCGCCGTGCGCCATTGCGTGCACCGCATTCGTACAGAGGTTCATGGCGACCTGGTGGAGCTGAGTCGCGTCGCCGACCACCGCCGTATCGGCCGCATCGAGTCGCATCTCGAGGCGCACCCCCGCGGGCAGTGACGCTGCAAACAGCTCGAGCGTCTCCTCGATGACCGACTGTATGCGCAGGGGCACGCGCTCGCCCATCCCGCTGCGGCTGAAAGCGAGGATGCGATCAACGAGTCCCTTCCCACGCGCGCCCGCCTGCATCACCTGATCGACATGGCGGCGCACGGCGCCGCCTTCGCCCAGCGTGTTTTGCGCGAGCTCCCCGTGACCGAGGATCGCACCCAGGATGTTGTTGAAGTCGTGCGCGATGCCCCCGGCAAGCCGGCCGATCGACTCCATTTTTTCTGCCTGACGCAGCCGCTGCTCGCTTCGCTGCAGGGCCTGTTCGGCCCGCTTGCGTTCGGTCACATCGATGACCGTTCCAACGAACGTGAGATCGCCCGTGAATCCCGGTCCCGCCTTGCCGCTCAAAGACCGGATGTATTTGACCGTGCCGTCCGGCATCAGCAACCGATACTCAATGTCCAGATTGGCGGCGTCGGGGGATGCGCCGTCGACAAGCTTTCGCATGTCAGCTATATCATCGGGATAAATTCGTCCCAGTATCAGCTCCAAAGTGGGCTTGACCGTCCGATCGAACCCGTAGATTCGGAACATCTCGTCCGACCAGAAGATTTCTCCACTTGCAACGTTCCAGGCGTAGCTGCCGGTGTGGCTTAGTCGCTGCGCTTCGGACAGATAGGCTTCGCTGCGCGCGAGCTCGGCCTCCGCTTTCTTGCGCCGGGTCACGTCGAGGACGAAGGCCACCCCTTGTTCGCTCGAACCTTCGAATGTCGCGGCGGCAATGAGAACCGCGACGCGCCCGCCGTCCTTATGGATGAATTCCTTCTCGTAGGGTTGGCAAGTCCCGGACTGCGTCAGCTGTTCGATCGCGTGCGCGTCAGTGGCGCGATATTCTGGTGGGGTCATGCCTGCCCAGTCGACATTGCAGGACAACAGATCTTGCCGCGAGTAACCCACGATCTGAAGAAATGCATCGTTCGCCTCGGTGATGTCACCGGAAAGGTCCCAGAAGAACACTCCGATGATGTTGGACTCGACAAGTCGCCGGATGCGCGCTTCGCGCTCGCGAAGTGCCTCCTCGGCCCGCTTGCGCTCGCAGTTCTCCTGCTGCAGGTCGGTGTACAGGTACGCGTTCTCCAGCGAGATGGCGGCCTGGGAGGCGAGCAGCTTCAGCACCGCGCTGCGGGCGGGCGTGAACACGTGGGCGGCTAGGTTATTCTCGAGGTAGAGCACACCGATCAGTGTGGCTTGCTTGATCAGAGGCAGGCAGAGAACGGAACGGACGCAATTGCGGCGAATGTACTCATCGGCGGAGAACGCGCCCTGCTCCGAGGCATCGTCCAGAATCACGCTCTCCTGTGTCCGCACGACGTAATGTAGGACTGACTCGGGCAGGTCCGCCGCCGAGACGCTCGCGTGGTGCAGGCGGACAGTGATGGCGTCCGGGCTGGTCATGGCTTCCGCCTCCAGCCGCTGCGCACCCCCGTGCGAAACAATCAAGAGCCCGCGCTCCGCTCCCGCGTGCTCGAGCGCGGTTCGCATGAGCGTGTCGATCAACTTCTCCAGAACGATCTCGCCCGAGACTGCTTGGGAGACTTTCATGACGGTCGTGAGATCCAGGTGTTCGACCGAGGCCCCGATCGTGGTCGTCGCAGGCGGCGGTGACAGTTCCGCCCGCAGGTGCGGGTAGGACTCATCCAGTTGCCGCACCTTGCCATCGGCTCCCCAACGTAGATAGCAGTACCGCGCGTTGCGCAGGTACGCCTGGGCGGTGGTCTCGAATCCACGCGCCGCGTAGAACCGCGCAGCCAGCTCGTAGCCCAGCGCCTCATTGTGAACCAAGCCGTTTGCGCGGGCCGAGCGGATGGCCTCTTCGTAGAGACGCTCGGCGTCGAGCTCTCGGCCGTCGAGGCGCGCGGTCTCGGCCGCCACCAGGGCGTGCTTGTCGCGGAAAGTCGCCGCGCAGCTCTCCGCCCACTCTCGGAGCTGGCGCAGGTGCGCTCTCAGAATCTCGCGCCAGTCGCGCTGTCTGTCGGGTGGGACTGTCTCGTAGGCCGCCGCAATCGCGAGCGCGGTGTAGTAGTAGTAATCGAGCAATTGGATGTGGGCGTCCGACGACCAGAGAAGCTCCTTCGCCTTCCGGGCCGCGGCGAGAGCCACCTCGTAGTCGCCGGACATGAAGCGTGCCTGGAGCTTGAGAATCCAGAACCAGCAGACCATCGTGGCCATCCGGTCCTCGGTGAGTTGCGCCTCGAACGCATCCTCATCGAACATCGCATCGCTGAACGTGGAGAAGTGGGCGGTCTGCCCCCGCATGTTGCGGATGAATCGCTGCTGGCTCACGATGATGTCGACCACGTCGCGGAACTTGGCCTTGCGGGCGAAGTCGAGACCGCGTTCCGACTCTTGCCATACCTCGTCGAGGTGATCGCCTCGCGTGAGAAGGTCCGTGAGGGTGTGGTTGCAGCTGTAGCAGGCGATGCCCAGATCGCCAGTTTCAACACCGGCGCGGAAGGCCGTGCGGATGTACTCGATGGCGGCCTCGGGCGGCTGCGTCCATAGGGCCACCATCTCCATCGAGAAGTAGGTCTTCGCCTTGTAGGCGACGATGTTGTGCTTCTCAACAAGTTCACAGGCGAGCCGGCCGAAGCGGTAACCGTCGGTATACCGGTGGAAGGCCGGCCCGAGAATGACTCCGAACCACGCGTAGGCGTGTGTCGAAGCGTCGGTCGTTCCATACCTCAGACTCACATTTACCATGTGGCAGAGGTGCAGGTGGACCAGATTGATGTCGGTGAAGTGCGCCGGCGCGAAGAGGACAGACAGCACGCGCATGGCGGCCCGCATCTCCGGGTTGGTCATGAGCGGCAGGTCGTTCAGGCTCTCGATCGACCGCCCGCCGAGGCCGCTCCAGACCTTCTCGTACTCGGCCTCGACCTGCTCACGCGTGGGATGTGGCGGCATCTCGATGCCGAAGAGGCACAGACACTCGAGGGCGCTCTCGACGGCCTTGGGATTCTCCGAGTTCATAACGTGAAGATCGATCTTGAGGCGGTAGGCGGCCGCCTTGTCGATCTTCGCCCCCTCTCTCGCCAGCAGCTCCGAGATGAGCCACTCGGCCTCGTCAAAGTTCCCACTCAGGTACTCGCACTCCGCGCGTTCGAGCCACAAGCCGAACGCGAGCTCGTAGCGGCTCGTCCAGCTTTGGCGACCGAACAGGGCCATCCCGGTGCGCAGGTAGGTGCACGCCGACGCGTAGGCTGTAGACGCCTTGGCACGCTTGCCGGCGATCAGGTTGAGCTCGGCGAGCTTCTCACGCTCATCTTGTTCGGTGATCAGGGCCGCGCCGCGGTTGAGCTGATTCGCGATCTCGAAAATTGCGTCCTCGAATTTCTCCGTGGGTGTCTCAGCTGCGAGTAGCCTTCCGATCCTAAGGTGGATCGCAGGACGCTCGCCTTCGGGGATGAGTCGATAGGCTGCCTCCTGCACGCGATCGTGAAGGAATGCGTAGCCGCCAGCCACGCGGAAGATCAGCCCGGTGCGAACGGCCTCCCACAGTGCCGTGTGGATTTTCTCTTCGCAGACCCCGTGAACCAGCGTCAGAGTGGCGATCTCGGCCGCATTCCCGAGGCAGGCGAGCTGTTTCAGTGGCTGTTGCGTCATCTCAGACAAGCGCATCAGCTTCTCGACCATGAAGTCCGCCACGTTGTCGGTGTAGCCCTTGGCGCGGATGCGCGCCAAGTCCCAGACCCAGGTGGCAGCGCCCGGTTCGAAGGTCAGCAGACCTTCCTCGGCCAGTGCCGTCAGGAACTGGATCGCGAAAAACGGGTTGCCCAGGGTTTTCTCGTACACGAGCTGGGCAAGCGGCTTGGCATGCCCGTGCTCACAATGCAGCGTGTCCGCGACAAACTGAGTCACGTGTTCCAAAGCGAGGGGCGCGAGGACGATCTGGCGCACAAGGGCCTCGGTCCCACGGATGGCGCCCAGCGTCGTCATCAACGGGTGCGAGGCGCTGACCTCGTTGTTGCGATAGGCCCCGATGATGAGAAGGTGTCGCACCTCCGGGTGCGTGATGAGGTGCTCAATGAACTTCAGGGTCGCCGCATCGAGCCACTGCAGATCATCGAGAAAGAGGGCGAGCGGATGCTCCTTCGCGGCGAACACTCCCAGAAAGGACCGGAACATCGTGTGAAAGCGGCTCTCGGTTTCGGTGGCTGGGAGCGCGGCAACCGGCGGCTGTTTCCCGATGACGAGCTCGAGCTCAGGGATGAGATTCACGATGAGTTGCCCATTCGGGCCAACGGCCTCGCGTACCGCGTCTGCCCAACGCTCGAGCTCTGTCTCGCTCCCGCTCAGAATCTGCTGAATGAAGCTCCGGAACGCGTGTGCAATCGTGGCGTACGGAATGTCCCGCTTGTACTGGTCGAACTTACCGGACAGGAAGATCCCACGCGGCAGGACGACCGCTTTGTGCAGCTCATGGACGATCGCGGACTTGCCGATCCCGGAATAGCCGGAGACGAGCACCAGAACCGGTGTACCGGAGGCGACCACCTGATCGAAGGCGGCAAGCAGGGCCTCGCGTTCTCGATCACGCCCGTACAGTTTCTCGGGCATCAGAAGCCTGTCTGGCGTGTCGTGCGCGCCGAGGGTGAACGTGTCGATGCGTTTCAGAGACTCCCATTCGACGAGGCACCGTCTGAGGTCGGCTTCGAGGCCGGCCGCCGTTTGATAGCGTTCTTCCGCGGTCTTGGCCAACAGCTTCTGGATGATCGCGGATACCGGTATTGGGACCTCCTTCAGCCGCTCGCTCGGCGGCACCGGCTGTCTCGCGATATGGCAGTGAACCCACTCCATCGGATCGGAGGCAGTAAAAGGCAGAGTGCCCGTCAGCATTTCATACAGCGTGACGCCGAGTGAATACAGGTCGCTGCGGGAATCGATCGAACGATTCATTCGTCCAGTCTGTTCGGGGGCCATGTAGGGGAGGGTTCCGTCGATGAACTCTGGAGGCTCGGGCGACTGCCGCTCGCGTGGCAACTGCGAGGCGATACCGAAGCCCATCAGCCACACCTGGCCGGTCGCGGCGTTCACGAGAGCGTTGGCCGGCTTGATGTCCTTGTGAATGAGGCCGTGCTGGTGTACCCGGCCGAGCGCGGCCGATAACCCGATGGCGAGACGGAGGAATTGTCTCAACTCCATCGGGCTTCCAACCAGGCGCCCCAGCGGCTCACCTCCCGGGTCCTCGAGGACGAGCACCGAACGGCCCTGGTGCATTGCGAGGGCAAGAGGCCGAACTGCCCAGGCGGGATCCAGCTCGGCGCGCAACGAATATTCGTGCTCTATTCGGCGAAGACTGCGTGGTGCGGTGTGTTCCCCCAGGGGTGCGACCATAAGGGTCGTACGCATGCCGCCGCTAGAGGAATGCCGGCGCGGGTCACGGTACAGGATGAACTCGCCATCCTCACGGAGCGTCTCGGGTCTGCCGCCCACCATCTCCCGAACGGCCGAGTGTCTGGTTGAATCCATACGGCCTCCCAGAATGCGTTTGCGGTTCCGGGTCGATCACTGCCCGCACTCACACGAGTACATCCTCGCGAATGAGGGCTTCACAGGGTGCCGCCCCTGTCTGCATCACGATGACCAGAGCTCTGTGTGGTCGGTCAAGTGTCGAGCCGCGCGGAGTCGCCCCTCTTGCATTATGACCTCAGAGCAAACCTCAAACTAGCATGCATCCATCGTTGGACCGGCAGCACAGTACCTGCGGAAGCGGCGCAGTGGCGAACACGATCCACAGGCTTGGCCTTCGCGAGAGTCTGTGGACTTAAGCCGAACACGAGGGGGATCGCGAGGGCACTCCACTATTACTGTGTCCCTGACCACGATCAGGATCTACGCGGTGGTAGTTTGTGGCTAAGGAGTCAACAAGCCAGGAACGAACTGGCGGCGCACGTGCAGCGTTGCGGCTAAACGGGCCTTGGCGGCGCTTCGGCTTGCCGACTCTTAAGGTGTGCGACAAGCTGGCCACGCTTGCGCACCCCGCAATTCTGGACGATGGCGTGGGGCCAGGGCACGCAGATGGTCCGGTCCAGAACAAGGCGCAATTCAAGAAGGTCAAGGGGCGACTGGAGAGCGGCACCGTCTGGATCAACAAGCATCCCGATCTCGATCCCCAGATCCCCTTTGGCGGTGTAAAGCAATCGGGGCTCGGAGTCGAACTCGGCGAAGAGGGCTTCCGCGAGTTCACACAGATCCAGGTCGTCAGCTTGTTCGATTGATTTCGGCACTATTCAATTTTTTGGAGAAAATCATGAACAAAGGCATCGTCGCCACGAGCGCCACTACTTTATCCAACAGCTTCGTAGGAAACACCGTCCAGGTGTGTGTTGTCACGAACGACTTCAAGAAAACAATCAACGGCTTCGTCGAGCTGGGTATCGGGCCTTGGGCAACTTACACCTTCGGGCCCGGAACTGTGACCCACCAGACCTATATGGGCCGCCCGGAAACCTATAGCATGTGGCTCGCGCTCGCGACTTCCGGGAACATGATGTGGGAAGTGATTCAGCCACTGGATGGACCCAGCATCTACAAGGAATTCCTCGCGGCCCATGGCGAAGGCGTGCATCACGTCGCGTTCGGATGCGAAGGCCTGCCGTTCGGTCGGCGGATCGAGGAATTCGAGAAGCGGGGTTGCCGCCAGACCCAAACGGGCCTTTGGGCCGGCTGTGTTCCCTACGCCAATTTCGAAACGGAAGGCCTGATCACCACAACGGCCGAGGTCTTCGATTTTCCGCGCGATTTCAAGTTGCCACAACCCGAAGAATGGATCCCGGGGCCGCCGACCGACTGACAGTGGGATCAGCCAGTCCAGACATTCCCTGCGGATGGTGCCGATCACACGCTCACAAATGGCGTTCATTTTTGGACTGTGCGCGCTGACTTTAAGACCCTGATCCCGAGGGCCGGGATCGACTCGTCCAGCTGGCTTGCGAAGATACTGTCGCGATCGTGAATCAGGAATTTGTACCGGTCTTCGTACCCGCCGAAGGTTCCGATGCTCCAGCCGTTTCGATAGTCCTCGATCGCCGGTGTCAGGAACTACTACACCCCGGACGCCTCGCCCGTTTCCATCAACGATCTCGCCGTATCCTGCATCCTCGCTACCGGCGCTTACCGGAGATCATCGGTCAAAACGCGGCATCGAGGCAAATCTCGCCCTGCACGGCGACCTGATAGGCCGACACGCGGCGCTCGAAGAAGTTCGTGAGCTCCTGAACGTCCTGTAGCTCCATGAACGGGAACGGGTTGCGCGCGTTGTAGTGAACGGGAAGCCCAAGCATCGAGAGGCGCTGGTCCGCCACGTATTCGAGATACTGCCGCATCTGCGAGCGCGTAAGACCGACCACCCCACCCGAAAGCACGTCTTCGGCGAACGCGGTTTCGCATTCGACAGCATCTTCGATCATTGTGCGCACTTGGATGGCCCAATCGGCATCGAACAGTTGCGGATCTTCGCGCCGGACGGTCTCCAGCACCGCGAATGCGAACGTCATGTGAGCGCTTTCGTCGCGGAACACCCAATTCGTGCCCGCGGCCAGACCGGGGAGCAAGCCGCGCGAGCGCAGAAAGTAGACGTACGCGAACGCGCCGAAGAAGAACAGGCCCTCGATACAACAGGCGAAACACGTCAGATTGAGCAGGAAGCGGCGCTTGTCCGCCTGCGACTCGGTGCGTTCGAGGCTGAACACAGCATCCGTCCAGCGCTGACAGAACTCCGCCTTGCGCCGGATCGACGGTATGTTCTCGATCGCAGCGAACGCCTGCGCGCGCCGTTCCGGGTCCGGCACGTAAGTATCGAGCAGGGTCAGGTAGAACTGGATGTGCAGCGCCTCCTCGAAGAGCTGCCGCGAGAGATACATTCTCGCTTCCGGCGCATTGATGTGCCGGTATAGACTGATCACGAGGTTGTTGGAGACGATCGAATCGCCGGTGGCGAAGAATGCCACCAAACGCTCGATGAGATGTCGCTCAGCCGGTGACATACGCTGGCGCAGGTGCCCAAGATCGATCTGGAAGTCGATCTCCTCCACGGTCCAGGTATTCTTAATCGCCGCGCGATACATCTCATAGAAACGCGGATAGCGCATGGGTCGTAGCGTAAGATCGAAGCCTGGATCGAGCAGGGACGCTTTGCCAGAAGCCGCTGCAGTCGGATTCGAGGCTCCGGTTGAGCCGTTCACTGGCAGGCCTCGCAGGTTTCTGGATTTTCCAGAGAACACGCGACGATATCCGCATCCATCGACTGGGCCTTGTTACTGACGGTCGTCTTGGCGATCTGCGTCGCCGGTCGGGACCGCAGGTAATACGTGGTCTTCAGCCCCCGCTTCCACGCATACATATACATGGCCGAAAGCGGGCCGATGTTGGGGTTGGCCATGAAGAGATTCAACGACTGGCTTTGATCGATGTAAGGACCACGCTCAGCCGCGAGATCGATCAGCGCACGCATCGGCAGTTCCCAAGCGGTCCGATAGATCGCACGCAGCGCCTCGGGGAGCTGGTGCAGTCCCTGCACCGAACCGTCGGCCATCTTGATGGCGTCGCGCATCTCCTCCGTCCACATGCCGAGCCGCTTCAGCTCTTCGACCAGGTAGCGGTTGACCTGGAGAAAGTCGCCCGAAAGTGTTTCGCGTTTGAAGAGGTTGGAGATCTGCGGCTCTATGCATTCGTAGCACCCGGCGATCGAGGCGATCGTCGCTGTGGGCGCGATAGCGATCAAAAGGCTATTGCGCAGCCCATGAGCCTGGATATCCTGCTTGAGGTCGTTCCACGGCAGCGTGGATGACGGCGCCACATTCCATGCATCGAACTGCAGCTCGCCTTGAGCCACGCGCGTATCGGGGAAAGCGTCGTGGCGTCCATACTGACGTGCCAGCTCCATCGACGCACGCAAGGCGTGAAAGTAAATCGTTTCGGCGATTCGCGTGGAGAGTTGGCGCGCTGCATCGCTATCGAACGGCAGGCGTAACTGAAAGTAAACGTCCTGCAGCCCCATCACGCCCAGCCCGACGGGGCGCCAGCGGAGGTTGGAAGCCCGGGCGGTCGCGATCGGATAGAAGTTCAAGTCAATGACACGATCGAGCTGACGCACAGCCACCTCGACCGTGTGCGCGAGCTTTTCGAAGTCGAATCCCGCAGGGCTCAGATGCCGGGCGAGATTCATCGAGCCGAGATTGCAGACCGCGGTCTCACCGGCGCTCGTCACCTCCAGAATTTCGGTGCAGAGATTGGAAAGATGCACGGTATGACCCGGTTTCGCGGTCTGATTGCACGCGCGGTTCGATTTATCCTTGAAGGTCATCCAGCCGTTGCCCGTATGGGCGAGCGTGCGCATCATCCTCGTATAGAGGTCGCGCGCGCGTACCGTCTTCTTCGCTAATCCCTGCGCTTCCGCTTGAACGTAAGCAGCTTCGAACGCCTCGCCAAACAGGTCCGGCAGCTCCGCGACGTCCTTTGGGTCGAAGAGCGACCACGCCGCGTCTTCTTCCACCCGGCGCATGAACAGATCGGGAATCCAGTTCGCAAGATTGATGTGATGCGTGCGGCGGGCGTCGTCGCCGGTGTTGTCCCGCAATTCAAGGAAAGCTTCGACATCGGCGTGCCAGGGTTCCAGATATGCGCACGCGGCCCCTTTTCTTTTCCCACCCTGATTCACCGCAGCTACCGATGAGTCGAGCGTCTTGAGCCAGGGCACGATGCCGTTCGACATGCCGTTAGTGGCGCGGATCAACGAGCCCTCAGAACGCACGCGATGCCACGCCATGCCGATTCCGCCTGAAAACTTCGACAGCAGGGCCACGTCCTTGTACTTGTCGTAAATCGACTCGAGTGAATCCAGGGGTGAGTCCAGCAGAAAGCAGCTGGACAACTGTTCATGGCAAGTACCCGCATTGAAGAGCGTCGGGGAGCTCGCGATATAGTCCAGACTGGAGAACTGCTGATATAGCTCGATCGCCTCGGGCACGGTGGCGCTCAATGCCACGGCGATGCGCATCCAGAAGTGCTGCGGCGTCTCGAGCACATGCCTGCGGGTGGGATGCTTGAGGAGGTATCGATCGTAGAGGGTGCGCAGCCCGAAGTACTCGAATTCCTGCGTACGCGTGTTATCGATGGCATCGTTCAGTTTCCGTGCGTGCGCTTCGACAAAACCCACCACTCGCTCGTTGATGAGCCCGACATCGAAGCCCACACGAATCGATTGCGAGAAGGAGTGCACGCTCAAGCCCTGCACCTCCTTGTCGATGAAACCTGCCAGCAGGCGCGCCGCCAGACGCGAGTATTCGGGTTCTTCAAACATGAACGAGGCGGCCGTGCGAATCGAGAGCTCGTCGAGCTCCCGAGTGGTCGCACCATCGTAGAGACCGGCAATGGTCTTGAGGGCAACGAGCATCGGATCGACATCCGCGAGACCCTCGCAGCAGCGAGTAACGGCGCGGACGATCTTGTTTACATCCACCGGTTCGCGCGCACCGTTGCGCTTGGTCACACGCATCTGCGCGCGCGCGGCGGCAGGAGCCGTCAGGCGAAAACCAGTTTGTTCGGCGGCGGGTGCCGCGGTGAGGATAGCGGCGGTTTCCAGACTCATCACTCATCTCCCGAAGACGCAATCGCCTCGATCGAGCCACGATGGAAATGAGATCGGAATGGGGCGCCTGCGAACGCTGCGCGCCCGCAAGGTCATTCCGGTGCTCCGCCCTCGAGAGCCCGACAGCCGTTCGCCGCACGTAAGGCGCGGCGGCAGCGGTAGGTCTTCGGGCTCTCGGGCAGGCGCTCTATCGAGTTAGAGCGCGACCTACTGGGCAGGGCTTCCCAAGCTCATGGCGAGCTCAGTGCCTTGGCGCCGGTCGTTCCCAATCACCGCTGCGGGGCAGCTCCGGAATAGGCTCAGCGCCGCACCGGATTCCCTCTTAGGTCTACCCCTAGGGGTAAACACCGCTGACGGGCACAACATATAGTGGCCAGTACGGTGAGTCAACGACTAGAGCGCAATTCACCACCAAGGGATAAAACGACGTTGCCGGAACCGCGTCGCCCTCTCAGCACCGCACCGTCGGCAGCGCCACCGCCTGCCGCCGTCGACCAGAGCGATATTGTCGGGGATGAGGGCGTGTGTGCAAGCGATTGGTATCACTAGTCTTTTTTGGCGCACGCGCCCGGTTCGTAGCATGCTCTGAGAAGCACACCACCTTGGTTTTGGTGGCTCCTAAGCACGCCCCGCTATCAATTTTCTGAAGTACCGATAGGCTGCTCCCTCTCGGCCTGATCAAAGCCCCCTCGAATCTGCGCCTTGCCGCGCATTCTCGGTGTTTCTCCGGGCAGCGATTTCTAGGTATTCTGCAATTCAGCATTTGCTAGCTCGGGAATGAGCAAACCCTCAGATCGTGAAACTCGCCAGCTTTGAAGCTCTTGCCGCCGCGCTTGAAGCAGCGGGCGTCCGCTACCTCGTGGCAGGAGGACTGGCGGTCGGCGCGCACGGCTATCTGCGGTTCACGAAAGACGTCGACATCGTAGTTCAACTGATCCCGGACAACATAGAGCGAACGTTCGCCGCTCTCGCCTCCCTCGGTTACCGACCCATCGTTCCAATCACGATGAAACAATTCTCGAACAGCGATCTCCGCCAAAGCTGGATCCGGGACAAGGGAATGCAGGTTCTGCAGTTCTGGAGCGACGCGCATCGCGAGACTTCTGTAGACGTCTTCGTGACCGAACCATTCGCCTTCGACGAGGAATACGCGCGTGCGTTGGTCACGCCGCTCCATGACAACCTGTCGATCCGTTTTGTGTCGCTGCCGACTTTGATCCGGATGAAAGAGGAAGCGGATCGCCCACAAGACCGGGCGGACATTGAACAGTTGCGCGCCATGAAGGACAACGATGCCAAGCGATGATACCCAGACCGACGCCATCGACTGGAGTCTTACGACATGGGAAGGCGCTCGTCGAGAACAATTGCGGCGCTGGTCTCGTATGCCGCTGAGGGAAATGATTCTGGCGCTCGAAGAGATGCAGGTGCTCGCCGATAAGCTCTCCCCTCCTTCTGATTTAGGGATTGCCGACGCCCGCAACAAAGAAATCCGATAGTCTGATGCAAGACGGCGCGCGAGGGCACGGCACACCCCGTATTGTCCAGAAACAGAGTCGAAACCGGTCAAGCCGCTGCGCGATGATAATAGCTGAGCATTCCGCCCAGTCGCTGGCGCCGTTTCACTGAGGCGTTAGATTCGCCAACCGCGCACAGCGGTCGCAGCAAGCGGTTTTCTAGCCTTTGATGATTGCGCTCGCCTCACGGAGCTGTTGCAGTTCAGCTCGAGTCGTCCCCTGCCCATTTTCGCGCCGCGAACGCAAGCAAGAACGCGCCCGTCTTCATGCTGTGGAATTCGTATGCATTCACGAGTTCCGTCACAACTGATGATTTGCCGACCGCAATCGGCCCACTTAGAAGTACGGCTCTTCGTGATTCCGTGTGGGCAAAAAAAGGCGCCTCACTACTGCCAAGACACCATTTTGTCCACACGAAATCACGAACAGACGATAATTCGAAAGGATAAGCCAGTTCAACTACCTGAGGAGACCGCATGCGACGTAGATGAATCTCAGCTCGATGAGTACGAGTTCCTGAAGGAAAGGTATGTTCCGTTCGGCTCATGAAGCACTCTGAGGATGCGAGGGAACGGATAACGGCAGCGCAGTAACGGAAGAAGTGTTGAAGAGCGAAGCGCGCATATTTATTCTTGAGTTTGTCTGTGGCACGCTCCTACGATGGAAGAATAAAAGGGACAGGGGAGATTATGGAAAAGCAAGATCGCATTCCGGCGCTCGCCGGCGTGAGAGGAGTCTCGATCACGCTGGCGATCGCGGTTATCCTCTCAGGCTGCGGCGGAAGCAGCGGGACGCCCGATACGGCCTCCGCCGCCTTGAACACTCCAGCCCCACCTCCGGCAGCGTCGCAACCTGTTCAGCCGCCACCGGGGCCGTCGGCGCCGTCGGTAGCTCCGAAGGTCGATTGCACGATGGAGTCTGGCTCGTTCCAGATGACCGCAACTGGGTTCACGAGCGACATAGTTGGAATGGCGCTGTACAAGTATTATCCGTGTGAGAAGCTGGCTCACATCTTCTTGCCGGCACTCTCTGGACTGAGCAATGCCGCGACATTTGCCGCAAGCCCGCTGCCTGACTTCCTGATACCTCAGACCATCGCGGCCCAGGAGCATTTGCTCGGAGGGTTCGACAATGACAAAGAGCAGGCGCCAATCAGCGTCGAGATATTCACGGGCGACTCAACTTTGCATTTCCTGCGCGACGGGTCCCAGGAAGGCTGGACCCGGAGCGGACGCAAAGGCGTCGGCCTGCAAGTCATCACGGTAATTCTGGATTGAACCGAGACGATCGGTAGCCCCGCTATAGCCCTCGCCTGCCCGGCCTCTATGATATGGCTATCGTCTTCCCACACCCATCGAGCCATGGCGGTGATCCGCGCGAGCCGCTCTGTCGTTTGCGCTGTAAGCCGCGCTCAGCCGGCGGCTTCGTTGGCAACCGGCACGAGGAATCACACGGTTGCGAAGCTTGGCCCGTTCCGCCAGCGGCGCGGCCATCTCCAGCAAATGATCCAATGCCGAGCGTGGCAAGCCCGCGTTCACAGCGGTGTCGAGATCCGCCAACGTCTTCACACCGCGACCTACTGCGGCCCGGCCACCGAGGAGTTCAATAACGTCCTGATACTCGACCGTAGCGCCTCCGCAAGCGTTACGGCCCTGAACCTCGCTGCGCCTCGCTGGAATGAATCGAGGTCGGCGGTCCCAAGTCAAACGCATTCAGGCAAAGCGTATTGCGTTGGACCGCTTCACTTCGTCGGCCGCCACCCATACGTGCTCGTCGGTCAACTTATACAATTCTCGACGATAAAACTCCACCGACGTTCCCTCGCGCATACCCTTGAGCCAGTGATCTGAAAGGGGTGGCAAAGTCGCATTCTTTCTTCCCTTAACCCTCGATCGGTGATGTTCGTCATAAGAGTCCAAGGAATCGAATATTTCCAAGAGCACAACTTTGCGGGGGTCGGTAGTCGAATGGAATAGTTCCCATTCAATACAGCCTCGATGCTTGGGGGTGCGGGGCATGAACTCCTTCAACCGTTCGAGCTCTTCGAGGGCTTCCTTCTCTGTTGGATAACAAACACTGACTAGTGCTCGCAACTGAGCCATTTTTATCTCCTCTCTCCAATATAGTCCGGCGAGACACGACCGCACAACACAACCCAGCTCTACATCTGTTAGGTATGAGTGCGCTTAAAATGTTCCCAGTCGTGTGGCCAACGATACGCATTCCGCAACGGCGGCTGTGGAGCCTGCGTCTCCAGCCACCGCAAGCGGCCGCCTAGAGTGTTGTAGCACGCGTGTGTCGTCCCGACCCCGGCCCAGCCGAAATCACCAGGTCCGAAAGTGTAGATTTTGCCTTCGAGCTCGAATTTAGTGTGCCCGGAGAGAAAGAAGTAGGACTCTTCAAAGGGATGGTCGTGAACCTGGGCGGCCCCGCCGACCTCGTAGTCAACCATAAACAGGTTCAGGTGGTCCGCGCCCAGCGTCTGATCCACAAGCATCTTCACCCGGATGCCGCTGTAGGCCATCACCGCGGTGTCCATCCCGGCGGATGCACGTCCCACCGCCGGGGACGCGGTTTGGCTTAGGAGATCTCGCTCCTCCGTCCCAGTATAGTGTCCGAAGTGCCGCAAGGTGGGATCGGTGAAATCCAGCTTCTCTGCGTTGGCCACAGACACAAGTCCCTGACGCAGGAAGAATGTGTCATCGCGTCCGGCATCCAGAGGGAGTGGCATCGGGGCGTTCGCGTCCAGCCAATGCGTGTCGTGGCTCTGCGGGTTGCGAATCGCATGCGGAGTGCCGATCGGAAAAAAGGCGTAGTCACCCGGCTGGAGAGTGAAGGCACGGGTGCCCAGTTGGACCACCGGGTTGCCCTTGAGGACGTAGATGGCCTCCTCGTAGGAATGGCAATGAATATCCTGGTGGCCGCCCGCGACCAGGCGCCCGACTCCGACATCGGTGTGGACGGATGGCGTCCGGGCGTCGAGGAGGAAGCATCGGTCGTAGCCGCGTGAGCGCGATGCGTAGTTCTCAGGAGTGACGGCAACCGTGAAGTCCATCTTCGCTACGTGGTGCATGGAATTTTCCTCTTGGTTCAAAGTGTTGTAGCGCGTACCCGACGAGAACGCTTCATCAGAGGTGCACTTCAGTTAGAGCTAGCGGGCATGGCCAGTCGATGCGCCGAACATGTAGACGGAGTGGAACATCCTGTCCCGTGGCGTGCGACACCTCGCCCTGCGCCGGCGCTTGTACATTCATTCCCCATCATGCGCTGTGCCACTGAAGGATGATCGCGAGGGCGCCGGGCTGCAACAGTCTTTGGAATGCGCTCGGAGTCTCCTTTGCGCCGTACCGGTGACTGATAAGGGGCCCGACGGCGATGCGACCGAGCGCCATCATCTGCATAAATATGCTGCCATCATCTGCGGTGCTCGGCGATTCCGGGATGCGTCGGCTTTCGTCCCGTACGAGACGAGGTCCGCTGTTGCCGGGACTGAGGTCCAGCCAAACCATCTGCGACCGGAAGGGCGATGTCGTTACGAACCCACCAATCAGCGATGCGCCCTTGCGCCAAAGCCGATCGAGAACATTGGTGCCAAAAGTGCGCCCACCGCCGCCAGCAAGTACGATCCGGCCTCCAAGGCCTATCAGTTCAACGGCAAGATCGACGACATCTTTGGAATTTGTCAATTCGATGATCGCGGCAGGTCCTCCGCTCGAAAGCCCGCGCAATATCTTCGACATGTATTGCGACTGCCGAGTGTCCAGGACGATGTCGGCGCCGAACGAGCGCGCCAACTCGTAATGATCCATGTTTCTGCATAGGCCGATGACGGGCAGTGCCCCCGTCAGGCTTGCAATCCGGTTCGCCAATAGGCCAATAAGCCCCTGCCCCAGAATGGCTACGGGCTCGCCAAGCCGGATCTGTGCTTTCCGGACGGCGTAGAGGGCAGTTGCACCGACATGGAAGAATGTCGCAGCCTCATCATCTACCTGATGCGGAATCGGTAGAACAAACGCTTCATGAGCAACGCAATGGCTGGCGTGCGCAGCGACGCAGGAAACCCGGTCGCCAGCTCTAAAGCGCGTAACCGCATCACCCACGGCGAGAACCTGACCGACGAGGCTGTAACCGGGATAGTATGGATAGACTGGCGACCCCATAAGAAATTTGCGCTCAGTGCCAGCACTAATCAATGAGGCACGGGCTTCGACCAGGACATCTTGAGGTCCAAGTTCCGGCAAAGTAATTTTGTGCAGCTCGGCCTGACCAGGCCCGACGAATACAACGACACGGGCGTCAACGTGCGCGTTTATCATTTGCCATGTTCCCGGCCTTTGAGAAGGCAACCAAGCTTCCCGCGACACTCGCCTCGACAAGCGCCACCTGATCGCGGCCGTTGGCATCCGGTAGCTCAATATCGTACCAGCCGTCGAATCCCGTTGCCTCGATTGTGCCGATGATGGCGGCCAGATCGATTTCGCCTTCGCCTGGAGCAAGTCGGTCAACGATGGACCGCGGATGATCCATTGCGTCGTTGAGCTGGGCGGCCACAATATGCGCGGCTGCGCGCCCCAACTGCGCATCGAGTTCGAGTAGTGGAGCGACATGAAAGGTTTCAATCATGAGTCCGACATTCGGCCGCCTGATCTCTTCCAGAAGTTGCCGCCCCTCGTCGATAGTCGTGACAATCGAAAAGTCTGCTGCGAACTCGGGGCGCACCGGCTCCAGGGCGAGCTTGAATCCCAGGCTTGCGGCATGATCTGCGAGTTCTACGAAGACCTCGCACACGACATTCCATGCCTTACTACGCGAAAGCACGCCGGAGCCGCCCGTCATGATCGTCATCGTGCTGGGACTCAGCGGTGCGAACCAGTCGAATGACCGTTTGATCTCGTCAATTCGCTGCCGCGAATAGCCATCATGATGAATCCGAAAGCGGCCGTTCTCTATGGCTGTATGCGATAGCAAGAAGCAAGGATAGGGCGCGCACGCCGAAGCGATGAGCCCGTGGTCATCGAGCATCTTGCGAAGGTCGCCGGACGCCAGGGTTGGCGGCAAGATATGTTGCATCACACCAAAGCCCCTGCACCCCAGCCCTTGGGTAACCGACAACTGCGTTTCGACAGGCAAATCACGCATCGTGACATTCGAAATCGAGAGGCGGTCGAGCCAGCTACGGCGAGGCGCGCTATCCATCCCTATCGGGTCCCTGGAGACGCCTTGCACGCACGAGCCAGTCCAGGCCGGTGACCCTTCGACACGGCCCGGACTACAGCCTGCGCATGAGCGCCGGCCCGCGCTCCGGCGCTCGCTGCGGCCAACGGCAGGATCTCGTCTTCGAGGGGAATTATCAGAGTTTCCACCGGACTCCCACTTTGAAGGTCATTCCGATCTCATCGAACAGCGCGGGATTGGTGTACCCCAGATTCGCATTCGGGGCACGCGGCGGATCGACGTTGAACAGATTGTCGATCGAACCGAAGATCTCAAAGGTCTCGTCCTGTCTTCCAAGCACACGGTAGGCGCCTGAAAGCTGCGTGTAGAGTCGTGAACTCACGTGGTTGTCATTTATATTGGCCGGCGTTCCGAGCGCATCATACTTTCCAGAACCTACATAGCGATTCTGGACGTTCAGGGTTACCGGGCCATTCTGGTACGTGATTACCCCGACGCCCATCCAGTGCGGCATATCGGGGCGCAGTCCACTGGTTTCGCCAGCGACGTTGATCGCCGTAATGCCGTCGCTCGTCACCATTTTGTCGACGTAGGTCGCTAACAGCCGAAACGTCACGCTGCCGCTCCACGCTGACGCCAGTCGATTGAGCGGCAACTGATAGAGAAACTCGTAGTCCAGCCCCTGCTCCTGCAACGACGAAAGATTCTGATATTGGCCCGTGACCAACAGAATATTACCGGCGGCATCTCGCGTGACCGACCCGCATAATGCGGCATTTCCGGCGGCGCAGCGATTCAGGGTATCCTGCGGCGTCAACGTCGTGATGACATTCTTGATGTCGATGTCGAAGAAGTCGACGGAGCCGCTGAAGCCCTGCAACCACGCCGGCTGATAGACGAAGCCTGCGGTTGTAGAGTTCGCTGTTTCCGGCTTGAGGTTGATATTTCCGCCGGTTGCAATTGAAATCGACTGCTGCGCGTTAGTGTTTGGATCGATGAGTACCGACCGTCCGAGTTGCACTACCGATGTGTACAGCTCATTGATATTCGGCGCCCGGATGTCGTGCGACCTTGTGGCGCGCAGGCGCAGAGCCTCGCTAGGTTTGTAGGAAAGCCCGGCCTTCCACGTCTCGACGGTGCCGCTCGTGCTGTAGTCCGTAATGCGGGCCGCGCCGTTGAATTCGAGTAATCGAGCGAATGGCATTTTCGTTTGCAGAAGCGGTACGACAGTTTCTGCGAAGCCTTCCTTGATATTGACCGTACCTCGGATTGGCTTTGGATTGCCGCTGAAGAAGCCGTTCGCTTGCGATATCGGATCGGTTTGAGAGTTTGCGGATTCGCGCCTGAACTCCGGCCCAAACACCAGGGAAACAGGGCCGGCCCAAGTTGAAAATGGTTCGCCCTGGATGGAAATGGAGGCCACATTCTGCGAGATATGGAAGTCGTTCACGATCGTCGCGGCTGTATACGCCTCCGCGGCGTCGGAACGCGAGAAGTTGCCGAAGACGTTGAATGGCACACATCCCGCGGCGGCGGCGCGCACCGTGGGGTCGCCGCTGAGCGAGGAGCGACAAACAGTGGCGCCGGTAGCAGGATTCACGACGGCATCGGCTGCCCTGAGGAAATTGGCCAAGACGACATTGCCCTGCAGTTGCAGGTTTTCACTATGTCCGTACTGGTAATAACCATCCCATTTCCAGTTGCCGATGTGCCCGGCGAGATCGATGAGGCCGCGGTAGACTGTATTCTTGTTGCTGTCCGGGAACCAATCGTAGGAGCTGGAGGCATCACCGGAGTTTCGGTTCATCTTGAAGCTTGTGATATTGTTCGCAGCCATGGCGGCCGCCACGGAGGCGGGCAGGAAAGCATTATCGGCCTGGATCGTAAGCCCATTGATCCCGAAAGCACCGCCGCGAGCCGTCACGGTCGATTGTGCCCAGGATGCCTGCGTTGTGAGCGTGACGTTGTCGCTCAGGTCATAGCTAAAGTTGGCCAGTACCGAGCCGCGCCTGTCGGGAACCTTGAGTAGCTGATAGGCCGTCAGCGCCTGACCCTGGGTGCTGCCACCCACCTGATAGCTGGTGCCGACCGGCGTGCCGAAATCGTATGGCACGGCGACACCGCCGGTCAGGAATTGGGTGCCGCGCAGGGGACCGGTTAAGATAATTCCGCCCCTGGTTGTGTTCGATAGCGAACCGTTGTCGATTATCAGCCGGGAGGGAACTTGACCAGGTGCGTTTGCGGCAAGAACCGCATTGCGCTGACCCCAGTCGCGGCTGCTCATTGGCCCCCCGCCGTCATTGTTATCGTATTGGCCGCCGATCGAGAAATGTCCGCGACCATCCGCGAGGGGCGCTCCGTAGAGGAGGCCGAGATTCAGCTCCTTATTGTCGCTGTAGCGCGAGATCCCATACTCTGCTTCGCTCTTCAGGCCGGTGAATTTGCCATTGAGGATTAGATTGACGACGCCTGCGACAGCATCCGATCCGTAAGCAGCGGATGCGCCTCCGGTTACGACGTCTACACGATCGATCATAATGCTGGGTATCAGGTTGAGATCGACTTGACCGGTGATATTGCTGCCTACATGCCGGCGACCGTCGAGCAGCGTTAGCGTTCGAACGATTCCAAGGCCACGCAGATCTAGATAGTTGGCACCTACTTCGCGGGCTACAGTGGAGTTAGAGCCGGTGCTGGTCGAGCTGGAGGCCGTGCCGCGAAATGATGGCAGCTGTTTGAGCGAGTCGGCGACGTTCGTCTCTCCAGCTCTGGTCAAGTCCGCAGAATTCAAAACCGTGATCGGTGACGGTGCAGAGAAGCCATTTCGTGCCACTCGCGTGCCGGTGACAACGACTTCTGTAAGCGAATTCGACTGGTCGGATGGAGCCACACCGGCCTGGACGGCGCCCTCTGGCTTACTCACCGACGGTTCGGTTTCCGGGGAGATTGTCGTCTGCGCTTGGTCTGCCGCCGCAGCCGCAGCCCGCGCTACCGCGAACGCAGTGAACAAACAGATCCACGCCCCGCTTGACATTCTCATTGGCTCCCCCTAGACACGCGTGATGCACGGCCCTGACTTTTGAGCGGCAATCCACGCTGCCGATCTTTTATGCGTACTATCGATCTTCGCTCGCTGCTCTGGATAAACGCGTCAACACTCGGAACTCTGTCGCTGGATCCTCCGCCGACTTTCAAAGGAACACACTCTGTCGCCAGGGTGGCGGGCTGCGTTCCGAAAGATCGCCATCTATCAAGTCCTCAGCGCTGCCCTATTGCTGGTTGACAATCGGTGCAACCCCTCGAAATCGCTATTCACTGTGAACTCTGCCGTGTACAGGATTTCGGTGTCATCGTCGTGGTTCTTGGAGCACACCGGCTAAAGCCTCAACCGTGAATACGTGGATTGCTCAGCGATGAGAGCTTACGTCTCACGCAGCGAGAGGGGTATGAAACGACGCTTGTTCTTTGGTCTGGTGCGAACAACAGAATCCGGACTGTCACTCAGCGCTTCAGAAGCGCTTCCGACACGGAAAAGTGAGTGTTTACTCCGCTGAAAGCAAACTTGTTTCCACGGGTCTTCGTGCGTGCGTCCACGATCCGGCGGTAGGGGCTCTGAGGGAGTTCGATATCCGGGACGGGGCGGTCTCGCCGAGAATGCAGAGCGCCGCGCCCGCATGCACCCGCGGAAGTGTTGGCACGCGGCAAACCACTTTCGGTGGCGCAACTAGCCCTGTTCGCCGACTAGCTCCAACTCCGCGATAACTGCAGCGGTTACCTCAGGACTGAGCTTCACAAAATGACCGTCCATCGTTGCGGGGATCGATCTGAGCCCCCCGGTCACATGTGTCCGGCCGATAACTACCAGAGGCTTGCCAGTCTGGCCGCTCTCCAGCGCGATTTGAATCTCGCGTAGGTCATGGCCGTCAATTTCAACAGCCGCCCATCCGAATGAGCGCCATTTATCCAACAGCGGAGCGATCGTTGTCACCGACGAAACCGGTCCGTCGACTTGCGAGTCGTTGGCATCGATGAAAGCCGTCAGGCCCTCGAGCCGGTGATGTGAGGCGAAGAGCGCCGCCTCCCACGTCTGCCCTTCTTCCATTTCCCCATCGCTGAGAAACGCAAACACATGACGGTCGTCACCTGCGAAGCGGGCTGCCAGCGCGAATCCGATTGCGCCGGAGAGCCCCTGGCCCAGGGATCCACAAGTGATATCGACAACCGGCGTGCGTTCCGTGCTGATCGCCTCGAGCAGCGCGCCATCGGCCCCATAATTCCGCAGTTCTGCCCGGTCAATGAGGCCCATTTCGACCGCGACGGCATAGAACGCTACCGCATAGTGGCCCGGCGATAGGATAAAGCGGTCCCACGTCGGCCGGATGTACCCGCCACCGAAGAGAACGGCCAGAAAATCGGCGGACGAAAGCGCCTGGCCCAGATACCCGAAGCCATGCGGCGCTACCATTTCCGTCGCATTGATGCGTATGCGTGCTGCAAGGCGCTGCAAGTCTCGAGTATGCACGCAACTTCGTGAGAAGCGTGCCGCCGGGGCGGACGATATGGGATTCACAAGTGCACTCCTGATCTTCTCCACGTGGGCTCGTCGGGCTACTCACTCACACGCTATCAGAATAAATGCTCCCACAAGCCCGATGTTCTTGAGGAAGTGTGCCGTCTGGGACACCTTCTCCGCAGGCGCTGCGCTCCAGAAGGCATGGAACAGCGATGCGGCAATCAACGTATAGAAAATGAAGCAGACAATGACAGAAACACGGAAGTGAGGCTGAATCCACGCTCGAGGCAACAACAGCACGACCGCCCCCCCAATCTCGAGAGCAATTGCCGCGACTACGCACAGTGCAGGACACGGAAGCCCTCTTTGCGCCACTTCGTGGGCCACGGCGCAGAAGTTGCGCACCTTGAAGAAGACTGCGGACCAGATGTAGACGCACAACAGGAGGATGATTCCGATCGTATGAAGTGGGCCGCCCATCATCTTGCCGTTCAGTGTGCCTTTTCGTTTGCTCCGATCGAAGCGCGAGCTTTTCGGTAATCGCCCGGTGTCATCCCCACCAACTGGCGAAATCGTCGACTGAAATATGCGTGATCTTCAAAGCCGGTAGCGTGTGCGATTTCCGAGATCCGATCGTCACGATACAACAGCAGCTCTTTTGCGCGCTTGAGACGCACTTCGAGCAGCAGGTCCCCAAAGGTTTTGCCCGTGATACGGCGAACACGTACGGCCAGGCAGCTCGGCGAGATATTTAGATGCCGCGCAGCATCCTCAATGGAAATCCGTTCCGCCAGATTGCCCCGGATAAAGTTGAGCAACTCGTCCACGCGTTCAGAGCCATACTCCGACAGTATCGGGGAGCCGCCCACCTCGACGAGGTCCTCCTCAAACGCCTCCACTACGCTGAGAAGAAAAAGCATCAGCTTGGCGCGCGCGTACGCCTTTGACCCAATACTCTCCGAGCTGCTTCGGGCCATCAGATCCGATCCCATCTCCTGCAGTTTTCGCGTGAGCTCGACGCTGCAACGAAAGTCGATGTGGGTCTGGGCGACGAAGGGCAACAGGCACGGCGCCGCCTCGAGCGCGGCTGGTTGGCTCCATGCCTTAGCGGCATATATTGGCAATTCAGGACAGAGAAACGGAAGATTGAATCCAATCACAAGGCTGATCGATTCCCCGTGGAGTGTTCCACCGTGCGGAAGACCTTGCCCCATGCAGACTAGATGTCCCTCGTCCAGCTCAACGTCACGGATTCCGAGATGCTGTGTGCGACTCCCGGACAGTTGCAGCAACAACTCAAAATAGGGGTGCTCGTGTTTGGGAAAGATGCCCGGCCCATTCACGTCGGTGCGAACGGAAAAATACGGTGCCGTGCTCGAATCATCACCCGACGGTCGCTCGGCGTCCACACTTCTCGACAAGGCTTTCATGCATCTCTCCGCCGTAAATCACCCGCGCTTCGAGACTTTCTCAGCATGATATTAGCGCCTATGGGGGGTCTATGACTAGGAACTGACGACTGTCTTCTTGTCTAAGACATCACTGTGCAGGCCCGCCCTCCTCGCGGCGACCCTCGACACCGCGGACCAATCCAATTCAGCATCTCCGGCCGCGACCGCCTCCAAAAACACGTCGCGCAAGACACTGGCAAACGGCAGGGGCACGGCACTCGCATCGCCTGCCGACAGCATCAACCGGACATCCTTCAGACCCAGGGCCAGCCTGAATCCCGCAGGAACGAAGTCCTGGGCAGCGACAAGACGACCGTAGGTTCTGAATATAGGGGTGTCGAAGATCGTGCCGGTCAGGATCTCGACAAAATCGGACGCAATCACCCCATTGCCCCGAACGAGGGCGACGGCCTCGCTGATCGCCTCGATTGCGCAGGACACGATGAAGTTGCCTGCGATCTTGACGATGCTGGCTTGCGCGGGATCCTCGCCCAATCGCCACGTTCGCTGTCCCATGGCGTCGAACAACGGTTGCACCTTATCGATAGCACTCGCGGGTCCGGCCGCAAGAATATGCAATCTTCCGGCAGCAGCGATTTCGGCGCGCCCAAATACCGGTGCCGATACGTACGATACACCGCATGTATCGTGAATCGCCTTCAGTTCGCGAGTCAAGCCAGGCGAAACAGTCGCCATATTAACGTGAACCGCACGCGCCCCTTCGCGCGGAAGGAAACCCTCTTGCATAACGACGGCCCGCACTGCGACGTCATCGGACAGCATCGAGATTACGGCATCTCCATCGAACAATCCGGTCGGGCTGGGCGCTACCGTCGCGCCGGCAGAGCATAACGCCTCTATCGGGCCAGCGGAACGGTTCCACACGACCACATTGTGGTCCGCCCTGAGCAGCTTCGCCGCGATGGCCCTGCCCATCGAACCCAGCCCAAGGAATGCAACCCTCATGACTCCACCCCACGTTACGGACCAAGGCGCTGCCTCAACGACGCGCCGTTAGCTGCAGTGCCAGCGGCCAATTGGGCAAACTCGAACGCTTCTGCTGCGCACCTACAAGGTTGGGTTGATGCGCAACTCATTTGCGCCATTTGCGAAGCTGTGCCCGTTCCAATACCTGGTTCCGGCGATCAGCAAGTGTTCAGCCGGGAAACGAGTCAAGAGGCGCGGACCGCTCGCGGTGACATGAATTTCCTCTTCGATTCGCGCCGCGGCGGTTCCGTCAGCTGACGGCCAATATGTTTCGATTGCGAAGACCATTCCCTCTTCAATCGTGATCGGATTTTCGAACGAATGGTAACGACTAATCAGCGGCTGCTCCCACAGACCCACGCCGATGCCGTGAGCATATTGCAGGCCAAACGCCTCTTCCTCACTGGCGAACCCGAACTCCTGAGCTGGCGGAAAATGTTTGGCTATGTCGGCAGACGTCGCACCGGGCTTGATCGCAGAAATCGCCTCGTCGAGAATTTCCCGGGTCCTTTTATAAACGTCACGCTGCTTGGCCGTGGACCCACCCACATTAAGCGTGCGGTAATAACAAGTTCTATACCCCATGAAGGAATGGATGATGTCAAAGTAGGCCATGTCGCCAGGCCGCAGATATCGATCAGAAAACACGTGCGGATGGGGTGAGCAGCGATCGCCAGAAATGGCATTCACCGCCTCCACGTTTTCCGAACCCATGTTGTAGAGTACGCTGTTCACGATTGCGACGAGTTCACTTTCCTTTACGCCCGGTCGCATGTGCCGATACAGGTCGTCGTAGGCGGCGTCCACCATCGTAGCCGCGGTTTCGAGCAGCGCCACCTCGTCAACCGATTTGATTGTCCGTGCCGCCTGCATCAGCCCCTCGGCGTTGGCAATTACGAGGCCTTCAGCCTCCAGCGCCTTCAGCACCGGAACCTCTACGATGTCGATACCTAATGGTTCGTTTGCGAGACCACGGTCGCGCAGGATATTGGCGATCTTTTTGGCATTCGCTTTTTCGATGCCGACTTCTTCTGGGATCGAGCCGCGCCAGCTGGACACTACTGGTAGATAGTTCTCGGGGCTGATCCATGGATTGTGCAACTGATGCTGCTTCGCCGCAGAGCCGATGTCCCACAATATGGGCTCCATGTCCCGCGTAATGAGCGTGCAGCGAAAGAACTTGTCACGGGCCCAATTCCCGATGTGAGCTGCCGTCGCATAGCGGATATTGTTCATATCGAACAGCAGGATCGACCCCAGCGCCGACTTCTTGAGTTGGTCCTGAACTCGCTTATACCGGTACGCACGCAACCGGTCATAGTTCACGCGACTCTCCCAGTCGACCGACATGATCGCACCAGCAGACGCGATGGGCGTATAGCTTCCCGGCAGCATCTCGGGAGTGCAGTACGCATGGGTCGGATGGTTGCACATCTCTGATCTCCAACAGGTAAGTCAAACGGGGCTGTAGGTTCCCGCACTCGGAGGAAGCTCCGGTGCCGCGGGGGCGGGCCCGGCACGCGCCAGGGCGCTCCAGGCGGCATCGACGATATGGCGTACTGCGAGTCCGTATTTGTCGAAGAGATACTCGCGGCTACCGGATTCGGCGAAGACGTCTCGCACGCCTATCCGCCGCAGCGGAACTCCTATACCGCGATCGGCGAGACATTCGGCGATCGCCGAGCCGAGACCCCCGATGATGGAATGGTTCTCCGCACTGATTGCTGCCTTTACGCGGCGGACAACTGACGCAATCGTTGCAGCATCCAGTGGTTTTATCACAGGGCTATTGACGATCGCGACGGAAATTCCTGCGTTCTCTAGCACGCGGGCCGCAGCAAGCGCCGACGCGACCATCATGCCCGAGGCGATAACCGCGACGTCCGCGCCTTCCTGAATTACTTGCGCCCTGTTGAAATCCAAGCGGTGATCTCGGCCGAAGATGACGGGAATCTCTCCGCGCTTGAGGCGGAGATAGACCGGTCCTGGCTCATCGGCGGCAAGCGGCACTGCCTGCGAGATTTCGGCCGCGTCCGCCAGATCGAGGATCTTCATATTTGGTAATACGCGCATCAGGGCTATGTCGTCGATGGCTTGATGGCTGGGGCCGCCCGGACTGGAGAGGCCCGGCATGAAACCGACGATCTTCACGTTGAGAGCGGGATAGGCAATCGCCATGGCAATCTGATCAAAGCACCGCCGAGTGCAGAATACGCCGAAAGTATTCACGAACACCGTGTGTCCGGCACGCGCGAGGCCGCCTGCAATGCCCATCAAGTTGGCTTCTGCCATTCCAACGTTGATGAATCGCTCCGGAATCTCATCTCTGAATAGGTCTGTCTCGGTTTGCCGGGTTAGATCCGCGCCAAGGCATACCAGGTTAGGCCGTGCGCGCGCCGCGTTAACAAGCGCGCGCCCGTAGGGCTTCAGTACGACTTGATAGGGAGGGCTTTGCAACAATAACTCCTCGATAGACGATGTTGGCCGGCCACGGTGATGACATTCGCATGGAAATCCGGACCTTGCGGATGCCATCCAGAATTCGATACCTTCTATCCACGTGCGAGCTAGCGCCGATAACGGCGTTCGCGTGGCCGCTCACACGTGAATTGCCCAAGCAAGAAGCTTACATGTCTGGATCGTGGGCGAGTATGAAATAACGACTGTTCTTTGGTCCGATCCTGACCACCGAATCCACACTCTCAACTCTGCGTCTTCTCTCCCCCTTTCCAGGTTGACAAATGGTCGCGCCGTTCCTAGGCTGATCGGCAAACAAATGAATCCTTCACTTTGTCTAAGGCCGATATCGGCGTGCACCTCGCTCGACAGCAGACACTAATAGCAGGCGAATCCAAATGGGCGAGCCTGGATTGACCAACTCGAAGGAAGAGCAGACATGGCTAGGCAGCAATCGGCGGTCGTCGTTGGCGGGTCGACGGGTATCGGACTCGCGGTTAGCAAGGCGCTTGCGGCGCGCGGCGAGACCGTGTATGTGACCAGTCGCGATAAAGCACGCGCCGACGAAGCTGCCAGGCAGATCGGAGCCTGCGCCAAGGGGCTTGCCGTGGACCTTTCCGACCCAGCGGAAATCGGCGCGCAGCTGAGCGAGGTGGGACCGGTCGATCACTTGGTGATCGCAGCGATCGAGCGCGACGAAAACGCGGTGAAGAGTTACGACGTCACGCGCGCGATTCGCATCGTCACGCTAAAACTCGTCGGCTACACCGAGGTTATTCATGCGCTCGTGTCGCGCTTCACCCCGAACGCGTCGATCGTTCTGTTCGGGGGCCAGGCGCGGGCGCGGCCCTATCCCGGTTCTACCTGCGTGACTACGATTAATGGCGGTGTGAGCGCGATGATCGGCACGCTTGCTACCGAGCTTGCGCCTATCCGTGTCAACGCCATCCATCCGGGTATTGTCGGCGATAGCGCGGCCTGGAGCGGTAAGACCGAAGTGACCGAACGTACCGCGGCACGCACGCCGACAGGGCGGCTGGTAACGCTGGAAGACTGCGCCGGTGCCGTCGTCTTTCTGCTGGACAATCGGGGCGTCAACGGCGTCAATCTGGCAGTCGACGGAGGCTGGACTCTACTCTAGCCGTGAAATCTCCGGCAGGTCGCTTTTCTTGGGGCGAGGCTACTGATGGCATCAATCCAGGCGATTATCAATCTGGCTGAGTGAACGTTTCCGATTTGGCTGTTGAAACAATTTTATCTTCCGGAAGCGCTAATTCTGGATTGGAGGTTATAAATGGCCATTGTTGTTTTTGGCGATATTCACACCTCGGCGAACGAGAGAGGTACGGCGAGCTACGATCGACTCATGGAGCTCGCTGACCATATTAGGACAATGCCGCCCGGGTTACTGGGTCACATCTGCTTTGAAATCGGCGACGGCTGGCAGGTGATCGGCATCTGGGAGTCGGAGGCCGCGGAAATAGCAGCACACACTGCTCCCGCAACACTGCACCTCTGGCGCAAAGCAGGAATATCTCCTTCCACCCACGTCCGGTGGGAGGTACACAACCATTACGCTCAAGAGGTCACGGCCGACCGCGACGTATCAGGGGCAATCGTCGCTTTGTCTAAGGAAGGAGGCCGTACCGGAACTCGCCAAAAGCTAATTGAGGACTACGACCATATGTTGGCGGTTGCCCAGGAAATGGGCATTGGAGACTGGCCAGGTGGACTGCTCGCGCACGTTTGCCTTTTGAGGCCGGACGGCGCCGCATGGCGCATGCAGGTTGTCGGTGTATGGGCTTCGGAAGCAATTGAAAAGGCCGCCCATAATGGAGAGGACGTCATCAGATTGTTTCGGGCCCTCGGTCGACCGGAGTCTGCTCGCCCGGCGCCGGCGTGTTATCCGTTACACAACCTCAGGCTGAATGCAGCTCCAGGCAACCCCAAGTGAAGCTCGCCCAAATTGCGGGTGCGTGCTCGCTTGTGGCTCGTATGAAACTGCGTGCGATCGGCACGACCTTACACCCTGAACAGGTGCCCTTCATCGGCTGTATCACTCGGGAAGTGGTCTGGGACATCCACGAAAACGTGCGTGTCCGTGGTTAGAGGAATCGCCTGTGGAGAGACTCTAGAGTATCGCGTTCCGAATCCAACGGAGGATATTGGACAGGGATCCGGGCCTTATATCGCACACTTCAACCGCGCACGACGTGTATTTGCGGTCCGGCATTCTCGACGGCGATTTGCGGTAGAGCCACTCTCGACACCCTACAGCAGCTCGCATTCGACGTGAGACCAGAAATACATCCGATCAATGTCGGTGCCCTCTTCGACACAGGCCCGTGGACGGCACGCCAGCGTGCGGTCGCCCTGATGTGCGGTGCGGCAATCTTGTTCGATGGCTTCCAAATCGTCGCGCTGGGCCTTGCCGCTCCCGCGATCATGCGGGACTGGGGTCTATCCGAGCAGCAGTTTACCCCGATATTCGCTCTGAGCCTGGCTGGCACGGCCCTCGGCTCATTCGTCGCAGGTTATTTCGGAGATCGGTTTGGACGGCGCAGCACATTGATCGTATCCGTTGGCATTCTCGGTGTCATGAGCACGTCCATCGTATTCGTGAACAGCCTGACGGCGCTGGCCATTCTTCGGATCGCCGCTTGCCTCGGTTTGGGCGGATGCCTACCCACTGCTGCCGCGCTCGTCGCCGAATACACGCCAGCGCGACATCGTAGTAGTGTCGTTACGCTCGCAGCAGGCTGCATGCCATTGGGAAGCCTGGTCGCCGGACTGCTGGCCGCGCTGATTTTGCAGCCCTTTGGGTGGCGCGCATTCCTGATCTTTGGAGGCCTTTGTCCGCTGATCGTACTCGTTGTCCTGGTTTTCTTTCTCCCGGAGTCCGCCAGGATGCTGGCCCACAAACCGGCGCGTCGCCGTGAACTTATTGGCCTTCTTCGGCGTTTCGGCTTTACTTTGGGCGATGACGCGGTGTTCGAAGCGCAGACGAAATCCAAGTCGACATCCGTGCGAGTGCTCTTTGCTGCGCCGCTACGAGCCGATACTGCAAGGCTTGCCGGCGCGTTCCTGTTTTCTCTCATAGGCGCCTACACGCTCGCGAACTGGCTCCCGTTGGTGCTGGCGGGAATTGGCTTGACCCCCGAACGCGTTGGTGTCGCCTATTCCGCTGCGGGTCTCGGGGGCCTCATCGGTTCCCTGGTGGGTGCGGGGCTGGTAGGAAAGTTCGGGTCGCGTTGGCCAATGACGGTCTTTGGAGTGGCTACGGTAGCGTTCGCGATCGTGCTCCGCTACGTGGCTTACCTCGCGTCTGACGGCCAGTTTCTTCTCTGCGCCGTACTGTTCAGTTTCTTCTTTTGCAGCTCAATGATCCAAACGTCCCTTTTCGCGGTCGGTGTGAATTGCTTTCCAACGCCCGTACGTAATGCAGGAATGGGACTGGTGAACGGGATTGGCCGAATGGGCTCGGTTCTTGGGGCATACGTCGGAGGCTATGCGCTGCACGATGGAGGCCCCCAGCGCTTTTTCGCCGCTGTCGCAGCGTGCTACGCGCTCTCGATTCTGTGCGTTGTGTTTACCTCGAGGCATACAGCCCCGGCAATACGCACAAGGAGCGCGTTGTGACACGAATGAAGCTTACGCTGGCCTGCTGGGACTACGATCGGACGCGCGCACTAGCCGACGGTCGGGTTAGCGCCGATGGCATCGACCTGAACTTTCTGAACCTGCCGGTCGAGGAAACCTTCTTGCGAATGTTGCGCTTCAGAGAGTTCGACGTGGCCGAGATGTCGATGTCGTCGTATTCGATGTCTCTGATGCGCGAGAATCCGAGCTTTGTGGCGATTCCAGTTTTCCCTTCGCGCTGCTTTCGCCACGGCAGCATTTTTGT
>JAQGOG010000036.1 GCA_028293765.1 Gammaproteobacteria bacterium
GGCTGTGGCCGAAGCGCGAGGCGCTCCTGCGTCGGGAGTTCTTGGCGCACCGACAGATCCCGTACACCGCTCACGTGTCGGAACACGTCGTGCGCACCCGCTCGGGCGACTACGTGCTGGTGTTCAGTTTGGGCGGCGCCAGCTTTGAGTCCGCAGACGATGAGCAACTGAATAACTGGCATGAGCGCCTCGCGGTCGCCTGGCGGAATATCGCCAGTGCCAACGTCGCGGTGTGGACCCACGTGATCCGCCGTCGCGAACGCGCGTATCCGGCAGGTGTTTTCCCCCGCGGCTTCGCCGCTGATCTCAACGCCCGCTATCGCGAGCGTATCGCCGGTGAACGGCTCATGGTGAATGAGCTGTTTGTCGCCCTGGTGTACCGCACGACGACGAACGTGGTCACGGACTGGACCGCCAAGATCCTGACGCGCACCCAAAGGAGTGCCGTGGAACTCGACGTGCGCGCAGCGCTCGATGCGTGCGAGAAGCTGCGCCAGAGCCTTCGGGCCTCGCTCGACCGCTATGAGCCGGAACCGCTCAGCGTGTACGAGCGGGGCGGCCAGAGGTACTCGCAGGTGCTCGAGTTTTTGAGTTTCCTGATCAACGGCGCCTGGCAGCCCATGCCATTGCCGCGGGCCCCGCTCAATGAGGTGCTCGCCATCAGTCGGCCGATCTTTGGTGTCGAGGTCATTGAATATCGTGCGCCCACGCAGACTCACCTGGGCGCCATGCTCGGCATCAAGGAATATCCGACACCGACGGTGACGGGCATGTTTCACGCGCTCCTGTCGGCGCCGTTTCCCTTAGTTCTCACGCAGTCCTTTACGTTCCTCACCAAAGCGAGCGGGCAGGGACTCCTGCAGCGTCAATACGCTCGCATGGCCAATGCGGGCGACTACGCGATCACGCAGGCGGCGCAATTGAAGGAAGCCTTGGACTCCCTCACCGGTGATGAATTCGTGATGGGGGACCATCACTTCTCGCTCCAGGTCCTGACCGATGCGTTCGAGCGGTATGACCCGGCGGAGATCGAGAAGCAGCAGAAGATCCTGAACGATCGGGTGGGGTTGGCCCGGCGGTATCTCTCCGAGACCAACATGGCGGTCGCGCGCGAAGACCTCGCGCTCGAGGCGGCGTATTGGGGCCAGTTGCCCGGGTATTTCAGCCGGCGCTTGCGCAAGGCTCCCATTACGTCCCGCAACTTCGCCGCCATGGCCCCATTTCACGCCTACCCCGTTGGGCGGGCGCGCGGCAATCACTGGGGGGACGCCCTCACCCTCCTGATTACCTCCGCGCGTTCGCCCTTTTTTTTCAGTCTCCATGCGAGCGACCCGCATGACCCGGACGGGGGGTCGCGGCGCGATGTCGGACACACCTGCATTTGCGGTCCGACCGGGACCGGCAAGACCGTCATCATCGGCTTTCTGATTGCGATGCTGACCAAGTTTGGCGCGACCCAAGTCATCATCGACAAAGACCGGGGCCTTGAGATTCTGGTGCGAAGCCTCGGCGGGGAATATTTGCCCCTGAAGAACGGTATCCCCACCGGGTGCAATCCGCTGCAACTGCCCCCGACGCCGGCCAACGTCGAGTTCCTGAAAACGTGGCTGCGCATGTTGATCCAACCGGCGAGGGCGGCGCAGCCCCTGACCGCCGCCGGCGGCCTGCCGGTGCGGCAGGAGGCGGATCTGGAGATGGCGCTGCGCGGAACGCTGGCGCTGGAGGTCGGCACGCGGTGTCTGTCGCGACTGATCGAATTCTTGGATCCCACCGACCCGGAAGGCCTCTATGCCCGGCTCTCCAAATGGTGTCACGCCACCAACGGCGACTACGACTGGGCGTTCGACAACGCGAACGATCTCATCGTCGCCCAGCTGTCACGCCATGCGCTGATCGGGTTTGACGCAACCGACATGCTCCACAACCCGACGACCCGTGCCCCGATGATCTTCTATCTCCTGCACATCATCGCGCAGCTCCTGGATGGGCGCCGCCTCGTGTGCTGGATGGACGAGTTCTCGAGCCTGCTCGCCGATCCGGCGTTCGAGAAATTTGCCGCGAATGGGCCGCGGACATGGCGCAAGTTAAATGGCGTGATGTGTCTTGCGACGCAGAGCCCGCGCGAGGTCATCGAGAGTGCGATCAGCCGCGCCATCATTGAGCAGACGCCGACCAAATTGTTCTTGCCCAATGGGGAGGCGACGCACGAGGACTACGTGAAAGGCTTTGGCCTCACGGAGCGGGAATTCAAACTGATCAAAGAGCAATTGGAGCCCGGCTCGCGCTGCTTTTTGCTGAAACAAGGCCGCCACAGCGTCGTGTGCCAACTGGATCTCAAGGGCTTTGAGCGCGAGCTCGCCGTCATCTCCGGCCGCGCCGCAAGCGTAGAGCGGGTGCATCGCTTGATTGAGGCGCACGGGCCGGCGCCCGAGAACTGGTTATCCCTCTTTTATGACACCGCTACCGCGAAACGCAGTGATTCCCCACCTAGAACTTAAGGAGGTCTCCTATGAACGCCCCAAAACTGGCTGCCCTGGTCTTCGTTCTGGTGAGTACGTGCGGACTGGCCCGACCGGCCGCGGCGCAGTTTGCCGTGATCGACCCCGCCGCGCTCGTGCAACTGCTCATCCAGGTCCAACAGCTGGCCCAGCAGGTGGCCGTGGCGCAGCAGACCTTGACCCAGGCCCAACAGGCCTACGCGGCGGTGACCGGCGGGCGCGGCATGCAATTTCTCGCACCCAATCTGCAACGCAATTATCTGCCGACCAATTGGGCGCAGCTCACAGGGGCCATGGCAGGCGCCGGCGGCCCCTACGGCGCGCTCGGCTCCGATGTGAGTGCAACGGTGCTGCGCAACGCGGTGCTGAGCCCGGGCCAGATCGCCTTCTTGTCGGCAGCGGAAGCGGACTCGCTCAATCAACGGCGCCGGTCGGTCGCCTTGTTGGAAGCGCTCTCGCGGGCGGCGCTGGCGAATACGAGTGATCGCTTCAATTCCCTGCAAACGTTGATCACGGGCATTGGGGCCGCCGCGGATGAAAAAGCCATCTTGGATCTGCAGGCGCGCATCGGAGCCGAGCAGGGGATGCTCGCCAATGAGGCCACCAAGCTCCAGGAGCTCTACCAGGCCGCCGAAGTGCAAGCCGCCACCGAGCGGCAGCGGGCGGATGAAAAGATCATCAATGACATCGGTCGACTCAACCAGCTGCCGCCGATGGGACTGAAGTAGATGGGATTCTTTGCCGAATTCAGTGCGTGGTTGAATGGCTTGCTCAGCGCCTACATCGGCGACACCACGGGCAAGTTGGCCGCAGCGTTGGAGCCGGCCGTCGTCACCTTGGGCACCCTCTACGTCATGATCTGGGGATTTCTGCACCTGACCGGCAAGATCGAAGAGCCGGTGCTCGAGGGGTTGAAGCGGATCGCCATCCTCGCCCTGGTGTTCGGCGTCGGCATTAACCTCTGGCACTACAACGATGTGATCGTGGCCACCTTCTTTCAAGCCCCCGGTCAGCTGGCGGCCGTGGTCATCGGGGCGGATGACTCCGTCACGGTCGTCGATACCATCATCGATCGGGGCGATGCGGTCGGCAGTGCGCTCCTGACCAAGGGCGGCGTGTTCCACGGCCTGTCCTTTACGTTGGCCGGTGTCGCGGTCTATCTCGCGGTCGGGGTGACCGCGATCTACACCATGTTTCTCTTGGCGCTGTCGCGCGTCGCGCTATCGATCTTGCTCGCGCTCGGGCCGTTGATCATTCCGCTCTTTCTCTTTGATGCCACGCGTCGGTTCGTCGAGGCCTGGTTTGCGCAACTCACGAACTATGCGCTGATCGCCATCCTCTCGGTGTTGGTCGCCGCGTTGATGATGACGCTTATCGACCGCGCGGCCTCCGCCGCACAAGCCGCCGGCGGCGGGATCACTTTCGCGGATGCGGTCCGGGTCTGCATGGCGGCGGGACTCACCTTTCTCTTGATGCGCCAAGTGCTGCCGATGGCCTCCGCACTCGCCAGTGGCGTCGCCTTGGGCACGTTCGGTGTCGTCTCGAGCTCCATCGCATGGGCGCGCCGGCAGGCGTTGACGACGAGTGGCCACTTTCTGCGCGGCGCGGCACTGGACCGTGACACGAACCGCTGGGATCCGCTGGCGCGTAAGGCCGGCTACTACGTGGGGGCCGGCGTGCGCAAGGTGAAGAACGCCATTCGGCCCGCCAACTCATTGGGTCACTGACTCCATCGCTGATTTCATTCAGGAGAACTCGCTGTGCTCAACCGCTGTGTGTGTCTTCTCGCGCTGATCCTCATCCTCCCGGCGTGTGCCCACCATGCGACTCGCGTGGAGTGCGAAGGCGCCTTGCGCCCGATCAATCCTCCGGCGCCGGCCCTCTCCGTGACCCCACCGCGGCCGGCATCCTCGACGACGCAGCCGGGGGCGCCGGGCGGACGGGCGCAACCGTGAAGGAGGCGGCACTCGAGGCGTATTTCAAGGAAGCCGCCTCGTGGGACATCGATCGCGCCGCCCAAACCGTGAAACAGTCGCGGCTCGCCTGGGTGGTCGCCGGAAGCGGTTGGGTGTGCGCAGTCGCGGCGGCGATCGCCTTGGCGCTCCTCATGCCCTTAAAGCGCGTCGAGCCGTATGTGATTCGCGTGGATAACGCCACCGGCATCGTGGACATCGTGCCCATGTATGCAGGGCACGCCGAGATCGGCGAGACCGTGGCGCGCTATCTCCTCACACATTACGTGACCGTGTGTGAAGGGTTCAGCTTCGCGACCGCCGAGCGCGACTACGAGGAATGCGGCGCCTATCACACCGCGCGTCGCAACCAAGAGTGGTACGCGCAGTGGAATCCCGCGAACCCCAACTCGCCCCTCAATCTCTATCGCGATGGTTCCACCGTGCGCGCGCAGGTGACCGCGATCACGTTCTTTACGCGCGCCAACGGCGTGAGCGCACTCGCCCAAGTCCGCTACATCAAGGGCAAACGGGCGGCCGGCGGCATCGAAACGATCACGCATTGGATCGCGACGATTGAGTACGCGTACGTGGCACCGGCGCACGACCCCAAGTCGCGCCAGTGGAATCCGTTGGGCTTTCGCGTCACGGATTTTCGCACCGAAGCCGAGAGTCTCGCGGACACGAGCACGCTCCCCGACCCCACCCCCAGAGGCACCCCATGAAACGAGTATTACTGCTGGCCACAGGCGTGGCTTTTCTCGTCTGTGCTGTGATCGCGGTTCCCGTCCTCGCCAACGAGGTGGCACCCGCGCTGCCCTCGGATCATCGCATCCGCTCGGTGCTCTTTACGCCCAATCAAGTGGTGCGCCTGCGGGGGTGGGTGGGCTACCACATCGATGTGGAATTCGAGCCGGGGGAGACGTTTGCGACGTTAGGCGGCGGCGATCTCGATGCCTTGAGCTACGGCTCCTACGCCAATCACCTGGTGTTGAAGCCCAAGGCGGCCGTGGTCCATACCAACCTCACCGTCATCACGTCCCGGCGCACCTACATCCTGGACTATGCGGTGAACGAGGGGATGCCGGATCCGTTCGCCGAGGACCTGGTGTACTCCCTGCGATTCACCTATCCCGCGATCGTCGGACCCACGCCCGCGGATCGGGTCGCAGACAACCTGGCCAAAGCGGAGGAGCAGCGCAGTCGAAATTTCGACTATTGGTTCTGTGGCAATCCCCTGCTGCAGCCGATCGCGGCGTCTGATGACGGCGTGCATACGCGCGTGCGCTTCGCGCCGCGCGCCGAACTCCCGGCGATCTTTGTGCGCTCTGATGAGGGCACCGAATCGCTCTTGAATTTCAGCATGGACGGCGGCGATGTGATCATTCATCGCACCGCGCGTCGCTTGATCTTGCGTCGCGGCCGCTCGGTCGGTTGCATCGTGAACAAAGGCTACACGGGCGCGGGGGAGCGGCTGCCCACCGGCACCGTTTCCCCACACGTGCGCCGCGGCACCCCGGAGATCAAGCCATGAGTCTCTGGCGGCGAAACCCACCCCCCGGCGAAGTCCCGGCTGAATCGGGCGTGCGCAACGAGTCGGCCCCGATGTCGGAGGAGTCCTCACGCGAACCGGACGGCGTCGCCGGCATGAGCGGCGTCGCCGGCGAGCGCGGCATCCCGCCGCGCAACCCGTTCCAGTCGATGCAGTCGCGGGTGGCGAGCGTGCTCACCATCGCGCT
>JAQGOG010000088.1 GCA_028293765.1 Gammaproteobacteria bacterium
AGATGATCATGCCTGGTGACAACATCAAGATTAACGTGGAGCTGATCAGCCCGATCGCGATGGAAGACGGCCTGCGTTTCGCCATCCGTGAAGGCGGCAAGACGGTCGGCGCCGGCGTCGTCGCGAAGATCCTGAAGTAGAGGTGTGTGAGGTTAGTCGTAGTTCCGATCGGCGCGCGGCGTCGCTGCTCTTCGCAGGTTTGCACTTCGGAAACCTGCGGAAGAAGTTGCGCGTAGCGCATGAAAATACAGGCCAGTAGCTCAATTGGCAGAGCGGCGGTCTCCAAAACCGCAGGTTGGGGGTTCGATTCCCTCCTGGCCTGCCATCGATTGATATGACAGACGAAATCAAAGCTCAGGGTGGCGGCGCGGCGAATACCGCGAAGCTCGTGGTCGCGATTCTGATCGTGCTCGCGGGCGTCGTAGGGTACTACCTGCTCGCCAATCAGGCGGCTTGGCTGCGCTGGCTCCCGGTAGTCGGCGGCATCGTCCTCGCCGCCGTAGTGATCGCATGGTCGCAGTACGGCACCGATCTGCGGCAGTTCATGCACGACGCGCGCGTCGAGCTGCGCAAGATCGTTTGGCCGAGTCGTCAGGAGACCGGCATGACGACCGTCGTCGTGTTCGTCTTCGTTCTGGCCGCGGGGCTGTTCTTCTGGGGGCTCGATCTCGTCCTTGCATGGGCGACACGGGCTTTAACCGGACAAGGGGGCTGATTCGTGGCGCTCAGATGGTACGTGGTGCATGCCTATTCGAATTTCGAGCATCGGGTGCAGGAGTCGCTGAAAGAGCGGATCCGTCGCGCCGGGCTCGAGCCGAAATTCGGCGAGATCCTCGTCCCGACGGAAGAAGTCGTCGAGATGCGGGATGGTGTGAAGCGCAAAAGCGAGCGCAAGTTCTACCCCGGCTACGTGCTGGTGCAGATGGAGATGGACGAGGACACCTGGCATCTCGTGCGAGACGTGCCGAAGGTGCTCGGATTCATTGGCGGTACTCCTGAGAAGCCCGCGCCCATCACCGACAAGGAAGCGATGCAGATCCTGCGTCGTGTCGAGGAAGGCGCCGATAAGCCGCGGCCGAAGGTGCTCTTCGAGCCCGGTGAGGTGGTACGCGTGGTCGACGGCCCGTTCAACGATTTCAACGGCGTCGTGGAGAGTGTGAATTACGAGAAGAATCGGCTGCAGGTGGCAGTCCAGATTCTCGGGCGCTCGACGCCTGTAGAGCTCGACTTCTCCCAGGTGGAGAAGGCTTGAGTTGATGCAGTTGGCAGAAGCGACGCGCTTCTGCCGGGCCTCCCGGGCCGTGACCGATATGCGATGTCCGCTGAAAGCGCCGCAGGCGACGTGCCCCGGGCGACTTTCAGCCAAATAGATCTGGGGAGCCATTGCGGCGTCAGGACCCAGGAGAGGTAATTTTTCATGGCTAAGAAAGTAAACGGCTACATCAAGCTGCAGGTGCCAGCGGGTGCCGCCAACCCCTCGCCCCCGATCGGGCCGGCGTTGGGTCAGCAGGGTGTGAACATCATGGAGTTCTGCAAGCAGTTCAATGCGCAGACCCAGAAGTTGGAGAAAGGGTTGCCCATCCCGGTGATCATCACCGTGTACAGCGACCGCAGCTTCACCTTCATCATGAAGACACCGCCGGCCGCGGTGCTCATCCGCAAGATGATTGGAATCGAGAAGGGCAGCGGTACTCCCAACACCAGCAAGGTAGGGAAGATCACGCGCAAGCAGCTCGAGGAAGTGGCCAGGATGAAGCAGCCCGACCTCACGGCAGCCGATCTCGAAGCCGCCATCCGCACCATTGCGGGTAGTGCGCGGAGCATGGGCGTCGACGTAGTGGATGGAGGTTGATCATGGCCCTCGTAAAGCGAATGAAGTCCTGGAAAGAGAAGCTGCCCCCAGGCAAGCAATACCCCGTTGATGAGGCCCTCAAGCTCGTCAAGGAGTTCGCGACGGCGAAGTTCGCCGAGTCCGTGGACGCGGCCGTGAATCTCGGCATCGATGCGAGCAAGTCGGACCAGCAGGTTCGCGGCTCGACCGTCATGCCGCACGGTATCGGCAAATCGGTGCGCGTGGCCGTGTTCACGTCTGGCAAGAACCAGGAACTGGCGAAAGCCGCCGGCGCCGACATCGTCGGGCTCGAAGACCTCGCCGCCAAGGTCAAGGCCGGTGAGCTCAACTTCGACGTGGTCATTGCGAGCCCGGACGCCATGCGCGTCGTCGGTCAGCTCGGCCAGATCCTGGGTCCCCGCGGCCTCATGCCGAATCCCAAGGTCGGCACGGTGACGCCGAACGTAGCCGAGGCCGTCAAGAATGCCAAGGCGGGGCAGGTCCGCTACCGCGTCGACAAGGCAGGGATCATCCACTGCACGATCGGCAAGGCGAACTTCGAGGCCGACAAGCTGAAGGACAACCTTGCGGCGCTGATCGCGGATCTGCAGAAGGCAAAGCCCGCGAATGCCAAGGGCCAGTACTTGAAGCGCGTCACTCTGTCCTCAACCATGGGGCCCGGTGTGATCGTCGATCAAGGCAGCCTCGCAAAGGCGCCCGCGGCCGGCGCGTAGGACAGTTTGCCCGGCTTCCGGCTCGCCGGAAGCCCCATTTGATGTAGAGAGTTTGATGCGGGCCCCATAGCTCACTCGTGAGCGAAGGGGTTTCATCGAAGACCGCAGGCGAGGGAAGGGCTCCTTGGAGCTCGCGCCCTCTTAATCGCCGCCTGCGCAGATGGTGTACCGCTTTTCGCATCGAGGATCTCCTCGAGGCGTGAAGGTCACCGTCGTAAGGCGAAGTCGCACACGGATGGTGTGGGCTTCATTCGTAGTGATCTTCAAGGCTTAAGGAGAGATTTTGAATGGCACTTAACCTGGAAGACAAGAAGGCGCTCGTAGCGGAAGTGGCCGAGATTGCAGCGAAGGCTCAATCGGTCGTGGCCGCCGAGTACCGCGGGCTGTCGGTAGGACAGATGACCGATCTGCGTGCGAAGGCGCGGAAGTCGGGTGTGTACGTGCGTGTCGTCAAGAACACGCTGGCACGCAAGGCTCTCGCCGGCACGTCGTTCGAAGCGGTCGGACCGAAGCTCAAAGGGCCGCTCGTACTCGCATTCTCGAAGGACGATCCAGGCGCGGCCGCGCGCGTGGTGAAGGACTTCGCGAAGACGAACGAAAAGCTCGTGGCGACGCTCGTGTCCCTGGGCGGGCAGGTCCTGCCGGCCGGGGATCTCGAAAGAGTCGCAAGTTTGCCGACCCGCGAACAGGCGTTGTCGATGCTTCTGGGCGTCATGAAGGCGCCGATCCAGAAGTTCGTCAGCACCCTGGCCGCGGCGCCGTCCAAGCTCGTGCGCACCGTTGCCGCCGTACGCGACCTTAAGCAGGCAGCGAACGGCTAGCCGCCCGCGCCTGAACAATCTTGTCTTGAATTCAATTTAGGAGACCCAACATGGCTGTCAGCAAAGACGAAATCCTCGATGCAATCTCGAAAATGACCCTCATGGAGGTCGTCGAGCTCATCTCCGACATGGAGACGAAGTTCGGCGTCACCGCCGCCGCCCCGGTCGCCGCAGCAGCGGGCCCGGCAGCCGCCGCCGCCGCCCCGGTTGAGGAGAAGACGGAGTTCACCGTCACTCTGAAGGAATACCCGGCGGACAAGAAGGTAACCGTGATCAAAGTGATCCGCGAGCTCACGGGCCTTGGCCTCAAGGAAGCAAAAGACCTCGTCGAGGGCGTCCCCTCGGTGGTGAAGGAATCGGTGAACAAGGCCGATTCGGAGACCATGAAGAAGAAGCTCGAGGATGCCGGCGCAAAGGTGGAGATCAAGTAATCCCCGCCTTGCGTCAATCCCCTCGTCTGCCTGCGGCTCCCTGCGGTTTGAACACCGCAGCGGCGCCGTGGGCGGACGGGGGGATGTTTTGCTTTGATTTGATGTTTCGCGCGCCCCCAGCTTCGTTATCCGTTTTGAGGTGACCCGATGGCTTATTCCTTCACCGAGAAGAAGCGCATCCGCAAGAATTTCGGCAAGCAGGCTACTGTTCTCGATACGCCCTACCTGCTCGCCATCCAGCTCGACTCCTATCGCTCCTTCCTGCAGGCGGACAAGCCCGAGGAAGCGCGCAACCAGGTCGGACTGCACGCGGCATTCAAGAGCGTGTTCCCGATCTCGAGCTACTCCGGGAACGCTTCGCTCGAGTACGTGAGCTACCGCCTCGGCGAGCCCGTATTCGACGTCAAAGAATGTCAGCTGCGCGGGCTGACCTACGCAGCCCCGCTGCGCGTGAAAGTGCGCCTCATCGTTCTCGATAAGGAAGCCGCCGGCGCCAAGAAGCCGGTCAAGGACGTGCGCGAGCAGGAGGTTTACCTCGGCGAGCTGCCCCTGATGACGGACAACGGTACGTTCATCATCAACGGCACCGAGCGCGTCATCGTTTCCCAGCTGCACCGTTCCCCGGGTGTGTTCTTCGATCACGACCGCGGCAAGACGCATTCGTCCGGCAAGCTGCTGTTCTCGGCGCGCATCATTCCTTACCGTGGCTCGTGGCTCGATTTCGAGTTCGACCCGAAGGATTGCGTGTTCGCGCGTATCGATCGCCGGCGCAAGCTGCCGGTGACGATCATCCTGCGTGCGCTGGGCATGAACGAGGCCGAGATCCTGGCCACGTTCTTCGACACCAACACGTTCTTCATCAGCAAAGACGAGGTCGCACTGCAGCTGGTGCCGCAACGCCTGCGCGGTGAAACCGCCACGTTCGAGATCCGTATCGGCGACACGGTTGTCGTCGAAGAGGGTCGTCGCATCACTGCGCGCCACGTGCGTCAGCTCGAGGATGCCAAGGTCACTCGCCTGCGCGTGCCGCGTGAGTACTCGTACGGCAAAGTCCTCGCTCACGACGTCGTAAACACCGAGACCGGCGAGATCATCGCCAAGGCGAACGAAGTGCTCACGGCGGCCTCCGTCGAGAAGCTCATCGAAGCCAACATCACCAAGGTCAACACGCTGTACGTGAACGACCTCGATCGCGGGGCGTACATCTCGGACACGCTGCGCATCGATCCGACGAAGACGCGCCTCGAAGCGCTCGTCGAGATCTATCGGATGATGCGTCCCGGCGAGCCGCCGACGAAGGACGCCGCGGAAAATCTGTTTACGAACCTGTTCTTCAATCCCGAGCGCTACGACCTCTCGGCCGTGGGCCGGATGAAGTTCAACCGCCGTGTCGGTCGAAAGGAAATCACCGGCACTGGGATCCTGTACGACTACAAGCATTTCAGCGCCCGCTCCGATGAGAACTCGAAGCGCCTCGTGGCGCAGTATGGCGAGACTTCGGACATCCTCGATGTCCTGAAGGTGCTCATCGACATCCGCAACGGCAACGGCCAGGTGGACGATATCGATCACCTCGGCAACCGCCGTGTGCGCAGCGTCGGCGAGATGGCGGAAAACGCCTTCCGCGTCGGCCTCGTGCGCGTCGAGCGCGCTGTCAAAGAGCGCCTGACGATCGCGGAGACCGAGCCGCTGATGCCGCAGGAAATGATCAATGCGAAGCCGGTCGCGGCCGCCGTGAAGGAGTTCTTCGGTTCCTCGCAGCTCTCGCAGTTCATGGACCAGAACAACCCGCTGTCCGAGGTCACGCACAAGCGTCGCGTCTCGGCACTGGGCCCGGGCGGTCTAACGCGTGAGCGCGCGGGATTCGAAGTCCGCGACGTGCATCCGACCCACTACGGTCGCGTGTGCCCGATCGAGACGCCTGAAGGTCCGAACATCGGCCTCATCAACTCGCTGTCTGTGTACGCGCGCACCAACCAGTACGGTTTCCTCGAGACTCCGTATCGGCGTGTCACGAACGGTAAGGTAACGAGCCAGATCGACTACCTGTCGGCCATCGAGGAAGGCGAGTTCGCGGTTGCGCAGGCGAACACCGTGCTCGGTCCCGATGGTGAGGTTACCGACGAGCTGGTGTCCTGCCGGTACCAGAACGAGTTCACGCTGATGCCTCGCGAGCGCATCAACTACATGGACGTGAGCCCGAAGCAGATCGTCTCGGTCGCGGCGTCGCTCATCCCGTTCCTCGAGCATGACGACGCGAACCGCGCGCTCATGGGCTCGAACATGCAGCGCCAGGCGGTGCCGACCCTGCGTTCCGAAGTGCCGCTCGTCGGCACCGGAATGGAGCGTCCCGTCGCCATCGATTCGGGTGTCACGGTCGTCGCAAAGCGCGGCGGGCTAGTGGACTCGGTCGACGCGTCCCGCATCGTGGTTCGTGTGAACGACGACGAGACCACCGCCGGCGAGCCTGGCGTGGACATCTACAACCTGACGAAGTACACGCGCTCGAATCAGAACACGTGCATCAACCAGCGTCCGCTGGTGAATGGCGGTGACCGGATCTCGCGCGGTGACGTGCTGGCCGACGGCCCGTCCACCCACCTCGGCGAGCTCGCGCTCGGGCAGAACCTGCTCGTCGCGTTCATGCCGTGGAACGGCTACAACTTCGAGGACTCGATCCTCATCTCCGAGCGAGTCGTGCAGGAAGACCGCTTCACGACGATTCATATCGAGGAGCTCACGTGCGTAGCGCGTGACACGAAGCTCGGACCCGAGGAAATCACGGCGGACATCCCGAACGTCGGCGACGCTGCGCTGGCGAAGCTCGATGAGGCGGGTATCGCGTTCATCGGCGCGGAAGTGAAGGCCGGCGACATCCTGGTGGGCAAGGTCACGCCGAAGGGCGAGACGCAGCTCACTCCGGAAGAGAAGCTGCTGCGCGCAATCTTCGGCGAGAAGGCATCGGACGTGAAGGACACGAGCCTGCGCGTGCCTCCCGGAATGGACGGCACTGTCATCGACGTTCGCGTGTTCACACGTGACGGCGTCGACAAGGACTCGCGTGCCCTCTCGATCGAGAAGGCCGAAGTCGAGCGAGTGCGCAAGGACTTCGCCGACCAGCAGCGCATCCTGGAAGACGATCTCTTCCAGCGCGTGCGTGGCCTGCTCCTGGACCAGAGCGTCGCGGGTGGCCCGCGGAAGCTCAAGGCAGGTACGAAGATCACGACCGAGTATCTCGATGAGGTACCGCGCGAGGAGTGGTTCGAGATCCGCCTCGAGGACGAGGAAGCCAACTCGCAGCTCGAGCAGACCTCGGAGCGTCTGAAGCTCCAGCGCAAGGCGTTCGAGAAGCGTCTCGACGACAAGAAGGCCAAGATCACGGCCGGCGACGATCTCGCCCCGGGCGTGCTCAAGATGGTGAAGGTCTATCTCGCGGTGAAGCGCCGCGTGCAGCCGGGCGACAAGATGGCCGGCCGCCACGGTAACAAGGGCGTTATCTCCACGATCGTTCCGGTCGAGGACATGCCTTACGGCGCCGACGGCAACCCCGTCGACATCGTCCTCAACCCGCTGGGCGTGCCTTCGCGCATGAACATCGGGCAGGTGCTGGAAACGCATCTGGGGTGGGCGGCGAAGGGCGTTGGTTTGAAGATCGGCAGGATGGTCGAGGCGCAGGCGGCAATCGCCGATCTGCGTGGCTTCATCAAGCGCGTCTACAACGAGACCGGCGGCCAGCACGAGGATATCGACAGCCTCACGGACGTCGAGCTGATGGAGCTCGCCAAGAATCTGTCGAACGGCGTGCCGATGGCGACGCCGGTGTTCGACGGCGCGGCCGAAGTGGAGATCAAGAAGATGCTGGCGCTGGCGGACCTCCCGCTCAATGGCCAGACGCATCTGTTCGACGGCCGCACGGGTGAGCGCTTCGAGCGCCAGGTGACGGTGGGCTACATGTACATGCTGAAGCTCAACCACCTCGTCGACGACAAGATGCACGCCCGCTCGACCGGACCGTACAGCCTCGTGACCCAGCAGCCGCTGGGCGGCAAGGCGCAGTTCGGTGGCCAGCGTTTCGGAGAGATGGAAGTCTGGGCGCTCGAGGCCTACGGCGCCGCGTACACATTGCAGGAGATGTTGACTGTCAAGTCCGACGACGTGAACGGCCGTACGAAGATGTACAAGAACATCGTCGACGGCAATCACCAGATGGATGCCGGTATGCCGGAGTCCTTCAACGTACTCGTGAAGGAAATCCGCTCGCTGGGCATCAATATGGAACTGGAACAGGACTGATGTTGCTTAGGGCTACGCCCCACTTTCCTCGGGGTTCGCGCAGCGCGAACCCCGCAGGAGCAACGGCGCTACGCGCCGGCAGGAGACTTTAGAGATGAAAGACCTTCTTAAACTGTTCAAGCAGCACGCTCCGGTCGAGCATTTCGACTCGATCAAGATCGGGCTGGCTTCCCCGGAAATGATCCGGGCGTGGTCCTATGGCGAAGTAAAGAAGCCGGAGACCATCAACTACCGCACGTTCAAGCCCGAGCGTGACGGACTGTTCTGCGCGAAGATTTTCGGGCCGGTGAAGGATTACGAGTGCCTGTGCGGTAAGTACAAGCGCCTGAAGCACCGCGGCGTCGTCTGCGAGAAGTGCGGCGTCGAGGTGACCCAGTCGAAAGTGCGCCGCGAGCGCATGGGTCACATCGAGCTCGCGAGCCCGACCGCGCACATCTGGTTCCTGAAGTCGCTGCCCTCGCGTATCGGCCTCATGCTCGACATGACGCTGCGTGAGATCGAGCGCGTGCTGTACTTCGAAGCCTTCGTCGTCATCGACCCAGGCATGACCCCGATGCAGCGCGGCCAGCTGTTGACGGACGAGATGTATCTCGAGTCGATCGAGGAGCACGGCGATGAGTTCGACGCCCGCATGGGCGCCGAGGCGGTGTTCGAGCTGCTGCGGACGATCGATCTGGCGGCCGAGATGACGAAGGTGCGCGAGGAGATGTCCGCCACTTCGTCCGAGACGAAGCTGAAGCGGCTGTCGAAGCGCCTGAAGCTCATCGAGTCGTTCATCGAGTCGGGTAACAAGCCGGAATGGATGGTCATGACCGTCCTACCCGTGCTGCCGCCCGACCTGCGTCCGCTCGTGCCGCTGGATGGCGGCCGCTTCGCGACGTCGGACCTCAATGACCTGTACCGTCGCGTCATCAATCGCAATAACCGTCTGCGCCGGCTCCTTGAGCTGAACGCGCCTGACATCATCGTGCGCAACGAAAAGCGCATGTTGCAGGAAGCGGTGGACGCGTTGCTGGACAACGGCCGTCGCGGCCGCGCCATCACGGGCACCAACAAGCGCCCGTTGAAGTCGCTCGCCGACATGATCAAGGGCAAGCAGGGCCGGTTCCGCCAGAACCTGCTCGGCAAGCGCGTCGACTACTCGGGCCGTTCGGTCATCGTGGTCGGCCCGCAGCTGCGCCTGCATCAGTGCGGTCTGCCGAAGAAGATGGCGCTGGAGCTCTTCAAGCCCTTCATCTTCCAGAAGCTGCAGCTGCGTGGCGAAGCTTCGACGATCAAGGCGGCCAAGCGCCTGGTCGAGCGCGAAGGACCGGAAGTCTGGGACATTCTCGAAGAGGTGATCCGCGAGCATCCCGTGATGCTGAACCGCGCACCGACTCTGCACCGCCTGGGGATCCAGGCGTTCGAGCCGTTGCTGGTCGAGGGCAAGGCGATCCAGCTGCACCCGCTGGTTTGCACGGCGTTCAATGCCGACTTCGACGGCGACCAGATGGCCGTTCACGTGCCGCTGTCGCTGGAGTCGCAGCTCGAAGCGCGCGCTCTGATGATGTCCTCGAACAACATCCTCTCGCCGGCGAATGGTGATCCGATCATCGTGCCGTCGCAGGACGTCGTTCTCGGCCTCTACTACATGACTCGCGAGAAAGTCGGCGCGACCGGTGAAGGCATGTTCTTCGCCGACGTGGCCGAAGTGCATCGTGCCTACGAGAGCCGTAGCGTGGATCTGCAGGCCAAGGTGAAGGTGCGCCTCAAGGACACCGTGCGCGTCGAAGGCGGCGCGATGCAGGAGCGGATGCGCCTCATCCCCACGACTGTGGGTCGTGCGCTGTTGTTCGAGATTCTTCCGAAGGGCCTGTCCTTCGACATCGTCAACGTAGACATGACGAAGAAGCAGATCTCCGCGACCATCAATGCGTGCTACCGCGCGCTCGGTCTCAAGGAGACCGTGGTGTTCGCCGACCAGCTCATGTACACCGGCTTCCACTACGCCACCCGATCGGGCATCTCCTTCGGCATCGACGACATCGTCATCCCGGAGCAGAAGACCAAGATCGTCGCGGCCGCCGATCATGAAGTGAAGGAGATCCAGGACCAGTACTCGTCCGGTCTCGTCACGAACGGCGAGCGTTACAACAAGGTCGTCGATATCTGGTCGCGTGCTAACGACCAGGTGGCGAAGGTCATGATGGAAAAGCTCGGCACGGAGGAAGCGGTCGACTCGAAGGGTCAGAAGCAGAAGCAGAAGTCGTTCAACTCGATCTTCATGATGGCCGACTCCGGGGCGCGCGGTTCCGCTGCGCAGATCCGGCAGCTCGCCGGCATGCGCGGCCTGATGGCCAAGCCTGACGGCTCGATCATCGAGACGCCGATCACGGCGAACTTCCGTGAAGGCTTGAACGTTCTGCAGTACTTCATCTCGACCCACGGCGCTCGTAAGGGTCTCGCCGACACGGCGTTGAAGACGGCCAACTCCGGCTATCTCACACGCCGCCTCGTCGACGTGGCGCAGGACCTGGTCGTTACCGAGGTCGATTGCGGAACCTCGCGCGGCTTGAGCATGGCCCCCCTCGTCGAGGGTGGCGATGTCGTCGAGCAACTTGGCGAGCGAGTGCTCGGTCGCGTCATCGCGGAAGACATTCTGAAGCCGGGCACCGAGGAAGTGCTGATTGTCAAGAACACGCTGCTCGATGAGAAGCTCGTCCGCTTGCTCGAGGCCGAGGGCGTGGATCAGATGAATGTGCGTTCGCCGATCAGCTGCCAGACACGCTACGGAGTGTGTTCGAGCTGCTACGGGCGCGATCTCGCGCGCGGTCGGCCGATCAGCATCGGTGAGGCCGTTGGCGTCATCGCGGCGCAGTCCATCGGCGAGCCGGGAACCCAGCTCACGATGCGTACCTTCCACATCGGCGGCGCGGCATCCAGAGCAGCGGCGGCGAGCAGTGTCGAGGTGCGTAACCGCGGCGTCATCCGTTTCCATCACATCAAGACGGTGCAGCACGACAAGGGGCACCTCGTGGCAGTATCCCGCTCCGGCGAGATCGGCGTAATCGACGATTTCGGTCGCGAGCGCGAGCGCTACAAGATCCCCTACGGCGCCATGATCAACGTCAAGGAAGGCGATACGGTCGCGGCGGGACAGGTCGTTGCGACCTGGGATCCGCATACCCACCCGGTCGTCACCGAAGTGGCGGGTCTGTTGAAGTTCCAGGATTTCGTCGATGGCATGACGGTCACGACCCAGGTCGACGACGTCACGGGCCTCTCGAGCACCGTTGTTCTCGACACCAAGCAGCGTGGTGGCAAGGACGTGCGTGCGACGATGAAGCTGATCAGCCCGAAGGGCAAGGAAGTGACCTTCGCCAATACCGACATTCCGGCCGTGTACACACTGCCTGCCGGCGCGCTAGTCAGCCTCGAGGACGGCGCGAAGGTATCGGTGGGCGACGTCATCGCACGCATTCCGCAGGAATCATCGAAGACTCGCGACATCACGGGCGGTCTGCCCCGCGTGGCCGATCTGTTCGAAGCACGTAAGCCGAAGGACCCCGCGATTCTCGCGGAGAAGTCCGGTACGGTGAGCTTCGGCAAGGAAACCAAGGGCAAGCGCCGTCTGATCATCACTGGCGACGATGCCGACAAGTACGAAGAGCTGATTCCGAAGTGGCGCCAGCTCAACGTGTTCGAAGGTGAAACCGTCGAGCGCGGCGAGGTCATCGCGGACGGCGAGCCGAACCCGCATGACATCCTGCGCCTGCAGGGCATTGCGGCGCTGGCGAACTATCTCGTCCGCGAGATTCAGGATGTCTACCGTCTGCAGGGCGTGAAGATCAACGATAAGCATATCGAGGTCATCATCCGGCAGATGCTGCGCAAGACTGAGGTGCAGTCGGCGGGTGAGACGACCCTGCTCCGCGGTGAGCAGCTCGATCGGGCGCGTGCGCTGTTCATCAACGACACCGCAGAACGGGCTGGCAAGGAGCCGGCGGTGTTGCAGCCTGTGCTGCTGGGCATCACCAAGGCTTCGCTGGCGACGGAATCGTTCATCTCGGCAGCCTCGTTCCAGGAGACGACCCGCGTGCTTACGGAAGCTGCGGTACGTGGTCTGAAGGACGATCTGCGTGGGTTGAAGGAGAACGTCATCGTCGGCCGGCTCATCCCGGCAGGTACGGGCTTCGCGGCCCATGCCTCACGCCGTCGCAAGACCGATGGCCCGGAGCGTCGGAGCTTCATGGACGTCGGCGGCGGGTTGCCGGACACCGAGGAATCGAGCGTCGGAGAAGAGTCCGAGACCGCCGCGAGCTAAGGTCGCCGCTACAGGCCAAGTCGCTGGTGCTGGAGCAACGGGCTCCGGCACCTGACTGAGCAGATACGGGCTGGGAAGAGCGAAAGCTTTCCCCAGCCCGTTTTTTTTTGCGAAGCGGCCAACCGGGGACCTTCAGCCTACCGCCTACGCCCACACCATCTTCATGGACAAGATTCCGCCAGTGCAGGTCGAAGACCAGTACAGTGCCGGCGCGGCGGCGACGGACGTATCTGCGGTCGCGCTTCGAGTCGAGGTAACGTGTGGGCTGTTCGGTAGACGCCTCAGGTCGCCTGAAGGCGCCGTAGGAGCGAACTGAAAGGATGAGCCTGAGGATAAGCGGCTGAGGAGTTGGTATGCCTGCTACGGCGTCGTTGATCGCTTTCGCATTCGTGGCGCTTGGGCTGGTTGTGACGCCCGGACCGAACATGATGTATCTCGTGTCGCGCTCGATTTGTCAGGGGCGCAAGGCCGGGTTGATTTCGTTAGGAGGCGTGGGTCTCGGGTTTCTGGTCTACATGGTGGCGGCGGCGTTAGGCATAACGGCGCTGCTGTTTGCGGTGCCGTTCGCCTACGACGTGTTGCGGCTGGCCGGAGCCGTCTATCTTCTGCATCTTGCCTGGCAGGCGTTGAAGCCCGGTGGCCGCTCGGCTTTTCAGGTGCGCGACCTGCCGGCGGACAGTAATCGCAGGCTTCTCGCGATGGGATTTTTAACGAATCTGCTCAATCCGAAGGCCGCGATGCTCTACCTGTCGCTGTTGCCGCAGTTCATCGACCCCGCTCGCGGCAGCGTGCTTACACAGTCGCTGGTTCTTGGAAGCATGCAGATCGTGATCAGTCTCACCGTGAACGCCCTGATCGCGACGGGCGCCGGCAGCATCGCGACGTTTCTCGGATCGCGTCCCACATGGATGGTGGTGCAGCGTTGGCTGATGGGGACCGTGCTCGCCGGACTGGGTCTGCGCATGGCGTTTGAGTCGCGCAGGTAGGTTCCCGAGTCGACTCCGAGCAGGACTCCGTGGGCCGCAATATAGTTGACTCAGGCAACTATATCATTAAAATTCTGGGGTCTTCGCTTCGCTTCCCGAGTCGCTGCCATGCCCATAGACGCTGCCGAGATCGCCCGGGTGCGCGCTTTCAATCGGGACTACACGCGCCGTATCGGCGTGTTGTCCGAGGGGCTGCTCGACAGCCCTTACTCGCTTACCGAGGTTCGGGTGATGTACGAGGTCGCTCATCGCCGGGATGTCACGGCCGGGGAGCTGGCTGATGAGCTCGAACTGGATCGGGGTTACCTGAGCCGCATGCTCAAGGGCTTCGAGGCGAAGAAACTGCTGGCGCGTACTGCATCCGCGGCGGATGGCCGGCGACAGCATCTTCGGCTGACGCCGGCGGGGAAGCGGGTGTTCGCGCCGCTGGAACGGCGCTCGCAGCAGCAGGTGCGTGCGATGCTCAGCGCACTCGACGATCAACGCCGCCGAGCCGTGCTGCAGGCAATGGAGGTCATTCAGAGCGCCTTCGCCGGTCCGATGACACTCGGGACGCCCTGCGGCTCGACAGCCGACCCCAGCAAGCGTGCTCGCCCGAGCGAGGTTCCCGTCCCCAGCGCGGCCTCTGGGCGCAACGCGCCCTCCGCTCTCGACGAGCCGCCCGCTCCTCCAGGCAAGCCCTCTGATCTCACGCAGACCGCTGGTCCCAATGGCTCCCGCCCTCACAACGGACCCCACGCTGCGGAGGTCTCCCTCCGTCCGCATCGCCCCGGCGATATGGGCTGGGTCATTCAGCGGCACGGGGAGCTGTACTGCAAGGAGTACGGCTGGGACGAGGAGTTCGAAGCCCTCGTCGCCGAAGTCGCGGTGGGCTTCATCCACAATTTCGATGCGAGTCGGGAACGCTGCTGGATTGCTGAACGCGAGGGTCGCCGACTGGGCTGCATTTTCCTCGTCGCCAAAGACACCACCACGGCGAAACTCCGGCTGCTGTTAGTGGAGCCCGATGCTCGCGGCTTAGGGATCGGTCGCACGCTCGTCACCGAGTGCGTGCGCTTTGCGCGCACGGCTGGCTACCAGAAGATCGTGCTGTGGACCCAGGAGAATCTCACGGCGGCTCGCCGTCTCTATAGCGAGGCGGGGTTCAGGAAGACGGCGGAGGAGCCTCACCATAGTTTCGCGCACGACCTGATCGCCGAGACCTGGGAGCTCGAACTTCGCGCCGGTCCGGCGTAGCGTTCCCGACCACGTCGAGGTCTCTCGATGTCGAAGCGATAGTAGCCCGCACGTGCCGGCTGCTAGAGTGGGGAATCTAACCAAGGGGGGCCGTCGAATGATACGTACTTTCTCTGTGGCTGCGGGAGCTGTGGCCGCCGCTTTAAGCTTCTCCATCCTCGATGCCCACGCCGCGGGCGGAATCCCGAAAGCGGTCGCCGACGCCGTTGCCGACCCGGCGCGTCCGGACACCGATCGGAAACGCGATACGGATCGCAAGCCCGATGAGAGCATCGCCTTCGCCGGTTTGAAGCCGGGCCAGAAAGTGGCCGATCTGTTGCCTGGGTCCGGTTACTTCACGCGTATTTTCAGCGTTGTTGTCGGGCCGAAGGGTCATGTGTTCGCGGTCGCGCCGCCGCGGCGTCCGACAGCTAAAGAAGGCTCTCCGGATCCGGCAGCGGCGGTGCAGGCCATTGCCGCGGATCCGCACTACAGTAACGTCACAGTGAGCGTGCAGCGCGTGACCGACCTGTCGCTCCCGGAACCGGTCGACATGATCTGGACCTCGCAGAACTATCACGACCTGCACAACATCCCCGATGTGGACGTAGGCGCTGTCGACAAGACGATATTCAATGCACTGAAGCCCGGCGGCGTGTTCATCGTCCTCGATCACACCGCGGAAAAGGGTTCTGGCTTTCGCGATACGTCGACTCTGCACCGTATCGACCCGGAGGCTGTGAAGGCAGAGGTCGTCGCCGCCGGTTTCAAGTTCGAAGGGCAGAGTGAAATTCTGCGCAATCCCAACGACCCGCATGCCGCACCCGTGTTCGATCCCACGATTCGCGGCAAGACGGACCAGTTCATCCTGAAATTCCGCAAGCCGAAGTGAGCGCGCCGCTAGTCACTCGGTGACGCGGTACTGAACCAGGCGAGCGCCATTCGATTTCGACGTTCAGGGCCAGGTAATCGATGACGGCCTCGACCTTTGCGGCCGTTGGGCGAACCGACGAACGTATGCAGCTTCATCGTGGCGCTCCTACCGTGTGCTGCCAGGGTCGATGGGTTCCAGGGTGACCTCGGCAGCCGCACAGGGCGCGTGGCTTCGGGCTCTAATCGCCGGCCCGCGGCCATCGGGGGGCCGATAACGCTTTTCACGGCGCGGTGCGCATCTTTCGGCGCCGGTGAAACGTCTTAACGAGGATGACCATCCCGCAGATCTCCATGAGCGCTCCCACCGGCACCCACCCCAACGTCCAAGGGTTCGACCAGGCCCTCGAACGATTGCGGCCGAGGCTGCATCGCTACTGTGCCCGTATGACGGGCTCCGTCATCGACGGCGAGGACGTGGTGCAGGAGGCACTCATGAAAGCGATCGAGGCGCTGCCGCGGACGGACTCGATCGATCACCTGGAGAGCTGGCTGGTTCGCATCGCCCACAACGCCGCACTGGACTTCCTGCGGCGCCGCTCGCGGCGGGATGTCGCCCTCTCAGACGAGGATCTGGAAATGATCATCGATCCCGCGCCGGCCGCAATCGACACTGAAATAGCGGCCGCCAGCCTGACGGCGTTCATGCGCCTCCCGGTGGCGCAGCGAAGCGGCGTCATCCTCATGGACGTGCTGGGCTATTCGCTGGAGGAAATCGCCGGAATAACGGGCAGCAGCATTCCTGCCATCAAGGCGGCTCTGCATCGCGGTCGTGCGCGGTTGCGTGAGCTGGCGCAAGAGACGGACGATCGCCCGCCGCCAGTCCTGGCGGACGCCGAGCGCGCCCTGCTGGCCGCCTATGTCGACCGATTCAATGCGCGGGACTTCGACAGCGTGCGCGACATGCTCGCAGATGAAGTGCACCTCGAGCTCGTGAACCGGATACGCCGCAGCGGCCGGACCGAAGTGGGCAACTATTTCAGCAACTACGCCCGCGCTGGCGGGTGGCAGCTCGTGCCCGGATTCGTGGAGCGGCGGCCCGCCGTGCTGGTGCGCGATCCCGGCGATCCGGCGGGCACGCCGCTGTACTTCATTCTGTTGGAGTGGACGGGAGCGAATATCGTGAATATTCGCGACTTTCGGTATGCACGCTACGTCACTGAGGCAGCGGAGCTGCGCAGCGCGGACTGACTGATCGCGAGCCAGAGCGGCACTGACAGCGAGAATGCCGCACCCCGTTGAGCATCACAGCCGAGCCACCTTGACCACACGCGGGGCATCCACCACCCTACGGGTATGAACCCCGCCTCACGACTTGCTCTGACGATTTATCAAGGACGAGGCGGCGACCGTAATCCGCGCGGCATGGCGGGCGCCGCGCTGCTGGGTGCGCAACTTTCGGCGCGAACCGGTGTGGCGCCTGTACGGCTCGCCAAGTCGGAGCCACCGCTCGCGCTCGGATGGGCCGCAGAGCTGGCGGCGGCGCGACCTTCCCTGTCCGAGCTCGCGCAGGCCATTGACCGCGTGCTGGTGGCAGGGCGAACCCCGTTGACGACCATGGGTCGCTGCGCGTGCGCGCTGGCGACTCTGCCGGTGGTTGCCCGCAATTTCCCGGGCGCCTGCATTGTTTGGTTCGACGCGCATGCTGACTCGAACACGCCCAAAACCACGGTCACCGGCTATCTCGGCGGTCTGGTGCTGACCGGAGCAGCCGGGCTTTGGAATTCGGGACTCGGTGAGGGCTTGAGTCTGTCGAACGTGGTGCTCGTCGGCGCACGCGACATCGATCCCGCCGAGCGGGCGCTGATCGACGCGGGAGCTCCGCAACTCGTGGCGCCGGGCGCGAATCTCACCGCAAGGCTGCGGGCCGCGATTGGCGATTCCCCGGTCTATATCCACATCGACTGCGATGTGCTCGATCCGGGTATCGTACCGACCGAGTACAGCGTGCCCGGCGGTCTGTCGCTGTCCGATGTGCGCTCGGCCTGTGCCACCCTGGCCGGCAACGAGATCATCGGCCTCGAAGTGGCGGAGTTCGAGGCCACGGGCAAGGTGTCCGAGGACATCGCGTGCGCGACGAAGTTGCTCGACGCGTTACAGCCGCTGTTGGACGCGATGGGAAGAAGCTCCGGCAACAACCGGGCGACGCGCGTTAGAAGTCTGGCTGGCTAAGCTTCGCGCGGGGCGCGCAGCTCGCGGGCGGGCCAGTGGTCCAACCCGGGCCGCCTGTGAACACGTTCCGCAGCAGGTCCCTGGCGAACTCCCCGCCCGAGACCGTGAGCGCGGCTTCTAACCCTCCTGCTTGCGAAACACGAGCACGAACCGATCGGTGTTCCCGAGCAGCGGCGGCTTATAGGAAATCTGGTCACGTTTGTCGGCCGGAATGCGCAGCAGATCACTCTTCCCGACGAGCTCGAAGCCGCGCTTTTCGAAATCCTGCTTCGTGTAGGCCTCATCGATCCGGTGCAGGGGGCCGGCGTCCGCGCTGCCGGTGCCTGCCTTGGCCGAGTGGTCGACGATCAAGAGTATTCCGCCCGGTTTCAACACGCGCGTGAGTTGGTTGAGCACGACGTTCGCGTCCATCTTGGGCCAGGTGGTCTTAGGATCGGAGTCGACCCAGTAAAGGTCGTGGTAGACCTTGACCATGACGAGGACATCGAGCGAGGCGGCGGGAAGATCGAGGTGCTCGAGGTCCACAGTCCGATGCTCGACGTTGGGCAGGCGATTGCCGGCGAGCCGCGTCTCGAATTGGCCCTCGCTCCAATCGTCGTACGCCTTGTTGTTGAGCAGCAGGACGTGCCCCTTGGGTCCGACGACGTAGCTCACGAGCTCGCTGTAATATCCATCGGCGGCGAGCACATCCGCTACGCGCATGCCTGGTTTGATCCCGGCGAGACGTAAGATGTCAGCGGGGTGCTCGAGGGTGTCGCGCTTGAGGTCCTTCGCGCTTCGGCCGGGGTGTTGTACGGCGGCGTCGTAAATGTCTGCCGCATGCGAGTTGGTGCTCGCGAGAGCCCCAACGCTGATGAACGCTGAACAAATAAGGGCGCTATAGATCCGGGAAGCTACTGCAGACATCGCGTCTCTCCCATCGGCTGGGGGCGGGACCCCGCGGCTCATGTTGTAAGTGGGTGCGCCTGGAGCAAGGCACAATTATGAGCTTGCGTCGCGCACAAAAATACGAATTGCGACCAAACGACTCATCTGCGCGTTACGCCGCCGATCGGCCAGCCACACGCCTGCAACGCGCGAGCGCGCTAGGCTGCTATCGGTGCCGCGACCTGTACCTGGTTGCGCCCCGATCGCTTCGCGGCGTAGACGGCCGCGTCGGCTTGGGCGATCAAGTGTTCTCCCCACACGCCCAGCGTATCGCTGGTTGCCACTCCGATGCTGCACGTCAGGCGAATCGGCGTGCCGAACCCTTCCACTCGCACATCCGCCACCCGGTTGCGAATGCGCTCGGCGATAGGGCGTGCGGCCGCGATGTCCGCGCTGCTGAGGATGACTACGAACTCCTCGCCGCCGTACCGCCCGATGACGTCGAAATGCCGCAGTTCGGTCTGAATCGGCCCGATGATAGCGTGCAGGCAGGCGTCGCCCGCCGGATGGCCGAAGGAGTCGTTGATCTCTTTGAAATGATCGAGATCGATGAACAACAGCGCTATGGGGAGACCACGCGCGCGGGCGCGGAGGCAGGCGGCGTCCAGTCGCTCGATGAGTGACCGGCGATTCAACACCCCGGTGAGCGGATCCGTCTGCGCGCGGCGTTCCGCGTCCGATAGGGCGAGACGCTGCTCGCGCAGGCGATCGGCCACGCCAAGAGCGACCAGGATTGCCGCGGCGACGATCGAGAGGGGCAGCCCATAGTAGAGCAGCCGTTCGGCGTGTTCGGCTCTGCCGACGAGAAGGCTAACGGCGGTGGCGATCGCGAACGTCTCGAGCATCACCCACGCGATCAGAAAAAAGCCCGCGGCTCGGTTGCCGCGCCGCCACGCCAGGAAGGCAACCACCAGCGTGAAGATTCCGGTTCCTGCGAACGCGAGGTTGCCAATCGCGGCGACCAGTCCTCCCAAGCCGACCAGGTTCGCGACATTGGAAAACGCGAGCACCACGAACGTCCACGCGAGCCAGCCAAATACCGTGTAGGCGCGCGGTGAGGTGTGCTTGAGATCGGCAATCTCGCGTATGAACAGGCAAGCGACCGCCCCCCCAAGCGCCACCGGTACGTTCCAGGTGTAGGCGCTGATCGCTTTGGCGTACGAAAACACAGGCCAGTCGAAGCCCTGCCCCGAAAAGTAGATGAGGTAGAGCGCCTCCAGGAAAAACAGCGCCGGATACAGGAGGAACAGCCTGTCTTGCAGGATGAACCAGATCAGGAGCGCGCCCAGTGACATCGCCGTCAACGCGCCGAAGGCAATCGCAATCATGCGGGAGTGCGCGGCGGCGCGCGCAAGCGTCGCATCCAACGTGGAGGCGTGGAAGCGCAGAGACCCTATGCCATCGCCCACCGGCGCAACCCGCACATAAAACGATTGTCCGGCCTTAAAGCCGTTGGGAAGGATGAACACGCCGTCGTGGGCGCCGCCAAATTCCCGCAGGTCGGTGGCGCGGTCCAGCGGTTGGCTCGCGGTCGGTCCACCCGGGAATATGTCGACTCGCTGGAACCAACCCATGCGGGCAATCAGAACCGGCACGCCCCGCGGATTAAAGGACTCCTCCGCCCGCACTCGCACCCAGACTGTGTCGGGCAACTTTCGCGATGCACGGTTGGTGAAGGGGCCGAAACGGGGGTCGAGCGAGCCGCTGGTGACCGCTTCCGGGGTCGGATCCGCTGTTGCAGTGTCAAGCAATCGCACTTCGAAGGCTGGCTCGGCCGCCGCAGCCGGGGCCGCCCCGGCAACCGCAGAGGATATGAGTGCGGCCAGGCCCAGAAGCCACACCGCGAGCAAGCCACGCACTAGCCGCCTCCGTCTCGGAGAATGCCGAGTCACCTGGTTCGAACGGCAGTCCCTGCCTGTGTTTTGCTTAAAAATAACGCCCTGAACGGGAGTCGGGGCATCGTAAACAGTCAGTCTGTTACAAAGCAATTCCGACACCGGTTTTCGATGCCGGAAGTGCGTACTGCGTCAGTTAATGCGCGGTGGACCGAACCACCGTTCCCCGGGCAGCGCGGATGTTGGTTTGCCCCTTGCCGCGTGCGGTTGTGACCGCGGCGGCGACGTTGCGGACTTTCGGCGCGCCAGGAGCGCCGGGTGTGAAGCTCCTAGCGAATGAGCCAAAAGCGCACGAATCCGTTGCCCCCACTTAGTGCGTCTCGAAGGGTACAGCGCCTTCATTCGCTTACCACCCGGCGCGGTGTCGGTCAGGCGGAGGCACTTCGAGATACGCCTCGGCAGCGCGAAGGTAGTGCCACAACTCCACCGGGGTGCTTGGCAAACGCCTTTCCCATGAGCTCTTGACCCGTCGCGCGCTGCCCATTTCGGATGTACCAGGCGCCGACTTCGGACTGGCCGGTGTCGTCCTTCGGGTCCGCGGGCCGGACGGTCGCCGCGTGCGCCGGACGAAGTTTAGTCCCAGCGGTAGCCGGGGCGTAGCGATTCGCCGGCGCGGAAAGCATTTGCGGGCGACGCATGGATTACACTTGAGCTCGCCGGACCGGCCTCTGAGGCGACGGGTTTGGCACTTATTATTGCGTCCGCAGCCACTCCTTTGTCCTGCGGCGCTTCCAGCGGTTGACACTCCCCGCCCCCGTACCTAGAATCGCCGGCCTTTGTCGGTCCGGCCCTCACTGCACGCCGGTGCCGAAAACAGCGACTTTACTAATACCGGGCCGCCTCACGCAGGCGGCCCGGTCTTCTTCTAGCCGCAAATCGCGCGCACGAATGCTCGAGCGCGCTCGACGCAGGATCTTGGAGATAAGCGAAGCATGGCGACCACGGGTCAGCTCATCCGGCAACCGCGCCGGACGAAGGCAGAGAAAACGAAGGTGCCGGCGCTCGGGGCATCCCCCCAGAAGCGCGGCGTCTGCACGCGCGTCTACACGACGACGCCGAAGAAGCCGAACTCGGCCCTCCGGAAGGTCTGCCGCGTACGCCTGACGAACGGCTACGAAGTGACGAGCTACATCGGCGGTGAAGGTCACAACCTTCAGGAGCACTCGGTAGTGCTCATCCGCGGTGGCCGCGTAAAGGACCTCCCAGGCGTGCGGTATCACACCGTTCGCGGCACTCTGGATTGCGCCGGCGTCGCCGAGCGTAAGCAGAGTCGTTCGAAATATGGCGCGAAGCGCGCTAAGAAATAAGGGTTAGCGTATGTCCCGCAGAGCTCAAGCTCCGGTCCGCACCATTCTTCCGGACCCGAAATTCAACAACGACATGCTCGCCAAATTCATGAACGTCGTCATGAAGAGCGGCAAGAAGTCCGCTGCCGAACGCATCATCTACGGTGCACTCGACCGCATCAGCGAGAAGACCGGCAAGAAGGGCGCGGAAGCGATCGAGATCCTCTCCACCGCGCTCGACAACGTGAAGCCGGTCGTTGAGGTGAAGTCTCGTCGCGTCGGCGGTGCCACGTACCAGGTGCCGGTTGAAGTCCGCTCGACGCGCCGCCAGACACTGGCGATGCGCTGGGTGATCGAGGCTGCCCGCGACCGCAGCGAGAAATCCATGTCGTTTCGCCTTGCGCATGAACTGATGGATGCTGCGGAGAGCCGCGGCGCCGCCGTCAGAAAGCGCGAGGACACGCATCGCATGGCGGAGGCGAACAAAGCCTTCGCGCACTACCGCTGGTAAGTCCGGCGGACCACTAGGCCTACAGCCTATGAACAGAACTCACACGACCGGCCTGCCCAGTAGAAGGCGGAAACTGCCTGTGGGTCGGCCCGCCGAAAGCGCCGCAGGCTGGCTGCGCGCCCCGGGCGACTTTCGGCCAATCTAAGTAGAGATATTTGCTGTGGCACGCGCGACGCCAATCGAGCGGTATCGGAACATCGGCATCTCCGCGCACATCGATGCGGGGAAGACGACGACGACCGAACGCATCCTGTTTTATACAGGCGTCTCGCACAAGATCGGCGAAGTCCACGACGGCGCAGCCGTGATGGACTACATGGAGCAGGAACAGGAACGCGGCATCACGATCACGTCCGCGGCGACCACCTGCTTCTGGAAAGGGATGGACAAGACCTTTCCCGAGCACCGCATCAACATCATCGACACCCCCGGTCACGTCGACTTCACGATTGAGGTCGAGCGTTCCCTGCGCGTTCTGGATAGCGCGGTGGCTCTGTTCTGCGCTGTCTCCGGCGTGCAGCCGCAGTCCGAGACGGTCTGGCGTCAGATGAACCGGTATGGCGTGCCCCGTATCGCGTTCGTCAACAAGATGGACCGGGCCGGCGCCAACTATTTCCGCTGCATCGAGCAGATCGAGAAGCGGCTGCGCGGCAATGTGGTTTCGATCCAGATTCCGATTGGTGTCGAAGACACCTTCGAAGGGGTCGTCGACCTCGTGCGCATGAAGGCCATCTACTGGGATATGGAAACCCAGGGGATGAAGTTCGAGTACCGCGACATCCCCGCGGACCTCCAGGATCGGGCCGACGAGTATCGGGGCAAGATGATCGAGGCGGCCGCCGAAGGCGATGACGCCCTGACAAACAAATACCTCGAAGGCGCGGAGCTGACCGAGGAGGAGATCCGCAAGGGGTTGCGCGAGCGTGCCATCAAGAACGAGATCGTTCTGTGCATGTGCGGTACCGCCTTCAAGAACAAAGGTGTGCAGGCACTGCTCGATGCGATCATCGAATACATGCCGGCGCCGACCGAGATGCCGGACGTCAAGGGTATGGCCGAAAACGGCCAGCCGGTCACGCGTACGGCGAGTGACGACCAGCCGTTCGCTGCGCTGGCGTTCAAGATCCTGAACGACCCCTTCGTCGGCAACCTCACATTTTTCCGCGTTTACTCGGGCACGCTCAATTCGGGCGATACCGTGTATGTGCCGACGAGAGGCAAGAAAGAGCGCATCGGGCGTCTCCTGCAGATGCATGCCAGCGATCGCACCGAGATCAAGGAAGTGCGCGCGGGCGACATCGCGGCCGCCGTGGGTCTGAAAGACGTCACTACCGGCGACACGCTGTGCGACCTCGAGAAGGTCATCACGCTCGAGAAGATGGTATTCCCCGCGCCCGTCATTTCCGTAGCCGTCGAGCCGAAAACGAAGGTCGACCAGGAAAAGATGGGCCTCGCGCTGCAACGGCTCGCGAAGGAAGACCCCTCGTTTCGCATGCACACGGACCAGGAGTCCGGGCAGACGATCATCTCCGGCATGGGCGAGCTGCACCTGGAGATCATCGTCGACCGCATGAAGCGCGAATTCAGCGTCGAGGCGAACGTCGGCAAGCCACAAGTGGCTTACCGCGAAACGATTCGTGCGAAAGTCGAGTCGGAAGGTAAGTTCGTGCGCCAGTCGGGCGGTCGCGGCCAGTACGGTCACGTATGGCTGAGGCTCGAGCCGAATGAGCAGGGCAAGGGTTACGAGTTCGTGAACGGCATCGTCGGCGGCTCCGTTCCCCGGGAATTCATTCCCGCGGTGGACAAGGGCATCAAGGAAGCTGTCGATACGGGCGTAATCGCGGGCTATCCGGTCGTCGACGTCAAAGTTACGATATTCGACGGGTCGTACCACGACGTCGACTCGAACGAAATGGCGTTCAAGATCGCGGGCTCCATGGGCTTCAAGGAAGGCTTCAGGCGCGCCAAGCCGGTGCTGCTCGAGCCGATCATGAAGGTCGAAGTCGTGACGCCCGAGGAATACTCGGGGGACGTCATCGGTGACCTCAATCGGCGCCGCGGGCAGATTACCGGCATGGACGAGCAGATCGCCGGCAAGATCATCACCGCCGAAGTGCCGCTTTCGGAAATGTTCGGTTACGCCACGACCGTGCGCTCCATGAGCCAGGGTCGCGCAACGTTTACGATGGAATTCGAGAAGTACCTCGAGGTGCCCTCGCATATCGCGGACGGGATCATCAAGAATTAAAGGGTGCGGGCTCTACGGGAGTCCGCGCGGTTAGGTTTAGAGGAAGCCTTCAATGTCTAAAGAGAAATTTGAGCGGACCAAGCCCCACGTAAACGTAGGGACGATTGGTCACGTTGACCACGGCAAGACGACGCTGACGGCGGCGCTGACGAAGGTAATGGCCGAGACGTACGGCGGCCAGTTCATGGCGTACGATCAGATCGACAAGGCCCCTGAGGAGAAGGCGCGCGGGATCACGATCTCGACGGCGCACGTGGAATACCAGAGCTCGCAGCGTCACTACG
>JAQGOG010000072.1 GCA_028293765.1 Gammaproteobacteria bacterium
GAACCCACAGCCGCGACACGGCCGATGATCTCGTGGCCGGGCACGCAGGGGTACCGGGTACCCGCCCAATCACTCCGAGCTTGATGTAGGTCCGAGTGACAGACGCCGCAGTAGAGGATGTCAATCAGGACATCTTTCTCCAGCGGCTCGCGACGGTTAAAGCTGAATGGTGCCAGGGGCGAGGAGGCGGACTGCGCCGCATAACCGAGAGTCTTCAAAGTCATGTGTTTCCTTAAGGTAGAGCCTTATTGACATAGAGGGCCTTGCCACTTGACACGATTCTCGCGAATCTCCCCTGCAGGATGATTCCGATGTGCCGGTACACGATTTCAGCTGAAACACTCCGGGCGGCGCAGGCCCTAAGGGTTCCGGAGCGGGCAAGCAGCGTGGAAACGGGTCCAGGAAAACTCTATACCGCGGGAACCGCGAGCTCTTCCGATAGGGTTAGCTCCGGGGGTGTCATGGTCATCGCCGGCCCGCGCTAAAATCGGAATTCGGTATCCGTGTTCCGTAAATCCGAGTTTCAATCAGCCCCTTCGTATCTTCTCCTGCAGCCACACCTTGATCAGCGACTGATACGGAACATCGCGGGCATTCGCAGCCGTTTTGATCGCATCCAGAAGATGTTGGGGTAGGCGCAGAGAGATGGTCTTCGTGGAAGGCTTCAGGTTCGGAAATGTTGCAACCTGCGCCTTCTTCCAGTCGAGATAGTCCGCCGAGTCGTTCTTTTCCCAGAACGCTCTCTCTGCCGCCTCGCTGGCGAACTTAGGGATTGTCTTTAATCGCTTGCTCATAACTGGCCCGCTCCTTGCGGTGCATGTCTCGCGCCGAGATCACGCGGATCAACTCGCCGTCTCGTCGCAGGGTAAATGTGATGTGTAGTCGTCTGCCGTCTGCCGCAGCAGGCCCGAGCCGGCCGCGCACACACCCATGAACGCGACACCGACAGGACCTTTGGTCGGCCTCAAAGTGCTCGAGCTCGCCGGAATTGGGCCGGTGCAGCTGACCGGGATGCTGCTGGCGGACATGGGTGCGCAGGTGATCCGGATCGATCGCCTCCAGGACAGCGATGTGCTTGGCCTCGACTATGAGATTCTGGATCGGGGCCGCCGCTCCGTCGCGCTCGACCTGCAGCGGCCGGAGGCTGTGGAGGCGGTCTTGCGTCTGATCGAGCAGAGCGATGTGCTCATCGAGGGGTACCGACCCGGCGTGATGGAGCGGCTCGGCATTGGACCCGACGTCGCCCTGGCGAGAAATCCCAGCTTGGTGTACGGCCGGGCGACAGGATGGGGGCAGTCAGGTCCGCCCGCTCGCGCGCACCGCCGGGCACGATATCAACTACATCGCGGTGAGTGGCGCGTTACACGCCATTGGCACGCCTGAGAGTGGCCCGGTGATCCCATTGAATCTGGTCGGTGATTTTGGCGGGGGTGGGATGCTTCTCGGCATCGGCGTGTTGGGCGCGCTGCACGAGAGGCAGCGCTCGGGCCGCGGCCAGGTGGTGGATGCCGCCATGACGATGGCACGGCGCGCCAGGCCAATCTGCTCGATGGAGGCGCGCCCTTCTACGCGACGTACTGCTGCGCGGATGATCGTTGGATCGCCGTCGGAGCGCTCGAGCCGAAATTCTACTCGACCTTGCTGCGGGCGCTCGGATTGGACGAACCAGCGTTTCGCGAGCAGATGAATCGCGCGATGTGGCCGCGCCTCAAACAGGCTATCACCGCTACTTTTCGGGCGCGAACACGGCAGCAATGGTGCGAGTTGCTGGAAGGGATCGATGTCTGCGTGGCGCCCGTGCTCGACCTGGAGGAGGCGCCCAATAACGCACATAACGCGCAGCGGGGCACTTACGTCAGGTTGGACGCAGTCACTCAACCTGCGCCCGCTCCGCGATTCAGCCGCACGCCCGCGGGTATTCAGCGCTCGCCTCCCGCACGGGGAGCGGATACGGTGGAGGTCCTTTGGGAGCTTGGCCTGACGGAGAGCGAGATCGCCTCGCTCTGCGGGCGGCAGCAACATTGAATTACACGATCGACTGTCTCGTTCCAATCAGGTGTTACCTCCTCCAAACTCGCTGGTCGCGCCCAGTCCCAAGGCAGAGCATTTTTAGGTTAGCGTCGCCGGAAGAGCGTGACATGAGGAAGAGTAGCCGGCGACGCTGAGCTAAAAATGGATTGTACTGAACCGTCGATTGAGCTCAACGCTACGGGGATTGATTCTGACTTCTCGGTCTCCAGTGACGCTCGAAGGAAGGTACAGAACGGATGTCGGGGAGTGTTGATGTTGATCTGAGGTAGTGGAGGAGCGTTTACGGGTTGCTGTGAACGTAGGTAGCGGGACCAGAGCAGATCGAGCATAGGCCGTCAGGCAGAAGCGCACCTCGGAACGAAGCGATCCGATGTCCGACAGTGCTGATGGGTGGGGGCGAGCGGATTTCATGACGTGTCAAGGATGAGCTCGGGGCGTTGTGCCACCGCGATGCCGCCGGGCGACTCTCGCCGAGCGAGCGTACAGTGTTCAAGTCGGTGGGGACGGCTCTGGAGGATCTTGCGGCGGCATTGCTGGTCTTTGAGTCCGCAGTCGAGACCGCGTGAGCAAGTTTACCCGAGCAATGATCGCGCTGAGGCCCGTTCACGAAAGATCGCGCGGCACCGACTCCACAATATGCAGTAGATGTCTCTCCATAAGCCGGACGCCCATCTGTATTGCACCAAATCGCTCTGTTCTGCATCTGTGTCCATCGCGCCGTTTGGCGTAATCTGCGAAGCTATGAGAATCGCGAAACCCCTCCTCCTTGCCACGACGCCTGTCGGGGCCGTCTGGGGTCTGTTCGAGGCTTACAGACTCGCCGGTGGCCTCGTGTTCCTCATGGCCGCCATGATGGGCGTTATCGGCGCAGGTATTGGAACGGTCGTACTCACTGTCCGCCGCGAGCAGGCGGCGGCACGTGCACCCCGGGAGAGACCTTGATGTCGAGCGAGTTCAAGGTCCTGGTCGCGGTGGTACTCGCGGCGATCGTCGCCAGTCTAGGGAAGGCGCTGTTTCACATGAGCTCAAGCCCCGAGCAGTCGGAGCAGACCGTGCGTGCGCTCACCGTCCGTATCGGTCTGTCGATCGCGCTTTTCATCCTGCTCCTGGGCGCCTGGCATTTCGGACTGATCTCGCCACACGGCGTGCAGCGCTAGCAACGACTATCATGGGCCGGTCTGCAAGGCCGCTCCCCATGAAGTTGTACCAGCAGCTCACCGAGCAAATCGCAACATTGATTCGAGAGGGCACGCTGCGATCCGGCGATCGCGCGCCCTCCATTCGGCAGTTGTCTCGCAATCGCGGTGCAAGCCCCGCGACCGTCGTGCACGCGTACGAACTCCTGCAAGCCCGCGGTTATCTCGAGGCCCGACCCCGGTCGGGCTTCTTCGTGAGTAGCGCATGGCGCAGCTCACAAGACGAACCGACTGTGTCGCAACCCGTCCGCCGCGTGGCACATCCCGACGTCAGCAATCTCGTCTTTGAGGTCCTTGAAGCGATGCGAGCGCGCGAGGTCGTGCCGCTCGGTTCGGCCTTTCCCAGCCCGGATCTCTTTCCGCTGCGCCAGCTCGCGCGCGCACTCGCAGCCGCTGTGCGGCGAATGGATCCGTGGAGTACGGTCGAGGATTTGCCGCCCGGAAATACCATGCTGCGTCGGCAGATCGCACAACGTTATCTCATTGCTGGCGCGCGAGTATTGCCGGATGAGATCGTCGTGACAGCAGGCGCACTCGAGGGTCTGAACCTTGCGCTGCAGGCTGTGACTGCGCCCAGGGATATCGTCGCAATCGAATCGCCGTCGTTCTACGGCTGCCTGCAAGCAGTTGAAAGTTCCGGCCGGCGCGCCGTCGAAATTCCAACCCACCCTCGATACGGTGTGGATGTCGATGAGCTCGAGCGGGTCCTGGATCGCGAGAATGTACGCGCCTGTTGGTTCATGACGATGTTCCAGAACCCTCTGGGCGCCACGATGACGACCGATTCGAGGAGCCGCCTCGTCCGGCTGCTCGCATCGCGGAACATTCCACTGATTGAGGACAGTGTTTACACCGATCTCTACTTCGGTAAGGAGCGCGTCAAGCCGGCAAAGGCGTTCGATCGCAAGGGGCTGGTGCTCGATTGCGGCTCGTTCTCGAAAACCCTCGCACCCGGGTACCGGCTGGGATGGGTCGCGGCGGGCCGATTTGCGCCGGAAGTCTTGAGGCGCAAGATCATGACGTCGCTCGCCACCAGCATTCCGATACAGGCGGCGATCGCACATTACCTCGACACAGGTGGGTACGAGCGGCATCTGCGGGGATTACGTTGGAGCCTCCAAACTCAACAGGCAGCTTACCTCTCGGCGCTGGAGCGCCATTTCCCGTCGGGCACGCGCTGGATCCGACCCGACGGGGGATACCTGCTGTGGGTGGAATTGCCTGCCAGCGTCGATGCGATAAAAGTCCACCGCTTGGCACTCGAGCATGGAATCAGCATCGCACCAGGACCCATATTTTCAGCGCGTCGGGAGTACCGGAACTTCATGCGACTCAACTACGGGCACCCGTGGACGCCGAAAGTCGAGGCAGCGATCAGAACGATCGGGAGACTGATCCGCGAGTGCTCCCGCTGATCTGCAGATCAGCGCTACGACCCTCCCGTCATCGTCCAACCGCGGGGTCAGGCGGTCCTCGGGCGACGGCCAAGGACCTGGACGTCCGCTCTTGGCCGGTTCCGCTCCTTTGCACCCTGCCAGGCTCTCTTGGAGTGCAGCTGCTCGGTTCATGGAACTCAGACGGGCTGTCTATGTTGTATGGATGCGGGGGTGCGCCAGCCATGGCTGATGTTCGCGGGGTAATCCCGTGGGCCGATAGTAATACTCAAGCTCTATGAACCCCGCATCCAACATGGAGGGACGCCACGCATCAAAATTGTGGTAAGCGCCGTAGCGCCCGCGGTTCCAACCTTCCTTGAACTTCAGTGACTGATGCAGCCCGTTCGACATGGGCAAACTCTACTGCATCAGAGAGGGCATCCGCAGACGACACACCACCGCACGGATGAGGCGGAAGCTCTCGCGGAGAATCGAGGCATTCCCGGGCATGAGCTTCTGCTCTCAACGACTCGAAGCGAAGTAGGCGGTGGTGTCAGTCACAGCGGGTGTATCCGGTTCATCGCGACCCAGTAGTAGCCGATGCGCGTGATCTCCTCGGAAAAGTGCTGGAAATCAACTGGCTTGAGCAGGTAGCTGTTGACACCCAGATCGTAACTCCTCACGAGATCGCTTTCCTCGGCGCTGGATGTGAGCATGACGACGGGGATCGAGCGCGTGCGCGCATCCGCCTTGATGCGCCGTAGTACCTCGATGCCGTCGACCTTCGGCATCTTGATGTCCAGAAGCATGACCCGCGGGTGGGGCTGCGGGCGGTCCTGATACGCGCCGCTCCGGGTGAGATGTGATCGACCAGAATCGGCGTGGTCAGTCGCAGTGCGTCGGCTGTTCCGATCTCATGGTTCTCCAAGAACTTGAGGACGGCGCTCTTGGTGCGGCCCCAACCGACCGCGTGAAAGGTGTCTATGTACCAGCGGATCAGCTCCTTGAGCGTCCTCGCGGGCGCGCTGGCGCGGATAAGGGCGGTCGGATCCTCGGGCTCGACCTCGCGGCGTTTCGCCCACTCTTTGGCCGCCGTCTGGCTCGAGAAGGTCTTCGCCTCCTGATGCAGGCGCTGGCCGTTTTTCGTAATTCGAATGAGCGCGGTGTAGCCACAGGAGCCGTCGCGGCGCTTGCGGGTGCTGATATCGGCCATGTGCCCATCCTAACAATTGCAACATGAGTTTATGTTGTACTTCTGTTGCCCTCTCAAGGGGAAAATACGGTAAAATCCGGCGGAAATAGGGTGGAAACGATGAGCCTGGAAAATACGGCAAAAAGTGCAGAATTGCCCGCTAAACGCAGCACTTTGCTGGAGCGAAAAGTAGCCGTGGCCCCGATGATGGATGGGGTCAACAGTTGGCGCTTTACCTTTGTAACTCAATTACTTAGTAACCCTGCAAAGTAGCATGTGGCCAATTTGTGGCCGCGGATCCGCCGGGCGTGGTCAATGAAACGCGCAAGCTACAACTCATTCGGCCGAGCTGCGGAATGCCTGTGGGAATCGAACTGAGAGGTTTCTGAGATGGAGAATTTCGACGCGATTCTTCGCGAAGCGACAACGAAAATCGGACAGGACTTCTTTCTTCTGCCTGTCGAGGGCGGCCGCACGTTTTATCGCGAGCGAGTCTATTGCTACGAGCTTTATCATCAAATTCGCGCGGCCTCCTGATCCTTGCACTTGGTCCATTAACGGGGAGGTGGATAAAGGGGGTCATCTTCGCTTCGAGGGCAAGAAAGCCCCCAAGCCGGACTTTCTGGTGCACGTGCCCGGCGAGCAGAAGAATTATGCTGCCATTGAGGTCAAGGCGGCGCGAATACGGCGCAAAGGTTTTCCCAAAGACGTCAGTACGCTTCGGCGCTTTCTAGGCATGGGGTACACCCGAGCCATCTTGCTGATCTACGGGCTTGACGCGGAGTTCGTAAAGTACAGCATCTGCGAATATTCTGGCCTAAGTCAGATTTCGGAGATTGAGGTTTGGATTCATCCCCATCAAGGCAAGAGTGCGCATCGACTGGATCTACTTGCAGAGTAGTCGTAGATTCACTCCCGGACGTGAGGGCGGCTTGGAAATCCAGCGATCTTCCGATGTTGTTCGCGGAGCAAAAGGGTGGTCGGTCGGCGATTCAGAGGTCATTCCCGACTTTCTTAACATTCAGGACCTCGTCCGGAGGGTGATGAAGTTTGTGCTCGATTTTAACCCCGGCAACATCCGCAGAGAGCGCAGAGCTCCCCCGCGACATTGCCGTGATCGAACAGCAATGGATCCGCCGGCGCGCCGAGCTGGATTAGCGTGCAGAACATTCTTTCCGCTTCAACGGCGTTCCAGACTAACACGATGTGTGACCTACAGCATCCGACTATTCGGAAGGGAGAATGACCACCAGGTCCGGATTGAGCCGAACCTCTCCATCGCGCACTTCAATCACCTCGTCCCGAGGAACTGCATGCGCCGATTGAGAGGTCTGACTTTGGGGCTGAGTACTTGACCAGCAGAAGGCCGCCCTGCGCAGCCCTTTACTGGCGGAACTACTGGTCCAAGTGGTCAAAGACAGTCAACCCAGACTTAGAGCTAGGCTGAGGATGGCGAATCGCTAGAATCGTCGGCCTAATCAAGATCGCTGAGGGCTTTCCCACTGCGGCAGTGACCCGAGTCGCAGCCTTATCCAGTCCGGCACGGCATGATTAGTCTTTAGGGAATCATAGGACCCTGCGGCATTGGTTCTACGTCGAAGTACACTCGAAGCATTCATTGAGGCGGCTTCTCGATGGCCCTGGCCTGCCTGCCTCCGTAGGATGTCACAACCCTTCGGGAACTCAGCAACGCCACCTCAGCTAACTACGCCGCTTCCGGCTTTGTCATCCCTTTCGGGCGCTCGCACTCCGCATGCCTGGCAATTCTCACAAACCTGGGACATCGACCCCACTCGTCGTGGTCTACGCTCGAATCACTTCAACAGAACCTACCCATCAGGCAGCGTTCGATGAAGTTTTATTCAAACAGATTAAACGGACGATATCTGCGGAGTGTCTTGCCTGACGCCGATGACGGTGTCGACTGGGTCAAGGCGGCGATCGCGTATGGCAGTGACGCGGAAACCCTGCTCCGGAACTGCCTGGACAGAAAGTACCGGCTCGACATCTGGATGCGATACGATCATACGGTCCCGGTGACACCCCAACTCCTGCGAATGCTCCTGGTGAACGTCAGCCGAAATATCTTCTGTAAGCTGATTCCCGATGTCCTTCATTCCAAAGTGATCTGGTGGAAGGGCTATGGCGTCTATGTTGGCTCCGCCAACCTGACCGACCGTGCGTGGATGTCGAACATTGAGTTCGGCGTGTTTCTCCCCGAAGAAACCTTAGAACAAAACGGCGGACTGGTCGACGTCGAGATGTTCTTTGACGGCCTGTTAGAGTGCGAATCTGCTATGCAGTTGACTCAGGAGCTCATTGACGAGCAAGAGAAGATACTCAACATCAGGCGTGCCAGACTCGCAGCCCTCGACGATGAATCGCGCAAGCATCGCCATGTGCCTGAATGGGACGGACCGAACGCGGTAGTCACCAGAGAGAAGTCCCTGGAGTTCAGGAGAAAGACTTTCATTCGGGAATGGGAGGAGGGGCTGAGTATCCTACGGCAGTTGGCCCAGCAGGCCCCGGATTTTCGCCCACACTGGCTCGATTCCGACGTGCCTGCAGCCTGGCAAGCCGACCAATTCCTCCATGCCTACTACTACAACGAGGTTGTCGATGGTGCGAGACACCCGTTTGAAGAGCATTACCGGAAAAACAGGGCGGACCCGGCGCGAGCCGTGGCAGCCGCGCTTGGCTGGTGGTCGGGCCTGAAGGAACCTCCTTCGGGAGAGGACTACAACTGTCATGTTCGCGCACCGGTGATTCGCCAGTGCCTGACCCGGAAGAATCTTGAGACTCTGACTCAAGAAAACTTCATACAGGTGTGTCAGGCGAATCACTCGACAGCCGACCACGTCGGCCGAATGAACCTCAACGATTTCGGCCTGGAAGTCAGTGCGGAGACGAGCTGGGAAGACCGTATCACTGCGTTCTCTCAATGGATCTGGGCGCGTCGCAACCGCCGCGACGAACGCATCGACAAGGTACTAGCCTATGTACTCGACGGCGGTCCGACGCGGGAAATTCCGTCGCGCCTATTTGAGGCTGCTAATAACCCCGAACGGAAAATTCCTCACTTTGGCACGAACCAGATCGCCGAGATCGCTGGCTGGGCGAGGCCCGAAGTCTGCGCATCGGGGAACGGTAGAACCAGTAAAAGTCTGCGAGCACTCAGATACGATGTTCGGATTTATTAGCGAGTCGCGGTGGCTCGCAGAGCCGGAAACGGCGCGGGCTGCAACTGGACGAGCGGATCGACTCATCCCTCACAAACCCGAGACGCAAGTCACTACACATGCAAGAAAGCGTGTCGTCCGGCTTGACCTAGAGTCCCGCACGATTCGGGCAGCAGCACAGTCGGACCTGCAAGTGACCCCGGACGCAACAGTATGACTCCCGATATGACGCCAACGGGAGTGCGAAACAGCCCTGAGCCGAACTAGAAGGGGACTTTGTCGATCCCCTCCCGCCCGTTTCCGTTCGCCACCGATCATCCGGGCGGCCTGCCGCCGGCAACGACGATGGGTTCGCCGAGCGCTTGCAGATAGTCCTCCTCGCCGATCGCATGCACCGACCGCAGCTTCGCCAGCAGCTCGTCGATCAGCGAACGCAGCCCGGGCCCCGGCGTGCCGTGCGCGAATGAACTCTGATACTTGATCGGCCCGGGGATGATCGCGACCAGGAAGGCCATCTCGGCCGGCGTCAGCGCCCCGGGTTCGCGACCGAAATACCTGCGGGCCGCGGGCCGCAGGCCACGCAGGTCCGGCCCCCATTCGATGATGTTCAGGTAGATCTCAAGAATACGATCCTTGCCGAGCGCCGACTCGAGCAGGAACGTGATCGCCAGTTCCTGCATCTTGCGTCCGAGCTGCTTGTCGCGCGACAGAAACAGGTTCTTGGCCAGCTGCTGGGTGATTGTCGACGCGCCGCGCGCGGCGCCGCCGCGCGACCAGTTGGTGAGTAGCGCGGCGGGTAGTTCGCGAAGGTCGATGCCGCGATGCCCGTAGAAGCCTGTGTCTTCGGCAAGCAGCAGAGTGCGCACGAACAGCGGCGGGACGTCGCGCAGGGCGATGAAGTCGGGGGATGCGAGCGAGACGTCGATGGGGCGGTGCGGCCCGGGTCCGTCACCGGAGCTGAAGATGAAATCGCTGCGCAGGCGCACGATCGCCGGCGGCATCTGGCGTGGCGGCCTGAAGTCGATCTTTTGGCTCACCGAGAGAGAGGCAGGGTCCGCCGGGCGTCCGTGTATACGCACGTCGATCGTGGCCGAGCCAAGATCATGGCCGCCGTCGGGCGCCACTCCCAAGCTTTCGGGCACCGCGAGCCCGGATGTGCCCAGCAGTTGCGCGAAGTCTAGATGCTGCACGCCGAGTGCGAGATCGACAATCGGATCGGTGTCGAGGTCGCGCAGCGCGATCGAGCCCGACAGGGCCGCGCCGGCCAACGTCGCGTGGACCTCGGGGATCTCGATCGTGCCCTCAGCCCGCCGCCAGGCGCCATCGAATCGTATGGTCACATCCGTCGGATCGCCGAGCTGCGGTTCGTCTGTGGCGTTATCGGCCAGCGCTCCCAAGCGCACGCCGCGCGCGCCCATGTCCACGTGGAAACGGAGCGCATCGGTGCTGACCCGAAGATCCACGCGGCCGTCCGCGATACCACCATCGAGCAGCGGGTGGGCGTCGCGCCGCACGTCGAGCAGGCGGCCGACGTCGAGCCCGCGTGCCTCGACATTCCACGCGCTGCCCACCAGATCCGCGAGCTTGCGGATTGACAGGCCGGCCTGTGGCTCCACCAGAGTGAGTTGGAGGTCCTCACCGAGAATGTCCGCTATGTCCCAGGCAGTGGCCGGCGAGCTGACCCTGAACCCCGCAGGGCCCGCGAGAGTGGCAGCGCGAACTGCCAGTCGCAGTCGGCCGGGCCACGTGGCTGCGATCATGTCGGCACGCAGTCGCACTTCATGACCGAGGTCGAGATCGAATCCCTCAAGTCGCAGCAACGGCCAGACGCCGACGTGTACCAGGCCGATTCGGGCAACCACGCCATGGCGCGCGGCCGCGGACTCAATCCGCGCACGTACCGCGTGCTCGAGCATGGATCTCAGCAACAGCGTGGCCAGGCTTACGACCAGCACCGTGGCGATCGCTCCGAGCCACCACCGTCGCCCGCGGGTTCCAAACGTAAACATCGACGCAAGGATGCCACAGCCGGATCGCGCGCCGGCTGGGATTGGTTCGATCCCTCGTTGCCGAAGTTCGAGCGCCTCGAAGATCCACCGGTCCGCCCGCTCACCTAGCCGAGCCGACGAACCTCCTCCAGTTGACCGCGCGGCGATGATCCGGCCTGGGTCTTGCCGCTCGGTTGGATGCCGGTTCCCAGCATCATAACGGATGCTGGTGCTAGTCGCTTTCACTGTGTCGTCGTGATAGTGGCCAGGCGACCAGGCGAGGGCGGGTCGCGATAGATACAGAATCCCGAAGAGGCTCGATTGGCTACGTAACTCGTAACAGCTTCTAGGTAGGTTTGAGTTTAGCCAATGACTGCTTTTGATCCTACCCACGAACGGTGGACACCTCAATTAGGCGTTTGTTGATGCTTCAAATGCCAGCGGAGCTTCATAGCAGATAGTCGAATGGCGTCGCTGGCGGTTGTAGAATACCTCTATGTATTCGAACAGGCTGGCTCGAGCCTGGTCTCGTGTCCTGTAATCACAGTGCATGACCAGTTCGGTCTTTAGCGTGTGGAAAAAGCTTTCCATGGGCGCGTTGTCCCAACAATCTGCCTTGCGACTCATGCTTTGGCGGATTGCATATCCACCCAGTAGCGCGCGGTATTCTGCCGCCGCATAGGTTGACCCCTGATCGGAGTGCAATATTGCCGGACGGGATCCTCGCCGGCGGATTGCCATATTGAGCGCATCCATTGCTAGCCTGCAATCGAGGGTCTTGCTCATACCCCAACCCACGATAGCGCGAGAATACAAATCTAGGACGGTTGCCAGATAGAGCCAGCCCTCGCGTGTGGGAATGTAAGTGATATCACTCAACCAACATTGGTTGGGCCTGCCTGCCTGGAATACTCGACCTAGTAAGTTGGGCGATGCCTTGGTGTTTCGGGAGTCCGTGGTGACCCGAAACCGTCGGATCGCCTTGGGCATGATCTGCGCCTGCCGCATCAGCTTGGCAACGGTGTTCCGACTACACCCAATGCCGTGGGCACAGAGCTCGGCATGGATACGCGGTGCTCCATACGTTTGGCGGCTTGTGGCATGGATGTCCTGGATCTGCGATGTGAGCAACACTTGGCGCTTGCTACGTACACTCGGCGGGCGACTGCGGGCGGCATAGTAACCGCTGGCGGAGATCTGGAGCGCCCGGCACAGCGCCCTGACGCCATAGCTGCGCCGATGGGTGCCGATGAATTGGTACTTCACGTTGATCCCCGCGCGAAGTAGATGGCCGCTTTTTTTAAAATGTCGTTCTCGTCCTTCAGCCGCGCATTCTCGCGCTTGAGTTGGGCAAGTTCGTCATCGGCAGGACGGCCTCGCTTGACCGGGCCACCGTTTAACTTCTCGGCTTCCACTTGCAGGCGCCACCTGG
>JAQGOG010000087.1 GCA_028293765.1 Gammaproteobacteria bacterium
ATGAGGTCCTGAGTCAGCACGTCACGCACTACGTCCGCGAGCGGCGCACGAGCATCGTCAGCACGAGCATCAGAATAAAGGCGGTTGCCCGCCGCAGCTCCCGCACAGGCCAGGGAGCCAACTTGAAGCAACGGCACAAGCACGGCAGATTGGCCGCAACAGCAGGACGAATGTCTCGAAGCGCAAGCCACCGCCGCAAGCAGCGCATGACTGTCATGTTAGTGCTTTGAGTCGAAAACTCCGAAGCGGCATCCGCAAGAAGAACGGCTCCCGAGCGCATGGCGAACGCGTTGCTTGGAACCACAAGCGCCGCAGAGCGAATGCGCTGCCCTCACGGCGGTATGGTATTTGCTGCTTCTCTTGCCCTGATACCGTGAGGAGCACCAGACATGGTTACAACTGTCGGCAACGAAACTGAACTGGACGAGCTCGTTGAGGATCTGGTGAAGCTGGATTTTGCGGCGATCGAGGCCTACGACGCTGCCATTGAGCGGCTCTCCACGCCCGAGTACCAGCAGCAGATGCGCGAGTTCCGCAACGATCATCGAGAGCACACTCAGGTTCTCGGAACGTGGCTGCGCGAGCACGGTCATAGTCCGCCGGACAGCGGCGGGGTGAAGCAGCTATTGACCAAGGGCAAGGTGGTGATCGCTGGTCTGATGGGAAATAAGCAGGTGCTGCAGGCGATGAAGACCAACGAGGACGATACGAACATTGCGTACGAGCGCGCGCTCAAGCACGACGAGGCGGACGGGTTGCACGCGGTCTTCGAAAAGAACCTGTCGGACGAACGCCGACATCGCGCATGGATCGAGTCGACCATCGCGATGCTCTGATCTTAGGTTCAAGCAGCTTTCTTCTCGTTCGTACTGGCGAAGCGCTTGCCTCTGGAAATCCGGCGGCATCTGGATTGCCATGGAATCGCCATTCGCGCGGCTGATCTGGCCGTTCGCTTCGATGTTTGTGGCTTCCCCTTGATCTCGCTCGCCATGAGCGCGCCGGATGCAGCAAAAATACCGGACACCTTCACAGGAAGATCGGGCCCAAGGGCCTGTCCGTGGAGCACCAGACGCGTCGTAGCGCTGGTCAGGACCAACTGATCGCCGACGTAGAACTCGTTATCGGATTTGAAGCTGGTGATGAGGCCCTCAAGCTGACCGTGCTCGTTCGCCGCGCCTCCGAGTCCAAAAGACACATGCACCCGCGTGGCGTGCAAGGTTCCGCTGGCGGCAAACTCCTCCGACTGCACAGTCGCTGTGCTGCCGTTCACGAGCTTCCCGGTGGGTGCCACTCCGCTATAATCGATCGTCAGGTCGTTGATCCTGAAGGTCTGTGCGTTTGTGTCCAGTGTCTGCACCGTTCCTTTCACTTGAAGTGGCACGCCTGCTGCCAAGTCGATGCGGGATGCCACCAGACTTCCGGACGCATCTGCAAAACCGCTGACCTCCACCATCACACCTTGCTGAAGACCACCAATGCCCGCCGGCTGAATGCCGTCGCCGAATACCGTCATGTCGTCAAGTCGTACCGTCTGGCCAAGCACCCTGAACGAGCCGCCTGCCAAATTGAGCTGCGCGACTGGCCCTACGACGTTGCCCGTGAAGGAGACGCTCGTGGCTGTGCCGGTCGTGCCGGCCGGACCGACACTCGCCTGCACGGCCACGATCTGACCGACCTGCAATCGAGATTGCCCAACGGAGCGACCATCCATGTCGATCTGGGCACTCGAGATGGCGTATTCGACGCCATTTACAAAGATGCTGCCGAAGGCGGTGATACGACCGAACGCCAGGACGCTAATCCGTCCCGAGCCTTGAATGCCGGCGGAACTGCCTGCGCCGTAAACGAGGAGAATCAGAGCCGCGCTAATCCCGAGTAGGAGCGATCCGCGTCCCAGACGAGTCACGTGCTGTATTTTCATGTTGCGCCCCCGCGCCATAGTTAGCCCTGGATGTGATATACGCCTGCGCCCAGGCGAACGACGTTCGCAGAGGTGTCTTCGGGCGTGATCTGATGTGCGGCGAGCCACGCATCGACTCTTTCGAGAAAGGCTTGTCCTTCCTGATCCAAAAATCTCCGAAACTCGGCAACGGTGTGGGCCGAGACACGGTCATTGAGCGCTGCGCGTTCGAACCGCGGTGCTTCCCGGGTGCCGCGGGTCAGATTGTGATCGTAAGTCATGGCCACATCGGCGAGTACGGTACCCCACAATCGCACCAGTTCCGCGTCCATCGCGTGTGGGATGTAGTGGCGCTTAAGAACCTGCAGGCGCCCATCTGAGTGATGTTGAATCGCCCCGGCACTCAGCAGCTCCTTGAGCAAGGTAGTTGGCCGCACATCCCCTCCACCACAACGCCTCGCGAGAGCCACGAAGGAGCGGTGTTCGCCCTCTAGCGGGAGCAAGGTGGGCTTTCCTTTCTTGTCGAGAAACTCCGGATCCAGGTGCCAAGCGGTCAACAATAACGATGCTTTGGTGACGTAACCGCTGAGGCCGGGTTCGCTGTCCGCCAGTCTCTCGCGCTGCCGGCGGACCTCGCGCCGCGGCAGTCCAGCCAGCACTGCCGTGCGCGAAACGTTAGTAGGTCTGCCCCTTTTGCCGAACCGGTCCGTAGCGACTTCCACGTAGACGGACTTCGCGAGTTCCGCGAACTCACGCCAGGTCACCCCGCAGCGCAGCAGAACGTGAATAGCGGGCTTTAGCCACTGACGTGCTGCTGCTAAAGCTTGGCTTGTAGTCGCTGTTGTCATATGTGAGACGAATATACCGAAGGCGTGAGGTCCGCGGCTTCTCGTCTGCGTGCACCGGCCCTCCGCTAGAAAAGCTTTGCGGTACGAAATATGCTCCGTGTGGGGTGACTTGTCTCACATGTGGCCCTCATGAGCGTAGAAGATCCACTATCGATTGCGCAGGTGCAGCAAAGCTGGCAGCGGCCGGCCGGCTGTGCGCAGTGGAACTTCACCTCAGCGCATACGGCATCTACGATCGATTACTCGGCCGCCGAGCAAATGAGCCCGGCTCTTGACCGGCTCTCACTCCAGTTCGCCATCTGGGCAAGGGACAGAAACTCTGCGGCACTGGACATCGGCTGTGGCGACGGTGTTGCTACCGTGGCCGTGCTCGCCCGGGGCGGACATGTTGTAGCAGTCGATCCCGATGCGACGGCCATCAGCCGCTTGATCGCACGAATTCCGTCTGAGCACCTACGGCGTGTAAAAGTACGCGTAGGAAAGCTTCCGGACCTCGAGTTCAAGGCCGCCCACTTTTCGGCCCTCCATGTCGCCCGCGTGCTTCACCTGTTGGACCCTCCCGCTCTCGAACACGCGCTCCGAAAATTCTTTCGTTGGCTCTACCCTGAAGGGAAACTCTTTATCAGCGCGCTGACGCCGGCCGGTCCTGCCTGGAGAGCATTTCGGGCGGAGTTTCAGCTCCGCCAGTCAGCGCGACACCCCTGGCCAGGGTATCTCGATGAGATCTCCCGATATCATTCGCAGTCGAGGACCGCAGCCTTCCCGATTCATCTTCTGGATGAGTGCATTCTAAGCCGCGCGCTCATCGCAGCAGGTTTTATCCTCGAGGAAGCCGAGACCTATTCACCTACCTGGCCTGGCGCACAGCAGTGCTGTTCAGTCATTGCTCGCTGCGGACCGTGATCTGGTGCGATCGGGTCAATCCATCGAATGCGCGAAGATGCAATGCTCGTGCGTGATCCGGTGACGATGGTCGCCAGGTGGCAAAGAGGACCCCACTAGGGCGAGATTTTTGCGCGGGCGACTTACCCTCCGAGGTGTGTTCGGCGCGCTACTTTCAGGCAAAAGTGTTCAAGACGGGCGACAGGATTCGGTCCAAGCCCGGGACCGATGCGAGCCGAAGCACGCTGTTACGCACGGCGAGCGCCGTTTGCGTATTGGGCACCAGCCACGTCGCGGCTCGGCGGGCGGCCACGCGCCGGTCGGAAATCTGCCTCATCAGGCGGCTCTGATATCTAGCAAAGGCCACTTCGACGGATGGCGCATGCGTGATCTCCTGACCCAGCCAGAATGCCGCGGCCATTGCGACGGAGGAGCCCTGCCCCGGCAACATCGAGAAGGCCTGACAGGCATCTCCCAGGAGCGCAACCCGTCCTCGGTACCAAGTGGGCAATTTGATTTGCGCCGCCTGTTCGTAGTGCACGTCTTCAGCTGCAGAGGCATGCCGCAGGAGCTCGGGCACTGCCCACTGCAAGTCGCCGTACACAGACTTGAGCTGCTCAACCGGCGAGCGCGGCACCACCATGCTGCTCGTGCGATGAACGAAGGTTGCCGCGATTCTCCCGGTGCACAGCGGGTACAAGGCGATGTTGCGGCCGGGCACCGACAGAATTGTAAGCTCAGCGTCCAAGCGCTGCCGCAATCCTGCATCTTCAAACACAAAGGCGGTAGTCTCATAGCCGAGAACTCGGCTCCACAATCCACCGTCCCCGAACACCAAATCTCGAATGCGGGAATGAATACCGTCCGCGCCGACGAGTAAATCAGCCGTTTGGTTTCCGCCGGGGCGCAGCGCGAGCTCAACTGCGCCCGCAGACGTGCGCGCTTCCGAAACGTCGTAACCAAAGCGAACCTCAACATTCGAGGGTAAATGCTCCAGAAGCACCCGCTCAAGATCCCCGCGTAGAAGCTTCACGCAACCAACGGTGCGGCCAACTCTTCCGCCAAGGTCAATACTGGCAATGCTGTGGCCGGCGTGATCGACCCAGCGCACGCGTGAGACCCGCTCATCCAACTGACTCAGCCGCGACGTCAATCCAAGGCGTCCCGCTGCCGAGAGGCCTTCGTCAGTAATGTCCACCAGGTATTCGCCGGGCCTTGGACCGGACGCAGGCTCAACGAGCACCACATCCCAACCAGCTCGTCCGAGCTGTGATGCCAACGTAAGCCCAGCAACGCCAGCCCCACAAATCACTGCACGCATGAGATGTCAAAGAAACCGAGTCTGCGACTGCGGTGGACTAACAACGCATTCCGCCCTGAATCCGCATAGAGGCCTCCCGATGTTCGCGCCAATATGCAAGTTGGCTGCGCCGGTAGAGGAGGAGGGGAGGTCAAGCATGAATGCATCATCAATGGCTCGCAGGTCGTACGGCAAAGAAGAGCATCCGTGCGTGATAGTCCTCAACCAACATCCGGTTCAGAGCAACGGCCATGCCCAGTCAGTTCGAGCTTAATAATGGCTATTCGGGCAGTCCCGGGAGGGCGGCGCGGGCTGTTACCACCCATTTCGTCTCCAAGAAGCGACAATCCAGAAGCGGCGGCCGTCCCAACGTAAGTGTAAGAACTTCCGTATTTGGAACAAAAGGCGGCACAGCTGGCATAGGCGGGAACTCCACAGCTCGGACGGGAGCGACCACGGCGGCCGAATTGCGAGACGCATGCGCTCGGCGCACGCGGTTCATCAGGCCCCGCTACATAACATGCTGGGGCACGGCCGCATCTGAGCGTGAGCAGGTCATCCTGCGCGTTGGCTCCGAGGAAGGTGACCGGTGGGCCGTCCGCAGCGCTCTGGTTGCGAACAATGAACTTCGTGCCGCGATTCTGACTGTCCGTGTGTACCTTGAGCCGCACGCCATAGGGTTCGATCAGTCGCTTCCCAAGCGTGAGAGGAACACGGCCGGCGATTCGAAAATTATTCTTGCCAAGCGTCGTACTGCTGTTCATTGCGCCGCTCCTGGCTACAGTTCGCCCGGAACATTTCTTGCGTCCCAGCAGGCCGCGTCGCGCCGAGGTAAGGCGAGGGGGCGAAGGAGTGTGTCCTCGTGAAGCCTCCGACGCGCGCCCTGCGGAAGCTGCTCCCTAGGACTTCAGTATGCGCGACCCCGAACAGCAGCTCGAGCGCACTGAGGGAGAGCCGCCCGACTTATGCCTAATTCCGCCGCGGACCGTGCCACGTTGGATCGGATCTCGAGCCGTTCGCCAGCGCCGCGTCACTACCTGCTTCCCTGCTTGGTCGCAGTCATCTCCGTCGCCCTTCGCTGGCGCCTAAATCCTTGGCTCGGTGCGGGGGTTCCCACGGTTGCGCTCCTCGGCGTGGTCGCGCTGGCAGTTTGGTATGGCGGTACGCGCCCTGCCATCGTGGCCGGGATCCTCGGGTATGGCGCCAATACTTACTTCTTTACGCCATTGAACGGATTCCTCCCCGTTGCCGACCCGGCCCTGCTCGCGAATACACTCGTGTTGGTAGCGGCGGCTGGGCTCATCATGATCGTCGGTCGGCATGTCCGACGCCTCACCCGTCGCGCGAATAGCGCCGATCGGGAGCAGCGCGCTGGTGAGGAGCGCTGGCGCGCTCTGCTGACGCAGTCGACGGTCGGGCTCGCGGGCATGGACCTCAACGGTAGATTTGCTTTTGCGAACGAGCGATTCTGTGAAATGGTGGGCCGCACCTATGCCCAACTGCAGGGCTTGCGGCTGCATGAGATCACGCATCCGGTGGATCTCCCGCAGAATGTCGCACTTTTTGAGCGACTCGCCACGCAAGGCACACCGTTTACAATCGAAACACGCTACCTCCGACCGGATGGCGGGGAAAACTGGGTCGGCAAGAGCGTATTTGCAGTCTGCGGCGAGGACGGACGCCCCCATGCAGCGCTCGCCCTGGTGTTAGATGTGACCGCACGCAAACGCGCGGAGCTGGATCGGACCCAGCTTTTGGAGAGTGAACGCCGCGCGCGCATGACTGCCGAGCAAGCCAATCGCATGAAGGACGAATTTCTCGGTGTTTTGTCACACGAGCTTCGAACGCCGCTTTCCAACGTGATCTCCTGGAGTCGGCTGCTGCAGATGAAGTACTCGAACGCGGATGCGGACCTGCTGCGCGCGCTCACCGTGATCGTCAACAACGCCCAAGCGCAGGAGCAGCTGATTTCGGACCTTCTGGACGTGAGCCGCATCGCAGCCGGCAAGGTCACCTTAGATCCGCAACCGCTCGATGTGATGGCGGTGGTGGACTCAGCGGTGAACTTGCAGCGGCCGGCGCTCGAAGCGAAAGGGCTGCAGCTCCGGGTGGCTCGAGCTCCCGAGGCAGCCATCGTGCTGGGGGATGGGCAGAGGCTTCAACAGGTAGTGTGGAATCTGCTCTCCAACGCAATCAAGTTTACCCCTTCTGGCGGACGGATCGAGGTGCGTGCGGAGCGCATCGGGCACTACTGGGAACTCACGGTGCGCGACACTGGAGAAGGCATCGCCGCCGAATTCCTACCGCATCTCTTCGACCGATTTCGGCAAGCCGATGGTAGTACGGCACGTCGGCATGGCGGCCTTGGGATCGGCCTCACCATCGTACGTCAGCTCGTGGAACTCCATGGCGGGGGCGTCCGCGCACACAGCGATGGACCTGGGTGCGGAACCACCTTTACCGTACGGCTGCCTGTGCAGATGGGCGAGGTGCTCGGTCCTCCTCCCTTTCCGAGTGAACCGGCCGAGATGGTGGCGACATCTGCGGATACTCTCAATGGGGTGCGGGTGCTTGCGGTCGAGGATCAATCGGACATGCTCGAATATGTGCAGCGCATTCTCGAAGAGCATGGTGCCGTGGTCGTTGCAGCTCCCTCGGCCCGGGAAGCGCTGGAGCACCTGCGCGCCAACGCCCCACCGTTTGACGTGTTGGTCTCGGATATCGGTATGTCGGAACTGGACGGATACGCACTCATTCGTGCCGTCCGCGAGGAACTCGGGCTGGGCCCGGATCGATTGAAAGCCGTCGCGGTGACCGCCTTTACGCGGGATGAGGATCGTCTAAACGCACTCGGCGCGGGTTTTCAGGCGTGCCTCGCCAAGCCGTACCAAGTTGCCAGGCTGGTGCGGACAGTCCGCGAACTCACCGCACCCGAGTCGGTGGCTCCTTTCGTACGCGAGCCGCGTCTGCGGCTGGTCGAGAAATCATAATCGGGGTCGAGGGTCGCCCTCCCTTTGCACCACACATTACCCGTGGGAGACGGGCCTAGTCCAAGCTTGCGCTCCTGTGCGAGAGCACACGAGAGGCCTCACTTTTTTTCTCGATTGATCAGTACATTGCGCGACGCGAAAGAGGACACCTTGCCTTATATGGGACTTTCAGTCTCATATACAGGCAATGGGAGGGTCACCTCCAGATTCGACGACTTGGCGCCCGATGGTTTCAGCTGCCGGAAGACAAGGCAATGCCGCAATGATCCGCGCGAACGCCTTGGCCGCGCTCGCCTTCGCCGCCCTCGCTTTATCCGGATGCGGAGGGAGTACCTCTGATTCAGGCACGGGATCTGTGCATCTCAGCCTCACCGACGCTCGTGTTGATGGGGCAACGGACGGCGCCTGGACGCACTCCGGATGAGCGAGTTCGTCATGGGTAACGACGAGGAGCTGAACACGACTGGCGTACGGCACCTGTGTTACGACTGGTTCACGCGATCCACGATGTCGAGGTGCGGGCGCCGGTAAGCAGGCCTACACGTACACCACCGGGATTGCGGCCCGCATGCGGCAGTCCCGATCAATCAGTGATCATCCGGTCAAACGAGGCTGCGTTGCCTGCGCGACCGGATGTATGCTAGTGCGCGATATGAGGCTGTGTTGGTGTGCGCGGGAGGTGCCGATACGTAACAGGAAGTTGGCTGTTGAGATCAGCTGCGCAAACGCTGTTGACGCGGAAAATGTGGCGGGGGTATAACAACCGCAAGCCCACGGCAGCCGCTACATCGTTGGATGTTTAGTTCGCTGCTCATGGCCAACAACAACTCCTTGGGGATACGAGCATGAAGATCAACACGATCCTGTGCACCGCACTGCCGGTGCTCGCCGCAAGCCTGTGGGCGAGTGGCGCAACGCAAGCGGCGCCGGCCGCCAGAGCGGTTCTGGCGGGCAGCGCTCCAGCCTGGGCAACGAGCCAGAACTTCGTGGCGAGCACGGATTCGAGCACCGACGTGGGCTTTCGGGTGTATTTGGGATGGAAGGACGAGGCGGCCGCTACGGCCCTTGCACTAGCGGTGTCCGCCCCCGGAAACGCTTCGTACGGCCACTATCTCGCGCCCACTGAATTCAGGAAGCAGTTCGCACCGGACGCCAATGATGTCGCGCAAGTGCAAAACTGGCTGCGGTCGCAGGGCTTCAGCGTGCAGTACACCCCCAAGAACGGTCATTACATTTCGGCTGAGGGTACGGTCGCCCAGCTGCAGACCGCCTTCGGCGTCGCGTTCGGAAACTATATCGTGCGCGGACAGATTGTGCGCGCCCCGGGCGCTGACGTCTCGATTCCCGCCTCTTTGGCGAATGTCGTACATGCCGTCATCGGTCTCGACGAGAGTTATCAATTCGTCCAGAGCCAGCGCCGCGCCGATTCCAACGCGCCGCCGTCCGCCGGCTTCAGAAACTCCCCGCCGCTGTCGGCATTTTGGGCCGAGTTGCCGTCACCTTATGCATTCCCTACCGGCTTTACGGGCCTGGCACTGCCATCCGTGCCCTGGGCCGTCAAAGGCGCCACGCCCGCGCAGATCAAGGGCGCGTACGGAATCTCCGGGTACGACGGCGCTGGGCAGACTGTTGCGATCATCGATGCGTACGCCTCGCCAACAATCCTCCAGGATGTAAACCAGTGGTCGGTGAATCGGGGCTTGCCGACGATGAATCCTTCCCAGTTCGTACAGGTGGTGCCGCCAGGGGTATACAAGCGGCCGCAGAATCCGAAGCAGGATCCGCAGGGCTGGTACGGTGAAGAGACATTGGATGTCGAAGCAGTGCATGGGATGGCACCCGCCGCGAAGATCGTGTACGTCGGAGCGCCAAACAACTATCAGGACCTCGACGCCGCGATGAACCATGTAGTGGATGAGCACCTCGCGCAGATCGTCACAAACTCTTACGGGTTCTCGACGGAGTTGCTGCCGCGCGGTTACGTCAAGCCTCTGGAAGATACGCTGATTCAGGCGGCCATCGAGGGTATCGGCGTGTATTTCTCCTCGGGCGACAATGGAGATGAGACCTCGACCGTCGGGTTTGCGACAGTCGACTGGCCGGCTGCAAGTCCGTGGGTCACGGCTGTGGGTGGTACGAGCCTTGGAATCAGTGCGGCCAACACGCGCGCCATTGAGACGGGATGGGGAACCAGCAGTTACAGGTGCAACTCGTCGACGCTGGTCTGCACTCGGGCCGGATGGCTGTACGGTGCCGGGGGTGGGGTAAGTGTGCTCTTCGACGAGCCGACCTATCAGCGCAGTGCCGGACTCAATCTTACGGGCCGCGGCGTACCCGATGTTGCGGCAATCGCGGATCCTCAGACCGGCCTCCTCGTCGGGCAGACGCAGACATTCCCCAATGGGGCTTTCTATGATGAATACCGGATCGGCGGCACGAGCCTGGCAAGCCCCATTTTCGCAGGTCTGATGGCCCTCGCCGACCAGCGAGCCGGCCACGCGCACGGGTTTGCGAATCCTCTGTTCTACGCCAATCCGAGTGCTTTCTATGATGTCGTCAGTGTCAAGACAGCCGTAGCCCGGCGGAACTTTGTCAACGGCGTCGATGCGACCAGCGGCACCGCTGACTTCCTGCGGACCTTCGACGATTACTCGGGGTCTCCGACCCAGCATACGAATGCGGGCTGGGACAATGTCACGGGTCTCGGAACGCCTGGAGCGTCCTTCCTCACTTTGATTGGCCAATAAGCCATCGCCTGTTGCTGTGTGCCCGCGGGAGCATCAGCCCGCGGGCACGCAGCACCGCCCCTGCTTGCGCTCGGTCGTGAGACGCGAAGGACCAGCGGGTTTGGAGAAAAGCGGCGCCTCGAGGATCGTTAGAACCCGACCTGTTTTGTGACCTCCGTCACCGCTCAGCGGCGGCACAGTAAGTAGCGTGCTGCAAGGCTAATAACGTCTTGCTTACACAAGGACCCGCCTCATGAGGGCATTCTTGCTCAAAATGCGCGGTTGCACCCTGTTGGCACTCATGACGGCGACGCTCAACGGTTGTGCAGCGATGAACCAGCAGGAGTGCCGCGTGAGCGATTGGCACACCGTCGGGTTCGAAGACGGTGCAAAGGGAGCGAACGTCACCAGGATTGGCGACTACCGCGAGGCGTGCGCCAAATACAGCGTCGCCCCGGACTTGGACAGTTACCGTAGCGGCTATGCGTTAGGATTGCAGGCGTACTGTCAGGAGTCCAATGGCTTCAGAATCGGCTCCAGCGGCGGCCGCTACGAAGGCATCTGTCCCCCTCAGCTCGAGAGGCAGTATCTGCAGGGCTACCGGCCGGGACATCAGCTCTTCGAATTGCGGGCCGGCGTAAACAATACCGGCGGGCGGCTCACGGCAACGCGCAACGCGCTGCATGAGAACAAACAGCGGCTGGCGGAAAAAGAGGCGGCCCTCATCGAGGAGGGCACTCCGGTCGAGCAGCGCGCGATCCTCGGCACCGAGATCTACAAGCTGTCCAAGCAGCAAGGTGCGCTCGAAAACGAGATCGTCGACCTTGAAAGAGAGCTGGCTGCCCGGCAGGACGAGCTCGACCAATTCCAGTCGACCCTGGCTTACGAGCGCTGGTGAAGCAGAAAAGCAAGGAAGGCCCACGAGCCGAATACAGCAGTCATTGTTGCAGTCGACGACGAGGTGCCCTTTAGCAACGAGGATGAGGCTCGATCGACGTCGCGGCGATACGCGTGCACCTTCTGCAGATGCTCGAAGGGTGGCGCCCACGCAATCCAGTCGATCTGATCCCCCACAGGCTAGGAGATTCAAACATGGCTTCCGACACGATCAGACTCTAGCACTCCAATTCCTCGCCCAATTCGCGGCGTGCGCATATTCCTCGCCGAAAAGGGACTCTCGATTCTCTTCGTCGGATCTTTCGCCGATTGATCGCGGAAATACGCGACGACAGCCACCCAAAACGGCATCACTCCTGCGCCTGTTACACACGATCCAGATGGAATGTGACAGCGCCAACACAGAGCCAGCCGCCGAAAAAGAGCCCCCCCGCCAGCACAACGAGCGGCCCGGGAATCGGCCCCACTGCAGTGCGCTGCCACAGATCTGCCAGACTGGCCATCGGCGTTGGGTGAATCGCAATTTTGCCGTAATACGCAAGCATTTGAATCGCGAATATCCAGGCGTAATTGCTGCGCAGCCGTCGTCCAACGGCTCGCGCTAAGCTGATGCGATAGCGCGGTTCGCAATAGTCCTTCGCCAGACGCTTGGCCCATTCTGAGTTGGGCTGCGGCCGTTTACCAGCCAGAATCGGTGCGCAAAACTGCCTCTCCAGAACACGCGCTCTGGCACGCCAAATGTGGAAGTAACGGTAGCGGCGCGCCTCAATGAACAGAAAAAAGGATACCAAGAGACCGACGAGAACCAGCGGTAATGGCGCGGCCTGTGCGGAACTGAAGGCCGCCGACATGGCGATACCGGTCGTGACCACGGCCCAGTTGGTCGTGTTGTCAAAGCGCATGCGAGACATCGTGCTGCGATAGACCTCGGCGCGAAAGATGTGCGCGAGGGCGCCAATTTGTGCGTCGTCGTAGTCGCACCGCTCTTCAGTCTGGGTGGGCTGAGTCATCTTCCGCCGCGCCTCCCGTTAGTGCGTCGGGCGTGAGCATGAGCATGGCTATCCTAACCTGAAGTCCCGTGTCCTTCCGTGCCGGGTAGTAGTTATAGGCCCCTGGCACGCTTGCAGAGAAGCCGCTAATGCCTTCGAATATTTTTTTTGCTTGTTTTGGAGGAAACTGGGACCCAATCTGGGACCCAACACCCCGTGAAGCTGGGACCCGAGCGAGCACGAATGAAGAAAAATGCCAGGAATTTTAGTGGTCGGGGTGACAGGATTTTGAACCTGCGACAGCTACGTCCCGCACGTAGGGGAGATATTAAATGCTTGATAAACAAACGCTTATGAAGATATGAGCTTCCTTTACGCTGTGCTGCGGGCGCTCATCAGCGCGCCCGCAGTATCCGGCGGGTGAGGCAAGCGCTGCTCCAACAGATATCCTGGCGGGGCGCGGAACAATATGTTCGTCAAAGCTCTGTGGTTGAAACGATCGGGGTAACCGTCCGCTAACGATTCGAATGGCGCCAACCCCCCGTAGCAGGCACGCTCAGGCCGGCAGCCGACACGGTGTCGGTGGCGCACGAGCTAGCCGCCAGGTATGCGGACGGCCCTGCGAATTTCGCTTTGTAAACCCTTTCAAAGAACGGTCATCCAAGTCGGTGCTGGCTCGATCCACGCAAAGTCACGGGAAC
>JAQGOG010000097.1 GCA_028293765.1 Gammaproteobacteria bacterium
GAAAACGCCATTCGCTCGATGGACGACGGCGGCCGAACCAGCGGCCGTCGAAGTGCACGAGCGGAATCTCGTCGGGTTCAAGGGCTTCGTAGGCAGTGCCGGTCGGACTAACGAAGAAACTTAACTCATCGCGACGCACACTGACGTTACCTGTAGTGCCGGGGGTCAAGCCGCGGCGCGTCAGGTCGCGGCATGCCGCAATCAATGCCTCGCGACGACCCGCATCCGCGCCTGTCCCTGTGGAACCAGTCATTTTGCCTTCTGCCAATCCGGATAGAGACCCCGCAAACCGTCGCGAGTTGCGGGACAGACGCCGCGCTCCGTGATCAGCCCCGTTACCAAGCGCGCGGGGGTGACATCGAAGGCGAGATTTAGCGCGGGGCTCGCCTCGGGCACTACCCTCACCGTCTCTATAACACCGGAGGAGGTTCGCCCGGCGACATGGGTGACTTCCAGCGGCGATCGCTCCTCGATCACGATCGCGCGGCCGTCATCGAGGGCCCAATCAATAGTGCTGATCGGCAGCGCCGCGTAGAACGGTACGTCGTTATCCCTGGCGGCCAGCGCCTTGAGGTAGGTGCCGACTTTGTTGCATACGTCCCCTGAGGCCGTGGTCCGGTCACTGCCGACGATGACCATGTCCACTTCACCCCGCTGCATGAGATGGCCACCGAGATTGTCGGCGATTACCGTATGAGGCACACCGTGGCCGCCAAGCTCGAAAGCCGTGAGCGCGGCGCCCTGGTTGCGCGGGCGAGTTTCGTCCACCCAGACATGGACCGGAATTCCGGCGTCGTGAGCCATATAAATAGGCGCAAGCGCCGTGCCCCAATCGACGCAGGCGAGCCAACCGGCATTGCAATGGGTCAGGATGTTCACCCGACCGCCGGCGGTTTCGGCAAGGCGGCGGATGATCTCGAGGCCATTGATCCCGATGGAGCGGCACTGTTCGACGTCAGCGTCGCAGATCAATCCAGCCTCCCGAAATGCCGCGTCGACACGTTCGCTCGGAGCGACTTCCGCAACCGTGCTGCGCATTCTTGCCAACGCCCACGCAAGGTTGACAGCCGTCGGACGCGTCGCCTGCAACGCCTGCGTCGCCTCGTCGAGATGCCGGTCCGATGCGTCCTCGCGTAAGGCCAGCGCGAGACCGTAAGCAGCCGTCACGCCGATCAGCGGCGCGCCGCGCACCACCATGGTCCGGATTGCGTGTGCGGCGTCGTCGAGGGTTTTGAGATCGAGCGTGGTGAATTCAAACGGCAGTCGTGACTGATCGATGACCCGGATTACCCCGGCTGCGGTGGGCCAGATGGTGCGATAGGGTGTACCTGAGATTTTCATGGGTCAATTACGTCAGCAAGACAGCAATGGCGGGCTCGATATCCTTGCCCATGTGCGCCCGACCGTAGCCGCTGGTTGCAAACTCCGGGCGGCAAAAAGAGAGCGAGGGATTATACGCGAGCGGCTTCCCCCCGCTACCGATAAAGCGGGCGATTAAAGGGCTTTTTAACGGGAATGCCGTGGTGACACATCCTTCGCTCAGCGTGATTTTCTCGCGCGAAACGAAACCGACGTGCTCTCGCGATGTGGCGCGGGTACCCGGAGTTGCGCCGCGAAAATGCTCTTGCCCCGCTTCGGGCGCAGGTACGAATCACGAGCGTTCGCTCCAGCGTTCGAGCACCGGCCTCCCCGGCAGCGATCTCGTCGTCCCGCGACGGCGCCTGCCTGACCTGCAGGTTGTATGTGCACACCTCCGCGCATAACCACACGTCTGCGGAAGCGTTGGCATTTGACGTCTTCTGACACATCCCCATGCACCCAAAAAAAACGACGCTCTCTCCGCGCTCCCGGACATTGTTGGGTACGGCGCGGCGGTCATGTTTCGCGGGAGGCGCTGTTGCAGCGCAGATTTCCTCCAGATTGTTATTTTTCGCTTTTGGCAGCTCAATTCCTTGTAGTACTATGTACCGCAGATTCGAAGGGCCCCGCGGCCAGGATTTGAACTCATGGCGATGCCAGCTTTAATGTTTGAATTGGAGACCCCTGTGGAAGAGCGTGTTGCGAGACTCGAGGCAAACGTTGAACACATCCGGTCGGACATCTCCGACATAAAAATAGATGTTCGACGGTTAGGCGATAAGATCGACACCGTGGATCGGAACCTGACAACCAAGATCGATGCGGTCGATCGGAACCTGACAGCCAAGATCGATACCGCGGATCAGAAGCTGACAGCCAAGATCGATTCAGTCGATCAAAAACTGACAGACAAGATCGACACCGCGGATCAGAAGCTGACAGCCAAGATCGATGGGCTGGATCAAAAACTGACAACCAAGATCGATGCGATTGATCTGAAACTGACAGACAAGATCGATGCAGCGGATCAAAGACTGTCCGGGAGAATCGATGGCCTCAAAGACTCGGTGATGAGCCTGGCGCTCACAATGGAAAAATCGTTCGCAGCATTAAAGATCGGCCGCGCACTCGACAGGGTTTGGTGGTTGCTGATGTCCGGCGCGCTGCTCGGAGTCATGGCTCGGGCATTTAAATGGATCTGAGGCTGACATCCTGATTTTCGTGAAAGCGGCCCAGTTCGAGAGCATCAGCCGGAAAGTGCTTCACAGTGTGGCACGCTGGGACGCCAGCGAGGGAGCGCAACTAGTCGCGCGCGGATCATCCCGGCCGAGGTGGAGCGCGCCCGAGCGGCGCACACACTTGGCGTGGACGCTATTGCGCCGTCCAGCCGCCGTCGATCGCGATGGCCTGCGCAGTGATGTTGCGGGCGGAATCGCTCATCAGGTACTCGGCGAGGGCCGCGATTTCCTCGATGGCGATGAAGGCCTGCTTGGGCATCGGCTTCAACATGATCTCCTTGATCACGCGCTCCTCCGTCAGGCCGTGCTCGCGGGCCTGGGCTGCGATCTGCTTGTCGACGAGGGGCGTGCGCACGTAGGCGGGGCAGATCGTGTTGATGGTAATGTCGACGTCGCCGGTTTCGAGCGCAACGGTCTTCGCCAATCCGATGAGGCCGTGCTTCGCGGCCACGTAGGCACTCTTGAACGGGGACGCGACGAGGCCGTGGATCGAGCCGATGTTGATGATCCGGCCAAAGCCGGCTCGGCGCATGCCCGGCAGTACGGCGCGAGTCATCTCCGCCGCCCCCGTGAGCAGGACGGCTACGATGAGCCGCCACTTGTCGAGTGGAAACTCCTCGAGCCGCGCGACGTGCTGCAGGCCGGCGTTGTTGATGAGCACGTCGACCGGCCCGGCGTCGCGGATCACAGCTTCGATCTGCGCAGACTGGACAATGTCGAGGCGCAGGCTCGTAGCCTGCCCGCCGGCGCGCCCGATTTCATCGGCCACACGCTTCGCTGCGGCGGCGTCGAGATCCGTCACGATGGCATGATGCCCTGCCCGGGCCAGATGCACCGCTAGCCCCGCTCCGATGCCGCTGCCTGCGCCAGTAATCAGGATACGTCGAGATTGCATGCGACTGCCCTTCCGTCCGCGACCGCCAATGATACCGAGGCGCGCCAGGAACACCCTGCTACGTAAGTACAATACCTCCAAACCCGCAGCACACGATCAACTGCGGGATCTTGGTAACAAGGCGAAAGGCAGGCATGAGCATGCAGTCACGGCGGCAGGGCGATCTGGGCGCGCTGGGTACCCTGGGCACTCTCATGCTCCTCGCCGGCACTCTCGCCGCTTGTGCTACGAAGACAGAGGTGCGGGACATGAGTAATCCGAGAGCGCAAATCCTAGGAACCCCCATCCGCTACGACCTGGATGGCGTAACGGACGATCTGGTCACGGCCGGACTTGGCGCGGAAGGCCTGCGTGGCAGCCCACCCAGCTTCGCGGATCCCCTCCGCCCAACGGCCCGCGAGCTGCGCCGGCGGGCGATCTACATGAACTATCGCGGCCTCGTGGACGTCAGTGCGGACGGGGGTTTTGGCACTCTTTTCGGCGCCACCGGACATGCGCTCGTGGCCGGCGTCGAATTTTTGTTTGCCATCCGTACGCCCGACGGAAGCGCGACGACGACGGGGCTCCTGCAGATTCCGAGAGGTTTCGATCCGCGGAATCCCTGTCTCGTCGCAGTGGCCTCCTCCGGCTCTCGCGGAATCTATGGTGCGCTACCTACCGCCGGCGAATGGGGCTTACGGCATGACTGCGCGGTCGTTCATTCGGACAAGGGCACGGGCATGGGGCTCTTTGACGCGGATCGAGGGCGCGGGGTCCGCATCGACGGAATCCTGACCGATGATGTGGACGATCCACTCGTTGCATTCGCCCCACCCCGCACGACAATCGAACGACTAAAGGAGAATCGGCCGCACAGCGTGCTCTTCAAACACGCAAGCTCCGGCCTCAACGTCGAGGCGCACTGGGGCGAATACCTCTTGCAGGCTATCGACGCGGCGTTTCAGTTGCTGAATCAAGAATACCCGCACGCCGGTCAGCCGCTGACACCGCAGAACACAATGGTCATCGCGTCCGGCATCTCGAATGGAGGCGGAGCCGTTTTGCGTGCGCTCGAGCGTGACCGGGGGGGATGGATCGATGGCGCGGTCGTATCCGAACCCAACGTTATGGTCACGGAGCAGGCCCGGGGACTCGTCGTCGAAGCGGGCGGACGCACGTACGATCGCGTCGGCGCCTCCCTCTACGACTACACGACGGAGCACCTCCTGCTGCAACCGTGTGCATTGCTTGCGGAAGCGGAGGTGTCCGTCCCCGTCCGAACCGCGGTGGGTGCTGCGCGAGGAAACCTGGAGCAATGGTGCAGAGACCTCGGCGCACTGGGAGTGCTGCATCAGACGCAGCTCGCCGAACAAGCGCAGGAGGCGCGCCGCACTCTGCTGGAAAGCGGCATTCTGCCGGATGCTCTGCAGATCGGGCATATCAACGTCATGGCATCGGTGTGGACCGCGATCGCGGCGGGTTATGCCTCTGCCTACGCGCGGCTCGCTCCAGACGAGTTGCCGTGCGGCGTCAGCTTCTCGGCGACGGACCCGAGCGGCGCCCCGCGAATGCTCACCGACGAAGAACTCGCGCGCGCGTTTTCGGACGGCAGCGGTGTTGCACCCACTGCGGGTGTCAGTCTGATCGCTCCCGATGCCACTGGCCGTCCACGGGTAGCGAATCAGGGCAACGCGGCACTAGCGGCCTGCCTTCGTTCGTTGCACACCGGACTCCCCACAGGCTCCGGCCGAACTCCTGATAGCTCGTTCACAGCCGACTCTGCATCCATCGCGCAGCGCGTTGCCGCCGGCGAGCGTGAGATGGCGATGACCGCCCGCCTCCCAGGCCGCCCAGTGATCATTGTCCAAGGCCGGGCGGACGCCCTTATCCCGGTCAACCACGGCTCACGAGCCTACTATGCTGTCACTCAGCGCAATGACAGCTCGCATGCGGAGGTCCGGTACTACGAAGTCGAGCACGGCCAGCACTTCGATGCGTTCCTTGGATTGCCCGATCTGGCGCAGCGATACGTCCCACTGCAGCCGCATCTCCTGCACGCAATGGATCTGATGGCAGCGCGCCTGCGCTCCGGAACCGAACTTCCGCCAAGTCAGGTCGTGCGCTCCCGACCTCGGGGCACTAGCGCTGGGAAGATCGCACCGCTTTCGCCTCAGAATATCGGAGCGGTGCTGGATCGGCCGGACACGGATGCCATTACATTCGAGGGACACACGCTGCACGTACCTTGATTGAGCGTTCGAACCCCCGGGGAAGCTACGGACGCCAGGTCGCGCTGAGCGTGTAGGTTCGCGGTGGGCCGTAGTACGCCGTCACCGAGTTGCCATACACGGCCCCCGGGAAGTTATAGCCGCCCACTCGATAGCGCACATCGCCGAGGTTCCTGCCGTATAAGCCGACCTCGTAGTGATCGTTCGCCGACTGCCACGTGAGGCCCGCGTCGACGAGCGTGAATGCCTTCTGGTCGAGGGCCGGTACGGGAGTCTCGTAGATCTGGTAGCGACTGCGGTACGACAGCGCCGGCACGAGCGTCAGGTTGCCATTGCCGCCCAGGTCCTGCCGATACGTGAACGCCACGGAACCCGTGTACTTGGAGGTGTACTGGAACTGGCGTTGACCCGCCACATCATGCCGTGTACCCGTTGCGGGATCGTAGGTCACGAACTCCTTGTACTGCGCATCGGTGTAGCCTACCTCCAACGTGGTCGAGAATGCCTTCGTGAACCCGATGGTGCTCTCGAGCTCCGCGCCTTTGATGTCAGAGCTCGCCACGTTGTCGACGAAGCTGATGATCGTCGGGGGCGCCGTGGGAAGCGCGAACTGCGAGGTCACTTGCTGGTCTTTGTACTTCGAATAGAACACGTCCGCCGCAAAAGTAACATGCCGGTCCAGCAGCGAGCCTTTCGCACCGAGCTCGTAGGTGTCGACGACCTCCGGATTGTAGCCGTTCGCGGTGGACGGATACGCGAACGCATCGCCACGCATGTCGAATCCACCCGACTTGAAACCGCGCCCGTACGACGAATAGAGGGACAACTCGCTCACCGGCTTGTAAGTCAGACTCACCCGCGGCGTGAACTCCGAAAAGCTCCTGGAATTGGTGTAATTGGTGCGCAGCAGGCCAGCGATGGCCGCCGCGTTGCCGAACAGCGGGCTGCGCAGGCCTGTGAAATTCTGCCGATAGACTGTCCCCGTCTTGTCGTCCTTGGTGTAGCGGCCGCCCACTGATGCGGACCAGTGGTCCGCGATGTCGAAGCTGACGTCCGCGAATCCCGCGTAGCTTTTGGTCTTCACCTTGCCCGAGGTGGCGATCGTCAGGTTCGCGATTCCGACCACGGTGTCGAACGCGCCCGAGGCATCGGAGTCGAGATAGTACAAGCCCGCGACCGCCTGAACATGCTGCGCCTGGTAGAGCAGCTGTAGCTCCTGAGTGAACTGGTCGTCCGCGTATCGGGCGGGGATATCCAGAGCCGGCGCCGGACTGGTGTCGAAGTCGATCAGCGTTTCCGTCGCACCATTGCGGTATGCGGTGATCGACTTGAACGTCAGAAGATCATTCAGCTCCCACTGCCCGAGGATTGAGGCGCCCCGTGTCTGTACGTGATTAGTGTCCCCGGCACCTGCGCGCGTGTCGTAGACATCGGACAGCACCTGCTCGCCGGCGGTGAGCCCGGCGCCGGGCACCTCACGATGACCATGCCGTGCATTGGACTTGTCGTCCAGGTAATCGCCCGCCAGACGGAAAAAGACACTCTCCGCAGGGGTCCACTCCGCGGTTGCGCGAAACGCGTTCTCGTTCTTGTTGTACTCCTGGTGCCCGGTAAAACGATTCTCGCCGTATCCCGCGTGCCGATAAGCGGCAAGCGTGGCGCCGATCGCGAGCGTGCTGCTCACCGGGGTGGAACCGGAGACGATCAGGTCCGTCTGCGCATAGTTCCCCAGGTTCACTCGTGCCTTGAACGTGGGCTCCTTGTCGTCCAGCCGCGCCGTGACGTATTTCACTGCTCCGCCTATCGTGTTGCGCCCGTAGAGCGTGCCCTGCGGGCCGCGTAATACTTCGACCCGGTCGATGTTATAGATGTCCAGCACTGCCCCCTGCGGGCGCGCTACGTAGACGTCATCGATATATAGGCCCACACCGGGCTCGAAACCCCACAGCGGGTCCTGCTGGCCCACGCCGCGGATGAATGCGATGAGCGTGGAGTTGGTGCCACGCGCCGGCTGCAGCGTCAGGTTCGGCGTGCTCTGCTGAAGCGCGGTGATGTCCGAGGCGCCGATCCGATCGAGCTGCTCTCCCGAGAAGGCGCTCACCGAAATCGGCACGTCCTGCAGCTTTTCCTCGCGCCGGCGGGCGGTGACCGTCACCTCCTCGATAGTGCCCGCGGCACTCGCTACCGGCTCGTCCGCAGCCCTGGCATCCTTCATCCCGCTGGTAGTGGCCGCCGCCATGGCTATGGCTACTGCCGTCGACACAGAAACCCTGGTCTTCATTTACGCCCCCTGTTGAGGCCCGAAAGGGCGCAACCGCGCACCGGGCCCGAAACCGTTCCCGCGGGACGCTACGCCGGCCCAGGACGCCCCGCACTGCTACGTTGGTACTATGGATCTGGACAGGCGGCACGCTTCAACCTGACTCTGACGCAGCTGGCGTCGGGGAGAAGCGCACCAACATGTTGAGCCTGCTGGGTCTGCTCCTGGGTCTGGGATTGCTCGTCTACCTCACGCTGCGGGGGGCGGAACTGCTGGTCGCGGCGCCCCTTTGCGCGTTGCTCGTGGCGCTAAGCGCCGGGTTCGCGATATTTCCGCAGCTCGGGGAGCCCAGCTTCACGGCAAGCTACATGACAGGATTCAGCGGTTTCGTGCAGAGCTGGTTCTTCATGTTTCTGCTCGGCTCCGTCTTCGGCAAGGTCATGGAGTCGACGGGAGCGGCCGACGGGGTCTCGCGCTGGATCGTGAGCCGGCTCGGGGCCAGGCACGCTCCCGGCGCGGTGGTCCTGGCGTGTGCCGTACTGACGTACGGCGGGGTCAGCCTGTTCATCGTGGCGTTCACCGTCTATCCGATGGCGGTGGGCCTCTTCAAGCTTGCCGACCTGCCCCGCCGGTTCATAGCCGGCTCGCTGGGGCTGGGCTCCATCACGTTCACGATGACTTCGGCAGGCTCCCCCGAAATCCAGAATTGGATTCCAATGAAGTACCTGGGCACGACACCGTACGCCGGCTGGCAAGTGAGTCTGGTCGTTGCCGTATTCATGGCCGGGCTCGGCTACTGGTGGCTGTCACACATGATCCGGGCGGCAGTGGCCGCGGGAGAGCGATTCCAAGCGCGACCGGACGACCCGCCGGCCAACGAGCGTGAGGTGCCGGCCGCGTGGCGCGGCGTCGTACCGCTGGTTGTCGTGCTGGTGGTGTCTTTCTTCATCCACAAGCGCCTGGCCGAGGCGGGACTCATCGTTGCCCTCGCCGCGGGGGTGCTGGCAGCCTTGGCTCTCAATGGTCGATTTGCTCATCAACTGGCTGCATCGGTGGCCGCGGGCGCGCTGGGCGCACTGGTGGCGATCGCCAACACAGCCGCGGTGGTGGGCTTCGGCGGCGTGGCAAAGTTAACGGAGGGATTTCAGTTTGCCGTTGGCGTGATAACCCACCTGCCCGGGAGCCCCCTCATTGGTGCGGCCGTCGCCGTGAGCACGATAGCAGGACTGACGGGTTCGGCCTCTGGCGGGCAGACGATCGCCCTGCCCTTGCTCGCGCCACACTATCTGCACCAGGGCGTGGACCCGCAGGCACTCCACCGGATCGTGGCGATCTCCTCGGGCGGCCTCGATGCGCTTCCACATAACGGCTACGTCGTAACGACGATCCGTGCGATCTGCAAGGATACTTTCCGCGACGCCTACCCTGGGGTCGCGGCACTAACGGTGATCGTGCCCGCCCTCGGGACGATACTGGCCGTGGCGCTGTTCGCGTTATGAAGCTCAGCGCTCAAACGGGCTCCTGAACGGTAGCCACGCCATGCCCGTCACGCGCACAATCTGCGGGCCATGCTGATGCCCTGGTTGCTCGCCCTGCTCGGCTTTGCCTACGCCGGGCTTCTATTCCTCGTGGCTCACGCAGGCGACCGGCTCGCGGCCCAGGGGCGATATCCTATTTCACGGCCGGTCGTCTATAGCCTGTCGCTCGCCGTGTATTGCACCTCCTGGGCGTTCTACGGCACGGTCGGCCAGTCGGCCGAGGTTGGCTGGTGGCTGCCGCCCACCTATGTCGGCACGATCCTGCTGTTCCTGCTCGGCAGCCCCTTCCTCGACAAGATCATCCGGCTCAGCCGGCGGCAGAACATCACCTCGATAGCGGACTTCATCGCCGCCCGCTACGGACGCGATCCACGCGTTGCGGTGTTCGTTACGGTGATCGCGGTGTTCGGCCTCATCCCCTACATCGCCTTACAGCTGAAAGCCGTGGATGTCGGCTTCAATGCAGTCGCGGGTGTCACTCTTGCGAGCGACTCGCCGCAGGATTTCTTTGCCGACACGGCATTGTATGTTGCGGTGGCTCTGGCGGCGTTCGCGATCCTGTTCGGCACCCGGCACGTCGACGCCACCGAGCATCATCCCGGCATGATGCTCGCTCTCGCGTTCGAGGCGCTGGTGAAGCTCTTCGCGTTCGTCGCGGTAGGCGCGTTCATCACGTTCGGCCTTTTTGACGGCCCTTTGACGCTCGCCGCGAGAATTGCCGCCGATCCCGCGGTCAGCGAGCTGCGCGCCGCGCAACGGCCGCTCGGACACTTTCTGGCCCTCACGGTGCTCGGATTCTTCGCCATCTTCTGCCTGCCCTGGCAGACCCACGTCGCCGTGGTCGAGAACTCCGGGCCTGCGGACCTGCGCCACGCACGCTGGCTGTTTCCCGCTTATCTGATCGCCATCGGAATTTTCGTTCTCCCCATCGCCAATGCCGGGCTGCTCACGTTCGGCGCCGCAGCGCCCAACACCGATTTGTTCACGCTCAGCCTGCCGCTCGCCGCGCATCAGCCGGGCCTGGTACTGCTGACGTTCATCGGCGGATTGTCGGCCGCTACGGGCATGGTAATCGTCGCCTCCGTGGCGTTGTCGACGATGATCTGCAATGAAATCGTGATGCCCGCGCTGCTGCACGTGTTCCCAGGCCTGCGCCATCAACAGGATCTGACGTCCATGCTGCTCCGGGTCCGGCGCACGGCGATTCTGCTTCTGCTCGCGGCGGCATACGCGTACTACAGATTGATCGCCCGCTCGGGCGCGCTGGCCGCCATAGGCGAGATCGCCATGTCGGCAGCGGCTCTGTTCGGTCCGCCCGTATTGGCCGGTGCTTACTGGAAACGCGCCAGCCGTAACGGCGCGTTGATCGGGCTGGCCGCGGGATTTGCGGTGTGGATCTACACCCTGCTGTTGCCTCAGCTGGCTGCGGCAGATTTCCTGCCGCGCTCGCTCATCGCAACGGGTCCGGGCGGCATCGAGTGGTTGAAGCCCACCGAGCTATTCGGTTTCTCCGGCTTCGATCCGCTGGCAAATGGACTGTTCTGGAGCCTTTTCGCCACCACCGCAGGACTCGTGCTCGGCTCCCTCGCGTCGCAACGCTCGCTGGTTGAGCGAATCCAGGCAGCGGTATTCGTCGACGCATCGGACCGCACCGGCGCGGAGCAGTACCGGGAGCACACCGGAGCGCTCACACTGAAAGAGCTCCATGCGCTCGCGGAGCCTTTCGTCGGCCGTGATCGCGCCGATACGCACTTCGCGCAATTCAGCGGAACCGTCGCGAGCACCGGACCCGCGAGCTCGGAGCACCTCGAATCGGTACAACGCCTGCTGGGCTCCACGATCGGAGCGTCCTCGGCGCGGCGCGTAATCGACGCCGCGATATCGGGAAAAGCGCTGGGGTTCGAGGACGTCGTGTCGATCGTCGACGGTGCATCCCAGGCAATCCGCTTCAGCCGCGAGCTCCTGCATGCCACGCTCGAAAACGTAAGCCAGGGTATCAGCGTCGTCGACGCAGACCTGAAGCTCGTTGCCTGGAATCGTCGCTACGTCGAGCTGTTGCGTCTGCCACCCGACTTTGTCGGTATCGGCAAACCCGTCGAGGACGTCCTGCGCTACAACGCGACGCGTGGGGAGATGGGGCCCGGCGATGCCGGCGAGCTCGTCTCGCGACGCATCGCACATCTGAAGCGGCGCACGGCGTATGTCTATCAGCGAGTACGCCTGGATGGCACGGTCTTGGAAATCCGTGGCAATCCCATGCCGGCCGGCGGCTTCGTCACCACCTACGCCGACGTCACGGAATACAAGCATACGGAACAAGCGCTCAAGGAGAGCAACGAGACCCTCGAGCGGCGCGTGCAAGAGCGCACCGGCGCCCTGTCAGCGATGAACGTGGAGCTGTCGGCCGCGAAGGCACAGGCGGAGAACGCTAACCAGAGCAAAACCCGCTTCCTGGCTGCGGCCAGTCATGACGTGCTGCAGCCCTTGAACGCCGCTGGCCTGTTCGCCGCGGCACTTACCCCGAAAGTGAGCGGCTTCGAGCAAAAGGCATTGGTGAACGACATAGAGCAGTGTCTGCGCACGGCGGAAGGGATGCTGACGGACCTGCTCGACATTTCCAAGCTCGACGCCGGCGCCGTACGCACCGCGCCCGCCGACTTCGCCCTCCAGGAACTGTTGAGCGCACTGGACGCGGAGTTCCAGCTGCAGGCGCGCGAGCGCGGGCTGCGGTTGCAGGTTAAGCGCACGACAGCGCTCGCCCGCAGCGATGCCAAGCTGCTGCGGCGGATCTTGCAGAACTTCGTGGCCAATGCAGTCCGGTACACCGTGCGCGGCCGCGTCGTCATCGGCTGCCGCCGCAGCGGCGCTGCGTTGCGGATCGAAGTCTGGGACACCGGAATGGGTATTCCAGTAGAACAGCGCGGCCGAATATTCGAGGAGTTCTATCGGGCTCAACCGGCGGACGCCGCCGGGGCCCCAGCGGGCAAAGGATTCGGGCTCGGTCTTGCCATCGCCGACCGAATCGCACGGCGCCTCGACCACCGAATCACCGTCCGTTCGTGGCCCGGACGCGGCTCTGTGTTCGCAGTGGAAGTGCCGCGCAGTCCCGCGACGGCCGTGCTCGTGCACAGACCGTACAAGGCACTCGCGGTCGGCTCGCTTCGAGGCGTCCGCGCGCTAATCGTAGATAACGATGCGTCCGTCTTGCGGGGGATGGCCGCACTTCTGACCTCGTGGCAATGTGAAGTACGCGTAGCAAGCGGACGGAACGATCTGCCGAACGTTGGGGAATGGACGCCGGATGTGTTGATCGTCGACTACCATCTCGATCGGGGCGAGACCGGGGTGGCGTTGGCTGAAGAGCTGCGGACGCTTACACGCGCTCACCTACCATTGGTTGTGGTTACCGCGGATGCGGCTGAGGCTGTGTGCGAAGAAGTCGAGGCTGCTGACGGCGTGTATCTGCGCAAACCTGTGAAACCGCTCGCGCTACGCAGCGTTCTGCGCAGGGTGGTTCTCCACGATGCTCAACGATCGAACGAAAGCGGGTCGGCCTCGTGAATCTCGAGTTCCTTGAACAACAGCACCGCCTGGGTCCGGTTGCGGGCGCCGAGCTTCGCGAGTGCCGCCGACACGTGCGCTTTGGCCGTCTGCTCGATGATGCCGAGCTCAGCCGCGATCTGCTTGTTGAGCTTGCCCTGCGCGAGCAACTCGAGCACGCGGAACTGCTGGGACGTGAGGCTCGCAACCCTCGCCGCAAGCGGCGATCGCTCGGCATCCGACGGGTCCTCGACCAGGGCCTCGGGCGGAAACGACTGACCGCAGTCGATCACCGCACGGATGGCCGCCACTAGATCCGGAAGCGATGCCGACTTAGGCACGTAACCCGCGGCGCCGAAGGCCATTGCGCGGCGCATGACCGCCACGCGCTCGCTTGCGGAAACGACGACCACGGCCATCGCTGGAAACTGACTGCGCAGCCAGACCAGCGTGCCAAATCCCCGGCTCCCGGGCATCATCAGGTCGAGCAGTACCAGGTCCGTATCGGGATGCGCCTCCGCGGCGCTGCGCAGCGTGGCATCGTCGGAAGCTTCGATACACGACCACTCAGGTAGGGTTTCGCGTACTGCCTGGCGCAGGGCGGCGCGAAACATCGGGTGATCATCCGCAAGGAGAACTGTTGGGCGCGCGGGAATCTCCATGAAGTGAAGTATGCATCATGAGCTTTGCCCCCGGGCGCGTTTGGAGGGCCACGATGCCGAAGGCCACACGTGAGGCGGAACATCGGCGGTAGAGACCCGTGCATCCCCGGGCAGCCGCCGTACACTGTCGGTCGACGCTCGTGGCGACTCGAGGGGGCGTACATGGTCAGTCGTCGGGAACTGCTTCAAACGGGTGCCGCAATGACGGCGCTGCCTCTCGTCCCAGCCGCCGCGGCAACGGGGACAGCCGGCGCCTCCGACAGCCGCCGCCCTGGTCCAGGTGGTGCTGCTGGCCTTAAGTAGCGCACGCGCACTCGCCACCAACGAGCCACCTGCGGTTCAGCAGGGACACGCAGTGTTTCAGAAATGGTGCGCGCCATGTCACGGCCCGGGAGCGGATAAGCCGGGGACGATGGCTTTAGGTGCGCTCCAGGTGCGCTCTACAAGGGTGCGAAGCCCGCCTTACTCGAGGACCGTACCGATCTTGCTCCCGATGTGGTCAAACACTCTGTGCGGCATGGGGTCTCGGTGATGCCGTTCTTGCGCAAGACCGAACTCAGCGACGCGGATCTCGACGCGCTGGCGGCATATCTGACACGTAACCAACGCTGACGCACCACTCTGCGTGCAAAGGCCCCAAGCTACCGCCCCTCCCTGCTGGTTTGGCGCAGGGCAAAAAAAGCGCACTTTCAGCCGCTACCCATTGCAGCGACAGACGCGCGTACCGGGCGCGTCCTTTGCTACTCTGCCGGTGCGTTTTCGCAACGTCCGGGTCGGCCTGCTGATAAGAAGAGCTCAAAACGCGCTGGCGAATACTATATCCACCGGCGCGGTGGCGGAGACTGCATAGTTCGAGTGTGAACCGCGTTGAAGTTGTGATGGTCATTTTAGGGGAAACCATGACGACGATTGTTGATGCGACCGGAATGGTCGGCCGACGGGGAGTCCCGACGCGACGCCTGGCTCGTTGCGCGTGGATCGCACTACTTGGGAGCGGGGCTGCTGCGCAGGCGCAACAGACTCAGGAGACCGGCGGCCTGCAGGAGGTCGTGGTCACCGCCGAGCGACGCGCGGAAAACATCCAGAGCGTGCCCATTGCGGTGACGGCGTTCACCGCGGAAACGCTCCAGTCCCGCAATCTCTTTGACGTTCACTCCCTGGGCAACCTCACTCCGGGGGTAAACCTGGATGCCGGAGCTCCGTTCTCCGGTGATCGCTCAGTACTATCGGCCTCCATTCGCGGTATCGGCCAGGACGACTTCGCGTTCAACCTGAACCCTGGCGTCGGCGTCTACCTGGATGGCGTCTATCTCGCGCGCACCATCGGTGCGAACCAGAATCTATTGGACGTCGAGCGGATCGAGATCCTCAAGGGTCCGCAAGGCACGCTGTTCGGTGCCAACACCATCGGCGGCGCGATCAGCATCGTCACCCACACTCCGGGCACGGAGGCGAAGTTTACAGGCCAGGCCACCGGGGGCAGTCTGCATCGCCGCGACTTCGGCTTCACGGCGGACCTGCCAATCATCCCGGACAAGCTGCTGTCCTCGATTACCGTCTCCTCGCAGGTTCGCGATGGCTTTGTAAAAGTAATCCCTTATCCGACGGACTCGGTATTCGGCCAGACGCCGTTCGTCGTCGATCCGCAGACGGTCTACCCGAAATCGGCGTACCAGACCTCCGACAATTACGGCGGCTACAACGTACAGACCGTCCGCGGAAAAGTGCTGTGGAACGCATCGGACAAGCTGAACGTGACCTTTACGGCCGACTGGTCGCATGAAGATCAGACCGCCCTGCCTTACACGGTGGTCAACACCTACACGGGCAATCTCAACACGTCCACGTTCTCGACCCTGTACAACCTCTGCATCAGCAACAATGCCGCGACCCTGCCCGCAGCGATCGCCAACGCCGGCGGGCCGCCCGTCTTCATTCCCGTGAATGCCCTGTTTGCCGCGAATTGCAGCAGAGCTCGTGCTCGCGTTCCGGGACTGTCGATCGGAGGCGCCCCGCTGCTTGGCGCCGGGTACGTCGGCGGCCCGCCCGGACCGTTCAATGCCGCCAATGTCGCGGCCGGCCTGCCGTACCTGGGCTCGAGTCAGCCGCGCATCTACGACAGCTTCGCTGCGTCCAACACCGGCAATATCGACACCAGTTACGCGACCGGTCCGAATTTTGCCCGCTCCGATGGCTTCGGCGGCTCGATCACGGGTGTCTATGATCTCAGCGACAAGCTGCAGCTGAAGTCGATCACGGGGTATCGCCAGATCGACTGGAAAATCGGTACCGACCTCGATGGCACGCCGGAGACGCTTCAGGAAGTCAGCGATCATCAGCACCAGTGGCAGGTGTCGGAAGAGCTGCAACTCCTCGGGAAGGAGTTTGACAACAAGCTCAACTACGTTACCGGACTCTACTTCTTCAAAGAGGCCGGCTTCGTGCACGACTACGTCCCGTTCGAAGGCTTGTTGTACGTGTACGATTTCGCCAACGATGTGGAAAACAGGAACTACGCCGCTTTCGTCCATGCGGATTACCGGCTGAATGATCAATGGGGCTTCACCGCCGGGGGCCGCTACACGGATGTGCACGAGAACTTCATCGGTGGTCAGGGAGATCTCAACGGATTTCCCGTGGGCGGCGTCCTGCGATACTTTCCGCCGGGCACCAACACCCAATCCTGGCACATCTTCGACCCCACACTGGGCGTGCAGTTTCACGTTACGAACGACGTGATGGCTTATGCGAGCTTCTCGAAGGGGTTCAAGGCCGGGGGCTGGACCACGCGGCTGTCCCAGGTTATCGCCAGTGGCACGCAGGCAGAGTTCTCGCCCGAATACTCCAAGACCTTTGAGCTGGGACTCAAGTCCGACTGGTTCGATCACCATCTGAGGGCCAATGCAGCGCTCTTCTACACCGATTACAAGGGCATCCAGCTCAACATCCAGCAAGGTCCGTCGCCGGTCTACCAGAACGCCGGCAATGCGAAGATCAACGGCGGCGAGCTCGAGCTCCAGACGGTGCTCGGCCACGGCCTGTCCATCAACTTCTCCGGCTCGTACATCCACGCGTACTACACGTATGTGAACCCGGACTCGCGCATTCCGCAGACGGCACTTCCCGACGGCACGGTCGTCCCCGGAGTGCCCCTCGATGCGAAGCTGCCCAAGACCCCGAAATACAAGCTGGCCCTGTTTCCGGAATACGACTACTCGCTGCCGAACGACGCCGTCCTGCGACTGTTCGCGGACTTCACGTACACGGCCGAAATGTTCAACGACTCTCTCAACACGCCGCTCCTGCGGCGGCCGCCCTCGCGTATGGTCAACGCGTCGATCCATTACGTGTCGCCGACGAGCAATTACGAGGTCGCGTTCGGCGGGACAAACCTGACCAACGATCGGTACATCACGACGGGATCGCCGAACTACGCCGCGGGCGAAGTGGGTGGCAGCTACAACGAGCCGCGTGAGTGGTACCTGCAAGTGACGGCGCGCTTAGGCAAGTAAGCGCGTCTGGAGAACCCCGGGTATCCCTGCAGGAGGTGGCCGGAGGTCGGCCGACGAATCATGTGCGACGATCAGCCCCTTGCCAGCGCGCAGTTGGTACACGAAAATGAACCGCGCAGGACTCCTTACCTATTTGAAAAGCGCGAGCTCAATTGACTTCGCGATGGCGGCGTACCCCGCATCGCTTCCGTGCAGATGGTCGCCCGCGTGTAACGCGTCAGCTATCTGTGTCGGCTGACGCGGATCGCGCAGCACGGCGTCGAAGTCGAGTACGCCATCGAAAGCCCCACCGGTGCGGATCCATGAGTTGATTGCTTGACGCTGTGCCTCGCCTTCTTCCGAGTAATACGCGGAGCCAGCGTAGGGTGCAATTGTGGCTCCGAGTACCTTCAGCCCCTTGGAATGCGCGCGCTCAATCAGTTGCCGATACCCCGCAATCATTTCAACCGCGGTGGCTTTTCTTGCCGGGGCAAGACTCTTGAAGCGCTCGGCAAGTGGCCCCGAAAAATTACCGAACGAAATTCCGAGATCATTCACACCCTCGAAGATGATCACGTACGCGGCTCCCGGTACCGACAGCACGTCGCGATCGAACCGGGCCAGGGCGTTCTGCCCCGCGCCATCGTTCAACACCCGATTGCCGCTGATGCCCATGTTCACCACGCCCCAGGATTTACGCCGATCGCGTGCCGCGAGCCGCTCGGCGAGGAGATCGGGCCAACGGCGATTCGCATCCGGCGTGGAGCCCACACCGTCGGTGATCGAATCACCGAACGCGATCACGGCCTTCGCGGGCAGCGAGGTCTCGAGTTCCACGCCCGTGATGAACGAACGTGTCTGGATCGTCTGGTTGGGAGCAAACGGTGCGTCCGTAAAGTCGCCAGCGGCGGAGACGTAAGCCGTCTGCATTCCGACCGGATGGCAGGTACAAGGGCCCGTGTCCTCAGGAAGATAGAGGCTTACAGACAGCGTCGAAAGCGACTTCACCGGGAGATCGACCGGGTCGCTGACTAACGGCGAGCCGGCCGGAATCGACGCGGACGGTTTGCCAGCGAAAAGGACCTGGCGTGCCGAATTCTCTTGGATGGCGCCGGTGGGATCCGCGACAGCCAGGCGCGCGGCTCCGATGAGCAGCGGTCGGCCGCCGTACTCGTTGGTGAAACGGATACGGATGCGATCGCCTCCGGCGCTGATCCGCACGAGCTGGCGGATCGTCTGATTCGAGAACGTCGCAGTGCCTGGCGTCGGCCCCATCGCCGGCCCCGGTGGTACCGGTGCAGCCCCCCAGGCGCCAACCCACCCTTTGGCCTGGCTTGCGGGCGCATTCGCCAACAGGGCAGCCAGACTCGCCATGGCGAGCCAATACTTCGTCATCCGTCTCCCCCTCTTCAGTTGGTCGCTCCGGTCAGTGCCTTTCTTGTTGCTTGCGAACAGCGCCACCGCCTCAATCCGCCTCCCCCAGTCCCCAGCCGCCGTCGATCACGATCTGTTGGCCGGTGATATAGCCAGACGCGGGCGAAGCCAGGAACAGCGCCAGCCCAGCGATGTCTGCCGGAAAGCCAACGCGGTGCATCGGGACGCTCTTCGCCACGAGCCGCTGCAATTCGGGCTCGTGCGCGTGGCCCCCGCCGATATTGGTGACGAAGAAGCCCGGCGCAATGGCATTGACCGTTATATTGTCAGCAGCAAGCTCCAGGGCGATGTTACGCATCAGATGCGCGGCGCCTGCTTTCGCCGCCATGTAGGCTGCGCCCACGACGGCTTCGCATTTGAGCGCGGCGAGTGAAGTCGTAACGATCAGCCGACCGGACTTCCGGGGTCGCATGTGACGCGCCGCCGCTCGGAGGGTCGCAAACACGCCGGTGAGATTGATCTCGATCACTTTGTTCCAGCGCTCATCCGTGTAGTGCTCGAGAGCGCCTGCCAGGTTCCTGGGGCGCCCGGCCCCGACCCACCCGCTCACGAAACCGGGACCCGAGTCGATGCCGGCGTTGGCAAAAACCACATCGAGGCGACCGTAGAGCGCTGCTGCCGCGGCGATCGCATCATCCAAAGCAGCGTGATCGCTCACGTCGACGACCGCGCCGCGAACATCCCAGCCTTCGGCGAGCAAACGCTCGGTCTCGACCGTGAGCCGCTGCGAAGCAACGTCGAGCAGCGTGACGCGGGCACCGTTCGTGGCCAGCGCTTCGGCGAAAGCCAGGCCGAGACCGCTCGCGCCGCCGGTGACGACGACACCATATCCGTCGACGGTGAACAGGCTGGAGATTTTCACCGTCGCATTCCTCGATGCTCGCTAGAACGGGACGTGCTGCATGAATCCGCCGTCGATGTGCAGGTTTTGTCCGACCGTAAATCCGGAACGGGGGCTGGCGAGAAACACCACAGCATCAGCTATGTCTTCCGGCCTCCCAAGCCGGCCGATCACGCAGGCGTCTTTCGCCGCCGAATACATCTCGGGGGCTCGGGCTTTGACCCGGTCCCACGGGCCGCCCTCGAAATAGATAGGGCCGGGCGACACCATGTTGACGCGAATGCCGCGCTTGGCGAGGTCCTTGCTGATCTGTGCCCCATAGGAGATGAGAGCCGCTTTGCAAGCTCCGTAAGCGTACGCGCCCGGGGCCGGCAGCACCTTCGACATCACCCCTGAGATACTCGCAACAAAGACGATCGCGGCACCGGGGGATCTGGCAAGGTGCTCGACGACGCGCTCGACTCCGCGCACCGCCGCCAGAATATCGGTCTGATAGCCCAGCTCCCAACCGCGCATGCCGGGCGTTGCCGGCGAGGCAGTGACGTTATGAACGAAGATGTCCAATCCGCCGAGCCGCTCGACAGCAGAGTCGAGCCAACGCTGATACTGGTCCGCGTCGACCACGTCGACTGAGTCGCCGATGGCGCGCACGTTCTTCGCGGCGAGCTCGGCTACGGTTCGCACGATGTCGGCGGAAGTACGTGCGCAAATACCGACGTCGACACCCTCTTCCGCCAGGGCCAGGGCGATATGGCGGCCAATGCCCTTGCCGGCACCCGTGACGATGGCCTTACGCCCTTTGAGCTGCAGATCCATGGTGTCAGGCAAACTCCACTGCGCAGACGACGGCGCCCACTTCGGCAATTTCGCCGGCAGGAACCATGATTTCCAACAGCTTCCCGTCGGCCGTCGCCAACACGTCCTGTGTCACTTTATCGGTCTCGATGGCGTAGAGCACATCGCCCGCCTTGAAGGCATCCCCGGGCTGGCGCTCCCACTTGGCGATAGTGGCCTCTGCCATGTTCATACCCACACGCACGAGCTTGAGATTGACTTTCATGGTCGCGATCTCGCGCGCGCGTGCTGAAGCGGGCGTTGCATCAGGCAGCCACGGGCCGCAACAGGGCCAACGCGGCGTTGGCGATGCCTTCCTCGTTCGGAAACACACGGGCCTCGGCGTTCGGCGCGTACGGCATGGCGACGTCCGGGACAGTTACCCGTTTCACGGGCCCCTTGAGTGCGGAGAATGCCTTGTCCGCCACAATCGCCGCGATGTGGCTGGCGGCGCTACAGCGGTCCCGTGCCTCATCCACGATAATCGCATGCCCGGTTTTGCGTACCGAGCGCAGTATGCTTGCCTCGTCGAGCGGAACCAGAGTGCGCGGGTCGATGACTTCGGCGTCGATGCCGAGCGCCTCCAGTCGCTTCGCCGCTGCGAGCGTGGGCTTCAACATCGTGCCAATGGCGATGAGGGTCACGTCACGACCTTCCCGACGCACCGCCGCCTTGCCGAACGGAACCGTGTAATCGTCTTCCGGAACGTCGCCGCTGTCACCACCGCGGCCGCTGGCCTCCAGAAAGAATGTCGGATTTCGCCCCCGGATGGCGGTCTTCAGCAGACCCTTGGCATCCGCCGGGGTTGCAGGCATCGCGACATTGACCCCACCCAGATTCATCAGCAGCGGATGAGGCGAGTCGGAGTGTTGCGCGGCATTGGAGCGTCCGCCGCCGTATCCGGCCAGGATCGTGATCGGCAATTCGAGTTGTCCGCCGGTCATGAGACGCAGTTTCGCCATCTGGTTGGCGATAGCGTCGAATCCCGTATACAGGAAGTTCGAGAACATCATGTGCAGCACGACGTGATAGCCGGCCGAAGTGGCTCCCACCGCCATGCCGGTGAGTGTGGCCTCACAGATCGGGGTATTGCGGATCCGGTTGGCGCCGAAGCGCTCGTAGAGGCCCCGCGTGTCGCCAAAGATCGCGAGCTCGACGTCTTCGCCGAACAGGATCACGTTCGGATCACGCTCCATCTCTTCAAACAGCGCCTCGTTGATGGCCTGTGTGTATCGCTTGCGCATCGCGTTCGAACCCCCTCGAGGACGTCGTATCAGGGCGTCTGCCCGGCAAACATCAAGTCGAACACCAGTTCCGGATCGGCCGGCGCGCTGGCGTGAGAAAATGCCACTGCATCGTTTACGGCTCGCAGCACGCGTGCCTCGACTTCGTCCAGTTTGCCCTGGGACGCCACGCCGGACCCTAGAAGTGACCGCGCCCAGCGCTCAATCGGGTCCCGTGCGCGCCAGCTCGCGATCTCCTCGAGCTCGCGATACTTGCCACCGGCCAACAGCTCCTTCTCGAATTCCATGTGACCCTGGATGCGATAGGTCTGCGCCTCTATGAAGCACGGGCCAGCGCCGGAGCGCGCCACGGCAATTGCCTCACCGGTCGCCTGCCACACCGCCGCCACATCGTTCCCATCGACGACAGCGGTGTGAATGCCGAAAGCCCGCGCGCGGTCCACGATCTGCCCCGCAGTCACCTGTTCGGCGCGCGTGAACTCGCTGAATTGATTGTGCTCGCAGACGAACAGGATCGGCAGCTTCCACAGGGTGCTGACATTGAGGCACTCCATGAAAACGCCCTGATTCGAGGCTCCATCGCCGAAGAAACACACGACGACGCGTCCATCGCCGCGCAGTTGCGCGCCAAAGGCCGCACCGTTGGCGATGGCGAGTCCCGCCCCAACGATGCCGTTGGCGCCCAGGATCCCCTTGGAGAGATCGGCAACGTGCATCGAGCCCCCCATGCCTTTACAGATGCCCGTACGCTTGCCCCAGATCTCGGCCATCATCGAGTTGGGATCGCCGCCTTTGGCCAGATAGTGGCCGTGTCCCCGATGGGTGCTCGTGATCCAGTCCTTTGCCTCGAGCTGCATACACACGCCCGTGGCAACCGCCTCCTGTCCGATATACAGGTGCACCGCCCCAGGCAACACTCCGGCGGCGGAATCGATGCTCAACTTCTCTTCCATGCGTCGAATGAGCAGCATGCGTTCGTAGAGGGCCATGGATTGCGCCTGCGATGGCGGCGCTCCCGGTCGTGCCGCCGCTCCGGTCTGTGCTGTCACGGTCTGCCTCCGCGTCGTCGTTGCTAAGGACGCTTAAGGGGGGAATTGAGCCATGGTGGTCTGGAACGCGGTCTGTGCGGTCGTCTCGAGGTCCCACGTGCGCAGCTCCTCGGACAATACCTCGATACCGATCGGACCTTTATAGTCCGACGCCGGCAGCTTGGCCAGGAATCCCTTGATGTCGAATTCACCGCGACCGCAAAACTTGCGATGCGCCGTCGTCTCGGTGACGATGTCCATGCCAGGGGGCGTGTTGCGATAGCCGTCGTTGATCTCGAGTCCCTTGAAGTACTGTCCCGGGAAACTCATGACATCATCGTACGGAATACCGAGTTTCACGATGTGCCACAGATCGAAGATGACGCCGCCGTTTTTCTGCGCGGCGCCTTCCACCAGCGCGCGCGCGGCCGCGAGCGACTCGATGACCGAAAATGGCATCAGCTCGTAGGCAATGACGACATTGCGGTGTGCCGCTTGCCGGCAGAGCTTGCCGAACTCGTCTATGAGCCTCGGCATGCTGCACGGGGTCCTGGTGAAATCGCCCACCTTGATGTGTCGCGCGCCCAGCTCCTCAGCGGCATCCAGCAGCAGCGTTCTGCGCGCATCGGAGGCCACCCGCCGCCCGTCGCCGGGTTCGACGAACCAATCCGTCAGAAACTCGATCTCGATGTACTTCATCCCGTTGGCGTCGAGAATCCGCTTCATCTCGGCATACGAATAGCGCAATAACACGTATTCCAGGTCCGCATGCCAGAGACCCACGCCGCGGAAGCCGGCGCGTGCGGCCGCCTCGATACGCGCCCTGAAGTCGAACGTGCTGAACTCGAGCGCCGTATGAGGCAGCGCGCCCCCGGCCAACGTCCAGTAAGACGCGAGCAGCTCGACGTTCGTCACGAAAGCGTCCCCGGTCCAGCGCACCTCATGCGAAATACACCCTTTTCGATTCGAAATACGGGTCCGGACCCTCCCACCTTCGCGATGCGACCGTCGTCTCGACGGCGCTCCTCGATGAGGGGGTATTTTTGCGGTGCCTTCAAGAGGATGTCGGGGTGTTGCATCCGGCGCCTTCTATACTGCGTATTCCCAACCGTGATCAGCGCTTTACCAACCTGACGGCAGTGGGCGGCGCCGTCATGGGCTTGCGATGCTCAATCATGTTGATGCTTTTTTTGACCGTGTTGACGTGCTCGCGCAGGAGGAACTCGACGCGCGCGCTCTGTCCCGCCTCGAGCGCTTCGCAGACCGCATGATGCTGCTGATGCGCGAAATACAGGGCATCGAACATCGTCTCCAATTCGGTCGCATCGAACGCGATCGCTTCGGCGCTGGCAAAGGGGATGCTGGCATTACGCCCCAGGGCGCCAGCAATGATGGAGCTCCCCGCCTCGGCGACAATCAAGGCGTGAAAGCGTCCGTTCATCTCGCCGTACGCGGCTTCATCCGTGTCGAGCAGATGCTTCTTTTTGAAGATCTCATCCCCGACTTCGAGGCATCCGCGCAGTTCCCGGAAAAACTCACGCCCGGCGCCCCGCTCGGCTATACGCCGTGCGGCGAGTCCTTCGAGCACGCCTCGCAGGTCGATCGCGTCGAGAATTTCGCTTTGCGTGAAGGTGCGAACGATGTAGCCGCGCGTCCCGGACTCAACCAGGAGCCCCTCTTTGGCGAGCACAGGCAGAGCCTGCCGGACGGGCGTGCGCGACATATTCAACAGCTCCGCGAGCGTGGCCTCGGCAACCCGCTGCCCCGGCTTCAGGCGACCCCTGAGTATCATTTCCCGAATGCTGACGGTCGCGCGGGCCAGTTGTGTATCCATGGTGCTCGATCGGAGCGGATGAGGCTGCCGATCGTGCATCACGGGATCCGCTACGTCAATATGGGATCCCAGTCGCCGCGGTCTGCTTGTCCGAACAGACCTGCTCCGGAATCTCATAGCCCGGGCGCCTCACGTAGTCGGCCTGAAAGTCCCAGGGGTGAGTAAACATTTTCGCATCAGCGATGGTGAAACGGGCATGCAGTGCCCGGCCCGCCGCGTCGAGTTGATAGCGTTCCGTCAGATGCAGAACGTCGGAGTGCGGCAGGCCGGAATCATCCAGCAGCGTGCCTGCGCGAAAGCCCGCGGACTCGATGATCAGCGTCGCGCCTTCCCACCGTGCTATTGAAAACCCCAGGTAAAGCGGGTCCGGGTCATCGGGAAGCTGCTCGCCGAAGTATGCCCTGCGCGGCAGGCGATTCAGCTGGTGAATGAAGTACACGGCCTTGTCCCGTTGCAGAATCTCAAAGGGCTGATTCACCAGCATGAGCCGCGGCAAGCCCGGGGGCAGACACTTGCTCGTCTCATCGAACGACCGGTCGCCGCGAGCAGCGGCTGCCCGACGCTGCGCATAGATGGCGCGACCCGCCGCGTTCAAAGGTGGAGCGGCTCCCGCGATGGTGGTCAACCTCGACGGGGAGCGGACAATAGACCAGACGCCGCTGAAGTCCTGCGGTGCCCCCACGGCGAACACCGGCGCCCCTAAGAGCCAAGTCAACAATAACAGAGTGCTGGCGCGCATCACTTGGCCACCGTCACGCCGTCAACAGGCGCGTTGCGGTTATTTTCTTCGCAGATGTATTCCTGCGGACGGATATCAGGGCGCCAGTGATACACACGCCGATAACTATACGGATGCTCCAGGGTGACAGGATCTTCGACGGTCATGCTGAGCTCGAGCTGCGCGCCGCCGTCGATCTTCCGATAACGCTCGACCGTGCGCAGCTGCGTCGAGTGGCTACTGCCCTCATCGTCGATGAAGGTGCGGTCGTTCAAGCCGATCGTGTCCACCACGAGCGTCTCGCCTTCCCAGTGGCCGACCGAATCGCCCAGAAAAGTGGGCCGCAGGACGGCAGGATGGGCCCGATTCAGCCAGATGCGCCGCACGTTGTGCGCTACCTCGTGCAGGAAGGTGAGTCGATCCGGCGTCTGCACGATTTCGATCGGATAGGGACTCTCCATCAATCGGGGCATGCCATGGGGCAGGCACTGGGTGGGGGCGTCCGCTTCCGGAGTGCCGCGATTCTTGGCGCGGATACGACGCTCCAGGATTTTCATATATTCGGGCTTCAGCGGCGGCGGCACTCCCGGCTCGGGACCGAGCAGGTACTCGTATCCCTGCAGATACCAGACACCCTCCAGATCGTGCGGATCGGGATTGGGCGGCGCCGAGCCCGGCGGGGCCGCGGTCGCGCCGCGCAGGGGCGGTGTCAGGGCAAGCGTGGCATCACCGCTATCAAGAAGAGTTCGAGGCGCGGGGGCCGCGGCTACGCCGTCCGGAATTGACAGGACAGTCGTCAACGCTATGGCGCCCATCCAGGCCCAGCGCTCATTGTGTGTCAAGTACATCACAGTACACCCGTAGGTGCCGTTCTCCTGTATGCGGACGTCGCTTACTTACACAGGGCAGTGACACAGCCAACGTGTGCGCGAGTCCGTAAGCTTTGCCGACAGGCGTCGTGCCGCCTGCCGCAAAGCTTGCCGAACCCGTCCATGAGCCGCAGGAGCAGCCGAAATACCGTTGCTTCAGAGCTTACCCGTCGCGCGCCAGCCGCCGTCGGCATACTGGGTGCGCACGGCCGCCACATACGGCACCGGGCAGACGATCGCGCGTATTTCGACCTGCTTGTGACTCTCGACGGTCGGCTTCTTCGAGCCGCCATTCTCCTCGCCCCAGACGAAGGTCACTTCCGTGCCGGGCTTCGCGTACTCGGGATCCAACATCGCGAGTGTCAGCATCTTGCGCTCGTTGGAGCTGTAGCCTACCCACGTGGACAGGCCCGCCAGCTTGCCGTCCTTCATGACGCGGTCGAAGGGATACATGGAGTATACGGCCGACGGGAAGTCGATGTACTTCGCGCGCTCGTGCTCCTTCCCGAACTGCGACGCGATGGTCTTCGCGACGTCCGCGTCGTTGAGCTCGAGGGTGACTTTCACTCTGTGGGGCCTGGTGGCGATCTTTTCCAGCGCCTCGCGGCCAATGAAGTCGTGGTCGAACTTCACGAACGCGCCGTAGCCCAGGTCGTAAGGCGTCAGATAATAGTCTTCGATGTCGTTCGAGTAGTAGCTGCCGCCGAGGGAGGCGTTGCCTTCGAAGCTGTTGGCCGCGAGCCACGCGCGGTACTTTTTCATGCGCTCGTCACCTGAGTAGATCGCGGGCATGGGCGACGGGATCCAGCCGGATTCCAGCGTATTCGACGAATAAGCGCGGGCGCCCACGAGATGCAGGCCAAACTGCCTACCCGCCTCGAACAGCGCATCCTTCACGGCATCCCCGTCGGCCGCGGGTCCAAAGAGCTCGAAGCCCGGCTGGCCGGCCATGCCATGGCGCAACGCCCGCACCTGCTTGCCGGCGATGGTGAGCTCGCACATGTTGAAGAACTTGAGCTCGGGGGGCGCCTTGCCCAACACCTTCTCCATGACCTGCATCGCGTTCGGTCCCTGGACCTGGAAGCGATACGTCTTGCGGGCGATGGGATTGACACGCGCCGCCGAGCGCTCGTCACGCTCGCACTTCACGTTGTAGCCGCCGGTCTCGGCGTGGTACTGGACCCAGTTATGCACAGCCGGACGGCCGATCAGGTTGAAGAGATCCTTGTCGAGGTAGCACAACACGACGTCGCCGACGACATAGCCGTCCCACGTGACGGGCACATACTGCTTGGCCTTATTGACCTCAAATCCCTTGAAGCTGTTGATTCCCAGCTTGTTCAACAGCCGGAACGCATCCGGGCCGGATACGTACATGTCGGTCATGTGGTACGACTGGTTGAACAATACCGCCGTCTGTTGCCACGCGCGCTGCTCGTCGCGCCAATTCGTGTACTCCGACTGCACGACCGGATAGGGATTCGGGCCGCTCGGTGAATTGCGCAGATGGTTGACGGGGCCGCCATTGGCGTGCAGCAGCTCTTCGAGGTTCTTGTGACTCATCGGATCTCCAAAGTGTGAATCAATGCCGCCTGCTCCTGTCGAGGCGCGCGTGAGACGGGCTGACGGAATGGCCGGAGCTCAGCGGCAGCACGGCCACGGCGATGCTTTCTGTCGCGTTAGTCGGCGTGTGCGCGCGCACCAGCGCGCTGCACGATTCCCGCGGCATCAGGAAGTGGAAACGCTCGCGCAGACGTATCGATGCGGCGGGAGTTTGCCGACCGGATCCCCAGCCTGTCAAATTGGGATCCCGAATACCAGCCAGACAAATATTGAATTGCACCACCTGCGGATGATGCAGGAGCGCACGTTGCGGCTGGAGGCCAATAAATCGGCACGTCCACGCGCGGTCGCCCGGCGCGGCGGCTACTGTACGGACGGTCCAAACGGCATATCGGATCCAGCGTTGACAGCTTTGGATCCCGAGGATAAGAATCTACAGCCTACCCCTTGCTACCCGATGCGCGCCTGCCCGCGCACTCACAGGAATTGCTCGCATGGCAACCATCGTTGGTGGAATCGCCACTTCTCACACTCCGACGATCGGCTTCGCTCTGGACGCCAACAAGCAGCTGGATCCAGTCTGGGCGCCGATATTCGCCGGCTACGAGCCGGTACGGCAGTGGCTGGCGGACCAGCAGCCCGACGTGCTGTTCTATATCTATAACGATCACGCCACTTCGTTTTTCTTCGATCATTACTCACATTTTGCCCTTGGGGTGGGCGAGCGCTACTGGCCTGCCGATGAGGGCGGCGGCCCCCGCAAGCTGCCGCCGATCAAAGGCCACCCGGGACTGGCGCGCCACGTCGCTACGGGACTGGTCGCCGACGAATTCGACCTCGCCTTTTTTCAGGCCAAGGGACTGGATCACGGCTGCTTCTCGCCGTTGTCGCTGCTGTGGCCCCATGAGCGCGACTGGCCCGGCGCAATCGTGCCGCTCCAGGTTGGAGTGCTGCAGTTTCCGATTCCCTCCGCACGGCGTTGCTTCAAGCTGGGACGCGCGCTGCGCAAAGCGATTGAGAGTTATCCCGAAGACCTCAAGGTCGCCATCGTCGGCACCGGCGGCCTTTCGCATCAGATCCACGGGGAGCGGGCCGGCTTCAATAACACTGCCTGGGACCTGGAGTTTCTCGATCTGCTGGAAAAGGATCCCGAAAAGCTCACGGACCTCACCATTGCAGACTACGCCGAGCGCGGCGGCTGTGAGGGCTCGGAAGTGATCATGTGGCTGGTCATGCGCGGCGCGTTGTCGGTCAAGGTGAAGAAGCTCCATCAGGCCTACTACCTGCCCTCGATGACGCCGATCGCCACCGTGATCTATGAAAACGCCTCAGACGAAGCAAGCGACGAATCCGTGGCCGACTACCGGGCACGCATCGAACGGCAGTGGGTCGGCCTCGAGAAGCTGCCCGGCACCTATCCGTTCACCCTGGATCGCAGCGTCAAAGCCTTCCGCCTCAACAGCTTCCTGCATCGGCTCATCGAGCCTGCGCAGCGGCGGCGCTTCCTCAGCGAACCCGAGCCCATGTTCACCGAGGCGGGACTCACAGACGAGGAACGTAACATGGTGCGCGCCCGGGACTGGCAGGCGTTGATCCACTATGGCGTAATCTTCTTTCTGCTGGAGAAACTCGGAGCCGTCATTGGCACGACGAACCTGCACATCTACGCGGCCATGCGGGGGCAGTCCCTGGAAGAATTCCAGCAGACGCGCAACTCCCAGATCCTCTACTCGGTCGCTGGAGACGCGGGGAGCCGCTGAGTTACTCGTGGTCGTTGCGAGCTTTGCCTCGCTGCGGAGGCAGCCGTAAGACGGCGCTTGCTCTCTGCGTTTGAGTCTTTGCATCGAAGCGGTCATTGCGGCGCCGGGAAACGGTGTGGAACGTGACATCCATGCGCCGGACTTCAGCCATCCCAAGCGCAAATGCTCGCCACCGCTTCCGTTATCGTCGTCCACCACCTGCGGATCAGAGTGCAACGAGGCGCGGCTGTAAGTGCAGGCACTTGGGATGCAAGGCCCCGGTTGAGTCATCCACGCCGCGTCCGTGCACAAGACTCGAAGAGAAGGTGTAATGTTCGCGGTTGGACGGGAGAGGTCGCGGACGCCGATCCGCGCGTCTCGCCAACACTACAACTCCCGCGGAAGGAGACCGGCATGACTGCGAAGAGTGCGTCGGTACTGATGGTAGGCAGCGTACCCGCCGATACCGCGGAAGAAGTTTTTCGGCGCCTCGGCCCGGCGCTGGGCGAGCGGTTGCAGGGTCTCTCGGATGGCGAGCCGGGCTACCGCAACAAATGGATCGTCTTCAATGCCCCGCATGTCTTCGAGCCCCATCCGGCTCTCGAAATCGTCAACAAACCCAAGCCCGATCGCGACAAGAGCGTTTACAAACATCTGGAGGCCTGGGTTCCCACGAGTTGGGAGGAGATGTGGCGCTTCCGGGTTCGGGACGGGGTGGACAGCGTTGCGTTTGAGAACCTGCACTACGCGGAGTTTGCTGCGCAGTCCTATCGTACATTTTGCGACCTGCGGCGGGACGGCGTCATTCCGGCGGGTACGCGGTTCCAGGTGTCTTTGCCCCTGCCCGAGGACTTTACGCGCTGGTGCACCGGGACGGATCGCGATTTCTCGATCATGTCCCGAGGGGTCGCTGACGCCCTCGAGGTCGAGGTCCAGCGGCTGCTGGCTGTCGTTCCGCATGACGATCTGATCATTCAATGGGATGTCTGCTGGGAGGTGTTCGCCTGCGATGCGAACGATTTCCTCGGTCGCGAGCCTTTGGCGTGGCGTGCGTCTCGCGACCCGTTCGAGCGCTTTGGCGGCTACATCGAGCGCCTGTCAGCGCGAATTCCCGAAACGGTCCTGCTCGGCATGCACCTGTGCTACGGCGATCTGGAGCATACCCATCTCATTCAGCCGCGCGACCTCGGCATCGTCACTCGCATGGCGAATCTTGCCGTCGCCCGAGCAGGCCGCCGCTTCGACTTCGTCCATATGCCGGTCCCCCGTGAACGCTCGGACGACGCCTATTTCGAGCCGCTTTCCGACTTACGCATAGGTTCCGCAAAGCTCTTCATCGGCCTCGTGCATCTAACGGACGGTACGGCGGGGTCGCTGCACCGTCTGGCGGCATTCCGGCGCCATTACGCCGGACCCCACGGTATCGCCACGGAATGCGGCTGGGGCCGACGCAAGATCGAGACCCTCGACGCCCTGTTGCAAGTGCATCGGGAAGTCGCGGCTGCCCTATAAGACACCTTCCCAATAGCCGACGCCACTTCGCTCAACGAGCGGTGTACGCGGCCGCAAGCAGACGCTTCTCGATGCCCTCTTGCGCCTCCTCAGTGCGCGATGTTGGTGCCCTGCCTACCTAGTCCGGCACGATAAGCGGCAGGAGCGGAACCGTAGCACTCGCGAAAGCAACGCGCGAAATGGCTCGCCTCCGCGAAACCGCAGCATGAGGCAATTTCCCCGATCGACATGCCGGAAAAGCGCCGCTCGCTCAGTAAGTCCCGCGCGCGGCCGAGCCGCGCTCGAGTGAGTTGCCGTCCGAACGTGGTAGCGTTACTCGCAAACAGGTAGTGCAAATAGCGTGGCGAAATCCCTAGCTCGGTGGCAACTTCCGTGGGGCTCAGGCCCGCCTCATGATAGCGATCCTGCAGGACGCGAAGCAGGCGGCGGTAGAGATCGTCGCGACGCGAAACCGGAGGGCGTGGCCAGCCCGCCGACAGCGTAAGCAGAGCCGCAATCTGTTCGGCTACCACGCCGCCGGGCAACGCAAGTGTGTCGAGCTCCCCTGGCCGCAAGGCACTGATGACAGCCGCGAGAGCCGCCGGCCAGCCGTTCTGGGCACGCAACACGCGGCCAACGAGACTCTGCGGATCCAGCACCCAGGCGCGCAGCCAATCTCGAGGCAACTGCAGGATCACGCAGCGCGTCGGCTGCGGACACCGGGCACTGTGCGGCTCGCTGCTGTCGATGAGGACGCTGTCGCCGCTGTAGACTTGTGTCGAACGCCCCAGGCAATCGAGCTGAAATTCCCCGGCCGCAAGATACAGAAGATGAAACTCCGTCTTGTCGCTGCGCGCGATGGCGCCACGGGAGCGCGTCACCTGCTGCGACGTAGCGCCCAGGAAATTGAGCGTGACAGGACCCAACTGGCACTGCTCGAGCCGGGCGCTGAAGCCGGACCCGGCTGCCGCCTCGATTTCGAGCTCCAACATCGAATCACAGATGGACTCTCGCCAGTAGGACAAGGCGTTGTGCGGCTCGACATCCTCCGTCGACCAACACCGTATGGCCCGTGCTCTACCTGCAGCTTCGGCGGAATCGACGGTACCCATACTCGCCCCCCAGGATGTCTACCGCTACAACGATATGACAGGGACGAACAAATGGAAAGCAGCAAGCGGACCGCGCGTCCGGGTTTGCTGGTCCCGCGGCCCTGACCGGCGGCGCCCGGCGGACCAAGTCAGGACTGCCGGTGCCAGGCAAATCAACATGCCGCACTCATCGCGCCGCCGACGGCTTCAGTCCGCGGCGACGCCCAAACCCCGGAGTTTTCTGCGGGCCAGGACTCTCGGCGCCGTTTCACGCAGGCCGCAGGCCAGCAGCCCCGCGACCACCGTCAGGCCGAGCATCATCCAAAGCGGCGCCTGCAATCCCCACGCGTCCGCGGCGAAGCCTGCTATCGACGGTGACAACACACCGCCCAATATCTCGCCGGTACCCATGCAGATTCCCATAACGGTGGCGGTGTGCCTGGGATCGACGCTCTCCGACGGAACCGTGGCCATCAGGAGCGGCAGGGTTCCATTGAAGCCCCAGCCCACGAAGAAAATGGCGGCGAGCCCCCAGACGGAGCCAGAGAAGAACATCGCGCCAAGCGGCAGAATGACTCCCACCAGCGGCATCGCGATCATCAGTGGCCGGCGGCCGATTCGATCGGACCAGGCGGAGATCGCCACCGAGCCTACGGTGGCCGAGATGCCCAGCGCTCCCATGAGCCAACCCATTGTCTGCGGGTCGAACCTGCGCACCTGTGTCAGATATAACGGCATGAACGCCCAGCACACCACGAGGTACGATACGAGTAGCACCCCGAGCAGCGCGCAGATGAGGACGTTGCGCTCCCCGAACGCCTGCCGCAAGCTCATTTTGGCTGCCGCCCGAGAGCCCGATCCCGGGAGCGACTCGATGCCGCGCGGCTCGCGCACCAGACGCCACATCAGAAACGCCGCGACGAGCCCAGGCACAGCGGCGAGAAAAAAAGCACGACGCCATCCATACGCGGTCGCGAACGCCACGAGCAGCACGGGCGCCGCGAACGAGCCCAGGAGATTGGAGCCGAAATTCTGCGTCACGCCCATGGCGAGACCCCGTTGCCGCGGCTCGATCTCCGCGACGATCAGGGTCTGGCTGATCGGCATGATGCCCCCCTCCGCCGCCCCCATCAGCAGACGCGCGCCCAGCATCATCGCAAACGAGCCGGCGATTCCGGAAACGAATGAGCAGACGGAGAATGCGAGCGTCGCGAGAATCAACAGCCCCTTGCGACTGCCGGTCTTGTCGGAGACGAGCCCGATCCCAAACGCCGCCAGGGCCCACGTAAACGACAGCGCGCTCGCCAGGATGCCGACCTGCGTATTGCTCACGCCCAGGTCCGGTTGCACGAAGGGCATCAGGAAGTTCAACGAATTGCGGTCGAAGAATACGATTCCGAAATTGACACTGAGCAGCGCCACCAACATGATCTGGTAGGCCGCGCTCTTGCGTTGCTGCGTGGGGATGCTCAAGTGAGGTCCTCTGGGGTCGCAAATGAAGTTCCGACACTTGCGTGCCTGTGGCCAGACTTCTAGCACAGCTACGGCACGAACGCAGGACACCGTCACGTCCGCACACCCGAGATTTTCGTAAATGGCCCCACTCTCCCGCAGATGTTTTCTCGACCACACGCTATGCACGGCCGCCGTTGCAACGGTGGCCGGCCTGCCGCTCGGCCTGCTGGCCGGACCCGCGGCGGCGCGCTCGAGCGCGGCGACGCTCAGCTCCAGGGAACTCACGCCGAGTCTGCGACTGATCGCGGCTTCCGGCTGTAATGTCGTCGCGCTCGGCTCCGGCACCGATGTACTGCTCATCGACGGGGGCACGGAGAAGGAAGCGCCGGCCGTGCTGGAGCGCGTGTTGCGAGACTCAGGCGCACGTCACGCCCGCGTCCTCATCAATACTCACTGGCACCCCGAGCAGACCGGCCTGAACCAACGTCTGGGCAAGGCCGGGACGACGCTGATCGCGCACGAGAACACGAAGTTGTGGCTGAGCCGGCCGATCCGCACGTCCTGGCTGCCGCAAACCTTCGGCCCGCTGCCGCCGCAGGCTCGGCCCACGAAGACGACGTACACCACGGCAACTCTCGATTTCGGGGCCGAGACGATCGAATACGGCTATCTCCAGCAGGCCCACACGGATGGCGACCTGTACGCGTATTTTCGAGGCGCCAACGTATTGGCAGCCGGCGGCGTAGTGTCATCCGACCGCTGGCCACTCCTGGATTGGGAGACTGGCGGCTGGATCGCAGGGTTGGTGGCCGGCTACGATAAATTGCTGCGCATCGCGAATGACTCCACGCAGATCGTTCCTGCCAACGGCCCGGTACTCGCACGCCCCGCCCTGGTCGCGCACCGGGAAATGTACTTCACGATCTACGAGCGTCTGGTCGCCTGCCTGAATAAGGGGATGGGGCCCGATGAGGCGGTGGCGACCCAACCCGCCAGGGAATTCGCAGCGCCCTGGGGGAGCCCGGACCACTTCATCGACAGCGCCTTCCGCAGCCTGTGGGGACATTTCGCCGCCGACGCGTGACTGCGGCTCTCGGCCGCGATTGGCGCCCAAATGCTCGCGGCGATATTCGGTGGGCGTGACGCCATAACGCTGGCGAAACGCTTTGCCAAAATTCGTGCTGCTTGCAAAGCCGTGCTCGGACGCAATGCCGCTCACGGGGCGAGCTCTGCGCGACGCCGCGCCCAGCAGCCGCGCACTTTCCGGGAGCCGGCGCCGCAGGATGTACCGGGCGACCGTCTCATCGCCGCGGGTAAAAATGCTACTACCCACCAATTGCAACGGGCGGCCGGGGGCGCCTAGAATGGAAGCATGCTTTGCATATGGGCGCGGGCATGGAACTGAAGTTTTCGACCCTGGCACCCGAGTTCATCGCGGAAGTGTCGGGGGTCGACTTTTCACGACCCGTCGATCGAGCGACGGTGGGGAAGATCGTCGCTGCGATGGATCGATACGCGGTTTGCGTATATCGGGCAACGGCGCTCGACGATGCCTCTCACATCGCCTTCAGCCGGCTCCTCGGGCGGCTCGAAGTGGCACCGGCGCTGTTCGGCAAGGGCAACAGACGCCTGGGGCATGCGGAGCTGTTCGATGCCGGCAATCTGGATGCCGGCGGGAATATCCTGGTCGATGCGCGGCGTCGCCTCTACAACAAGGGTAACGCGCTGTGGCACACGGACTCCTCGTTCAATCCGCAGCGCTCAGCATACTCCCTGCTGCTTGCCCACGAAGTACCCCCTGCCGGGGGCGACACGGAATTCGCGGACATGCGCGCCGCGTACGCCGCGCTCCCGGCGGCGTTGAAGGAGGAAATCGAGGATCTGGTGGTGGAGCATTGGCTGTGGCATTCGCGCATGCTGGCGGGCTATCCGCAGCCCACGGCGGAAGAACGGCTCGCCAAACCTCCCGCACGCCACAAGCTCGTGCAGATTCACCCCGGCTCAGGACGCAAGACGTTGTATCTCGCAGCGCATGCCGCCAACGTCGTCGGCTGGCCGGCCGCCAGGGGCCGGCAGCTACTCGATACGCTCATGGAATTCGCAACCCAACCGCAATTCTACCGGGCGGTCGCCTGGCGGCAGCGCGGTGACCTCGTAATCTGGGACAATCGGTGCACCATGCATCGTGCGACCCCTTTTGAGGACACAGTACACCGCCGCGATATGCGGCGGACCACCGTCTACGAGGACGTCGCGCGGGTTTGATACCGCTGCAATGAGATCAACGTTCACCAGGTCAAACGCTCGAGTGAACGCCGATCCCACAGTTGAATCTGAGCCACAGGCGCTGGATGTGGCCAGCCCACTCGAGAGCCACGGGGCGGGGTGGCTCGTCGTGCGCCTCGTGCTGGTCGCCTGGCTCGTGACGTTCTTCGACGGTTTCGATCTGAACGTCATTGCGTTCGCTGCCCCTTATCTCGTCGAGTCCTACCATCTCGACACGCACGCTCTGGCAAACGTGTTCACAACTGGAATTGCCGGAACGTTGCTCGGCGCGGTCCTGTTCGGCGTCCTGGGCGATCGTATCGGGCGCCGTAGCGCCATCATCGCAGCGACCGCGCTGTTCGGAATTCTCACCCTGACGCTCGCATTCGCCGCCAGTTACTGGGAGCTGTTGTTGCTGCGATTTGTCAGCGGCATGGCGCTTGGAGGCGCGATCCCGCTCATCTGGGCATTGAGCGTCGAATACGCGCCGCGCCGTTATCAGGCTACGCTCGTTACCGTGATCATGCTGGGCTACGGGCTCGGCATAGCGGTAGCCGGACCGATCTCCCTGGCACTGATCCCCCGCTTCGGCTGGCAGGCGGTGTTCTTCTTCGGCGGTATTGCCTCCCTGCTCACGGCGGTGCTGCTCTACCGTGCGCTGCCGGAGTCGCCGCGATTTCTGGCCGCCCGCGCAGCCGGAAGCGCGCATTTCAGCAGCGGACCGGCGGTGTTGTTCGAAGGCCGGCTGCGTTGGATCACTCCGCTTCTGTGGCTCGCGTACGCGGCCAGTTCACTCAATACGTTCTTTCTCGCGACGTGGGGACCCCTGCTGTTCGAGGGCATGGGGCTGAGCCGGCACGACGCGGCGTGGTCGTCTTCAATGAATTCCGTGGCAGGCGCACTCGGCGCGCTGCTGCTCATGCGCTTTACCGACCGGGTCGGCGCGATCTGCGTAGCCCTGCTGCCCGCAGTGGCCGTCCCGTTTCTGCTGACAATCGGCTTCGTCCCGGTGAGCCACACCACCTTCCTTTGCATGATGTGCGTGTTGTATGTGTTTCTCGGCGGCAGCCACTACGGCGTCATCAGCGTCGCAGGCCTATATTATCCAACTACGCGGCGCGGTTTGGGAACGGGCTGGGCCGCCGGCATCGGCAAACTCGGCTCAATGGCCGGACCCTGGCTCGGCGGTTGGCTCATGGCCGCCAACACGCCGGCACCGCGCACTTTCGCGGTGCTGGCGATTTTTCCGGCCGTCTTCTGCGTATGTATGCTCGCCATCGGCCTGCTGGAGCGCAAGCCGCCCCACGCCGCTTGACATTCCTCAAAGCTCGCGAGCAAGCTGCCGCCAAATAGAAAGCATGCTTTGCTTTTTGATACGAAAGGGGGAGTCGAGTACATGTCAGCCAACGGGAGACGGCGCCTGCTGCGCGCCGTTCTCAGCCTGAGTCTGCTCGGGTTGAGAGCAATTGCCAGCGCACAGAACACCACTTCGACCACGGACGCACAATTGCAGGGCGCGAGTCAGCCTGCCCTGCAGGAGGTCGTCGTCACCGGATCACGCATTTCGCGTAATGGATTCACGGCCCCGACGCCAGTCACCGTCATAGGTGCCGAGCGCTTCGAGCAGCGTGCAATCCCCAACGTCGGCGATGCGCTCAACGAATTGCCGGCATTTCGGGCGTCCGCCACCCCAGCGACACAGCAGCTTGCGGGCGGAAATGTCGGCGCGCGCCTCCTGGACCTGCGCGGCCTCGGTCCCGTCCGCACTCTCGTGCTGGTGGACGGCAGGCGCTTCGTCGCCTCGACTCCACAAGGATCGATCGATACGAACCTCATTCCATCCGCGCTCATAGAGCGGGTGGAAGTAGTAACGGGCGGCGCCTCCGCTGCATACGGCTCGGACGCCGTGGCGGGCGTCGTCAACTTCATCATGAATCGCAAGCTCGAGGGGGTTAAGGCTTCCGCCTCTTACGGCTCCTCGGAGCGTAGCGACAATGAGAGCTACACGAGCTCGCTGGCGGGCGGCACCGGGTTCCTGGGCGATCGCGGCCACATCGTGGGCGCGGTGGAATTCGAGAACGACAAGGGAATGGGCGATTGTTACACGCGCTCGTGGTGCGGCCAGGAGTGGCTCAACCTCGGCAACAGCCCTGCCGGGACCGCGGGCCGGCCGGCGAACAACATCCAGTCGAACGTGCACACGGCCACGTTCTCGCAGGACGGCGTGATCAATTCCCCGGCGGCGGCGTTTCCGCTGCGCGGGATCACGTTCAACCACGATGGCAGCACCCGCCCCTTTCAATACGGTGAGATCTACGGCACTACCCTCAACCCGCTCTTCATGAAGGGCGGCGAGGGCCAGGGCGAGAATGCGTTCATCCAGGGATTCCGGATCAGTGTCCCGGTCAAGCGCACGACCCTGTATACCCACACGGATTTCAACTTCACCGGCAGCACTCACGGCGGCCTCGATCTGTCCTACGGCCGGGTCGAAGGCAACGTGCTGTCCTCCGAGTATCGCGACAACGCGGGCAGCGTCTCGAATCCCAATAGTTTCGGGGCGATCAAGACCGGCAACCCGTACCTGCCGGCGTCACTGCAGGCGCAGATGACCGCCGCCAACATCAAATCGTTCAATCTCGGCCGCTCGTTCGGGGATATCGGCAACGCAGACGCGAACGCGGTGAACAAGACCTTCCGGGTCGTCGCCTCGCTGAAGGGAAACGTCAACGACAACTGGTCGTGGGACGGCTACTACGAATACGGCAACAACAACTTCCGGCAGGACGATACGAACAATGTAGACGTCCTGCGCATCCGCAACGCCATCGACGCCGTGCGCAACTCGTCGGGACAGATCGTCTGCGCGATCAATGCGGACGCCAGCACGGCGAACGACGATCCGGGCTGCGCGCCCTTCAATCCCTTCGGCCGCAATAACTTCTCGGCGGCGGCGCGCGCCTACGTGACCCCGCTGGGCTTCCAGACCACCGTGAGCAAACAGAACGTGCTGTCGGCCAACATTCAGGGTGACCTGTTCAAGACCTGGGCCGGGCCCGTCTCGCTGGCCGCGGGACTCGAAGGCCGGCGCGACGAGATCAGGGGCGACGCCGACCCCATCTCCAAGGCCAATGGGTTCTTCGTGCTCAATGGACAGGCGGTGGCTGGCCGGGTCGACGTGCGCGAGGGATACGTCGAGACGAACATACCGCTCGCCACGATGGCACCGTTCGCCAGGACGATCGAGCTCAACGGGGCGGTCCGCCGTACGCATTACTCCCGCAGCAGCCCGGGCGTGGCCGATACTTCCGTGAGCGTCACTACCTGGAAGGCCGGCGCGGTATGGGAGCCGGTCGAGGCGGTCCGCTTCCGGGCGACCCGCTCGCGGGACATCCGCGCACCGAACCTGTTCGAGCTCTTCGGGCCGCGTTCGACGGGCCTCGCCTCACTCACGGACCCCACCAATGGGCGCCAGTCCAACCCGGCAACAGTCTCCGGCTCCAACTCCACTCTCGTCCCGGAGATCGCCGACAGCTGGACTGCGGGAGTCGTGCTGCGGCCCACCTGGAGCTGGCTGGAAAACCTGCAGATGTCGGTCGATTACTACGACATCAAGATCGGCCAGGCCATCGGTACATTGGGAGCGCAGACGATCGTCAACCGCTGTTTTCAGGGCGCGACGGAATTCTGCTCGCTGATCGATCGCGATCCGGTCTCGAATGAGGTGGTCAACGTGCGTGACGTGCTCCTGAACGTCAACGCACAGATCACCCGCGGGGTGGATTTCGAGGCCGACTATAAGGTGGCCCTCGGGGAACGCAGCGGGCAGCTCGACTTTCGACTGCTCACCACCTATGTGAAGGACCTCATCACGATCGACACCGCGGGCTCGACCCAGCGCGCCGGCCTCACCGGCTGGCGGGCCGGAACCCAGCCGGGGCTGCCCAAATACCTCATCGATACGCTCACCACCTGGAGCAAAGGGCCGCTGTCGCTCAGCATGCACAACCGCTACGTTCCGCCGGGGAAATACAACACCGCCTTCGTCGGGCCGGAAGACCCGGGGTACAGCATCTATCTCACGAACAGCTCGAACATAAACCACGTCGCCGGTCGGGCCTACACCGACCTCAGCGGTCAATGGGCGCTGCGCAAGCTTGCCGCCAACGGCGCGGTGGTGGTCTTCGCCTCCGTCAACAACCTGTTCAATGCCGAGCCGCCGCTGGCGCCGAGCGGCAGCGGCAATGGGAACTTCATTCTGTTCGATCCGGTAGGCCGCGCGTACCGGCTGGGAGTCAGAGTGGCGTTCTGACGGGCAGGCCCGCGGATCGCAGCTGAGCGGCGCGGCCGGTCAGCTGCGATCCAGGTTCGAAAGAATCTTCGCAAACACGGCCATACACACCGCCAGGTCCTTCGGCGCAATGCCATCCAGCAGCTGCGCCCGGACGCGCTCCTGAATGCTGTTGATCTGCCGCATCAGGGGCTTTGCCGCAGCGGTGAAGCGGATCACCTTGGCGCGCCGGTCGCCACTCCCGGAGGAGCGGGTGATGAGCCCTTCGGCCTCCAGGTCACGCAGCACGCGCCCAAGAGTCGGCTGCTCGACGCCAATGCGATCGGCGAGCTCGGTTTGATTGACGGTGTCGCCGAAAACGGTGATCCAATAGAGCACTCCCCAGCGCGCCTGGCTCTGGTTGACCGCGCGCAGCTCCTCGTTCATGAGGTTGCGCCAGCGTCGCGCCACGAAGGTCAGTCCCTGCGAGAAAGGATATCTCATGTCCTCCACGGCGCCCGTCTCGGGTTGGTCCGTGCGGCGCAAGAACAGCTCCCCGCTCTGCGAAACATCGGGCATCCATCGTATCGACGCAACCTTCTTCGACGCCGCACCGGGTACCCTGGCGGTCCTTCTGGCTGGTTGTCTCTTCCGCTCGGCCATGCCTGCGTCCCGTTCCGTTCTTGAATCCTCGACACGCGTTAGTATCGCACGCGCCCGCCTGGCGAACACTCCTTACGCAAAGCGCGTCAGAGCGCCGCGCCAATCGCGATGTCCGAGAGGCGCTGGAAACGCTCTATGTTCGCGTTGCTTTCCATCACGCCAGCGGACAGACAAACAAACGTGACATCGCGCTCGGGGTCGACCCAGTAGAGGGTGCTTCCGGCGCCGTAATTGCCGAACGTGCCGGACGAGGTCAGCGTGCCGAACATGTGATGACACAGAGCCGTGCCGCGCAACGAAAAGCCAAGACCAATGTATCCCGGTACGGGGTCCCAGCCGCGCTCTCTGCCGCGCTGTGCGTAGAGCTCATTGGGTTTCTCACCCGTCCAGTTACGGCGGGCCTGCGCAATTATCGCCGGTGAGAGCACTCGCGCGCCGTCGAGCGTGCCGCCGCGGCGCAGCATCTCTGCCAAGCGGTACATATCCGGTACCGTAGAGGCGATGCCCACCCACGGCATTTCGGCGTGCTCCTCTTCAAAAGCGCCGTTGGGCCCGAGGTCGCTGTGTCCCTTGTGGCCGATAGGGTAATTGCCACGGAAGTCCGGCACGACGTGGCGCGGCTTGAGGTCCGCTCGCAGCCCGACCGACGTGTCTTTCATCTGCAGCGGTTGGAGCAGATCCTCATCTACCATCGTGCGGTACGCCCGATGCTTCGGGTCAGTTCGACGCAAAGCTTCAGCCATCAACACGTGATTCACGAAAGGCGAATAGGCCAGGCGCTCGCCAGGCGGCTCGGCTGGCTGCACCACCTCGCAGACCGCCGCCAGGACCTCGTCAAACCGGTCGATGTACATCCCGGGTTTAGCCTCGAACAGGATCGGCAGCCCGGAAGTATGGGTCAGCAAATGGAACAGGGTGATCTTCTCGCGGGCACCGCCGGAAAATCCGGGCACGAGCTCGCAGATACGGGTCGTCAAGGCAAACTGCCCGCGCTCGATGGCCCGCAGCACCAAAACGTTGGTAAACGCCTTGGTGATCGAAAAGATGCTGAAGACGGAATCCGACCGCAACGGCACGCAACCCCGCGCGTCGGCCGTCCCGATTGCCGCATGCAGTCCCACCCGTCCGCCACGGGCTACGGTAATGACCGCTCCGTGGTAGCGACCCGCGGAGATATCGCCCCTGACGGTATCCTGCAGGTGATCGAGGCTCGCCTGATTCAGACCGGCATCGCCCATGGCGCAAACTCCCAGAAAGTGGGTAAGAAAACGTGATCGTGGCCGAGCCGGGCCGACGATTGCAACCCTAAGCCGCTGGCGCCTAAAATGAAAGCATGCTTTGTATTTTAATGCGCTGCTGAGATGGCCCGTCAGAGCGGTTGCGCGGACGCGATCATGATAGCGATGGTCTTCCTCGCCCCCGCGCTTACCGCCGCCCCGGCTGCTCATCCGGTCTCCACGGCGACGGCCACGCCTGCGGCGACCGCGGTTACGGCCACGCCGGGAGCCAGCTCGGATGCTGTGGCGAGTCAGAAGTGGGCCTTCCTCAACCAGTATTGCAGCAAGTGCCACAACGCGGAGGACTGGGCCGGCGGAGTCGCATTCGACTCCATGTCGCCGCAAGACATCCCGGACGATGCCAAGACGTGGGAGAAGGCGATCCGCAAGCTGCGCGGCCGCCTGATGCCGCCAGCGGGAAATCCACAGCCGGATTCCGGCTCCATTCGTTCCTTCGTGACCTTCATGGAGGAGACCATCGATCGGACCGCGGCGACGCACCCGGATCCCGGTCAGATCGGCCTGCACCGCTTGAACCGCAAGGAATATGCGAATGCGGTTCGCGACCTGTTGGCTGTGCAGGTCGATCCGACCGAGCTGCTGCCGCGCGATGACGCGCGTGACGGATTCGACAACGTCGCGAGCGCGTTGCAGGTTTCGCCCTCCTTCCTCGATCAGTACCTCGCGGCGGCGCGCAGAGTTGCCATCGAGGCACTCGGGGATTCCCACGCCCGGCCGGTCGGGACGACTTATTTCGCGGAGAGCAACGGCACGCAGCACTTTCGTGAGCAGGGACTGCCGCTCGGGACGCGCGGGGGACTGGTCGTCGAGCATGATTTTCCGGCCGACGGCGAGTACGTCGTGAATGTCGCTAACATGGCGCAGGCTCTATGGGTCTACAACATGGAGTTCGAGAACCGGCTGATCGTGACGGTGGACCGCAAACCCGTCTATCAGACCTCCCTCGGCGGCGAGCAGGACCAGAAGGCGATCGATCAGCAGCAGTCGCCGGCCGTGGACGCGATCAATGGGCGACTGAAGGGCATTCGTTTCAGCACGACCGCCGGGCCGCATCAGGTTGGCGTCACTTTCCTGCAGCGATCGCATGCGGAATCGGACGAGCGGCTGCAGGCGCACGTGCCTGGGGGCGGACAGGATCGGGTGCTGCGCGTGACGTCATTCGAGATCCGCGGTCCATTGAGCGCGTCGGGGGTGAGTGATACTCCCAGCCGGCAGCGTATTTTCGTGTGCTACCCGCGAACTGCTCCGGAGGAGTCCCCTTGCGCCCGCCAGATCGTCACGCGCCTCGCCGAACGAGCCTATCGCCATCCCCCGAGCGCCCGGGACACCGCCGACCTGATGGCGTTCTACCAGACAGGTTATGAGAGTGGCGGTTTCGAGTCAGGCATTCGTCATGCGGTGACTGCACTACTTGCCGATCCGGAATTTCTTTATCGAGTGGAGCGACCCGAGACAGGCGCGCCGCCGGGTACGATCACCCGGATCAGCGCTCTCGAGTTGGCCTCACGCCTGTCGTTCTTCCTCTGGAGCAGTTTGCCGGACGAGGAGCTGTTGCGAGTGGCCGGGAGCGGGGAGTTGCTTACGAGCGCAACCCTGGAAGCCCAGGTCCGGCGGATGCTCGCCGACCCCCGCTCGCAGGCGCTCGCTTCGAATTTCGCCTTTCAGTGGCTCAACATGGCGAAGCTGGCCGAAATCCGGCCCGATGTGGCGTTGTTTCCGAATCTCAACGGCGACATCCGCACCGACTTCCGGGAGGAGCTGCGGCTCTTCGTCGACAGCGTATTCCGCGAGAACCGCAGTGTCCTCGATCTGCTGAGCGCGGACTATACTTTCGTGAATGAGCGGCTGGCATTGCACTATGGCATTCGGGACGTACGCGGCAGCCGCTTTCGGCGCGTGACCCTGACGGACTCGAAGCGGTTCGGTCTCTTGGGCAAAGGCGCGGTGCTGATGGTGACGTCCTATCCCAACCGCACCGCTCCCGTGTTGCGCGGAGCTTTCATTCTCGACCGACTTCTCGGCACGCCGCCCGCGGCGCCTCCGCCCAATGTCGGCGCCCTGAAAGAGAATCAGGAGGGCAAGAAGGCACTCAGCATGCGCGAGATGATGGCCGCGCACCGCAGCAACCCGAGCTGCCGGGGCTGTCACGGAATCATGGATCCACTGGGATTCGCCCTGGAGAACTTCGACGCTGTCGGGCAGTACCGGACGCGCGATCGATTCGCGGGCACACCCATCGATGCCAGCGGGGAGTTGCCGGACGGTACCGCACTGAATGGGCCCGATGACCTGCGCAAAGCTCTGCTGCGCAACCCCGATCAGTTCGCGCAGACGCTCACCGAGAAGCTGATGACCTACGCCCTTGGCCGGAGCCTCGAATACACGGACATGACTGCTGTGCGCGCGATCGCGCGACGCACCGCCTCCCAAGACTATCGCTTCACGGCGCTCGTCATGAATATCGTCGACAGCGCTGCATTCCAGCTGCATCGCCCAGAAGTGCCCCAGACGCTGACGACAGCGAATGCGCCAGTAGAGGCCTCCCGACAAGTCGCGAATAGCCCGTAGTCCGGAAGACAGTGTCCGCAAGGAAACCGCTCATGTTCATCACTCGCAAGCATCTCTCGCGTCGCACTGTGCTCCGGGGCGTCGGCGCGGCAGTTGCGCTACCGCTGCTCGACGCGATGATTCCAGCCGCGACCGCCCTGGCCGCAACCGCGGCAGCGCCCAAACCCAAGCTGGGATTCATTTATTTCCCGCATGGCGCAGTCATGGATCGCTGGCAACCGGCGGCCGCTGGACAGGCCTTCGAATTTCCGCAGATTCTCGCGCCCCTGGAGCCGTACAAGTCTCACACCACGGTTGTCTCCGGCCTGCGCAACAAAGGAGCGGAGAGTCCCGACCCGCACGGCATCATTCCCGGGACCTGGCTGTCGTGCGTGGGACCCAAAAACCGCGAGACAACCGGGGAGCGCGGGGTCACGGCAGACCAGTTGGCAGCGCTTCACATGGGGCAGGACACTCCGTTGCCTTCTTTGGAGCTCTCTGGCGAAAGCAGCGGCGGAGTCGCCTGCGCCCCGGGTGTTGGCTGCGGATTCGCGGATACAGTTGCGTTTCGCACACCGACACAGCCGCTGCCCATGGAGCACAACCCGCGTAAGGTCTTTTACCAGCTGTTTGGACAAGGCGATACGCAGGAAGAGCGCGTCGAGATTGCGAAGGAAACCGGAAGCATCCTCGACAGCGTGATGGAGAAGGCAAAGCGACTGAGCGCCGACCTCGGACCGGGCGACAAGGCCATGCTGGCGGACTACCTGGATTCGGTGCGCGAGATCGAGCGCCGCGTCGCGAAGTTGAATGAAGCGGCAGCCACCCATATCCAGCTCCCCGACGCCCCGCTGGGGGTACAGGAGGACTTCGGCGAGCAACTCAAGGTGATGTTCGAGCTCATGGCGCTCGCCTGGCAGGCCGACAAGACACGCGTCGTCTCGTTCATGATGGCCAAGGAAGTGAGCATGCGCACCTACAATCAGATTGGCATATCCGACGCCTTCCACCCTCTGTCCCATCATCAGAACGATCCCTCCAAGCTGGATCGTCTGGCGAAGATCCAGACGTATCACACGACGATATTCGCGGCTTTCCTCAAGCGCCTCACGCAGACGCCGGACGGGGCCGGCAGCCTCCTCGATCATGCCGTCATCTTGTACGGTAGCAATATGAGCAACAGCGACAAGCACAACAACGATCCGTTGCCTTCCGCGCTGCTAGGGCGGGCCTGCGGCCGCGTCAAAGGCGGGCAGCATCTTCACTATCCGCAGGATACGCCGCACGCGAATCTGCTGTTGACCGTGCTGAATCGCGCCGGCATTCCGCTCCCCAGCCTCGGCAACAGTACCGGTTTGCTAGCGGACATCTGATGCGGCGGGTCGGCAACCTCAGCCCGCTGTTCGCGATCGCGCTCTGCTGCGAGCTGTTGTCGCATGGGGTGTCGGCCGCAGGGCCGGACTCGGCGACGAGCGGCCCTCCCGCAGCCGCATCGACGGCCGAAGAGGTCGCGCTGATACGACGGATTGAACGGGGCGAGCGGCTTCGCGCTCTGGAAGCCATCCGCAAGGGCGCTTCCGCTCGCATGCATGACGCGGACGGCTCCACAGCGCTGCACTGGGCGGCAAGCCAGGGAGACACAGAGCTGGCACGCGCACTCATTGCCGCCGGCGCCGATGCGCGCGCCAAGAACGAGTTTGGCGCCACGCCTATGTCCGCCGCGGCGGAGATCGGCAATGCGCACGCAATAGAGATGCTGTTAAAGGCCGGAGCCGACGTCGAGTCGCCCAACGCCGAGGGCGAAACAGCGCTCATGGCCGTCGCTCGAACGGGCCGGGTCGATGCGGCACGCCCGTTGCTGAAGCATGGCGCAAACCCCAATACCCGGGAGCACTGGGGCGGTCAGACCGCCCTCATGTGGTCGGCAGCTCAATGTCAGCCTGAGATGATTCGCCTGCTTCTCGACCATGGAGCAAGCCCCGATCTGCGTGGCATGGCGAGAGATTGGCAGCGGCGCGTGACCGCCGAGCCGCGCCCGAAGGACATGAGCCATGGCGGCTTCACCGCCCTGCTCTACGCCGCCCGTGAGGGCTGTGTGGCCGGAGCGCGTGAACTGATACGGCGCAAGGCCGACCTGGACCTTGCAGATCCCGACGGCGTGACACCGTTGATTCTCGCTTTGATGAACAGCCACTGGGATTTCGCGCGCTTCCTGATCGAAGCGGGCGCCGATGTGAATCTCTGGGACTTTTACGGCAGAACACCGCTGTACGCCGCTGTCGACATGAATACGCTGCCCAAGGGGCGCCATGTCGAGCTGCCAGCGCTCGACGACACGACCGGCCTAGAGGTCATCAGGATGCTGCTCGAGCGCGGCGCCAATCCGAACGCACAACTGAAGCTGCGGGTACCCCATCGCCAGATCCCTTTCGACCGCTATACCGAGCCGATGCTCAATATCGGCGCCACGCCGCTGCTGAGGGCCGCCAAGGCCGGCGACATAGAGGTCGTGAAGCTCCTTCTGGCGCACGGAGCGCTCCCCGACCTGCCCAATTTCAACGGCGACACGCCGCTGATGGCAGCGGTAGGCAAGGGTTGGATCAACGCCCCAACCCGGGGAGCGTTCTACTCGGAAGAACAGGCTATCGAGACCTATTCGCTGCTGCGCGCCGCCGGAGCCAACGTCAACGCTCGCACTCACTTCAACGAAACGCCACTCCACAGCGCAGCGCTGCGCGGGTGGAATGTAATCGTAAAGCGTCTGGTGGCTGACGGAGCGGAACTGGACGCGAGCGACCGCAACGGCCTCACTCCGCTGGATTTCGCCATGGGGCGTATACCCAAGGAATTTAACGCCGTGGTGCCTACAGTCCGGAGCGACACGGCGGAACTGCTCGAGTCGCTCGGCGCAAAAGTGGAACACCCGAATCTACCGCCCTGGCCCGCCGCGTCCACTCCGCGCATCACCGCATGGGTCCCGAACGACACGGCGCTTCTGCCGCCGCAATAGAAGCTGGAAATGTCCGATGCGCGGTCGTCTCGGTGACAATGTCCAGGCCGGAAGGCGTCAGCAGGTAACAGTTGTTAATCTCTGCTCCCTTGAAGCAAGCACGTGCGCTGACCCAGTTGGCGCACACAACCGACCGATCGAAGGAAATGACATGAATAAACTGGCTCGCGGGTGGCTGCGCGGTGTCCGTACAGTAGCCGTCGGCATGGCGCTGGCTTGGGCGACCAGCGGCCCAAACGTTGCGGGCGCGGCCCCCGCTGGCAATCTGAGGCTGTACATCCTGGATTGCGGCACGATCGCGCCGATGGACCCAGCGCTCTTCAACGTGAAGCCCACGGAAATCAAGGGCGACGTCCACTTCGTGACACCCTGTTACCTGATCGTTCATCCGCGCGGGACGCTGATCTGGGATGTCGGACAGGTACCGGACAGGGATATTCCGGATGACGGGACCGAGGTCGTTCAGCAACGCATTCTCAAGGCAACGCGGCGGCTGGCGCCGCAGCTGGCGGCTCTGGGCTACCGGCCCAAGGACATCACGTATCTGGCGATGTCGCACTATCATGCGGATCACACCGCGAACGCCAACATGTTTGCCGCTTCGACCTGGATCGTGCAGCAGGCCGAGTACGACGCCATGTTCAGCGAGGCGCCGGTCGGCATCCGCATGCCCGATTCATACCGTGACCTGAAGAATGCCAGGCGCATCACTTTGAACAATGAGGATCACGATGTGTTCGGCGACGGGACCGTCGTCATCAAGACGGCGCCCGGACACACCCCGGGGCACCAGATGCTGTTCCTGAAGCTCAAGAAGTTCGGCCCCCTGCTGCTCGCGGGCGATCTGTATCACCTGCCGGAGGAGCGGACGCTCGATCGGGTGCCGACCTTCGACTTCGACGCGGCCATGACGCGGGCCACCCGCAAAAAGGTGGCGGAATTCGTCAGGCAGTCCGGCGCAACGGTCTGGATCCAACACGATCCGGCGACCAACGCGCCGTTGAAAAAGGCGCCGCAGTATTACGAATGAGCCGCAGCGGGCCGCGCTTGCGCCCACACACGGCAGTGGGCGGATCAGGCCGCGGCGGTGAACGTAACAGGCAGCTTTGCGGGGCCGTGCCCAATCGTCGTCATCCAGGGCTCCGGCTCTCCCGCAGGCGCAAAACTCTCAATGTGCTCGACTATGGCCCCCAAAAGAGCGTCGGCCTCCAACCCGGCCAGGATTCGGCCAACGCACGCATGCACGCCATAACCCCAACCCAAGTGCCCACGGTGGTCCCGCTCGACGTCGAATCGTTCGGGTTCGGACCACTTGCGCGGATCACGGTTTGCAGCGGCGAACATCAAGCCGCAGCGCTCGCCCTGGGGAATGACGACCCCCTCGATCTCGACGTCGCGCATGGCGATCCGACCGGCCATGCGGGAAGGCGAGTCCCAGCGCAAGCTCTCTTCGAAGGCCGACCGTAGCAACGAGCGGTTCGCACGCACGAGCCGGTACTGCTCCGGAAACAATGCAAATGCCCGAATTGCGTTCGCCAGCGTGATTACGGTCGTATCGGCTGCTGCCGACAGCAGGATGCCAATGAGCAGTTGCGCCTCATCCGGTGTGATGTCGCCACGATCCGCGGCGAGAAACATCTGCATACCGAGACTGCCCGGCGCCAGATTCGTCCGCTCCACGCAGGAGCCGGCCCATTCGATCACGGGACCCGTGCCCCGCATCGCCTCCTCATACAGCTCGTTCATGGGCCCCATGGTCGCCCAGACCATGTTGCCGAATGCGTACAGGTGTTCGCGACCGGCAGCGGGAATTCCCAGCAGATCCGGCAGCACTTTGTAGACGAAGGCCTGGGTGATCTGCGCCACGGCATCTATAGTGGCACCGCTCTTTTCCTTCATTGCGATCACTAACGCGTCCGCGTCGACGCGAAAGTCGGCCGCCAGCTTACCGAGCACCTGGGGTGAGAGTGCGGCTGAAATTGCAGCGCGTACGCGTGTGTGCTTGGGCGGGTCATCGGTCAGCAACAGTTCCGGTCGGACCGATTTCGGATCGTGCCACGGCCGGGAAGTGGAGGAAAACGTCCTCCAGTCGCGTAAGCCCGCCGCGACGTGCTCGTAACGCCCGAGCACCGTGATATTTTCGCGCGCGAGCTTCACTACGGGAGCGAGCTCCCGTATTTTGTCATCGACGGCACGAGCGTCGCGCACCGACGCGGCATTGAAGAGATCGTCGTGACTTACATAGACTGCCGTGCTCATGGTGCCCTCCTCCTCGCGCGCCTCATTCCGTCCTGAGCTTCCAACTCTGCCCGTCACGCACGATCCATCCGGACGTCGGATCGCAGAAGTGACTGCCGATGATCAGGACTCGAGAATTTTCGAAGCGTTCGACGAATGCCCTGCGGGTAAGCGCTCCCTGTGGCTTATCCATGTCGAAGTTGGCATGGCGCTCAGGGTCTGTGAGTTGGATCGGATGATGCATCATGTCGCCCGTGATCACCGCTTCCTCACCTCGTGACCGGATATGCACGCTCACGTGCCCGGGCGTGTGTCCCGGCGTCGGAAACAGCGAGACCTCATCGGTGACCCTGAATTCCGCCGGGATGAAGTCCGCAAGCCCCGCGGCGATGACTGGATCGATGGCGTCGTGCAGGTGCTCCAGATCATGGTATCCGCCGGTATTGCGCAGATGCACCCAATGGTCGAATTCAGCCTTGCCAAACAGGTAGCGCGCTTGCGGAAAGGTCGGCACCCAGCGCCCATCCACCAGCATCGTATTCCACCCGACATGGTCGAAATGCAGGTGCGTGCACAGCACGGTGTCTATTTTCGCCGGCGGAAACCCTGCCGCGGCCAGATCGGCCAGAAAAGTGGTCCGCAGGTTGCAGAACACGTCGAACTCCCGCTTGCGATCGGCTCCGATGCAGGTGTCGATCATCATGCTCCTGCCCCGCGAGCGCAGTGCAAAGCACTGGAAGGAGAGTTTCATCAACCCTTCCGGGGTCGCGAAGTGCGGCTGCAGCCACTTGAACTGCCGCACGAACTGCGCCGTCTCGTCCTTCAGCAACATCGCTATGTTGTCTTCAAATGCGTTGACCTCGACGATTCGTGCCACCTCGACGTCGCCGATCTTCCAATGTTTGATGTGCTCAACAGCCATGAGATTTCCCCCTACCGGTTGCGATCAGGTCAACGCACGGACGCAGGTCCACGGCTCGCGGCGGTGCTATCCCGCGAATCAGGTCCGCCGCTTTTTCTGCGATCATCACCACCGCGGCATTCGTATTCCCGCCCACCAGGCTCGGGAAGATGGCAGCGTCCACCACTCGCAGCCCAGTGACGCCATGCACTCGCAATTGGTCGTCTACGACGCAATCCGGGCCCGGCCCCATGCGGCAAGTACCGCACGGATGATGTACTGTCGATGCAGTACGCCGGATGTAGTCCAGCAACGGCCCGTCATCACGAACAATGTCGCCCGGCTGCACCTCGCTAGCACGATAGCGCGCGAAAGCAGGGGCGTGTGCAACACGGCGTCCGATCTTCAAACCTCGCAACAATGTCTGTACGTCGTCGGGATGGCTGAAGAGGTTTGCATCCACTGCGGGCGCTGCGCACGGATCGTTGCTCGAGAGTAGAATTCGGCCGCGGCTCTTGGGATACAGTCCGACAATATTGATCGCGAAGCCGTGACCCAGTGGGAGCGGGAAGGCGTTGGTATTGCGGCGCGCGGCCTGAAAGACGATCTGAATGTCGGGACGCACGAGCTCCGGCAAGGTGCGCACGAATCCCGTGGCCTCGAACACATTGCTCGACAGCGGTCCCGAGCGAAACAAGGCATATTCCGCCAGATTCATGATTCCCCGTGGCAACGTGCGCCACGAGACCCCATACGACTGCGTATTGCGCATCTCCATCAGCACCCCGGTGGCGAGATGGTCCTGATAGTTCGCGCCGACGCCCGGCAGGTGGTGCTTGACCGCTATTCCATGCGGCCGCAGGGTCTCCTGGTCGCCGATGCCGGAAAGCAGCAGAAGCTGCGGGGACAGTAGCGCGCCGCCTGAACAAATGACTTCCCGCCGGGCCGCGAGGCGGCGCGTGCCGCCAGCGTGCAAAAGATCGACTGCCACGGCCCGGCGACCTTCCATCACGATACGAGTGGCTCGAGAGTCTGTCAGTACGGACAGATTGTCGCGTTTGCGTGCCGGCCGCAGGTAGGCCGTGGCGGTGGAGACGCGCCGCCCGTTTCGAATCGTCGCCTGTCGGGGTCCAAAGCCCTCGGAGACCGCTCCATTGAAGTCATCGGTGCGTTGGAAGCCCAACGACTCCATCGCGCCGAGAAAGGCGGGTGTCATCGGATTGGGTCGTTTGATATGAACGACCTTCATCGGACCCTCATGGCCGTGATACGCAGAGTCATGATAAGACTCGTTATCTTCCGAGCGGATGAAATACGGGAGCACCTCGCGGTAGCTCCAGCCCGGATTGCCGGCGGCGGCCCAGTCATCGAAATCGGTTGGATGGCCGCGGAAGTACGCCATGCCGTTGATCGAGCCGGAACCCCCGACGACATGCCCGCGTGGAATCGGAATACGGCGGTTCGCAAGCTGCGCCTGCGGGAGCGTCGCGAAGCCCCAATTGATCCTTGGCGTGCCGATCGCTGCCCCGACCAATGCGGGGATGTGGATAAATGGATGGCTATCGACCGGCCCGGCTTCGATGAGCGCAACGCGCACCTGCCGTTGTTCGGACAGGCGGTTCGCGAGCACGCAGCCCGCTGTGCCCGCGCCAACGATGACGTAGTCGAATACGTCTTCATTGCGCTCAGTCATTGGAACCTTCCGGACACCGTGCCTCGCAGTCAGCCTGGGCTGCCGACGGCGCCGGAGAATTTCAGCTGGATCGAGCCCCGACGCTCGGAGAATTTCCAGGTTCCACCCTCGCGTACGAAGCGGTCCTTGAACTCGCCGCAATAGATCGGGCCCGGCGACAGGTGTGGAGCTGTCGCGCCAGCGGGAGGCGTCGTCGCAATCATGGTCAGATACGAAATACCGCTCGCGGTATCCCGAGTTTCAACGTCGATGAGCACGTTTGTCGCGAGGTGCTTGGTCAGCAGTGTTTTAGGCCGCGTCAGCAGCGATGCGCGAATCGACTCCCGGCCCTGAATCACCTGGGCCGGTGCCATGGGGCGCGCCATCGAGCCGTTCTCAGCAAAGAAGTCCGCGGCCGCGCTCATGTCGCCCAGATCCAGCGCCCGCGAATAGAGATAGACGATGCGCTCACAGGCCCGTTCGATCTCGACTCGCTCGCTGACGCTCAGTGTTTCCGACATGCAGTTCTCCTTGGGATGGCGGCTCAGTTTACGTTAGCTCGGACCCCGGTCAGCGCCACGGGGCTGCCGAGTACTCGTTCGGTTGCGGCCGGGGCCAGGGGTGGCCGGCCCATGATCATGTCCGCCGCCTTTTCGGCGATCATGACGACCGCCGCGTGGGTGTTGCCGCCGATGATTGCGGGGAAAACGGCAGCATCCGCCACGCGCAGCGCGTCTATCCCGTAGACACGCAGTTGCGGATCGACGACGGCCAGGGAATCTTGCCCCATCCGGCATGAGCTCACGGGATGATGCACGGTATAGGCCTCGGCACGGATGTACGCGGCGAGATCTCCGACGCTCTGGACTGCATCACCCGGAGCGGTTTCGATGGCCCCATACTTTTTGAACGCGCGCGCACTGAACACCCGGCGAATCAGCTGGATCGCGCGGATCAGCGGCTCGAGATCCTCGGGTGCGGACAGGAGATTCGGATCGATCAATGGCGCCGCGTATGGATCGGCGCTCGCCAGCGTTATGCGACCACGGCTGCGCGGATACAGCGCCACGGGACTGATGGCAAAGCCATGGCCGAGGGGAAAAGGAAACGACGGCACGGGCCGTTTGGCCGGCTGGAATACCAGCTGGACGTCCGGCTTGTCCAATCCCGGCACGGTCTTCACGAACGCCGCCGATTCGAAGATGTTGTTGGCCAGTGGCCCGCGCCTGAGCAAGGCGTACTCGGCCAGATTCATCAGATTGCGCGGCATGGAGCGCAGCGAGATCCCGTAGGAAGCGGGGTCGCTCATGCTCATGTGAACCGGACTTGCCAGGTGATCGTGAAGATTTTGACCGACGCCCGGAAGATGATGGCGCACGGCGATGCCCAATCCTGCCAGGTGCGCGCCGTCACCAATTCCGGACAGTAACAGCAATTGCGGTGATTGGAGGGCTCCCGCGCATAGAATCACTTCACGATGCGCTCGCACCTCGACCGTCGCCTGCCCTAACCGCACTTCAACGGCTGCGGCCCGGCGGCCGTCAAGAACTACGCGCGTGGCGTGGGCACGTGTCAGCACGGTTAGATTCGGACGTCGCATCGCGGGACGCAAAAAGGCCGACGCTGTGGTTTCTCGCGTGCCGCCGCGGATGGAGAGCTGGCGCATTGCGATCCCTTCCGAGTCCGCGCCATTCAAATCGGCGCGCATTTTGAAGCCGAGTTCCTCCAGCGCCGCGATGAACGCGAAATTCAGTGGATTCGGCCGTGAGACACTCCGAACGCGCATGGGACCGCCGCGCGCGTGAAATGCCGAAGGCGCAAAATCCTCGTTGTCCTCGCTCTTGAGGAAATACGGCAACACTTCGCGGTAGCTCCAGCCCTCGGCACCCGCTTGCGCCCAGGCATCGTAGTCGCGCGGATGTCCCCTGAAATAAACCATGCCATTGATGAGAGCCGAGCCGCCCAGGCCACGGCCCCGGGGCAACGATATCCGACGCCCGTTCAAGTGCGTTTGCGGTGCCGACTGAAAGCGCCAGTTCAGCTCGCGCGAGCGTTGGGCAAGCACGATTGCGCCAGGGACATTGACGAATGCGCTTTTGCCGGATCCGCCGGCTTCAAGGAGGCAAACCCGAACACGAGGGTCCTCCGAAAGTCGCGCGGCCAACACACATCCGGCCGAGCCGCCGCCCACCACGACAAAATCGAAGTCTCTATTTGTACAACGACGCATCGAGGAGTCCCGCGGAGGCGTCCACTCTTCCCCGCTCAACCGGCTCGTCGGGCAGTGCAGCGAGCAACGCTGCCGACCGTGCCTCCAGTACCGGACGAATCTCCGGATGCGTCATGATATAAAAAGCATTGCGTCGAACACCTTCGATGACCCGCCTGCCGGTCTCTTCGCCCGTCGGTGCCGTTATGTAGATAGGCGTTGATTCCCGAGCAGTTCCGGCGGGCACGATGGGCACCGAACCCGTCTCTTTCAGTCGGGACGGACGCACAGCAGCGGTGCTCTCAAAGAGTTGGGATTTCACCGGTCCGGGACAGACGACGGACACGCCGATCTCGTGCCGTCGCAGGTCAGCTCGCAAGGACTCCGCGAGTCCCACAAGTGCAAATTTCGACGTGACATACACGCCGGCTCCGCCGTTCGTGAACAGTCCACTGACCGAAGAAGTAATGACGACGTGGCCACGAATCTTGCGCGCAACCATGCGTGGCACGAACGTGCGCACTGCATTGATCGCCCCTCCCACGTTCACACCGAGTGCAAAGTCCCAATCCTCGTAAGTGGCCTCGTGAGTAGCCCCCACGAAATTCACTCCGGCGTTGCTGCAGAGAAGGTCCACCTCGCCGACTTCAGCGCAGATCCGCTCTGCTGCCGAAGCCCAAGCCTTACGGTCAGACACATCGAGCTGCGTAGCCAGGACGTCGGCACCACTCGCCCGTAGAGCGGATGCGGCCTCCCGGAGAATCGGCTCGCGAACGTCGGTCATGACGACCCTCATGCCCGCATCCACGCAGGCCCTGGCAATGCCAAGGCCTATGCCGCTCGCGGCGCCCGTAATCAGCGCAATTTTTCCGCGAAGATCCCGCATACCCCCTCCTACTTGCGCGTTGACCTTATCAGTTTTCCTTTTTGGTATACAATAATATCGTCTTACGAAACTGAAGCGGAGCGCTAGCGGCCTCAAGCCATGATCAAACTCAATGAGATTTTCGAGGCCGACGGCAGGTCCATACCCCTCAACGGGGAATTCGATTCCCGCTACGAAGCCGTCGTCGAGGCATTCATAGAGAACTACCGGCGCGAGGACGAAGTAGGCTCCGCCGTGAGTGCCGTCGTCGACGGCGAGACCGTCGTCGACGTCTGGGGCGGCTGGAAAGATGGCGCTCGTCTGCATGAGTGGCAACGCGACACTCTCGTTTGCATGATGTCGGTGTCGAAAGGCATCACCGGATTGGCCTTCAACCTTCTCATCGACCGTGGCCTGATCGATGTGGACGCGCCAGTGGCCAGGTACTGGCCTGAGTTCGGCGTCAACGGCAAGGAGCATCTGCCCGTCCGTTATATCCTGGACCACCGTGCCGGTTTGCCGGTCCTGGAAAAGCCGCTCTGGCCGGGCGCAATGTTCGATCGGGAGGCCATGTGCAACGCTCTCGCGGAGCAGGCTCCGCTTTGGACGCCTGGCACGGTCGCTGCCTACCATGTTCACACGCAGGGTTTTTTGCTCGGCGAGATCATGCGCCGAGTCACCGGAAAGACCATCGGTCCGTTTCTGCGAGATGAAATCGCGCGACCGTTGAATGCCGATTACATGATCGGAGCGATGTCCGAGCGGGATCAGGCGCGTTGTGCCGAAGTCATGCCCAACATGAACGCAAAACTGTTCGCGGCGCGCGAAGCCGAGCGCGACACGTTGCGCGCCAGGGCCTTCGTACAGAATCCGGCGGAACCGTGGCCGACCACTCTGAACTCGGGCCGCTGGCGCGAATGCGAGCTGGCAAGTGGTAATGGTCACGGCAACGCTCGCAGCGTGGCGCGCATTTATGGGACCTTTGCTCGCGGCGGCGAACTGGGAGGCGTGCGGATCGCCTCGCCGGCCACGATCGAGGCGATGATCACGGAACAGCACAACATGACCGAGTTACTGCAGGACCGGCCGTACCATCAGGCGCTGGGGATCCTGTTGAACACCCCGGAGGCCGTCTACATGGGGCCGAACCCTCGCGCCTACGGCCACCATGGAATCGGCGGCTCCATCGGATTTGCCGATCCGGACGCCCGGGTAGGCTTCGGGTATTCGATCAACAAGATGCATTCCGTGGGAACGAACGGCCCGCGGGCAGCGCGGCTCATTGCCGCCTTGTATTCGTCACTGTGAGTTACCCCGGCTGCCCTGGCAAGGGACTGATGTGAACCCGACGACTCCGGAAGACTCGCTCAGGGTTGCCAGTCAGCCCAAACTCAGAACCCTGGTGGCCGACCGGCTTCGTGAGGCTATCGCGCGCAATCGCTTTCCGCCCGGAGCGCGCCTGAAGGAGCGCGAGCTGTGTGAATTACTGGGGGTCTCGCGCACTTCGATACGTGAAGCGCTGCGGGAGCTCGAAGGCGAAGGCCTGGTTTCGACCCAGGCCGGGCACCCCACGGTCACCGTGTTGAGTACCAAGCAAGTCAATGAGATCTATCAGGTTCGCGTGGCGCTCGAGGGCCTGGCGGCGCGCCTGTTTGCCCGACAGGCAACCGATGCGCACCTTGCCGAGCTCGAGCATGCAACCCGCGCCCTGGAGGCGGTGGTCGCGAATTTCGCAGTGGGCCCGTTCTTGAGCGCGAAGACGCGGTTCTACGATGCGCTGTTCGAAGGCGCCGGCAACGCAGTCGCTGCATCGATGCTGCGGGCAATCCACACGAAAGTATCACTGCTGCGCGCGACGTCGCTCGCAAGCGCGACTCGCTCGGAACAGTCGATTAAAGAGATCCGGGCGTTCGTTGCCGCACTTGCGGCCCGTGATGAGGAAGCTGCGTATCGTCTTTGCGTGGAACACATTGAGAACGCGTCTAGCGCGGCAATGGCGGTGTTGGCGCAAGCGGACGAGAAGCAAGCACACCGCGCGTAGGTTCGAGGGGGGAGCGATGGAGTTCGATCTGCGTGACAAGACCATACTGATCACGGGTGCCGGTAGGGGAATAGGCAGGGCGCTCGCAATCGGGGCTGCCGCTTGCGGCGCGACCGTTGGGGCGTTGGATGTGGACCCTTCCCTGCTGCAGGAGCTCATGTCGCAGCCCAGCGGGGAGTCAGGTCGCATCGTGCCGTTGATTGCAGACGTTACCGATCGATCGGCCGTCATGGCAGCCGCAGCCAAACTTGCAGGTGGCAGCGGACGCCTGGATGCCGTAGTGAATAACGCCGCGGTGATCTATTACCAGCCGATTAACGAGGTCACCGAGGCCACGCTCGATCGCATGCTCGCGGTCGGGATCAAAGGCGCCGTGTGGGGTGTGCAGGCATTGATAGCCCATATGGATCCGTCACGGGGCGCGGTCCTGATCAACATGTCCTCGCCGGTGGCCGAACGCGGCTTTCGGGGTACGGGTGTCTATGCGATGACAAAGGCCGCGATGGGCTCGTTGACACGAACGATGGCCGCGGAGCTCGGCCCAAAAGGAATCCGCGCGAATGCTCTTGCACCCGGTTCCGTGCCTACTCCGGGTGCCATAGCGATGACTACGCCCGAAGAATATCAGCGTCGTGCGGCGACCATACCGCTGCGCCGACTCGGCCAGGAGCAGGACTGCACGAATGCCCTGCTGTTCTTGTTGAGCGATGCAAGCTCTTTCGTCAATGGGGCCATCCTGCACGTCGATGGGGGCAGCGTCGCAGCCGGATGATGCGACGACTGCAGCAGCAGAACAGCGCCTTCACCCCTGCAGGGCGCCAACCCGGAAGCAGCATTGAGGCGAACTCAAAGATGACCAACGGGAAGCGCAGGCACTGGGAGTCTCGCCAGAAGTGGGCGCCGTAGTACTCGATCTGCCGAAGCGCGCGGCGGCCCGGTACGGTCCTGACTCGGACTTTACCGTCATGACCAAAATCGTCGCGGCTGCCGCCGGCCTGGATCCGGAACGCGCCAGTCAACCCTCAAACTAAGGAGAGCCAACTTGTCCAACGAGCTGTACGCCAAGGGTCTGGAGATTCGCACCCAGGTACTCGGTGAGGAATATGTGCGCAAGGCGTTGAACAACGTCAACGACTTCAACCGGCCGCTGCAGGAACTGGTCACCGAGTATTGCTGGGGCAAAGTCTGGGGCCGCGAGGGTCTCGAGCGCAAACAACGCAGCATGATCAACCTCGCGATGATCAGCGTGCTGAACCGGCCACACGAGCTGAAGGCGCATGTACGAGGAGCGATCACCAATGGAGTGACACCGGCGGAGATCGCGGAAGTGCTTTTGCAGGTCGCGATCTACGCGGGCGTGCCCGCAGCCGTGGACAGCTTCCGGATCGCCAATGAGGTCCTGTCTGAATTGGGTCTGACCGGGAAGCCGCTGGCCCCCCCGCCCGAGCCCGGCGCGGCATAGGCGCCTGCAGTGAGTGAGGGGTCTTCGGACCGATGGCCGGCGGCTTGGTCGCCGATCGTTTCGGCCTGTCATCCACCTTGTGGATACTCGTCGGGCTGACGCTGGCGGCGGCCTGCTTCTCTCTCCTACTCAGCGAAACCGCGCCGCGCGTTACGATTCGCCGTGCACGAGCTTCTTCCCCATCTGCGCCCTCAACAGCGCGTAACTGATGAAAGCTTGCACGAGCACGGTCACGACGGATACCCGCCAGAGCTGGTCGAGGTGGAAGTTGGGCTGCCGCGCTAACCACAGGGCGGGAATTGCAAACATCACCAACCGGCTGATGCCGCTCAGCAATGCGGGCCAGGTATTACCCATGGCCTGGAACAGGCCCGAGCAGGTGAAAATGATCCCCATGCCGACGAAGTTCCACGAAATGATTCGCAGGAAATCGGTGCCGACTGCGACCACCCGCGTATCCTTCGTGAAGGCCGCGATGAGGGAGCCCGGCGCGATCTGACAGAGCGCGGTGATGACCACCATGATGCCGGTCTCCAGCCGCACCGCCGCGCGGAAGGTTTCACGCACGCGCTGCGAGCGCCCTGCGCCGAAGTTCTGTCCGGCAACCGGCGCCGCGGAGAACGCCACTGCCATCGCTGGCAGGAAGATGGCCTGCATGACGCGTGAGCCAATCCCGTAGCCGGCCTGCGCATCGGAACCAAAAGCCCGGATTAGCCAGTACATGAGCACCATCGTCAGGAACATGACGAAGTATTCGCCGCCTGCCGGCAGACCGATGCTCAGGATGCGTTTCCAGCAGTCGAAGTTTGGCCGCCACTGCGCGGGATGGAACGCCACGTACTTCTCGAGCCGCTCGAAGTACCAGGTGAGCGCCACCACGCCGACCACAATAGCCAACGTGCTGGCGAGTCCTGCGCCGGCCACGCCCAGCGGATGTCCGGTCACCCAGCCCGCGATCAGCACCGGCGCGAGAATTATGTTGAGCCCCACGGTCAGTAACTGCACCGTCATAGTCGGCTTCACGATACCTGTGCCGCGCAATGCAGAGCCCATCGATACCATTCCGAACTGCAGAGCGAGACCGGGAAGAAACCAATAGAGGTAGACCGCACCCGCATTCTGCATCCCGGCATCCGCACCTACGCCGCGCATGTAGGGGGCTGTCAGGAGATAGCCCGCGATCAGCACGAATACGCCACTGACCACGGAAAGCGCGAGCGACTGGTTGAACACCATATTCGCGTCGTGCTGATCCTTACGGCCCGCGGCGTGCGCGATGAGTGCGACCGTGCCAACGCCCAGAATCTGCGTGAGCGCCAGCACCACGAACGCGATATTTCCCGCGGCTCCAACCCCGGCAATGGCGGCGGGCCCCAGGCCCGAGACGAAATAGAGGTCGACGAGGTAGTACAGGGTCTGCCCGATCATGCCAATGACGGTGACCGCCGCCATCTGCAGAATGTGCCCCGAAACCGAACCTTGGGTCAGATCTTTCATCGACATCATTCCAGCCGCGGCTGGTTGCGCCAGAGCCGCACGTAAAGTCAATATTCGAAGCGAATTCCGCGCGTCAACCGGTGCGCCAGGCTGTGTGCCCGCCTGCAGATTACGTGACATCGTACACAGATGAGCGCCGACACGCTGACGTTGGCGATGGGACCTTCCATGTGACCAGACAGACGACCGCGAGCGCTGCCTCCACGAGGACGGCACATCGGTTGCTTCGATGTCAAGTGTCCGATACGACTCGACACTTTGCGGCAGAGGAATGTCATGGCAACCAAGGCTGAGGAGCGCACCCTGACCGATCACGACGAGATCCGGAAATGGGCGGACGCGCGCGACGCGGAGCCCACCTGTGTGAAGGGGACTGAAAGCGACGACGGCACCTGCCTGCTACGGCTGGATTTCCCGGGCTACAGCGGCGAGGATTCGCTGCAGCCCATCTCGTGGGAGCAGTGGTTCCAAGTGTTCGACAAGCGCAAGCTCGCGCTCATCGTCGAAGACAGAACTGCGGACGGTAAGCCCAGCAATTTCAACAAGCTGGTCAGCCGCGAGACGGTCAAAGCGAAAGCCTGATCGTCACGCCGCCGGCCCGCTCCCGGGCGGATTTGCGACGCCAGCGATTCGCACCGCGCCGGCATGTTGATGGCACCCGGCGATCTTGGGGCAGCGGCCACGGTACGGCCGCCCCAGGATTCTTCACGGCGCGCTTACCGATCCCTCACTGGCAGCTGGTGCCGCCCGCTGCCAGACAGGTGAGGTGCTGGTGGAAATAGACGCCGTAGCCATCGGACGGCGTACCGGCCTTGTCCTTGATGAGTACATTGTCGTTATCACCCCAGACATCCCAGGTCCACCCGAGATAGGAGGCGCCCGCCTTGTCAGCCCAGGGTAACAGGGCGGAGACGAAGGGTGAGCCCACGGTGCCGGGGGCGTTGTGATCGCCGGTCTCGGTAATCACCAGCGGCACACCGGCGGCCAGTACGTTGGCGGCCCAAGTGTAGGCATCCTTACCGAGCTTGGGGACGCTGGCATCAGCCGAGCCGACGACTCCGGAGTTCGGATAGGCATGCCAGACGGCGGCGAGTTGCTCGAGTGGATCGGTCGGCTTGAAGGCAACCCATTGGCTGAGGTCCTGACTCCAGGTCGGCGCACCCACCAGCACCACGTTGCTGGCGCCCGCGGCCCGCACCGCATCCAACATCTGCTGCATGCCTGCCGATTTCCAGGTGTAGTTGGTCGTATACGGACTGGGGCTACCTGTGACGTATTGAGTGAAGGTGCCCCCATCGCGCAGCGTCTTCCAGGGGTCTGCTCCGGAGGGCATCCAATAGAAGAACGGCTCGTTGAACAATTCGAACAACACATTCGGCTGGCCTTTGAAGGTGGCGGCGATTGAGGTCCAGAAGCCAATGGAGTGGTCCGCATCGGCCATCGGATTCTGCCCCAGCGGACAGAAATTCCCCGGCGCTGTCCAATGCAGATCCACGATGACATACAGGCCGGCCGCCGTCGCACTCGCCACCGCCGCTTTCACGGTCGCCTGGTAGTTGTGCCCAGGGTCCGGATCGCGCAGCGCTCCAGTGGCGTCGCTGCACTGATAACCCAGCCAGGAGGCTTCGTTCAGTGGAATACGTACGGTGTTTACGTTCCAGGTCTTGATCGTATTCCAGTTGGGCGTGGCATCCCCGGTCTGTCCGCCCCACGGATTTGCCGCGCTCCACCCCTGCGCGGCAATGAACTCCAGCCCGCTTACGTTCACTCCGCGCAGCTGCACTGTCTTGCCGCTTCCATCCACAAGATGGTTACCCGACACGCTGATCGACAGCGCACCGCCGCCTCCGGAACTGGCACTCGGAGCGATTGTGACGGTCGCCGTGCTGGGACTGCCCAGCGTAGCCCCGCTGACACTCGAAAGTGCCACAGTGAAACTCTTGTTGGTTGCAGTTGCGCCCGATGCTGACCCCGCATTCGTGATCGGAATGGAGACGGTCTTGGCCGCCGCGTCGCCATCCGCCCAGCTCACCGTGCCACTCCCCTTGGTGTAGTCGGTTCCCGCCAGCGCGCTGCCATCTGCACTGGCATAACCCACACTCGCCGCTCCAGCGCTCCCGCCGCTGCGAGAAACCGTCAGTTTCACTGTGCCGTCACTCGCCTTCACTCCATAAGTCGATGCCGACAGCGCAAGCGTTGTGCTCGAGCCAGTCGCCCCGGACGGGGTGCCCTTTGAGGACGGACTGTCGGCGGCAGTGGCGGTACTGGAAGAAGAGGCGCTACCCCCTCCGCAGGACGCAATCAAAAACAAAAACACGCCCGCGGACGCATGACGTAGCGTCATCAACAGCATTTCGAAGCCCCGTCTGGTTCAAATTCGCGACGGCGGCCAGCTTAGGGAAAATGATTTCCAATGCAACTGTCTGTCAGCAGCGACGAGCGCACGCCGTCGGTCGACGGCGACGCATTGGTATCACGTGGGGCCCAACTCAGTCCCGCTTGGGCATGCCAAGATAGATTTGAACTAATTCTGCGGTGAGTTGTCGCCAGTCATGCGATCTTTGAACGTAGGCGCGCGCCGAATCGCCCAGCGCCGCAAGCCTGCCGGCATCCGGCAGCAGCTCTGTCACGCGTGCAGCCAACTCCTCTGCCGTACGCCCCTCGCGATATTCGCGACCGTCCCGCACGCTCAGACCCGAAACACCCTCGGGCGTGCTCACGACCGCCAGTCCCGCCGCCATCGCCTCCAGCACTTTCAACTTCGAGCCGCCACCGGCGTTCAACGGCGCGAGCAGTATGGCGGAGTTGCGCTGCTCGCCCGCCAGATCCGCGACGAAGCCCCGCCATTCGATCCGCGGGTCTCGCCAGCGTGCGCGCCACGCCGGCGGCATTGCGTGGCCGCAGATCGCAATACGGGTCATGGGAATCCGCTCCCAGATCAGAGGCATGATCTCCTCAATCGCCCACTCCACCGCAGCGGCGTTGGGCGGATATTCAAAATTTCCAACAAACAGCAGGCGCCCGCTGCCGAAGTTCGGTTTGACATCTGCGAAGCAGCGCGGATCGACGCCATTCGCGATCACGTCCACCGAGCGGCCCGCGATAGCGGAAAGCCGCCGCGCATCCTCCGGCGTGACCGCTATCAAGCGCGTGGGCGCCCTGAGAGCGCGACGCTCCCAGCGGCGATATCGCCAACCGTCATACCGCCGCAGGTGAGGTAACAGCATTACGGGAAGGCGCGGATGATAGGTTGTGCTCGCGGTCAGAGACGACTCGACGTTATGTTCCGTCAGCGCAAACGGCTGGCGTCTGCTTTGCAGTATCCCGAGCAGCGATTGAAGACCGTAGCTGTGCTCGACGTGAACGGCGTCCCACGGCTCGGCAAGCAGTTGCGTCATCGCGGCACGCAGCGCGCGCGACAACCCGTTTACACTGACGACCACCGGATACGGCGCAAGCAGCGCAGCGGCTAGTGTGAGCAAATGCTTACGTGGCCGCCGATTCAGCACGATGAGCCGCTCAACCAGCGGGGCGAGCGCCGCCTGTGAGGATTCCTCCAGCGGTGTCTTGCTTTGAACCAGCAGCGTGACGCGATGGCCCTGCTCCGCGAGTCCGCGCAGCAGCTGATACTGCCGAACCTTGTTGCCACCCACCGTGGGCCATGGCAAGTAGGGAGACGTCCAGAGAATCTTCAGGCCCATGCACTGTGCGCCGTCATGCCGGCGCCGGCACGGCCTGTCGCGCCTCGAGACAAGTCAGAACGATGATACCGACGACGTTGGCCAGCTCGCCGAGCAGGACGCCCGCCACGGCTCCCGCCGTGCCGAACCGCAGCATTGCGATGTAACTGAAGGTCAGCGAGGCAACAGCGCTCGCGCCCGTTATCACAGTCATCCGGCGGAAGCGTTCGCGTACGGCCAGGAGATTGATCAGCTGATCGCGGATCAGCATCAAAATGAACACGCAGCACCACAGGAGCAGCAGTGCATCACCCTGCGCAAACTCTCTCTTCAGGAGTACCGTGAAGATCCAGCCCCGCAGCACCCAGAGCACCGCAAAATAGCCAAGCGCCGCTGCCACGAGACCCGTTGACAGCAGCACGAGGCGGCGCAGGGCCGGCAGTACGCCAAGCCGGTGCACCCAGTCGGCGGTCAGCGGGAAGAGCTGCGTACCGATTCCCGCCGAAAGCAGGTTCACAGGCATCAGCAGCAGGCGCGTAGCCGCTATCGCCGCCACAGCTTGCACGCTGAGCGTGCCGGCGACGATATAACTGTAGCCTTGACTGACGGCCCAATGAATCCCTGCTCCCGCGACCGACCATGCGCCAAGGGGTGCGAGCGCGCGCAATATGCCGGGCGCGCCGTGAACGTTCCAGCTCTCCTTGCGCCAGACGGCCCCGGACAGCAATCTAGTGCTCGTTGCGGCAGCGATTGCCAGCGCCGCCACCGCGAGGATCGCGGCCTCCGCCGAGTAAGTCGCGAGAATCACGCCTGCTATCAGCAGGAGAACATAGAACGCGTCGGCCTTCAGCACGTCTTGCGGGCGGCGATGGGCGAACAGTACGATTCGAAACAACTCACGCGTAAGCAGTGCTATCGCGGCCACCATGGCGACGAACAGCAGCAGGCCCGAGCGACCATCGAGAATTCCCGCGAACCAAAGAACGCCGACGATCAGGACGCCCGAACACGGAGCCAAGGGCATGAGGCGACGGTGTTCACGCAGCAGCCCCCCGATGAGATCGGCCCGCCCGGCGCGATCGAGCCGCGTCATGCGGACGACCATCTGTGGCTGGATGAAGGAGCTCTGCAGCGTCGTGAGCAGCAGCAGCGCGTTGACCACCAGGACGTAATAGCCGTATTGCACGTCGCTCGTGCGCCGGACCAGAATCAAGCCCACCAGAAAGCTGGTCGCGGAGAGCAGCGCCTGCATCGCGAGCGCGCTTCCAAATGCACGCACCTCCCGGCCGCTCACGGACGTTCCCGGTCCGTCCGCACCCATTCCCTGGTTTCGTGACGACTCGACATCACAACCAGTTTCCAGACCAGAAAGACCGGAGCGCCAGCGAGATCCAGCAGGCCGCGCGCTCCCAGGCCACTGAGCTGCCAGGCACGCAGCACGTAGAGCAGTAAAACGGCGCCACATGCGGTCCCGGCCCAGAGCCAACCGAGAAACAGGGTACTCCACCGGCAGGCACACGCGGCTAGCAGCAACAGGACGGTGACGTTGAGGACGATGTACGACAGCGGCGGCACCAGCAGGTCGAGCGCCAGATCAACGCAAACCCGATTGCGTCGGCGCAAGCCAACGCGCAAAAGTGTGAACGCGCGCAGGCGCAGCAGCGAGAAGCGACCGTCTTCCCAGCGCCGCCGCTGCTTTTTCGCGCTGTGCGCGCTGGAGACCATTTCACCTCGAACGCTCGCCTCGTCGGCATAGTGGACGCGATAACCCGCAAGACCGAGATCGATTCCGTATTCGAGATCCTCCGTAAGCGAGAAGGCCTGGTACGGGACGCTTTGTAGCAATGCGTGCGTCACACACCAGCCATTGCCACGGATACCGCAGGAAAGGCCCAGCCGCTCGCGAGCACGAGAACGCATGATATGAAAGGCGGAGTGCGCTATGGCCATGAGGCGCGTACGCCAGGAGACCCAGGGGTTGAGCACTCCGTAGTCAGCCTGCACCGCGTGCGCGCCGCGCTCGATGCGTACGGCGAACGCCTCCAACAGATTATCCGCAGCTTCCGAGTCGGCATCGACCACCACCACGGCGCTCGCCCAACGCTCGACGCGACTCGCCTCGAACGCGTACTGGAGTGCATAGCCTTTGCCGCGGCGCCCCTCGTCGCGCCGCTCGATCACCTGCCCGCCTGCCGCGGCCGCGATTGCGGCAGTAACGTCGGTACAGTTGTCTGCAACGACGATCACTCGGAAACTTTCAGCCGGCCAGTCGAGCCGGCGCAGGCTTGCAACACAACGAGCAATAACCGCTGCTTCATCATGCGCAGGCACGATGACATCGAAACGCAGCAGCCGCGATGAGCGCGGCGGGCGCTCGGATCGTCCCGAAAGAACCGTGGCCGCGAGCAGATAGATGCAGGCCAGGACCGCCGGCAGCGCGAGCACCAGCAACGCAGCGACGAGCAACACGACATAGGTAGTTGTCATGTGCGCCTCACGCGTAGGCGCGGTAGCGCCAGCCCCACAACACAGACAGCTTGCCCAGATTCGCGGCGGCCTTCACCAGCCAGGCGGCGGCGTGGTGCCGACCCGCCGGCCAGCAAAGCAATGCGAGGCTCGACGCGATCAGCAATTGCAGGAGCGCGCGCGCAAAGAACCGAGCCTTGCCGAACGGACCGATCTGGCCGTACCTTCCGTTCACGCTCTGGCGCGCGAATTCCTGGCCACCGCTGAGCGCGCGATAGAGGAGCCAGCGCAGCGACAGCCGCTCGGACTCGATCGGTTCCCGGACGATGGCTTCATCGCACCAGATGATCTTCGCGCCCTTGTTCGCCAGCCGCACGAGCAGGTCGCCATCCTCGCCCGTCATCAGGCCGTAGGCCGGATCGAACGGGCCCGGCTCGGCGCGCAGCCGGACCCCGCGCAATAAAACATTACCGAAGCGCATCCGATTCAGGGGCACTTGCCTGCCGGTCCGCATGCGCGGAAAGTCATAAAAGCGCCCGCGACGGATCCACGCGGGCGCCTGGCTCGGGACCTGAGGTTCCACCGGACCGAGGACGCCGTCCGCAGCATTCTCCGTGGCCGCGTCGAGGAGCTGTCGAAGCCATGATCGCGGTGCGCGTTCGTCGTCGTCGATGAACGCGATCCACTCGCCGTGTGCCAGCTCGACGGTGCGGTTGCGGGTCAGGGCAATGTTGCGCTCCGGTTGAATGTCGTAGTCAACGGGGATCCGCCCGTCCGCAGTGCGGTACGCTTCAACAATCCCGCGCGCACTGCCTCCAGCGTCGTTGTCCACCACCACGACCTGATTGGGCAGGCGCTGCTGACGCCCCAGGTCCTCGAGAACCACGGCGAGCCGCCCGGGACGCCGATAGGTGGCGATGCAGACGCTGACCGTCATGGCGCGCGTGCCCCTTGATCGACACGTGTGGCCCGCGCCCCAACCTCTCTGAGTTGCTGGCGCGAGCGATACAAATTCCAGCCGAGCAGCATGAGCGCCGTCCAGTTGAACAGGCTCGACCATCCGAGTGCGACGCCCAGCAGGGCAGCCAGCACGATGAAATACATCAGACGAATTAACGTCGGATCGGCTTGCCCAGGCCAGCGGGTGCCGGCGAACCGATACACGTAGTAAGGGACCCAGCGCGCGAGCGCATTGGCGCCAAGCGCCATGGCGCCGATCGGCGGCACGGGCACCAGCACGGTAAACACCGCGGCGCGAGCGAGCTGCAGACCGGCAAACAACCAGACTCGCGTCGACTTGTCGAGTCGATTGTACAGCTTGAACCAGCCGTAACAGCCAGCGAGCGCCGCAGCCCACTTCAGATAATCCCACGCAGCGGGAGCACGCGGCCAGCGCAGAAGAATGACGCCGCACGCTCCCAGAGCAAATGCCCAGATCCACGGTTGCACGCGCGGCGTGGCCACAGGTGCTTCCCAGTATGCCGGGTTGAGCTTGGGTTCCTCCTCGTGGCGGGCGCCGATCATGTCGTTGTCGACATAACCTCGCTCGTAGATCGTCCAGAACGAGGCGAGCAGCAACAGCAGCGCCGGAATCAGCGTCCAGGGATTTGGCGCGAGCGCAATCGAGGCGAGAACCCAGAAAGCAAAGTCCTCCTGCAATATTCCGCGGCGGATGTAGTGCTCGCCAGGGCGCTTGACCTGTGTCAGATACTCACCCGGCAGATAGACGTGCGACAGGGCACGCCGATAGCGCGCCTCGGGCCAAATGGTGCGCAGCGGCTGGCGGCAGGCATGCAACAGCGGCAGGTCCTGGGTCGAGTCAGTGATCAGTAGACCGTGGCCGACAGCCTCCTGACCCAGAGTATCGATGGCGCACTCGAGCTTGCCGCGACAGCGGTCTTCAAACGAGTCCAGGCGTGCCGCGATGATGCGCGCCTCCGGCAGCCCGAGGGCTGCGACGAGCGGCGCCACGATGGGTCGAAATCCCAGGGTCAGAATGATGGGCGGGAGCGCGTGCGCCTTGACGACGTTCAGTAAAGGTTGATTGCCAAACTCCCGGGCGAGGCCGCTCACTCTGCGCACCCACCGGCCGCGGGTCCAGGGAAACAGTTTGCAGATCAAGCGCACGCGCCATACATCCCGCGCCAGCTCGCCTCCCGTCCAGCGCCAAGGCTTGATGACCTCAACGACGCGCAACAACAACACGGCGAGCAGACCGGGCCGGGCAAGATCTATGAAGTCCTCGGTCGAGTTGCGAAGATACAAGGTCTCGTCGAGATCGACGAATACCGGCCCCTCATGAGTGGCGATCGCAGCGATCGCGGCACCCGGCGCGGTGTCATACGGCGACTCGATTGATGCAGCCGCGCTCATGGCGCCTCAATGGCCGGATCCGTGGCGGGTGGCTTCCGTTGGCGGAGGTGAGGCTTGCAACATTCAGAAATTGTTGATGACGGCGCCAAGTACTTTGGCCGGAGTGGCCGCCAGATGGCGCGACATCTCCTTCAAATCCTTGAACGAGGTGACTTGCGCCCGGCTCACTACCAGCACCCGCTTGACCCGGGTCGCGACCGCGAGGCCGTCGAAGTAGGAGGTGACGGGCGGGGTGTCGACTACGACGAATTCATAATCTTGGTGCCAACCCTTCACCATCTGTTCAAAATGATCGCCCGACAGAAGCTCCAGCGGATTCCCCGGAACCTCGCCCGAGGTCAATAAGGCAAGGTCAGGCACTCCTTCGACTCCGTGCAAGCGCGGCGGCTCACCGTGGACGAGCGCCTGCGCGAGTCCCCACTGGTTGTCGGAACCGAACAGCGTGTGTTGCCGGGGATGGCGCAGATCGGCATCCACGAGCAGCGTCGCCCGTCCCAATTGCGCAAATGCGATCGCCAGTTCGGCACACAACCGCGAGCGGCCCTCCGCCGCGCACGGGCTCAGCAACGTTACGACATTGGCCTGGCGTGTACCCTGCCGCCCGAGCAAAAGCTTCGTACGCAGTGCGCGAACTTTCTCACTGCGTGCGTGGTCGACAGTGTGGGCGATGACCAACTCCCGGGTCGGCTTGACGTGATCGGTGTGCCAGACTGTCGGCTTACGATCACGCGACTGGCGACGCAGCACCGCCTCGATCAGGCTCGAGCCCTCGCGGTAGGCACGGCGACGCACCCGGGCCAGAGCGGCGGCGATGTCGGGCGGCGTGACGAGGCCGAGATGCACTGCGGCGTCGGCGAAAGTCACATCCAGCGCGCGCTTCGCTTCGTTGACCCGGCTGATGGCATCGGCCGAGAGGCGGCAAAGCGACGCGAGCGCGTCGGCGAGCTCGTCATCCAGATCGCGCAATGACTGGTCTTCCGGGTCCGCGCTCACACGCCACCTTCCCGTGGCAAACGCGGCTCGAACTCGGCCAGCACTGCCATCCCGAAGTCACGCTCCAGATCGTCGCGACAGCGGACACGCCGGTTGAACCAGAGTTCATAAGCCAGCGGCGCGGCGAGCCCGAACACAATCGCGAGCGGCACGCCCAGCAGCATGAGTTTCAGTTTGTTCGGCCGGGCGGGAGCGACCGCGGGCGTCGCGTTGCTCATGAGTGTGACATTGGTAAGCTTTCCGCCGGAGTCGAACATGATCTGATCGTAGCCATCGAGCGCCCGCTTGTAGACCGCCTGAGCCGAGTCCAGCTCCAGCAGCAGCCTGGCGCCCTCGTCCTGCAACCCTCGCACACCGAGGAGTTTGCTCCGTTGCGACTCGACGGCGCCTTGCAGCTTCTCCTCCAGCTGCCGGTCGGCCACGACCTCCGTCGAGTTGTTGTTTGAATACACCCGGATTTCCTGCCGCAAAGCGCCCTGTGTGGCGGCGATCTGCGACCGCAATTCAAGCAAACGCGGATGCTGTGCCCCCAGTGTGGCGCTCAGCTGCGCGAGCTGCGCCTTCTGGGCCGCCAATTGACCCTTGAGCGTCTGCACCATTTGCGAGCTCAATACGTTGGTGCTGACTGCCTGATCGCCGATACCCTTGGCCTCGGCCGTGCGGCGCGCATTCTGCGCCGCCAGGAGCAGTTGCTCGAGAGCGTTGAGCGACTGTAGCTCCACGTCGTTATGCGCTGTGATGTCACTAATGCCGCTGCGTTGACGAAAATGCGTGACCTTCTCCTGGGCGGCACCCACTTTCTCCTGCAACTCGGTTAGCTGCGCCGAGTACTCTTGCGCTCGCCGGCTGGCCGGGTCATTGACGAGCCGGTGCTCCTCGACCAGATAGACGTCGACGATCGTGTTGGCAATGAGAGCCGCCTCGCGCGAATCGCTGGCTGCCGCCTCCAGATACAGCAACTGGCTGCCGCGGCCTTGCGTCACGGTGAGACTCGCGCGCAGGTTCCTCAGCACCCAGATCCGCAGCGCGGCGTCGTCCCCCCCGTCGAAGCCCGCCGTGAATTCGCTGTCCTGGGTCAAGCGCAATCTGTCGATGGCCGGCAGCAGCACCTCATCGCTCTGCATCAGCTCCACCTGGGTCGCCATGTAGCTGCCGATAGCCCCTATCGGAGTTTCCTTGCCGCCCTGGTTGACGTCGTAATTCACCATCAGCGTTGCTGTTGCGGTGTAGGTCTTCGGCATCAGTTTCAGCACCGCCGCGAGCAGGACGATCAGCGCCAGCGCAATGAATACGGTCTGGCGCCAATGAGCGCGAAACATCGTAATGAACTGCGTCCGCGACGTTCCGGGAGGCAGGTACTGCTGCGCGACGAGCGGAGCGTCCGGCCAGGGCAGCGGGTGCGCGGGAACGGGCAGTGATCTGGACGAGCTCAAAAGATACTATCCTTCACCCGTATGACGTCGTCTGGCTGCACGGGGTCCGTGAGCTTGGCGCTGATCACAACCGACCGCCCGTCCCTGCCGCGACGCCTGATCTCTATGCGCCGCTCGCTGCCGCGGGCGGTCACTCCACCCGCGCGCGCGATCGCCTGCACGACAGTCATGTCGTGTTCGACTTTGTACATGTTGGGTTGCTGCACCTGCCCGTATATATAGAACTGGTCGGCACGGGGAACGTACACAGTGTCCCCGCCGCGCAACGTCTGGGTGTCCGATCCACTCACCCCATCCGCCAATCCCTTGAGATTGACGGTGAATCTTCTGACGGCGCCGTCAGCCTCCGGGCGCATCACGTAGACCACGTCCGCGCAATTTTCGGTCCCGCCACCGGCCTGCGCGAGCACGTCGAAGAGACTCGTATGCGATTCAATCGTGTAACGCCCCGGCGCGTGGACCTCCCCGAGCACCGATACGCGCTGACTGCGCGACTGCGCGACCGCGATCGTCACGTGCGGCGTGAGGAGAAACTTGCCGTCCCGGAGCGCCTTTTCGACTTGCCGACCCGCTTCCGCAGGCGACAGGCCGCGGACCTGCACAGGGCCGGCGAGCGCCACGCGGATGGTGCCGTCGTCAGCCACGTACTCTGTGGCGTCCATGTCGGGCTGCCCGTAAACGTGAATCGCGACGGAATCGCCGGGACCCAGTTGCAGCAGTCCGGCGGGCTCGGGCACCTGCGGTGCCTCGGCTGCATGGCTGTCGAACTGCAGCAGCACTGTGGCGATCAGCGCACTCAACCGTAGTCTGTCAGACACCCCCCTTCTCCTTAACGGTCCCGCTCGGGGCAAATTGAACCGAGCCGGCAGTCTCTACGACCGGGCGCGCGAACGGATTGCAGCAGCCCCGCAGCGCGTCGAAAAGGCGGACATAGTGGACGGTCTTGCTTTCATCCGCGCCTGACGAAAAAAAGTCCGACGATAGGAGATATTTCGTCACGATCCGCTCTTCTCCATGGCGTATGCCGTTTGTGAGGACGTTGATGCCGGACAGTGGCAAGTTCATATACAGCTGTCCCGCGGCCGACACCACCCGCAGCTTGATGCCGGGAATGATGCCTCCGGCGATGTAGTCGCGCGCGAAGTTCCGCACTCCTTCCGGATCCAACTTCAGGTATTTCAGTCGCTTGACGACGACGGCCACAACGCCCTCCTCGTTCGAAGCGCGCAGCAGGCGCGAGCTCACCAGCCCGGTCAGGCTCAGTCCCGCGAACGCCAGCAGGATGTCGCGGCGTCTCATCATCGCGCTCTCTTGCCAACCGCGCCCCCGCCAACTCCTTGGCCAAGCTGGTGATCGGCCGCCCACAGGGACAGCGCCGACAGGGTCAACGTCGGCAGGATGGGTGTGGCGGTGGGGAAGGCGCCGGCACCGAGCACCAGCAGGTTTCTGATCTGATGATGCACGAGGTGGCGATCCACGACACTGCTCGTGGGATCGTCTCCCATCACTACGGTCCCCTGGATATGTCCGGAAGAGGACGCCAGCTCGATACCCTCGATGCGCTCGATCGGCAACGCCAACGCGAGCTTGTCCACCATCTGGGGAATTCGCTCGGCGGCGCGGCGCGCGTAGTCGGAATAGCCGTTGAAGGTCGTTTCCGCGAGACGAGGATCTGACGCGCTCACCGTCACCGTATTGTCCTCGCGTGGCAGGTCATCGAAGATGAAGCGCAGATACTGGCGCTCGTTCCAGCGGCCTCGATCTGCGCGCAGCGCCGCTGGCTGGTACGTAAACGGGGAGTTCCAGGTCTCCACCATGCAGGCGGAATGATCCCGGCGATGCTCACCGTCGTAGAACATGTAGCCGTTACCGGTAATGACGGTACTGCCGTCGTAGGCACGCACACCATGCAGATCCACGCAGACATCCACCTCCATCTGATCGTGCAGTCGCCTTCCCAACAGGCGATGATGGATTCCGGAGCGGAGCATGATGTGGGGGTTAAACAGCGCGCTGGCCGCAAGCGCCACCAGGTCACCATTGGCGCGCTCGCCGCGACCCGAACGGATGTAGTTGACTCCGGTGGCGACTCCGGCGCTGATGTCGACACTATCCACCGGCGATTCCAGACGCAGGGTCACCCGCGGATCCTCGTAGATGTGTGCGAGGCCGTTCTGGATTGTGAACTTGGCGTCAATCGGGCACAGTTCGCAGATTCCGCTTGCGCAACACACACCGCGTTTCCCGGTCGCCACGCTGGCGCGAGCGGTCGTCGGATGAAACCAGGAATCGGGAAACCTGGCTTTGAGCAGCACGTCAGGCGTGGAGAATCGATGCGGCGGCAAAGGAAACGGCCGTGAGCGTGGCATGGGCACGTCCGCGGGACCCGACACCAACATCACCTGCTCGACGGTACCGTAATGCTGTTCGAGATCCGTGTACTCCAGCGGCCAGTCGGCGCCGACGCCGTAGCGCGACTTGAGCTTGAAATCGTTGGGCATCATGCGCATCGCGCCAGCCCACCAGCAGTTCGAATTGCCGCCAAACCCGGGGCTGGTGAGCCAGAGCTTGAGGGGCGTCCTGTTGACGTAAACCTGCTCACCGGGAATGCTCGACGGGGCGCGATGTTGCAACTGCCACACCTTCGAATCCACGCGCCCGCGCTCGAGCACCAGCACGCGCGCTTGCGGCGGCGCGCGTTCGAGGTAGCGCAACAGGAAGAAAGAGCCCGCAAAGCTCGTACCGACAATGATCAAGTCGTAACATTCATTCAAAGGAACTTTCCGGACCCTGAGTTCTTCGAATGTCGCGTGGTGTTGCAGGCGGGTGACACCGCAATCGCCAGACCAGGCTGGTTGCGAAGCAATGTATGTGCCGAACGCGCCGGCGACAGCCACACCAGCAGAGCTTGAAAGGTCACTCGTATGTCCAGAGCTGCAATCCGACGCAATCGGTTCGTGCTCGCTGTCGTCATTGCGGCAACGTTGGGAGGTTCTTGCGCCGCGCGTCGGCCCGACCACGCCCCCACACAGCGCCCTGCTCGCCCAGCGCATCCAAACAAGGCGGCTCCCGCACTCGGCGTATCGGGTAACCATCTCGTGGATGGAAGCGGCAAGACGGTGCAACTGCGCGGAGTGAACGTAAGCGGGCTGGAGTTCATTGCCGCGCAGGGGTGGAGCGCGGCAAATCCCTGGGGCGGACAGACCGGAGATGCCACACCGAATTGGAACACGATCAAGGCCTGGAAGGTCAACACGGTGCGCATTCCTCTGAACGAGGCCTCCTGGCTCGGGTATCACTGCAGCGACGCCACCGGAGCGCTGCGCGATCCGGATCCCGGCCACAACTATCAGGCCACGGTGAAAGCGGCGGTGGCGAGTGCGACGGCGGCCGGTCTGTATGTCATCGTCGATCTGCATTGGACGGCGCCGGGGAATTTCTGCCCGCTGGGGCAGAATCCGATGGCCGATGCGGGCCACTCCCTCGACTTCTGGACCTCGCTCGCCGGCACCTTCAAGGGCAACTCGAATGTGCTGTTCGAGCTGTTCAATGAGCCGTTCTTCTACTGGATGCCCTCCGGGGCCGACCCCTGGAAGACGCTGCGCGATGGCGGCACGTTCACTCAATACGTCACCGGCAGCGCCAAGCCGTATACCACTGCCTACACCTGGCAAGCGGCGGGCATGCAGCAGATGTTGGATGCGGTCCGGGCCACTGGCGCCGCTAATGTGGTGCTGGTAGGTGCACCCAGCTGGAGTCAAGACCTGAGCCGGTGGGTTGCTTACAAACCCGCGGATCCGCTCAAGCAACTCGCCGCCGTCTGGCATGCGTATCCGAACTCCGGAGTCGTCGGCTCGGCCGACGCCAGCGTCCCCAAGCTTGGTAAGGATGCCTACAACTGGGCCGCCAGCGTACTGGACGCGGGTGTGCCGCTGGTGATTACCGAAACCGGCGATCACAACGCGCCCGGCACCGAGGGCGCGCCCTTCGTCTCCGCCCTGTTGCCCTGGGCCGACAAGGCGGGCGCCTCCTATCTCGGGTGGACCTGGGACGTCTGGCAGAATCACGACAACATACTCATCAAAGACAAAACCGGCGCGCCCACGGCCGGCTATGGCCGCTATTTCCAGCAGCACCTGCTGTGCGTCGCCAACGGCACGGCCGGCTGCCGTTGAGAGCGTCAATTCGGCATTTCACCTGTGTGCTTCCCCGCAACGTCGCTTCAGACGGTGAGCCGCTTGCGCAAACGGGCGCAAGGCTGTTCGACCAGCAGATGAATGAGCCACGCCGCCCCCAGTGAAATGCTCAACGCGAGCAGCGCCTGCAGAGCCGGATGCACCGGCGCGAAGACGCGTTGCACACCTAGAATCACGGCGTAATGCAGCAGGTACAGCGAATACGACAGTACGCCCACGAATGCGAGCGGGCGCCAGTTCAGAATCCGGAACGGCGGCGCGTCGTGAAACCGGATTGCGGCGACGAAGATGAACGTCAGTGCTATCCCTTCCAGCGAGTAGCGCCCCGTCTCCCGAAAGGCGGGACTGCGGACCAGCAGGCAGCCTGCCAGCACCAACAGCGCGCCCGGAACGACAACGTACTTCCACCAACGTGCCCGCAAGACCGGGGCATCGAGCACGGGATTCTTCCAGACGGCGAGCGCACAGCCAAAGATGATGGAATCCAGGCGCGTGTCGCTCGCCATGTAGGTGCGATCCGCGGATGCGTGGAATATAAACACCAGGACGCAGCGCCACAGCAACACGAGCGCACAGAGAATCCACAGAAGCTGTGCCTGGCGCAGCGACGGCAAATGTAATTTCTGCAGCAGCAATAGGTAAAAAATGGGGAACAACAGGTAGAAGTGCTCCTCGACCGCCAGCGACCAGTACACGCCACTCCCCGGCGGCTCGCCGGCGTAGCCGTGAAAAATCAACCAATAGTTTGTGACATGCAGAGCCCGCGCAGCTACAGCCGGACCTGACAGCGTCCCGGGGGGATCGACGACGGCAGCCGTAAGCGTCGCAGCACACAGCACGAGATAGAACGGCGGCAGGATTCGCAGCGCCCTGCGCAGCCAGAAATGACCGAAGTCGACCGAGCCGTTCCTCGCGAACTCGGCGCGCAACAGCGTCGTGATGAGAAAGCCGCTGAGAAAGAAAAACACCGTCACACCGAAGCCACCCGGCACGTAGCGGTCGAGGCCGACATGACCCACGAATACGAGCAGGAAACTGAGCGCTCGCAAGCCGTCCAGCGAGGGGACGTGACGAACCTGTTGCGCCACTGTGAACGGCGCGTCCGCCGCGATCGCCGGAACGCGGCTAGCGACGGCGCCGTCCGCCACGCACAGTGCCTGATCGGGTGTCATGATTGCGAAACTGACTTTGCAGTCGATGCTCGAGCAAGGCTCGCGCAAGGCCCAAGGTTGCGCACGTCATGATGACGAACTCGATGCACAGCACGTTGAACCAGCGCGACTCGGACAGGTTGGCGATGAGTTGTTCGAAGAACAAGGCGAGATAAAGGGCGCCTTGCGTGCGCTCGAGCGCGAACAGAGTCAGCGCCTGCCGCAGATAGACGAGCAGATAACCCAGCAGGCATACACCTCCGAGCATGCCGAGATCGTTGCTGATGTCGAGATAGCCGTTGTGCGCTTCGCCCGGATAGAAGAAGAGGCGCATCACCTGATCATACGAGGGCGACCCGAGGACCGGGCCGATCCAATAGGCGCCGTAACCGCCGCCGAGCAGGGGCCGCTCGCGGATGTGGTCGCTCACGATGTCCCAGATGGCGGTGCGACCCGAGAACGTCTGGTCCTTCCCGGTCAGCATCATGATGGGCCGCAACAGGATACCGAGGCCCGGCACGAGATTGAGAACGGCGAGCGAATAGAGGAGCAACGCGAATGCGAAAATGCCAACGATGACGGGCAAGTAGCGGCGCATCACGGCCGGCGAGCGCAGCAGGAACACCATCAACGGCGCGGTAAATGATGTCGCCATCACGGAAGTCGAGCTGCGCGAGAAAGCCAGGCACAGCAGCGAGACCGCGAGTCCTGCGGCTATTGCCGGCGCGCGGGCCTCCCGGGCCAACCACGCATGCAGCCACAGCAGCAGCGTAATGGCAGCCAAGGATCCCAGGCCGTTCTTCTGGGTCGCCAACCCGTGCCAGGCGCCCGCGAGCTCGAACGACTGCGAACGTTCGATGCCGAGGTCCGGGGATGCAGACACCAGCGCGATGGAGCCGATCAACATGAGAGTGAGGATCGGACGCAATACACTCTGCAGCCGATGGGGACGCCAGGACACGAGAACGAGCGCCAGGGCATCCAGCAAGACGGTCGCGATGCGAATCAGGCGGCGGGCGGTGAACTGCGGCTCGATCGACCACAGCACGCTGGCAAACGCCAGCGCCACCATGCCCAGCAGAAACGGATTGATCTCACGCACCAACAGCCGCATCAGCGGCGCGTGCCGGATGACGACCGCACCGCCGCCGGCGAGCAGCCCGAACCAGATCAGCCTGCTCATCGGACTGCCGGCCGGTGGCGCTACCTGGCCGATGGAAGCGTAGTCAAAACCCTCGGGGACGATCATGAAGATCACGAGCACCCACGTCATGATCGCGATGCTCGTGGCGGCTGTGCCGCCGAAGATCGATTCGCCTGTGCCCGCCGGCGCACTTTGGCGGTAGAGCGTTGCGCCTCCGTAGTTCATAGGCTTACCCCGCCGCCTCCGGCCGGCGCCGTCCGAACGTAAATCGCTGCAGCAGCGCGAAGATGCGCGGGCCACGCACGAGATAGCGCCTTGCGAGGCGCGCTGGATCTCGCGCCACACGATACAGCCACTCCAAACCGGCGGATTGCATCCAGCGCGGGGCGCGACGCTCAATGCCCGTCAGAAAATTGATCGACGCACCGATACAAAGCGCGAGTCCGCGTGCGCGGCCGCGTGCCTTGAGTTGCTGTGCCAACAATTCCTGCTGGGGACACCCTACCGCCAGAAAGCAGAAGCGGAACGGACTCTGGGCCTCAATGAAACGCAGGCAGGCTTCGATCGCTTCCGGGTCGCGCGCGAAGCCCATGGGCGGATTGAAGTGCCGCAGCCCCTGCAGACGGTATCTCGCGGCGAGTTGGCATGCCTGAGACGCGCTGCCGCCGATCAGCACCACGATGTCATCGCTTGCGATTACCTCACTGAACAACCGCTCGGTCACATCGCTTCCGGGACAGGGCCGCAGCTCCATTCCGCGCGTCATCTTGAGGAGGCGCGACAGGAACCGGCTGTCCAGCAGCACGTAGGCCGCCTCGTCATACAGGGCTCGAAATGTGGCGTCATCGTAGTACCGGATGAGGTGATCGACGTTGGGGGTGACCACGAACGCGTAGCGCTCTGGGTCGAATCGGGCCGCCAGCGCGACGAATTCGCGAACCTCGAGATCGTCGATCGCGATCGGTGTGGCGGCAAAACTCATTCCGGGACCTTGACGCGAAGTTCCACACCCACCTCGGTCACATTGAAGCCGAAGCCGGCGATGGTCGAGGAGCGGAAGTTGTACCGCCCGTAAGGGTGCACTGACAGCCAGTCGAAGGTCTGATACTCGATATCCAGCGTGAAGGACTCGAAGTGATCGCGGCGGACCGTCGCAGAGCCGAATGTCTGGCCGGGGAACTCACTGCGCATGAGGCTGAGGCCTGGACTCACCTGGATCCTCGTCGTGGGCTGCCAGGTCGCCTGCAGCGATGCCCCCGTGTCGACTTCGGTGCCTGCCGTAGTCACATAGCTGTTCACACCTCGTAGCAGCTGCAACGTCGCGGAGGTCTTGCCGGTGAAGTAGCACTGATAGCGCAGCACGCCCGTGACCGCCGAAACCCCGTCACTACTCAACCCGTTACGGCGCGTGTAGCCGATGGCGCCATTCAAGCTCGACCGGCCGGAAGGCTGATACTCGCCCGCGAGTTGCGCGGTCGACTGCCGATACGCCGTCGCCGCAAGCCCGGTGGCGCCGCCGAACTTGCCATCGAGGTATTCACCGTCGAGCCCTACCGCCACGGCTGCCACCAGGTAGCGAACCCCTTCATGGAGCGAATACTCCCGCAGGCTCAGCCGCGGCAGCCCCGGTCGGGGGGAATCCAGGTTGCGTATCTTGACGCGGTTTTCCCAGCGCCAGGCGGGCGCTACCTGGACGTTCATCGACGCCGTCCCTACATCCTCCGTCTCGAGCAGCAGATTGCGCGCGGCTGCAAGCTCGGAAAACGGCACCATGCGCCGCTCGTGCCGATACTCCAACGACCCATCCAGCAAGCGCGCGAGCTGCCAGTCGAGACTGCCGTCCAGCAGCCCCTCGTAATGATCGAGTGAGTTGAAATTGTGATAGTCGAAGCGGCGCGCTTCGGCGATCACGAAGAGCTTCTGCCGGCTCCAGCTGATCCGGGCGTCGAGCCCGCCGCGCAACGCGCGAATCGTGTCGCCGCGCGCGGCGCCGTTGCGGCCGACCGTCGCCGGCACCCCACCCCATTCGTAGAAGATGTTGGATGTGTGTTCATACTCGGCCGCCACATAGGGCGACACCTGGACCTCGGCATGAGCCGCCACGGCTCCGATAGCCGCAAGCAACACGCTCAAAGAGCGGAATCCTGCGTGCTTCATGCCTCGTTCCGGTGCATGGCGCTTGATGTTGGTGCACGCGGCCGCGCTGTACAACACCCCCCTCGCCAGCGGCCCAGAGCACCCATCGACGCGGCCTGCGCTACTACGCAGCGCGCCTGCAGCGCGCGCTGTAGGCACTGCAATCTCTGCCTTTTCGACAAGACGTGACGGCGCGCCGTGAGCGGGTAAGAGCGCAGTATTGTCAGTCATTTAATAATGGACGCCATGGACTTTTCGCCGGATCCCTGACCGCGAGTTGGCGCGCGCTTGCGCGTTGGAAATTTGGTGGAGCAGCCTGCGGGCAGCAAGTTCTGCGCCGGCCGCAGCGGCCGAGTCCGACTCCAACAGCCGGCGCCCGCGAGCGTCGGTCAGCCGTGTCGTGCCGAGCTGCTCATGCGGACGCGCACGGCGAGTTGTGTCGAAAATTGACGGGGGTCAATGACGATTCGACGGCGCCAGTCAAAAATTGACGCGGGTCATGAGCACCGGCTGGAAGGGCGCAGGGAGCGTTATTCGGCGGGAGCGGAGGACTGTGAGGTTCGAGCGGCCCCAGCGGGCTCGTCGGCGGGCTTGGTACAAGCGACGCCGTTCGTCCCATCGTCCTGCGTCGGCGGCCGACGTTGGATGCTTGCGGTGACTCTCAAGAGCGCGACGACGCGCCGTACCAACCGGGCGGTGACCCAAATGAGCCCCCCCGCGGTCAGCGCGATTGCACACCCGATAGCGAATGTCATTGCATTGCTCTCGCTCAAACTTGTGCCCTGGCGTCGGTCTCTACCGGAAGTATAAGGCATCTGCGTTATATACGGTACGCCGCGACGCTACGGCGCGCGGGCGCCCGGCCCTGCACTGGAGGCTCGCGCCCGGACTCGATGCCGGGCACAAAACCAGTGTCGGCGGCAACGGCCGGGTGCATTAGCGCGCGCAGAACGCGGCGATTCTGCTGGCAACCAGGGTCAGTTGAATCAGGTGTGCCCGGGTGCAATGGAATTCACTCGGGTGCAGTGCGGCAGGAGGTCGATCGCGAGCTGCCGGGCGATGGGATCAGGGCGCTGGTACGTTGCTGCCGCAATCATTACATTGCTCGCTTAAGACACCTTTGCGGGACCTTGAGCGGCATGAATGACCTGTCCGGCGATTCGTCGCCAGCACGAGCAGTATTGACCTACCCGATGGAATCGGCACCGCTCCCCGGGCAAGCTATCGAAGTCGCGCCCGGTGTTCATTGGCTGCGAATGAACCTGCCGTTGGCGTTGAACCACATCAATCTGTGGGCGCTCGAGGATGGCGACGGCTGGACCCTCGTGGACACGGGCATGCAGACAGAGGAGATCGCCGCCGCCTGGCAGAGTGTCATTTCAGGACCGCTGGCTGACGGGACCGTAAAACGCGTCATCTGCACGCACATGCATCCGGATCACATTGGAATGGCCGGCTGGCTGACGCGGCGCTTCGGCTGCCAACTCTGGACTTCCCGCCTGGAATATCTGACCTGCCGCACGCTGGTAGCAGACACGGGGCGCGAAGCGCCCGCGGACGCGATCCGGTTCTACCACGCGGCTGGCTGGGACGCCGAGGCGATAGAGCGTTACAAGACTCGCTTTGGTACCTTCGGCAAAATGGTTTATGCGCTGCCGGACAGCTACCGGCGCATCGAGGACGGCGATGAGCTCCTCATCGGCGGCAGAACCTGGCGAGTCGTCGTGGGCCGTGGACACTCGCCCGAACATGTGTGCCTGTACTGTCCCGAGTTGCAGATCCTGATCTCCGGGGACCAGGTGCTGCCGAAAATCACCTCGAACGTCTCGGTCTTTCCCACTGAGCCCGACGCGGATCCTCTTACGGACTGGCTCGAGTCCCTCGCGTCGATCAGGCTCAGGGTCAGCGATGAGGTGCTCGTTCTACCTTCGCATAACCAGCCTTTTCATGGGCTGCATGCGCGTATCGGACAACTGATCCAAGGGCACGAACAGGCCTTGGTGCGCCTGAGCCAGGCGCTCTCGGAGCGCCAGACCGCTGCTGACATCTTCAGCATTCTCTTTCGCCGCCCCGTCAGCGGCGAGCTTCTGACAATGGCCACCGGAGAAAGTGTGGCGCACCTGAACTGCCTGGTCCGCCGCGGGCAGGCGCTGCGAGCGGTAGACGATGCGGGAGTGGCCTGGTACGGAAGCATCTGAAAGCGGATCACCCCACGAATGGGGCGGCCAGACCGCAATAGATACCTGCTCGACATCCGAAGAAAAGTGCCTCGGCGCTGCGTGCCCACAGTCGCCAGCGAAGCGCCGGTATCCTTCGCCCACTGAGCGGCCGCGAGTGCAGGCCGGCCGATGCGGATTGCAATCAATTCGAGCACACTGCGTCTGCACGCGTGAAGGGGGTGGCAAGTGCTCGGCTCATTTTGCAAGTTTGGCTTCGCGGCAGCCCTGATTCTGGCGGGATGTGCGCGCAGCCAGGCGCAGCCCGGAGCGAACGGGACACCAGTCGTGGACGTAACCCAACTCGTTGGGACACCTCAAACCGGGACGCTATACCAAAGCGCTGCGCGGGCCGCCCCGACGTCGCCAGCGCATCCCGGCAAAGCGGTCTACGATAAGACCTGCGCTGCTTGTCATGACCATCCAGGCAGCAGCCGCGCGCCCGCCCTCGAGGCTCTCAAAGGCATGCGCTATGGATCGATCCACTTCGCGCTGACTGAAGGCAAAATGCAGGCGCAGGCGGTTTCTCTCACGACTGCCGAGCGAGCCTCCCTGATCGACTACCTCGTTGGGCGCAGCGTGAGCGACGATGGTTGGGTCGCGAAGATGATGTGCCCGGCGGGCCGGCGGGCGTCGAGCCTCGACGGCTCCCCGACCGTCACCAGCTTCGGCTTCGACGAGCACAACCAGCGCCACCTCACCCGTCAGCAGGCCGGTCTTGCGACAGCGGACTTTCGCAATCTCGAGCTCGCATGGGTACTCGGGTTTCCGCAAGCCACCACGATGCGCGCGCAGGCCGCGGTTGTCGGCTCGACAGTGTTCCTGCCAGTGTCGCATTCCGGACAGCTCTACGCCATTGACGTTTCGTCCGCCAAGCCCTGTTTCAGATGGGTCTACACTAATGACATTCCGCTGCGAACCGGCGCGGCTTACGGCGTGCTACCGGGGTCAGGCAGAAAGGTACTGATCTTCGGCGACATTGCCCCTCTCGTTCACATGATCGATGCCAGCACGGGCGAAGAGATCTGGCACCAGTCCGTGCGTCTGACTTCGCTTTCGAATGGCACCGGCACACCGGTACTGCATGGCAGCCGCGTCTATGTGCCCCTCTCGGCATCCGAAATCAACTTCGGTGCGGACGAAAAGCACGAGTGCTGCACGACACACGGCGCAGTGTTCGCGCTGGACGCGCTTACCGGGCACGTCGTGTGGGCGGCCCACACGATGAAAGACGCCCGTCCTATTCGGGATCGAGGTGACGGGAAAATGATTTGGGGACCGTCCGGCGCGCCCATCTGGAACTCACCGTCAATCGATGAGAAGCGCGGCCTACTCTACGTGGGTACTGGCGAGGCTACGTCAGAACCTGCCGAGCCGACCACCGACGCCATTCTCGCACTCGATCTCACCACCGGCGCCGTTCGCTGGCGCTTCCAGGCTACCGCCAACGATATCTTCCTCACCGGCTGCATGAATAAGCGTGACGGCCTCAACTGCCCGAAGGATAGCGTGTTCCTCGACGCGGATTTCGGAGCGTCTACTATTCTTGTGAATCGCCCAAACGGTCGTGACATCATTCTCGCCGGCCAAAAGTCGAGCACGCTGTGGGCGCTGGACCCAGACAAGGGCACAGTGCTCTGGAGTCGCAACTTTGGCCCTGGGTCTATTACTGGCGGAATTCATTGGGGAATTGCGTTCGATGGCAGGCGCGTGTTCGCACCGATAAGCGTGTTACCCGGCCCAGATGGCAAGCCGGGTCCCGGGCAGATCGCTGGCCTGCACGCCATCAATGTCGACACGGGCAAGGTCGAATGGTCTTTCGAAGCCAAACCAGACTGCACGGGCGACCGACCGAAGCGCGTGAAGAACTGCGCCGGCGGCATCGGCCTCTCCGGTGCGCCAACAGTAGTCGATGGGGCCGTTCTGGCCGGCAGCCTCGACGGCTTCCTGCGCGCGTTCGATGCCAGCAGCGGCGAGTTGCTCTTCCAATATGACACGGCGCGCGACTTCGCTACGACCAACGGCGTTCCAGGCAAAGGTGGCGCCATCGACAATGCATCCATCGTGGCCGCCAACGGCTACGTGTTCGTCAATTCCGGCTATGGACTGTTTGCTACGCAAACTCCAGGCAACATATTGCTTGCTTTCCGTCCAAAGAGACCGGTCACATCACCAAACGGCGTGAGACGAGCCGGTTCCGCTGGTTCATCACAGCCGCACCTTCATCCATCCCGGACCGTGGTGCGCTCGCCGCCGAGTTGATTTAGGCGGGCTTGCAGGAACCGACGCTCGGCGGGCTGGCGCGCCAACTCGAGGGCGCGTTGGTAGGAGCCACGCGCCGCCTCGGCGAGGCCGAGCCGCCGCTGCATGTCAGCGCGCGCTGCGTGCGCCAGATGCAAGTCCTTCAGTCGCCGCATAGCCCTCATTGAATATCAGCCAGATGACCTGCAACGCACTCTCGAGCCGTGCTGGCAGCTCCTCTGCGCGGGCGGGAACCTCGTAGGGAATAGCGTGATCGCGGCCAGTGTCATCGTATGCGACGCACCGTCGTGGACCCCTCAATCCGTCGATATTGGATGTGTCCGGTCGGCCAGTGCTCGGCAACACTCGCCGGCGCCGCGTCGCTGTGCATCCTCGACCTTCGAAATCCGGAGATACCATGAAATCGATCCTTCTCGCCGCTGCGCTGCTGTCGATGGGCCACACTATGCTGTACGCCGCCGAGCCCGCAACCGCGCCAAAGACCGGGTCGGTTGCCGAACCGGCGCCTCTTCCCGAAAGCGCAATCGAGATCTTTCGAATCGCGCCCGGCCAGCACGAGGGCTTCCTAAAGATGCTGGCGGAAACCGAAGCGGCCATGGCGCAGGCCGGCCTGCAACCTGACCAGCTCTACATCCACGAGGACGGCGCGAGTTGGGACTTCATCCTGGTGAAGGTCAAGGGACAGGACGAGAAGAAGTGGAAGGTCGCCTCGGACATCCTGCGCAAGCAGGGGCATCCCACCGGACCGGACTATTTCTTCACGATCCGCAAGATGATCGCCGAACACACCGACACCACCGCGATCGGCCCGACGACCGCGACGGCGTATCTGGCAACTCGCAAGACGAAATGAGCGGTGAAGACTTGGCAAGTATTCCCTGAGCGGACATTGGCCCACCCCGAGGCGTCATAGTGTTGAACGGGGCGTCAGAATGCGCCCTTCAGCGCCTTGAACCCTGCGCGGACCCGAGCAGATCCTGCAGCGCCTCATCCAAGTGCGGATAACTAAAGCGGAACCCTGAGGCAAGAGCTCGCGTAGGAACTACGCGTTGCCCGTCCACAAGGAGCTGCGCCATCTCCCCGGCTCCCGCACGCACTGCCATCGCAGGTACTCGCAACCACAAGGGACGATGAAGCGTTCGCGCGATCGCACGCTGCATTTGCACCTGGGTTACAGCCTCCGGAGAAACTGCGTTCACGACACCCCGCAGTTCGGGCGTAGCGAGCGCGAACTCGAACAAACCAATCAGGTCATCGATGTGAATCCATGACATCCATTGTCCGCCGCTGCCCAACACGGCTCCCAGACCGAGGCGCACGGGTACGGCAAGCTGAGGGAGCGCTCCCCCGTCACGGCCCAGGACGAGCCCGATGCGCAGTTTTACGACGCGCGCTCCTACGCGGTCCGCCGCGTCCGCAGCGGCTTCCCAGTCCTGGCACAGCTGCGATTGAAAGATCGGCTGCGGACCGTCCTCCTCGTCCACAGGCTTATCACCGCGGATGCCGTAATAGCCAACGGCGCTCGCGCTGATGAAACTCAGAGATGAACGTTGGAGCCGCGCGCATAGATACACCAGGGCCCGCGTAGTCCCGACGCGACTGACACGGAGCTCGTGCCGGCGCGCTCGTGTCCAAGGCAAACCCAGAATCGGCGCACCCGCAAGATTTACGATCGCATCGATGCGAGTGTCCGGCCCCACCTCGCCAATACTCGTGACAATGCTCACGTGCGGACCGAAACGATCCAGTGCCCGGTCGGCATCCCGGGTTAGGACCAAGACGTGGTCACCGCGCGCGACCAGGTGTCGAACGAGATGACCGCCGATGAATCCGGTGGCACCGCTTACCAACACTGTTCGGGCGCTCGGGCTCGTTCCTACCGTAATCGGCACACGCACCCACTCCGGGGAACGGCGCTTGCGCAACAGGGCGCCGATTGCCTTGAACGAGCGCACGAGGGATGCGGCGCCATCCGGCCAACGATGTTGAATAATCGCCATTCGCCATTCCACGTGACGCCGCTATCGGCCGGGCCTACGTGAACGACCGCCGGTACCGGCAATCCAGCCTGTGGCACGAGCTTCGCGCGCTGTGGCGGGCCGGCTGGCCGCGCCGCGTTGACTCAGGTGGCGCTTCGGGAGCGCCCCGCCGGGCTGGCGAATCGAACGTCGAGATAGTCTACGCCACGCGCCGTGCGCCGGACATCGTCCGAAAGGCGCTAACGCCCCAGCCCGATGTCCGGCACCAGCCTGAGTTCGACTGCGCGCCCGGCCGCATGCCGCCGTAGCACAGCAGATTGCGGACATCCTCCAACGCTTCCGTCAACTCACGAGCGCATGACGCGGGTCGCGCGCTCCAAGAGCAGTCTGCGCTCGCGTGCGTTACGCGATAGCGATGCGGCGTGCTCGAATTCATCTCTCGCCTCAGCGTGTCGACCGAGCTTCTCCAACAGATCCCCGCGCACCGTGGGAAGCAGGTGATAATCCTTCAGCGACGCCTCGCCGAGCAGCGTGTCCACGATCTCGAGCCCCGCGACTGGCCCGAACGCCATCGCAACGGCAACCGCCCGATTCAACTCAACGATCGGTGAGGGTGTCAGAACGATCAGCGCAGCGTAAAGCGCCGCGATTCGCTGCCAATCCGTCGCCTCAGCCGTGAGCGCTCGCGCATGACACGCTGCGATTTCCGCCTGCAAAACATATGATGCCGGTGCGATGGCGAATGTCGCGAAAGCGGGAGGTCGCGCGCCGTTGAGTATTGCCGCGCGTTTCAGAGCCGCGAGACCACGGTGAATCAGCAATTGATCCCAACGCGATCGATCCTGCTCGAGCAGGAGCACAGGGTTGCCGGAAGGGTCGGCTCTTGCCCGCAGGCGCGATGCCTGGATTTCCATCAGGGCCACGAGACCGTGCACCTCCGGCTCGCTTGGAGCCAGCTCCGCCAGGATGCGCCCGAGGCGCAGCGCGTCCTCGCACAGCACCGGCCTGACCCAATCGTCGCCGGCCGTCGCGGAATAGCCTTCGTTGAAAATGAGATAAATGACCTGCAGCACGGACAGGAGTCGTTCGGAAAGCTGGGCACCCTGCGGAATCTCGAAGGGTACCTTCGCGTCCGACAGAGTCCGTTTCGCACGCACGATGCGCTGTGCCATCGTTGGCTCCGGCACCAGGAACGCACGCGCAATCTCGTCCGTAGCGAGCCCGCCAATGAGGCGCAGTGTCAGCGCGACTCGCGCCTCAGGTGAGAGTACGGGATGACACGTAGTGAACATGAGACGCAGAAGGTCGTCTTCGACGTCCTCTTCAAAATCCGGATTGAGTTCGAGGCCGGCGGTCGTTTGCCCGACCTCGAGCTCATGAGCGAGTTGCTCGTGTTTGCGTTGGACGAGCGTCTTGCGACGCAATTCGTCAATTGCGCGGTTTTTTGCAGCGGCCATGAGCCACGCACCCGGCTTGTCCGGGATACCCGACTCGGGCCATTGTTCCAGGGCAGCGACAAATGCGTCCTGAGCAAGCTCCTCGGCACGACCGACGTCGCGCACGAGTCGGGCCAGTCCCGCGATGAGTCTGGCGGATTCAATCCGCCAGACCGCATCGACCACACTATGCGTATCGGATTCCTTCATAGCCTCCGATCACAGCATCGACATCCTCCTGGCGCAAGCTCGCGACCTGCGCGGCCACAAAGTCTCAAACCGCCCGACCCGCCCCGTCGGACGTAGCGGTGGCTCCTACGCCGCCCTCACTTCCCCGTCTGCCTCGCGTGTTGCGCCTGCATTTCGGGGAATTTCGCCGCCGCTTCCTGCACGTCCGGCGGGAAGTCCGCAAACTCCTGCACTTGGCGGATTTCGATGATCTCGTTCTCGCCACCGGGGCAACGCATTGCCCACTGAATCGCCTCTTCCTTCGATTTCACCTGGATCATCCAGTAGCCGCCAACGACTTCCTTCGCTTCGGCGTAGGGGCCGTCGGTGACCTTAGGTTTACCGCCAGCGAAGGAAACGCGGGCGCCCATGGAGGGCGGGTGCAAACCGTCGAGCGCGAGCAGGACCCCGGCTTTCTGCAGCGCCTCGTTGTACTTCATCATTCCCTCGACCGCTTTCGCGTCCGGCATCGTGCCGGGGCTGGCCTGTTCGTACCCCTTTGGGATCATGATCATCATGAATCGCATTCGTGTCTCCTCCTATGAAGCGGAACGCGGCGGTCGGAATTCGAACCGCCGGGAACGCTCGCTCTATGGTGACGTCGAAAGGGAAGCGCCCGGATCGACACGTCGATTCGAATAATTTATGGGGATAGCGCCGTTCACCGGGATGCCGGAATCAGAGCTGCGGTGCACGGCTGGCTTACGCACCTGGCAGCACCTTCCGGCAGCGACCGGAAAATTCTGCAACGCCCGTAAGCGTTGCGAAGCGCGCGGCGAACAGCCTTCTAAAAGCGCAACCCCGCTCTGATCGGCAGGAAGTCCGACTTGCGATCGTTTGGATCGAGGCGCATGTAGCGGGCATCTACAAAGAACGAAGCCCGCCCCCCAAGCGCAAACTCCAGGCCGAAGCCGGCGTTGCGAGCGAAATGCCACTGACTCGTATTGCGCGCGACGATGGCGTCCGCTCCGATGTATCCCGGGTAGCAGTCTCCCCACCAATCGCAGAGGTAGCCACCGACGACCTGCTGCTGCCGGTAGGTGATCTGTTGCTTATACCATCCGCCACCGGCGACCAAGTACCCCCTGACACGCGCTCCAAGGCGGAAATCGATCTCAAGATCCACATCGCCGCCCCACATTCGGACGGTTCCATTGTCGACCGGCGTTTGGTAGAACGCCGCCGCCTGACTCAACAACGGCGTTCTGGCGCTGAAATGGTTATAGCTCCCGTCGAGCCGCAGCCCAAGCGGCAGCTGAGAACTGGGGTACCACGTCAATCCAGCCCCAACGTTCCAGCCATTATCGAGCTCTGTCGCGCTCGTCCGCTGGGTAATGGTACCGCCGCCATCGAAGTGAAAACGGAACGGGTGGTATTGGAAGGACGTTGCTTCGGACGGCCACCCAGGCCCTTCATACTGCGCCATCGCGGGCACGGCGAGCGCGAGCAGCAACACTGCAACCGGTGCTCCGACAAGCGTCTTCATGATGATCCCCATCCTGTGCGTGGACGGTTTGAATCACTGTCCGGCGAAGCAACCGATGTACCCATGAATGGACGCTCGACTCGCGCGGGAACGGCCAAAAAGAGGGCCGCGCCCACGGGGCGCTCGACGCGGTACCGTTCCTCTGTCAGTCGCGACTGCCATAGGGCCGCGTAATGATCTCCAGATAGTGACCATTCGGATCGTTCCAGTACAGACCGCGACCGCCATCGTTGTGGTTGATCTCGAGCGGCCGCCGGTGCATCGGATCGGCCCAATACGGAAGCCCACGGGTGCGGATGCGGGCGAAAATCGCCTCGAACTCGGCTTCGCTCACGAGAAACGCATAGTGCTCGACAGGCAGCGCCGCGTCGGAGTGCTGGAAATCGAGCGTCGCGCCGTTGTCGAGCGTCACAGCCCAGAACGGGCCGAAGCTCGTGGGCGCGTCGCGGCCCAGGATCTCGGCGAGCCACGTTGCGGACGCTTTCGCATCACGTGCCGGTACGATGGTGTGATTGAATTGAATGGCCACGATCGGTCCTCCTCAGCGACATCGCGATCACGTCGCCGGCACAGGACAGCCGGCTGCGAGTCAGGCCGATGTAGCTTAAACCTGCGCGCCAGCGATAGCACAACACCAGAAACTTGCCAGAACAATACGGACGCCGCCGACGCTCACTCATCCGTTACCATAGTCGCCATGAGAATCGCGACTTACAACGTTAACGGCATCAGTGCCCGCCTCCCCAATCTGCTGCGCTGGCTTGGCGAGACCGCGCCGGATGTCGTCTGTCTCCAGGAATTGAAGGCGCCCCAGGAGAAGTTTCCGGAAGCCGCCCTGCGGGATGCCGGCTATGGAGTGATCTGGCATGGGCAGAAGAGTTGGAACGGCGTCGCCATTCTGGCTCGCGGCACGGAGCCCGCCGAGATCCGGCGCGCCCTGCCCGGCGATCCGGACGACCTCCATAGCCGCTACATCGAGGCCACCGTCCGGGGCGTGGTGATCGGTTGCCTATATCTGCCGAACGGCAATCCCGCGCCCGGGCCGAAGTACGACTACAAACTGGGATGGCTGCAGCGCCTGATCGCTCACGCCGCTGAGCTCGTCTCCAGCGACTCGCCCGTGGTCCTTGCCGGCGACTACAACGTGATACCCACCGAGCGGGATGTATACAAACCGGAGCGATGGGTCGATGACGCCCTGTTTCGAATCGAAGTCCGTGAATCGTTCGCACGTCTGACACAGCAAGGATGGACCGACGCCATACGGGTCCTTCATCCAGACGCGCAGATCTATACGTTCTGGGATTACTTTCGAAACGCTTATGGACGCGACGCCGGTCTACGCATTGATCATCTGCTTCTCAACCCGGCCGTGGTGGACCGACTGGTGAGCGCAGGCGTCGACCGGAATGTGCGCGGCTGGGAGAAAGCAAGCGATCACGCCCCAACGTGGGTGGAGTTGCGAGTCTAGCGGCGATCCAGCAGCATCCGAGGATGCGTGCGTCCGTTGCGAGTGAGAGGCAAGACTAACGATGACTGAGGTCTGGACTAAGTGGGAAGGCCAGGTAATCAACGGAATCTTTCCCCTGCGGCGTTTTCTGAGTGGCTCCGACCACAGCGGCGTATTCCTCACTGAATGTAAGGCAGAAGGCCTTCCCAATGCCGCGCTCAAGCTAGTGCCGGCCATTCCGACCCTGACAGAGGCGCAGCTCTCGTACTGGAGAACGGCCGCCAGCCTCTCCCACCCTCACCTGATCCGCCTGTTCGACTGGGGTCGCTGCCAGCTCGGGGAGCGTCACTTTCTGTTCGTCGTGATGGAATATGCCGAACAGAATCTGTCGCAGATTCTTCCGCGCCGGGCCCTGTCTGCCGGCGAAGTACGGGAGATGCTGCTTCCCATCCTGGACACCTTGGGATTCCTGCATCGCAAGAGCCTCGTGCAGGGCCAGCTGAAACCCGCAAACGTTCTGGGCGTCAATGATCGACTGAAGCTCGCGAGTGACACGATCCGCCCCGCTGGCGAATCGACGGCAAGTATTGCTCAATCTTCCGTGTACGATCCTCCAGAAGCGCGCGACGGAAGTTTTTCCGCTGCCGGCGACATCTGGAGTCTCGGCATAACCATGATTGAGGCTTTCACGCAGCACCCTCCCGCGTGGCCGGACAAAGGATCCGATACTGTCGCCCTCACGAGTCTTCCTCCAACGTTCGTGGGCATCGTGCGCCGATGCTTGAATCGCAGCCCCGCCGAGCGTCCAACGGTGGCCGACCTCGAAGACCAGATCAAACCGTCGCCGCAAGTGTCCGCAGCCTCCGCACCTCGGCCTGACGCGTCGCGTCCCACGCCTGTCGCACGCAAGGCGCCGGATAGGGCCACTGCTCCAAAGGAGGCGCCCAAACAGCGCGCGATCGTCCCGGCCATCGCAACGAGCGTCGTCGTATTGCTCGCCGTTTTGGCTGGTCTGCGCCTGTTTCATCGCCATCCCGACTCGCAGCAGCCCGCTTCAAGTACTCCTCGAGATTCTTCGACAACACTCCCTGCGCAGAAACCGGAGACTTCAAGTTCCAGGCCCGTCGAGGTCCCTTCTCCTTCGTCCAACGCGAATCACGCAGCATCTAAGCCAGCACCCTCGCGAGCGGTTCCTCGTCAGTCAGTACGCGCACGACCGTCGGTGAGCGCTTCACCCTCCGGGCTCCATGAAGAAATTCCCAACGTTCCGCGCAGCGCCCGTGAGACGATTCACGGCCATATCAGGGTCGCCGTTCGCGTGACTGTCGATAAGGCAGGCAACGTCGTCGGCGAGACTCTGGAAGTTCCAGGTCCAAGCAACTATTTCGCCCGTCTCGCGACCGAAGCCGCCAGAAAGTGGAAGTTCGCTCCCGCAGAGAAGCAGGCCCCTCGGAAGTGGCTATTGCGTTTCGAGTTCACTCGCGGCGGCACAACCGCGCACGCCACCCCGCCGCGGTCCTAGCCTTCGTCGGTCGAGAAAGCGACCCACGTGCTCCTCGCGGGGGAGTCCTCCCAACTCGGCGACCCGCTTCTCAACGCCCGCAAAAAAGGATACCCATGCCATAGGGGACTAGCTCGACCGTCGAAGCTTCCTGGCAAGCGGTGCGACTCAGCCCAGCCGCTGCTAAGGCTTCCGGCACTGGCATCGGCTTGCCGGGAAACCTTTGCCTTTCCCGTGCATTCTATGGTGGCACACCGCTACGTAATCCCCCATCGCGAAACTGAGCGCAGAGGATGCATGACCAGTGCGATTAGCGTGAAAGTCACTTTCCAGGTATGTCGGCCAGGCTTTCTCGTTCTTTTACTGCTCGCTTGTCACTCGCGCGGCGCCCTGGCCCAAACCCCATCGCCGCTCCAGGAGTGGCAGTATTCGGGTGGCATCATTCTGGCGCGGCTCTTCGAGCCCGATCTGCCGAAATGGCGTGTGGTCCTCGGCACAGCGGCAGAAGTGCAGCCTGTTTACGACGGCTCACGGGCGTACCGGGTGGAGGGTGGCCCGGTGGTCAACATTCACTATCGCGACATCGCGTACATCAGCTCCGGAGAGGGAATCGGATTCAATTTTCTTCGCGGCGACCACTATCAGGTCGGAGTCGGCCTGACTTACGACTTTGGTCGCCGTGAGAGGGACGACTTGGCAAACCTGCACGGCATGGGCGACATTTCCGCGGCGCCCGTCGGCAAGCTGTACGCTTCCTGGGTCTTGTCGAGGAAATTCCCGCTGATTCTGCGGGTCGATGCCAGGCAGTTCATGGGTGGCGCCGAAGGCGCCGTAGGGGATGCGGGCGTTTATCTCCCGTTGCCCGGCAGCTCAAAGACGTTTGTCATGTTCGCGGGCGCCTCGATAACGTTCGCCACCGATCATTATCTGCAGACACTGTACGGCGTGACGCCGGCACAATCGCTGGCTTCCGGACATCCGGTCTACGAAATTCCCCACGCGGGCACGAGCGCCGCGGGCATCGGCTTCAGTGCGACCAAATTCATCACGCATCACTGGCTCTTCAACGTGGACGCCGCGCTCAGTCAGATCAGGGGAAGCCCGGCGCATAGCCCGCTGGTGGAAAGGAAGACGCAACGCGAACTTGCATTGTCCGTCGACTATCATTGGTGACGGCCCGGCGGACTGACGCTAACGCAATTAGTCCGAGCCACGGTTTTCGACCCCGTACCCGCGCACCTGCATCCTTTTTAAAAAAACGGCATCGCGATTTGCATCTTCGCAGCGCCCGCCCGCGACACCGGCGATTAACGCGTCACACAAATATGTCATTGACGTTACGTCGCGCGAGCCGCCGACCCGTCAATATTTCGTTAGCATTTCGTAAGCCTTCTAACAACGTCGAGCGGTAAGCTGCTACTACGCCACGCCTGCAGGACGCGCCGCTGAAGCGCGCGTGTCGCTCGCTGCCAACACTACCGGTGCTCACGGGACACGCGATGTAAAGAATCTGCAATCTCCGACTGACACCATGTCGCGCTTCAATCACCCGAGCGACATATCGTCCGCGCCACACCCGGCCGGAACGTTTGTCGTGTTACCGCAAGGCGCGACGGATTTATAAATGTCTCTTCACATTTCGATCTCCAGGATTGCTCTTTTGTCTTTCGTCGGAGGCGCTCTCGCGACTTCCGGTACCGTACACGCGGCGGCGGCCGACGAGGCTGCCAGCAGCCCCGACGAGTCGCAGCACCAGGCGAGGACCCCGGACGCTCTGGAGGAAGTCACCGTGCTCGCGCAGCGAACGACTGCCGAAATCGCCCGCGCCGCCCAGCAGCAGGCGCTCAATCTCATCAACCTGACGACCGCCGATCAAATGGAGAAGCTCCCCGACATCAACACGGGAGAGGCCATTCGTCGGGTTCCGGGCATTTCACTCGAGACCGATACGGGCGAAGGACGCTATGTCAACATCCGTGGCCTCGATGCCGATCTGAACAGCACGACGTTCGGTGGCCTGCGGCTGCCTCCTACCAATAACAGCTCGCCTTCAGGAGCTGGCAGAGCTGTCGCGCTCGACTCGATTCCCATTGGTTTCGTCGGGGCCATCACGGTCACGAAGACGAATCTGCCCGAGCAGGACGCCGAAGCGCTCGGCGGAACGATCGACATCACCCCGAAGACGGCTCCCGCGGACGGCAATGCCTTCGTCGATCTGAAGCTCGGGACCGGCCTGGAGGTGCTGCGTCACACCTGGATCACGGACGGTGCGGTAACGGCAGGGACGCGCTTCGGCGGTTCCGGCGACTATCATCCCTTCAGCATCCTGGTCACTGCCGCGGTCTACACGGACCGCCGCGGCGTCGACGACGCCGAGGCCGGTTTCACCGACGCTCAGCCAGCCGTCGCGGACAAGGCATTCAGCTCCTTCGAGCAGCGCTACTACAACTATCACCGCGAGCGCCACGGTTACGGAGTGGATCTGGGATACCAGCCCGACGCGGACAACAAATGGTACGTGCGCTACTACGACGCCGGGTATTCCGAAACCGTACTGCGCAATCGGCTGATCTGGGGTCTCTCCGGGACGCCGAGCGCCGACCCGGTCAATCCGAACGGATTTGTCGATACGGCGAATTTCGCCAAGGCATTGCGCGATGAGAAGGAATACCTCAAATCGCGGGTGTTCGCGCTCGGCGGCAAGAATATCGTCGACGGCACCAGCATCGACTATCACGTGGGATATACGAAAGGCACCTACGAGAAGCCGTACGATCTCAATTCAACCTTCTCGAACCCGGCCACCGCGATCGTCCACTACGACAACACGACCTATCCAAACTGGCCGTCGGTGGCGGCTACCGGCGTGACGCCCACCGATCCTGCCGGCTACACGTTGCAGGGCATCAGCAACCAAGCGCAACATTCCGACGATCATGAGTGGGGCATTGGCGCGAACGTCTCTGTTCCCACCGATCTGACCGGCGCGCCGAACGAAAACGTAAAATTCGGCGTCAATGCACGATTGCGTAACCGCGTGGCGAGCGCCGTCAATCTCAAGGCGAACAACCTGCCAGGCTTGCCACTGTCGCAGGCCGTCTCCGGCAACGACATCCTCTTCTACCAGGGACATTACGAAAACGGTCCGCAGATCGATGCAAATGTCCTGCGCGCACTCTACGCCGGCAGCACCAGCAGCGACAATCTGGTCGCCGACGCGAGCTCATACCAGAACGACAAGGAGAACGTCTACGCGGTCTACGGGCAGTACGCGTTTGGCTTCGGCCCGCTCGGCCTGATTGCCGGCGCCCGGGTAGAAAACACCAAGGCGACGTATGCCGCGAATCTCGTTGACAGTAAGCCTGCGGTCCCCACCGTCACGCCCATCTCGCAGGACAAAAGCTACACAAACTTCTTTCCATCGGCGCAGGCCCGCTACGAGTTCGCTCCGGATCTGATCGGCCGCGCGGCCGTCTCTGCCACGATCGCCCGCCCAGGCTTCAACCAGGTCACCGCCTCGACGTCGATCGATCCTTCGGGCTCGGTCTCCACGGGTAACCCGCAGCTGAAGCCGGTCACCGCGACCGGGATCGATCTCTCGATCGAAAAATACCTGTCGCACGCCGGTATCGTTTCCATTGGCCTGTTCGACAAAGAGATCAAGAACTACATCGTCACGCAGGAGGCCAACCTGCCCTTGCCCGCCCAGGACGGCTTCGTAGGCCTTGCCAAGACATTCACGTTCGCGAACGCACCCAAGGCGCGGGCCTATGGCGTGGAAGCGAACTACGTCGAGCATTTCAGCGACGTGCTGCCAGGTATCTGGGGCGGCTTCGGGGTGTCGGCCAACTGGACCTGGGTGCAGTCCAGCTACGAAATCCGCCCCGGCGAGAATTCGGTGCTGCCGTCCACTTCGAAGAACACGGGCAATGCCGCCCTGCTCTACGATCTGCACCCCGTCAATCTGAGTTTGGGGGCATACTACGTCAGCCGTAATATTTTCGGCGTCAACAGCTCCGCGGCGACGGATGTCTGGGCACAGGACAGGTTTTCCGTCGACTTCGGCAGCCAGTACCAGGTGAGCGAGCCCTTCAGCGTCTACTTCAACGCCAAGAACTTGACCAACACGGCGCTCAAGTTCACCGAGGGGCGGGCCGCAGATCGCGTCATCCAGCGTGAGTTTTATGGAGTTACGCTGCAGGCGGGGTTCAACCTCAAGTTCTAGTGCCGCGCTCGCTTTATCGAATGGAGAATCTTCAGGATGCATCAAGCTCGCTCGATCGCCGCAGTATTGGGTCTCATTGGCGTGGCCGCACTGGCTCCCGCGTCGGGGTTCGCCGCCGATGCCGGACAGCTCTATACGATCACGAAGACGGTGCCGCTCGGCTCTCCGGAGCGCTGGGACTATCTTACTTACGATCCGACGTCGCATAGGGTCTATGCCGCGCACGGCTCCTCCATAGCGGTCGTCGACGGGCGTTCCGGCGCCCTGCTCGGCAGTGTTCCCGTGCCGGGCGCCAACGGCGTAGCCGTCATTCCGGGTCTCGGAAAAGGCTACGCCGGTAGTTCCACGAACAAGTCGGTGCTGGTTTTCGACCTCGTCACGTTCAAGGTACTGAAGGAACTGCCGGCGGACGAAGATACTGACGGGGTTGTTTATGACCCCGTCAGCAAGCGCGTTTTCGTAATGGACGGCGATCCGCACAACGCCATGGTGATCGACACGATCACCGACACGGTGGTCACGCGCCTGCCCTTGGCGGGCAAGCCGGAGTTCGCCGCCGTGGACGGCGCCGGAAAGTTGTTCGTCAACATCACCGATGCGCGCAAGATACAGCGAATCGATACGAAGACGTTGAAAACCGAGGCGACGTGGCCCATCAGCGACTGCGAGGGTCCGCACGGGCTCGCTATCGATGCCGCCACACGCCGGCTGTTCTCGAGCTGCCTGAATTCGAAGCTGCTGGTCGTGGATTCCGGGAGCGGCCGAATCGTGGCGGCGCTACCCATAGGGCTGGGGAGCGATGCCAGCGCGTTCGACGGCAAGCGCAACCTCGTGTTCAGCTCGAATGGAACCGGAACCCTCACGGTAATTCATGAGAGTGGACCGGATAACTTCGCGGTGCTCGCCGACGTCCCCACGCAGCTGCTCGCTCGCACGATGGCCGTCGACTCGGAAACGGGCCGCGTTTACCTGCTTGCGGGTGATCGCGTAGAAGTCGATCCTACGGCGACGAATCCGAAAAAACGCTACGGGGTGCGGCCGGGTTCGGTACGGCTGCTGTTCGTCGATCCGGCGACGTGAGTCCCGAGAGAGCGCTGTGCCTCGCTACATAATGGCGCTTTAACGTCCGCCTGACCTTGCGATCACCCACAGACGGCGTCCCAGGGAAGAACGCCGTCCATCTTCCACGCTACACCCGGGGCTACTTCGGCGACGATTCGCTGGAAAGTCATGAGGCTCCCATGACCCCACTGCCGCGCAATCGAAACCTCGTTTCAGCGCTCATCTTGTGCCTCTAGTGTAATCACCCCCGCAGTCGCGCTCGCCCTCGCATCTCGCAAGCCTATCCCGCCCGGTCCGGCTCTACCCGTGGACCGTCCGCCGCCTTTTGTTACAGCTGTTCGCGACGGGAATGAAACTTCTTTCACGGTGCCTGCTGCGTGCGTCGCTAGCATTTCCCACGCTTTCTGCGACGCCTGATCGCACCCCGGCACCTACGTAAGAGGGAATGAATCTTGAGACCACCCGACGCAGTTCAACCACCCAGCCAGCTCCGAGCAGGCTGTCTGGCCCACCGTACCCCGGTAGCAGCCGCCGTAGCGGCCGTACTGGCGGCGCTCGCCAGCCCCCTCGTCCGCGCTGCCGACGCGGACATACCAGCGTTGAAGGAGCAGGTACAGAGCCTCCAACAGCAGATCAATGATCTCGAGGCGCGTCAGACGAAGGCCGCGCTCCCGCCAGCGGGCTCCGCCGGCGGCTCGTCGCCATCCTTCAACGCGGGTCCCGTCAAGGTGACACTGGGCGGCTTCGTCGAATTGATGGGGATCAGCCGCAGCCGCAATGAGGCCGCCGACTGGGCGTCGAACTTCAATACCGGGATTCCCTACCCCAATTCGCACAACTACGACCTGTCGGAGTTTCGCCTGACCGAGCGACAAAGCCGTATTTCGGCGCTCGCCCAGGGTCCCGCGGACGCGCGCTTCGCGACCGAGGCGTACGTTGAAACGGACTTTGGCGGGAGCACCACGAATGGCAATAACAACCAGAGTGGCAGCTTTGCGCCTCGCGTGCGCCATTTCTATGCCGATTACCAGAGCCTGACGCACGGCTGGTATCTGCTGTTCGGCCAGAACTGGAGCCTCGTCACGGCCGAAAAGACCGGCATGATGCCGCGCCAGGAGAACATTCCGCTGACCATAGACGGCCAATACGTCCCCGGCTTCGACTGGCTGCGAGTGTCTCAGGTGCGTCTCGTCAAGAATTTTGGCCATAAGCTCGCGGTCGGACTTTCGGCCGAGAACCCGGCGGCCCAGGTGTCGGCCGGCACTACTGCCGCAGCGGCCTCGAATCTGAACAGCAACAGCTATTACAACACCGCCGGCGCCAGCAACGCGTTCGCCTCGACGACCAACCTCACGACCGACTATCTACCCGACGTGGTAGCCAAGGTGGCATTCGATCCGGGCTGGGGTCACTACGAGATCCTGGGCCTGTCGCGCTGGTTCCGCAGCCGCTACACGGCCATCGGCGCTCAGACCAACCGCGTTACACACGGCTACGGTGTCGGCGGCAGCCTGCTGCTGCCTCTCGTGCCGAAGCTGCTGGATTTTCAGGCGAGCTTCCTGACCGGGACGGGCGTCGGCCGTTACGGCTCCTCGGGAGAGCCAGACGTCACCATCAATCCGGCCAATGGCACCCTCGCGCCGCTGCACGGATATCACGCGCTCGGCGGGTTGATTCTACATCCCGGTCCAACCTGGACTGCGTTTGCCTATGGTGGCATCGAGCACGTCAGCGCGCGCTCTTACGATGTGACCACTGGAACGACTACTCCGGTGACTGCCGGCAGCTCGCCCAATACCACATCGCTGTACCGCATGGTGCAGGACGACCCGATGCGAGTCTTCGTCGACGTGCCACAAAGCGTCGCCACCGATCTGATGAAGGTGGGGGTGCCGGCGCGCATCTCCGCCGCAGGCTCGCCTGGCCCGGCCCTCACCGGCACTATCGCAAGAACCTCCGCCGCGATCGATCCGAAGGCACGTACGTTCCGTGCGGAACTCGATATCCCCAACGCGAGTCGCCGGCTGGTGCCGGGGCAGTACGTGCAGGTCGCATTTTCATTGAACGATCGCGGCCTAAAGCAGGTCCCGGCCGCCGCACTGGTGTTTCGCTCGGGTGAGCCCGAGGTGGCCGAGTTAGCCAGCAACGGCTCGGTGCATTTTCGTCCCGTGACGATTGCCCGCGACGACGGCGATTCGGTGGAGTTGAGCTCGGGTGTATCGAAGGGCGACAGACTGGTACTCAACATCAGCAGCGCGATCACAGAGGGGGAAGAGGTGCGGGTGAGCGCATCCGAAGCAGCGCCCCCCCGGACCATGGCCATGCGAGCGCCCTGAGGATGCGGGCAACGAATTGGCCGGGTCTCGCACTACTCTGTGCATGGCTGACCGGTTGTGCCGTCGGACCGAACTACCATGTGCCTGACACCACGTTGCCGCACGCTTTTGTCGCCGCCCCCGCCGTAGCGCCGCCTCCGGCGGCAGGGCCCCACGTGGCCGTCAATTTGACCCAATGGTGGCGGTCATTCAACGACACTGAGCTCGATTCGCTGATCGATCGGGCAGTCCGGGCCAACCCCGACATCGACCTCGCGCTGACGCGCCTGCAGGAGGTCAGGACGCAGGAAGCCGTGCATGCCAGCGCGGCGCTTCCTGAAGTCGCTGCCAGCGCAGCAGCGGGACGCGGCACCGGCAGCGATCTCACGCGCGCCGGCGCTGCGGCGGCCCTGCGTGAGGCCGACAATAAGGGGTCGCTGGATCAGATCAGACAAATCGCCGGGTTCTCCGCGAGCTGGGAGCTGGATCTGTTCGGTGGCTATCGACGGGAGATCGAGGCCGGCAAGTATGATGCAGGCGCGGCTGCAGCAGCCCGCGACGTAGTTCTGATCAGCGTAATCGCCGACGTCGCGCGCAATTACGTCGACATGCGCGGGTTGCAGGCAAGGCTGGCCATCCTCCGCGACAACATTGCGACAGCCACGCAATCCCGCGACTTGGAACAGGCCCGGTTCGAGCGCGGCCTCACCAATGAGCTCGACCTGCAGCTCGCCAAGCGCGAGCTTGCCACTCTGCGCGCCGATCTGCCGCTGCTCCTGAGCGACATCAGCTCGAGCCAATACAACATGGCCGTCCTGCTGGGCCAGTATCCTGAAGATCTCGCGGTCGAACTGGCAACGTCGGGCACGTTGCCCGACCTGCCGGACCGAGTTGAAGCCGCACTGCCGCTCGATCTGCTCCGGCGTCGGCCGGATATCCGCGAGGCAGAGCGGCATCTGGCCGCCGCCACCGCGCGAATCGGAGTGGCCACCGCCAATCTGTTCCCGCACCTCGTCCTCAACGGCGGTCTGGGTACGCAATCAGCCACCGTGGGCGCTCAGGGGAGCCACATCTGGGCCTTTGGCCCTGCTCTGTACTGGCCCGTGCTGGATTTCGGCGCCCTCGACGCTCAGGTCAGCATCGCTGACCTGCGGGCGCACGGGGAATTGATCGCGTACAAAAAGACCATCATTGCCGCGGTTCGGGACGCCGACGGCGCCATCGCGAATTTCTCAGCGCAGCAGCAACGCCTGAACGAACTCGGCGCTGCGCTGGTCGCAAGCGAGCGAGCCGTCAGCCTGGCGCAGCAACGTTACGACCGTGGACTGACGGATTTTTTGAATGTCGTGGACGCGGAGCACCAGCAATACAGCCTGAAAGACCAGTACACCGCTTCCCGGCAAAGCGCCGCGGAGACGTTCATCAACCTCTGCCAGGCCCTGGGTGGGGGCTGGGAGCCTTATCAGAACGTGCCGCGGATAAGGCGCCCGGAACCGGCCGTGATCGCGACCTTTCACCGGCTCGTGACGCGCGACGAGCCGCGAAACTAGCAGCTCACGCATGAGGAAAGACGGCGCCGGATCCCTGATAAGCTCTTCGCCTGGTCGAAGGTTCGAAACATCGGACCGCTGCCCCAAGCCGCCGGAGACACGGGATGATTGAATTGTTGCGCAAGCACGCCTTGATGCGAACCCGCCGGGTACGGCTGCTTGGGTTGGCGATATCGCTGTCGGCACTTCCAGCATTCGCATGGGCTCAGTCGCTCCCCCCCAGCGCGCGCTCATGCACCGCTGAAACCGATCCGGGCCGACGGCTCGCGTGTTACGACAAGGAAGCAGCACGCCTCCCTGCGCCTTCGTCCCCACCCGCGACCAAGCGCGAGCCCGCCACTGACTGCTGCGCCAAATCTCCCTCGGGCGACGTACGTCGGGATTCGAACTCAAGTGTCGCAGGGGCCTCAGCCGGGGATGATCGATCGCGCCCGAGCGAAGAGCAAAGGGCAATGAAACAGGACGGCGCTGAGCAAGAGCCGCGGCATCTGTCGGCACGCGTGCTCAGCGTGGAAGGTTCGCAAGACGAAATGGTGCTGCACCTGGACAACGGCCAGACCTGGGAACAGGTGCAGGAAGCGAGCGCGGACTTGCATCTACGAGCCGGCGATACAGTCAAGATCGACAGACAGCTCGGGGATTATTGGCTCTCCGGACGCTACGGAGTGGCCATGAAGGTGAGACGGAAAAAATAGTTTCACGCCGCTACGACCGCGCACTGTGCTTTCACTTTCCGCAAGCAAGAATAAATGACACAGTCGTTGGGATCTACCCCGTGCCGCGTTGCAGTACAACCACAGAATGGCCATTGACTGCGCACACCGCCGGGCGCCCGATCACATAGCATAGTATCCGGAATGAATCAGACGTAGGAATACCGTTTCGGAGGGGTGTATGACCAAGCGGCTGATGACTGGATTGTTAGCGGCAAGCTATCTGCTTGTTGTTCCGCTCACAACTATCGCGCAGGAGGCGGCGCCGCGGCGGGCCCCTGAGATTTCTCAACAGAGCGTCGCACGGGAGAAAAAGAACGCAGCGGAGGCTGCAGAGTGGAACAAGATCCCGGCGCCGCAGGATCCGCGCGACTTCTCGGGCGTTTGGTGGACTCGCGGTTATGACCGGACTTTTCGTCCGATCACCGATCCGCGGCTGTCGCCGGCGGAAGCGGCCAGACTCTTGCCAATGACGCCGAACGAAGCCGCCAGCCGCCAGCACCACCTGGACATGGAGAAGCTCGGCACGCCGGTCGCCGACGCCCCGACCCAGTGCTTTCCGCATGGCGTGCCGAGGCTCATCGCCTCGCCCTATCCGATCCAGTTCGTCTATTCGCCGGGGATGATCACCATCCTGCACGAGGTGGCTCACAACGTCCGCTACATTCATATGGACCGCAAGCCGGCTCCCGCCGATACCCCGCGGACATTCCTCGGCTATTCCGTCGGCCGCTGGGAGGGCAACACCCTCGTCGTCTTCACCGACCACTTCAACGATCGCACCCAGATCGATGAGGAGTCGCTCTCACATGGTCTCAAACTGACCGTCACCGAACGGATCAGCAAATTCACAAACAAGTACGGCGGCGTCGAGCTGCGCAACCTGATCACCATCGAAGACCCTGACCATTACACGCAGCCCTGGACGGCCGAACGGCTATTTCCGTGGCGCGGCGACATCCGCCTCAGCGAATACTCGTGTGAGGAGAACAATCGCAATGCGCCGGTGAACGGCGTCACGGTGGCCAAATGAGCAGGAAAAATCTTTTCATGACCCTATGGGCGATCGGTGGCCTGACTGCCCTGGCGGGCGTGGCGCTCCCGGGGCCGCTGCCGGCTGCGGCCGCGGCGCGGGACGGAGGCGCTCCCTTGTTTGAGCAGCCCCCGACCGGCACACCGAACCTGACCGGCAAGTGGGCCATGCTCGAGGCGATCACTCATCTCCTGACCGCCGACGGCAAGGAGCCGCCACTGAACGCCGCCGGCAAGGCCGAATACGCCAGGCGACAGGCGGCGCTGCAGGCCGGCAACAGGAAGATCGACCCGACCAGCGATTGCATCATGCAGGGCACACCGAGGCTGTTGTACGCACCCCATCCGTTCCTGATCCTGCAGACCACCCGCAGCGTGAACTTCATCCACGAAGTGAATCACACCTTCCGGATCATCTACTGGGATGAGACCCTCCCCGACGATCCCGATCCCAACTACCTCGGCTATTCGATCGCGCGCTTCGAAGGCTCGACGCTGGTGATCGACACCAGCGGCTTCAACGACAAGACCTGGCTGGACTATTCGGGCCTGCCGCACGGCGAGAAGCTGAAGTTGCAGGAGCGTTACACGCTTTCCGGCCCCAACACGATCAATGGCGCGGCGACCCTGACCGATCCCGACTATTACACCGCGCCCTGGACCACCCGCTTCACCCTGAACAGGCAGCCGGGCATGTCCCTCGGGGAAAACGTCTGTATGGACACCCACCAGATGTGACCGCCGCCACCGCCTTCATTGCGATTCCGCACGGGGGGTCCCAACCACTTTTCCATTGATGGAGACTCTCACCAGGCTGCCACCCTTGGAACCGTCTTTCAGCGGGTGAATGATCATTTCGACATGATCCCCCACGTTCATCGAGGAGCGTTTCCAACCCTGTCGGCCCAGCCCGTTCGGGCTGCCCCCCTCGATCGACCATTCCGCGACCGCGCCGCTGGCGGGGTCCTTCACCAGCATCTGCACCCAGATATGGGGATTGGTCCACTGCACTTCCTTGATCGTGCCAACCAGGGTCCTTTCCTGCGTCTGGTCGAAAGTCGCGAACGAGTGGTGCGCCCGGACCGCGCCGGCAAATACGGCACACAGGACCACAGCGGCAACGACTACTTTTGTTTTCATGTCATTCCTTCCGTTTCGTAGGCGAACAGGTTGGGCCTCAGATCCCAGCGAGCCGACCCGTGCTGTCACCGAACGCATCGGTGCGCACGTCGAACATGTCGAGGATGCTGAGCAGGAGATTGCCCGTGGGCACCGTGCGGCTTGCGTAGGCCAGATACCGGTCTCCTCGCAACTTTCCCGACGCGCCACCCACGAGGATATGCGGCACGTCGTAGTGCAGATGTTGGTTGGAGTTCCCCATGTTGGACCCATACAGAAGCAGCGAGTGGTCCAGAAGTGTGCCGTCACCCTCGGTGAGACCAGAGAGTTTCTTCAGCAAATAGCCCAGCATCTGCACGTGGTAACGATTCAGGCGCGCGAATTGGGCAATGCGGCCGGGATCCTCCGCATGATGTGAGCCGCCGTGGAAACTGATATCCGTGCCGCTCTCCGGGTACACGCGGCCGGTGAGATCGCGGGCGTAGAGGACGGTGGCGACGCGAGTGATATCGGCCTGGAAAGCCAGAGCCAGCAGATCGAACTGGATCTGGATGTGCTCATGGAACGACTCCGGCACGCCGTACGGCGCGGCGAAATTCGGTACCTCGGTGGAAGCCTTCGCGGCAATCGTCATACGGCGTTCGATCTCGCGCACGTCCTCCGTATATTGCTCGAGACGTACACGATCTACATGCGACACCTGTGGCATCAGGTCGCTCAGGCTGTCGGTCACGGAGTCGAGTATGCTGGACTGGCGCTCACGGCGTGCACGACGCAGCTCCGGCGAGCTCCCGTCGCCGAACATGCGCTCGAACACGACCTGCGGGTTGATCTCCATCGGCAACGGCCGCGTGGGCGACTGCCAGGACACGGTGTTGGTATAAACGCAGCTGTAACCCTCGCCACAGTTGGTGGAGTTCGCGCCCGGATCCTCGAGTCCGAGCTGCAACGACGGCAGCAAGGTGTTCTTACCGATCTGGCGCGCGATGACCTGGTCGATCGTCGTGCCGGCCTCTATATCGGCGCCGGTTGTCTTCCTCGGCTTGACGGCGCTCAGGTAGGCTGCCGCCACGAAGTGATCGGCGCCAGTGACGCCGGGCGGGTTTTCGGACGACTGTGACCACAAGCCGCTGGTCAGCACCACGTGTTTGCGAAACGGCTCCAGCGGCTGGTACACGAACGGGAACTCGAACCCCGGTGTGCTCTTTTCCGGGATCCAGTGCCCCGGTGCGACACCGTGCGGCACGAACGCACCGAGGAAGCGCGTCGGCACGATCTGCTGGGCATAGGCGCGACCGCCGATCGCGGGCAGCATGGACTCGAGGAACGGCAGCGCGAGCGTCGTTCCCAAGCCGCGCAGGAAAGTTCGCCGCGCGAGTCTTCGGTTGGTCACGAACACCATGCTTACTCTCCTCCAGCCGGGTGAGGGGACGGGGAAACTGCGGCGGTACCCGGCTTGGCAGGCACGTCGGCGACAGTCCCTGTTTCACCTGCGGGAGCCACGTTCATGCAGAAGTTGTCACTCAGTGCAATCGCCTCGATGAGGCTCTTCAACCGGTAACCGTCACTCGCCGTCGTGTGCAGAATGTTGCGTACCGCCGGCATGTCGTTGTACCCCACTCCCCGTCCCAACGCATACGTCATCAGGTTCTGAGTGACGTTGCGCAGGTACTGATCCTGGTGCTTCAACAGGAAAGTGCGCACTCCAGCAGGCCCGTCCACGGGCGTGCCGTCATACATTACCCCGTGGGCATCGATCGGGTTGCCGTCATCCGCCGTGCGCGCCCGGCCTATAGCGTCGAACGGCTCGAGCGCGAAGCCGATCGGATCCATGAGCTTGTGGCAGCCCTGGCACGCTGGATTACTGCGATGCTCCTCCATCTGCTCGCGCATCGACGGCAGCTTCGTATTGCCCGCTGCATCGGCCGACTTGGCCGGGAGGGCGGGCACGTTCGCCGGGGGATCCGGAGCAGGCACGCCAATGATGTTCCTCAGCACCCAGTTGCCGCGAATCACCGGCGACGTGCGTCCGGGCTGCGACGAGACGGTCAGGATGGCCCCCTTGCCGAGCAGACCCCAGCGCGCACTCTGGCTAGCGCCGAGCTTGACGCGGCGGAAGTCGCTTCCGCGGATTCCCGGGATGCCGTAGAAGCGGGCGAGACGCTCGTTGACGAAGGTGTAGTCCGCGGTCAGCAGCTCGAGAACGCTGCGATCCTCTTCGAGGAGGCTGTTGAACAGCAACTCGACTTCGCGCCGGAACGCTTGCCGCAGGTTGTCATCAAAATCCGGAAACTGATCCACCACGGGCGCGTGCGTCGCGAGGTTCCGCAGGCCGAGCCATTGGCCGGCAAAGTTCTTCGTCACGGCGGAGGCGCGCGGATCCGCGAGCATGCGGCGGACTTGTTGTCGCAACACCGGCGCCTTGCCTAGCTGACCGGTCTGTGCCAACTGCAGCAGCGTGTCGTCCGGAATGCTGCTCCATAAGAAGAACGAGAGTCGGGACGCCAGATCGAGATCCCCGATGCGGTACGAGGCGCCGGGCGCGAGACTCGCAGGCGTGGACTCAACGCGGTAGACAAACTTAGGATCCGCCAACACCCTGTGCACGATGGCCTCGATGCCGTCATCGAACGAACCATCGCCTCGACCGAGCGCATAGAACTGCATCAACGTGTCGACGTTTTTCGCGGTCGCGTAGCCTCGATAGGCGCGCCGCGCGAGCGTCGAGGCGATCTCACGAGCACAAGGCTCTTCCTCGCTCGCCCGAGCGGGGTGACAGGTCAAGATCCGCGCGCGGCTGAACGATTGGGTCGCCACTGTAGACCGAGCAGGCCCGTCGACTCGGACACTGCCGATGTGGGGATAGAACGTGAAGCCGGGCAGTCCTCCGGTTTCGATGGTGCTGCGATCGAACGCCCGGTTGAGATCGAGGCCGGGAGCATAGTTGGTGGCGAGGAAGGTGACCCCAACGCGATGCAGACCCGCCTTCACCGAGTGCTTCACGTCGATCGTCCGCAATTGACCGGCACCCTCGTCATCGAATTTGCGATTGACTCTGAGGGCTTCATCCCAATCGATCCGGGTGATGGGCTCGCCATCGATATAGACCAGCAACTGCTCACCGCGGATCTCGCCGAAGGGCCGGAAATTGCCCATGTTGCCGAGATTCACGGAAAATATTTTCAGGGTGTACTCGCCGTCCGCCGGGAACGTGTGGTCGATTTCCAGCCCGCCCCGAGTGCCGAAAGGAAGCCCCTCTACGTGGTAGTTCTGGGTCGTATCCTCGGCGACGCGATAAGTTACCTGCGTGGGTGTAGTGGCCGTTCCCATCGCAATACGGCTGATGCGCGCCGCGGCCGAAAGGTACGCGTCCAACAGTGCTGGCGACAGCGTCAGAGCCCCGGCCTGGTTGTCGAATCCCCGGCTTGCATCATCGGACGGCAGGAACTGCGTGGAGTCGATGCCGACGGCGAGCAGGTCGCGCACGGCGTTCGCGTATTCGGAGCGGTTCAGACGATGGAGTTTCGGTTCGCGCAGATCGGGTGTCGCGTGGCTATCGACCTCGCTTTCCAGTGATGTAGCAAAGGCCTGCACCGTGGCGAGATCGGGCCGCGGCTTCCCGGCTGGGGGCATCATCCCCGCCCGCAATTTCTTCAGCATTCGCTCAGCGACCGCGGCGCTCTCGTGAGCGCTGCCCGGATCGAACACCTCGAATTCCACACCGCCCGCGTAGTCGCTGTAGTTATGGCAGTCCATGCAATACTTATCGATCAACTGGCGCTGCGCGGCTACCGGCAGTGTTTCCGCGCCGACAACCACGGTTGCGGACAACAATGCGCCGATGGCGAGACACAGCGGGGCGAGCGTCGACGCTGATGCTGACCGCCGCGACCTGTAAATCTCCTCCCTGAGAAGGGCCATCACTTGCATAGATCCGTGACGCAGATCGAGGCCAGCGTGCGTCCCTCAGCGGGCATTGGCAGTCCGCGCTCCTTCATCAGCCGGCGCAGTAGCGCGGCGGTTGCTGGATGGGGAACTGCTGACTGCACGCCCACACGCACTAGACCGTCGGCATAGTCGATTGCCTGCCATGACACGCCGGCCAGCACGTGAATACTGTCCCGGCTGCCAATGTCGCGGGTCGCGAGATTGGCTCCGTGTTGCACGAGCAGTTCGATCACGTCGTTGCGTCCCTTGTGAGCGGCTCCCATTAGGGCGGTCCGCTCATCCAGTGTGTCCTGCGCATTGACGTCGGCACCCAGATCAAGCAGCAGCTTGACCGTGTCATAGGTGGCCTGCGCAGACCATTCGTAAGTGACCCCCTCCACCCAACCGATGCCGCTGGCCACCATGAGTGGCGTCACGTTGTAGTCAGTCGCAATCGACGGGTCCGCGCCATGCTCAAGCAGTAAGTTCAGCAGCACGAGATCGCCGGACTGCGCAGCGCGCAGAAATGGCGTTGCGCCCTCCTCGTTGAGCCATTGATGTGTGAAGACGGTTCGCGTTTCAGTGCTGGACCGCATGCGCAGATTCGGTTTGGCGCCGACGGCGAGAAGCCGCTTGATAAACTCCAGATGGTCCATATCCGGCTTGCGCGTAGGGTAGTCACCACCTTCGATATTCCGGTTGTCCGTTGCGATGTACAGCGGACTCCAGCCACCCTCGTTGGCAATGTTCGGATCAGCACCGTGCTCGAGGAGATAGAGGCCGAGGCGATAGGAACGGTTTTGCGTAGCGACCAGCAGCGCTGTCCAGCCGTACTCGCTGGTCTGGTTCACGGCAGCTCCAGCCCCGAGGAGCGCCTTCACGGTCTCGAGGTCTCCTTCGCGCGCCGCGAACAGTAGAGCCGTCAGGCCACCCCATTGCTTGTCGTCGTGCTTCGAGCGCTCGGCGGTAGTGGGAAATTTCGCGATCGCCGTCTTGGCCGCTGAAATCTCCGCCTCGAGTCGACGGCGCGCGACAGCGCGCGCTTCGTCGTCGTTCTGCGTGCCAGGGTTTATCTTCGCGCCCGGAGCGTTCTCGTCGACAGTTGTGCCACCCTGCCCAACGCCGAGAATAAACTCCCTAATACGATCACGGCTCGAGTCAGCGAGATAGGGCGCACGCCCGGGTTTGGTCGTCGCGGAGCGAGCGCCGACAGCGGCGCCTTTTGAGACCAGGAAGTGCACGGCTTCCGAATTGGAGTTCGCCGCCGCCCACATCAAAGCCGTCGTGCCGCGAAGCTGCTCGCGCGCCTCGATTTTTGCTCCGCGTGAAAGCAAGAGCTTCAGGACGGGCACGCTGCCGGTCCTCGCGGCCATCATCAATGGGGTTTCGCCGTGGCTCAGGGTCTGATTGGCAGCAGCGCCGGCGTTCAGCAGCAGCCGGACCAGATCTGCATTGCCCGACTCACACGCCAGCGCCAGTGGCGTCATCCCGGTGCCGGTGCGCACTCCGGGATCGGCCCCCGCCCTGAGCAGCGCCGCCGCCGCGCGGCCGTTCCCGTGATAAGCAGCCCAGTGTAGAGCTGTACTCCCGTCTGCCTGAGCGGCGTTCACGTCCGCCCTGGCGGCGATCAGGTGCTCCAGCCCCCTTTCGTCCCGTCGCATGACGGCATCTGCCACATCGCTGCCTGCCGCAGCGTTACTGCAGATCATGCCCACCAGGACGAGCAGCGACAGCTTCGTCCTGTGGCGGACCTCACTCACCCTGGCCATCGATCGTTGTCCCCTGGCGGGCCCCCAAACAGGCCCATTCCACACCGATCTGCCGCGCCGGAGCGCGGTTGTTTGTCCGACCGAGGCGGTCGGGTGGCTCGTTACCGTCACTGGCGGCGCAAATGCCCCGCTCGGGCCGGCGGGCCCCATCCGTGCCCTCCAATTCATCGTAGCTCGGTCTTGCGATGGGTTAAAGGCCAACGTTGCAGCCGTCCGACAGGTGAATTTGCCTGATACAGGAGCCTTGCCAACTCCATTAGCGACACACTGTTATGCGGTCGTTGGTGCCGCAACTGTGAAGAAATCCAAAGTGCAGCGCGGCGCCCTGCTCTGCCGCCGGAATCGTTCCTTACAGTGCGTCTGAGATGTCCTGCAAAAGCCCACTATCCTGCGGCTTGGTCGCAGGCGGGTAGCGCTTGAGCACGCGGCCGTCGCGCCCGATCAGGAACTTCTCGAAATTCCAGGTGATGTCGCCGGCGATTCCCGTGGCCGGTGCGGTCAGGAAGCCGTAGACCGGGTGGCGGTCCGCTCCGTTCACGTCGACCTTCACGCTCATCGGGAAGCTCACGTCGTACTTCGCCTGGCAGAACTGCACGATGTCCGACTCGCTGCCGGGCTCCTGCGCTCCGAACTGATTGCAGGGGAACGCCACGACGGAGAAGTCGTGCTCACGCAACTCACGATGCAATTGTTCGAGGCCGGAATACTGCGGCGTCAACCCGCACTGGCTCGCCACGTTCACTGCAAGCACGACCTTGCCCCGCAGGCCGCCGAGGAGGTCGGGCAGCCCGTCGATGCTCCGAACAGCGATGTCGTAAAAGCCGGCCATAGGCTTGCTCCGTGTTCCATCAAACAGGCCAGCAGCGTGGATGATCCGGGCCTGAACGTCAAAAAAAGGGTAAGCAATGCGCGGGCCTCAGGCGCTCCGGCTCGAGGGAAGTACGCGCTCAGGGGGACGTCAAAGCGCGCCAAGCCTCACTCGTCAAATGACTTTTTCCGCCGCCCACCTGTGCCCGCTGCGACTCCCAGTACGGACGTTGAGGCATACTCCGCCTCGGTAAGGCGCCCGCAACACGGTGCCGCAGGCGCGGCACGGCCTTTGGACGAGTCAACACTCTGAAGCCCAAACACCGAGAGCCACGTATGTCCAAGAAGGATAGTCCTCAGTCCCAAGCCACGACGGACCGCTTCGCGCCCGAGCGCCGTAGGTTCTTGCAGGACAGCGCGCTACTCGGTGCGGGAGCGGTAAGTCTGCTCGCGGAGTTTGGCGTGAGCCAATACGCCGTGGCGCAGAACGCCCCGCCGGCCGGGGGGCAGGGCGGACCTGCGGGAGCATTCAAGGCACCGCCTCCGGAGCCGAAGGTCGCCCAATCCGCGCCCTTGAATCGTTTGCAGGGCAAGGTCGCCTATATCACGGCCTCCTCGGATGGGATCGGCCTCGGCATCGCCCGCGCCGCATCCAATGCCGGGATGAAAGTCTGCATTGGCTACCGCAACGAGGAGCGCCTCGCAGCCGCGCTGGCACTGTTCAAGAAGGACAACGCAGGCGTCTTCCCGATCAAGCATGACGTGACGGATCGGGACGGCTGGGTAAAGGTGCTCGAGCAGATCAAGAGCAAGTACGGCAAGCTGCATCTGCTGGTCAACAACGCCGGTATCAAGACGTGGGCCAAGGTCAGCGCAGTGTCCCCCGCCGACTGGGACAACGCTGTAGCGGTGAACTACACCGCGATCTACAACAGTGTCGCTGTTTGCTTGCCGCACATGCTCGAGCACGGCGAGGGCTCGCACATCATGTGTACCTCATCGATGAGCGGCCTGCTTCCCGGCGGTCCCCTGGGCGTTTACACCGCCACCAAGATTGCGGCCGTAGGCCTCATGGAGGCGCTGCGCGTCGAGCTCGAGGGTACGACCGTCGGCACCTCGGCGTTCTGTCCGGGCGGCGTCAACACCGACAACTATTTTGCGACGGGCGAGGAAAATCCGTATCGCGCGGCGCAGCTGGCTAAGGCCGCTGTAAGCGCGGGTGCCGGTGCTCCCGCACAGCCGCGCCTGCCGCCCGCGGGAATGGATCCGCTGGAAGCCGGCGAGCGGGTGTTGAACGGTGTCATCAACAACGACCTCTTCATCGTCACTCATCCGGAGTACATGCCGGGCACCCAGCAGCGCTTCGCTGCGGTGTTGGTGTCCGAACCGGTGGAAAACACGCCGCCGCCGCAAGACAGGGTAAAGATCGAGACGCGGGTGCTGCATGCCGGCATCTACGCTCGCGAAGTCGCGCATCGGAAGAGGAAGCGCAAGTCCTTTCGCAGCGTCACGGTCTAAAGGCCGGATCGACAGCAGCCTGTCTGCAACCCAAGCTAACTACCGAGAATTCGTATGTCCAAGAAGCATGAGATCCAGGCGGCGCGCGCTGCGGCAGCGACGCTCGATCGGCGCCAATTCATGGGAAACGGCGCGGCGCTCGGCGCCACTCTGGGAGCCGTGTTCGCCGGTCTCGGAGGTACTGTGGTCGCACAGAACGCGCCCGCACCGCCCGCTGCGGGCGGGGCGGGTCCACGCCCGGGTGGGCCTGCACCGGCGGAGCCGGGGGTGTCACAGCCGCCTCAGCTGAAGGATCTCAAAGGCAAAGTCGCCTACATCACCGCCTCCTCGGACGGCATCGGCCTGGGCATTGCCCGCGCCGCCTCCAACGCAGGCATGAAGGTGGTCATCGGGTATCGCAACGAGGAGCGCCTCAAAGCCGCCCTGCCCCTTTTCAAAGCCGACAACGCCGGCGTACTCCCGATCAAGCATGACGTGACCGATCGCGATGGCTGGCAGAGTCTGCTCGAGGAGATCAAGCGCAAGTACGGCAACCTGCACCTGGTCGTGAACAATGCCGGCGTGAAGACGCTGCGCCAGGCGAGTCAGGCGAAATACGAAGAGTGGGACAACGCGGTTGCGGTCAATTTCACCGCGATCTACAACAGCGTCGCGACCTGTCTGCCGCACATGTTGCAGCATGGGGAAGGAGGCCACTTCGTGACGACCGCCTCGATGGGCGGTCTGCTCCCAGGTGTGAGTGCAGGGGTCTACACGTCCACGAAGATCGCGGCCGTCGGTATCATGGAGGCGCTGCGCGTGGAACTCGAATCCACGACAGTGGGCACCTCGGTGTTCTGTCCCGGAATCGTCAGCACCGACAACTATCCGATGGGCGAGGAGAATCCCTTCCGCGCGGCACAGCTGGCCAAGGCCGGGGCGCCCCCGCGCCCGCCCGCTATGGCCCTGCCCGGCATGGATCCGCTCGAGGCGGGTGAGCGCGTGTTGAACGGCGTCCTGAACAACGACCTCTTCATCCTCACTCATCCGGAGTTCAAGCCGGGCATTCAGGAGCGGTTCGCTGCGATCATGGCCTCCACGCCGATCGTGGAGACTCCGATTCCGCAGCCGCGCATCGACTCCGAGCGCGTCGTGCTCAGATGCGGTATCTATCCCCGCGAGATCGAGCACCGCTCGCAGAAGCGCAAGAGCTATCGCAACGCCTGAAGCACCTCCCGCGTCCGGCCAGGCCCGCTGCCGATGGGTTGGTCGGACCCGGTGGTCTTGCCGCTTTGATTCGTGGTGCGCTGTTCAGCGCGACATCCGGACGCCGACCCGCGACTCGAGGTCGGACTTGACCGACCGCCCTGGTCCTGGCCGACTCGCTGGCAGCCGTACAATGTCGGCATTTCAACATGGGGCGCTACCCTGCTGAGGGGCTTGAACTGCGCTGGATTGAGGAACGTCTTGCACGGATCTGTGTTACTTCAGCCTGTCCACCTGGTGCTTGTGTTTGGCGAGATTCGTCAGGTCTCAAACGGCGCACGATCCGTTAGGCTCCTCGTACCAGCTCAGTGAGGCCGCCGTTGCGGACCCTCCGCAGGGTGCTCCACCTTTTCGGTGACCGCAGTCAAGGTCCAGGTTCGGGGCTGCTGCATGCCTGACTCGAGATCTTTTTGGGAACTATCTTTGATTGGCCGAGTTCAACGGCCGGGCGCAGATCACGTTTTCCTGCAAGTCATAGTCATCAGCGTCGGGCGCGGGCACGGGAACGGCTTGTGGCCTCGCCCGCCAAAGGGAGAGCTGCGGTGCGCTTGCTTAACTCCTTGTTTGTTGTCGTCTGTCTCGTCTTCCTCAGCACAACTTGTGCGTTCGCACAAAGCGTCGACGAGCGCCGGGGGCACGAACAGATCGAGCCGTACCACAAACATCATGACAAGCTTCACGGCCACAACCACGTCTACCCGGACCGAGGTGCCATATTTCGCGAGGTGCCGCAGGGAGCGGTCGTTGTCAACTACGCCGGCGTGTCGTACCGGTTCCGCGACGGCGTTTGGTTCGAGCCACGGGGCCCGGCGTTCATCGTCGTCGTGCCGCCGATTGGCCTCGTCGTTCCGACTCTGCCCGCCTTCGCGACGACCGTCGAGAGCGGCGGCCAAAGGTATCTCTACTCGAACGACATCTACTATCGGGCCCGGCCCGATCTTGGTGGCTACGAGGTCGTGAACGATCCGAGGGACGAGCCGGCGACGGCTGCTGGATCCGCCGCGGCGGCCGGCGCGCCGCCTACCGGCGTACCAACACCGGCAACTCCAGCCGCATCAGCCACGGTGATTGCGCCGCCCGCGCCAACCGTATCTGACGCGGCCACTGGCGCGCCGCCCTCCAGCGCACCAGCAGCGGCAAAGCTGGCCGCAGCATCTCCGTCGACTCCACTGGCCACGGTGACCGCGCCGCCCGCGCCAACCGTATCTGACGCGGCCACTGGCGCGCCGCCCTCCGGCGCACCAGCGGCCGCAACGCAGGCCGCAGCACCTCCGTCGACTGCACCGGCCACGGTGAGCGCGCCAGCGGCGGGGCCCGTGCCTACGTTGCCAACCGCGCCCTCCGTAGCAGGGACCTTACCGGTCCTGGCTTCCGGGCCGTCGCGAGGAGCCAAGGTCTTCGCGAACCCGAAAAACGGTCAAACCATCGACGAGCAGGCACGCGATCACTATGAGTGTTACCGGTTTGGCGTCGCACAGAGCGGCTTCGATCCGATGCGCTCGAACAGCGGGGGCTCGTCAGCCGGGCAGTCCAATTATGAGCGGGCGCAGGCGGCTTGCTTTGAGGGACGCGGTTATACGATTCGGTGATCGGCGTCCAGGCTCGCGCTCGAGATTGTATGCCGAAGGTACACGGTCAGGAGCAACAACATGCCTAGGAAATCCAAGCAAGTGTGCCGACTTGTCCTGCTGCTGGCAGTGTCGGCGCCCGCCCTTGCGCAATACCAGTCGGCGACTCAGTCAGGGGGGTCCCCCGCAGCGCCTCTGTTGGGCGCGGCGGAGCATCCGTATATCTCCCCGAAGAACGGTCAGTCTCAGGAGCAGCAGTGGGCTGATCGATATGCGTGTCACAGCTGGGCTAAGAGTCAGAGCGGCTTCGATCCGACCAAGAAGCTGACCGAAGTACCGCCGAGCGAGAATGCTTCAAGCCGCGAACAGTATCGACGCGCAATGACCGCCTGTCTCGACGCCCGCGGCTACAGCGTAAGCGAAGTAGCGCCACCGCCCGCCGTGCCACCCTCCGCGCCGCCCCCGCAAAGAGAACGACGGTTCGAGCATGGTTCTCTCCGTGTCCCCGAATTCAAGTATCACCCGCTTGCCGTGCACTTCGACGGCGGCTACAGCGTCACCGCAGGGGAAGCGAGACATGCGCTGGATAACGGCTGGAATGCCGGCCTGGGGCTTACCTGGTTTCCAAGTTCGGCGCTGCCACTGGGCTTACGCATCGACGCCAACTACAACAGGTTCAGGGAAAGCAACCAGTCGCTGAGCCTCGCCTCGCAGGCCACCGGCACCAACGTCGCATTCGGGTACGAAAGTCTCTACGGGGGCGACGTCGATTTGCAGCTCGATCTGCGAATGGGACCGCGCGTGAAGGAGTACTTCTTTGGAGGGGTCGGCCGGTATCGCGAGCACACGGCCTTCAGGCAGGTGTCGTTCGAGAGGGGGGTGGCCTGTTTCGAGTACTGCTACTATGGGTACTTCCCCATTGTTTCCACTGCCGAGCAGAACACCAGCGGGTGGCTCAAATCGTGGAACGCCGGGATGGGATTCGAGTTCGCGCTTGAGGATCCGGCCAGCTTCTTCATTGAAGCGAGCTACCTGCGGCTGTCTCCCTCCCGCAGCCGGACGGCTTTCGTGCCCATCAGATTTGGTTTGCGTTTCTGATCAAAGCAGCAGGGCGCTCCCGACAGACAGGTGCAACAGCGCTCGCCCTCCCGGTGCCGGGGCTCCCGAACTGGTCGGGCCTCATAGCTTACAAAGCGCCTCCCATACCTTTTGGGCTGAAGTGCCGACGCGCGCCGCCACCTCCCGCAACTGTTCCGGGCTAATGCCAAGTGATTTGGAGCCGTGGTTTACCCCATCAGGATGGTGGATATCGATGCGCTTGCGGTCGGGTAAACCCCACTGCCTCTTATCGTCAGACATTTCCGTTTCCGTTCCCGCGTTGACTTGGCTGCGAACAACGCCTGGCGTGGCAAGCAGTTCCACTTAAAAGACCGTCTCGGTGACGGCAACGCTGCCATGGGAACTGGCGGACCATCTGGCCGTTGAAGCGGTTCCTCGCGTTCTCACTGCCAAAGTGTCCACCATGGCCCGCGCTCCGCCTCGTCGGCCCGCGATGCGCAGCCTGCTACGCGTGCCTGGCGCAACGCGAGCTCCGCATCCGGGGTTTGTCGAGCCCTGCCTCGCCACGCTTCGCGACAGGGTGCCGAGCGGCGACCAGTGGCTCCACGAAATCAAGTACGACGGCTATCGCACGCAAGCCCATCTCATCCATGGCAAGCCGGTGATCTACACCCGGCGTGGTTACGATTGGTCGGACAAATTCGCAAGCATCACACGGGCGCTACCATCCCTCCCCGCCCGCGACTCGATCTTTGATGGCGAAGTGGTGGTGCCTGACGCGCGCGGGATCTCCGATTTTCACAAACTGCAGGAAGATCTGGCGAGGCGCCGCACGGACCGGCTGGCCTACTACATCTTCGACTTGCTGTACCTGGACGGAGTCGATCTGCGAGCCGCGCCTTTAGCCGAGCGCAAGCGGCTGCTCGGCCAACTTCTGCACGCCGTACCTGCCGGACGAATCCGCTTGAGCGAGCACATTGAAGCCGAAGGTGCGCAAGTGTTTGCACACGCCTGCGCCATGCACCTGGAGGGAATCATCTGCAAAGCGCGTGACGCGCCGTATCGCTCAGGCCGCCAGGAAAGCTGGATCAAGGTGAAATGCACGAAGAGCGGCACGTATCCGATCGTAGCGTTTGTGGAAAAGCTGGGGGCGCGCCCGCGTCGGGTTGCCTCGCTGTATCTCGGCCGACGTGAAGGAGATCGCCTGCTGTACGCCGGCAAAGCCCGCAGCGGCTACACCGAAACTGTGCTACGTGACCTGCGCGAGCGGCTGGACCCCCTCATCCGAAGCACATCACCCCTTTCAGTACCGGTAAAAAAGCCCAAGGCGACCTGGGTAGAGCCCGAGCTCTCGGCCGAGGTGCAGTACAGCGCCCTCACCTCCGACGGGCTCCTCCGCGAGCCGGTATTCAAAGGTGTACGCGCTGACCTGGCTACCTCTGCAGCCAGGGCGCCCGCGTCCTCCTCGGCGCCGAAATCCGTTCCTCGCCCCGCCACCTACGGCAGCGTGCCGAAAGAGAACATCCTGCAGCTATTGCCGGAGGCGGTCGTGCCGACCAAAGAGCAGCTCGCCGCGTACTGGCGGAAAGTCGCCGAACGCGCACTGAGGTATCTGGGCCGCCGCCCCCTCAAGCTGGTACGACACGTCCATGGAACCACCTTCTATCACAAGGGACCGCTGCCCCCGATTCCCGCAGCAGTGCGACAGCTGAAGGTGCAAAAGCGCGAGGGCGGCCAAGGCACGAGGTTGTGGGTTGAGGATCTGCCGGGCCTGCTGGGGCTGGTGGAAATTGGCGCGATCGAGCTGCATCCCTGGAACGCCACGGTGGACGACATTGAGCATCCTGACCTGCTCGTCTTCGACCTTGACCCCGGCGAAGGCATCGAGTGGTCGTTCGTAGTGGATTCAGCGCTCGCACTGCGCGAGCTGCTTCGCGCTGAGGGTCTCGCAAGCTGGCCCAAATTGACCGGCGGCAAGGGCCTTCACCTGATGGTCCCCATCAAGCCCGACATGACGCATGACGCTGCGCACCGGTATAGCAGGGTTTTAGCGCAACGAATGGCCGCATCGGATCCGAGGCGCTACACCGTTTCGGCAGCCATCGCCGCGCGCAGCGGTCGGCTGTTTATTGACTATTTACGTAACGGTCGCGGCACGACAGCGATCGGAACGTACTCGCCCCGAGCACGTGAAGGCTTTCCCATTGCGGCCCCGGTCACCTGGAAGCAAGTTGAAAACGGCATCCGCCCGGATGCCTACACCCTGTCGCGACTGCCTGGCCGCGCGCTACGAGCGCCCTCTGAGAACAACGGACTTTTGAATAAAACTCGAGCGAATGTCGGAGGGAAGTAACTTGAGGAGGGCATGCAGTGCCAGTGGTAGAAGAACGAAGTCGTCAATCAGGCCCACAAACGGAATCGCAACATTGAATGGTTCCACGGCGTACAAACCGAGTAACACTGTTGCGGGCCATAGCCATGCCGGACGATGGTGGTGCCTGAGTGCGAACCAAAGTAAACGCAGGTCCTTCCCACCCAACCGCCAGAGTCTGATCAAGCGCATCATTTCGGCTCCGAGAACCCCCGCGCGAATACATTCGCGTCTTCCGTCAGCGCGGCCTCTACCCGGGCCGCAATGTCCGCATCGGCCACCCCTGGCCTGGGACTCCATACCGACCATCAGCCCTCATGCAAGTTCCCCTTCTCCAGTCGTAAAGGTGATATCGCGGAAATCACCGCGCCTCGCGGTACCGCACAAAGTGTTCGTCCGGCAAGCGGCATCGGACGGTGCACTACGGGGTGCGTGCCGTCGCAGCTCCCGTGCTGGACTGAAGGGTGTCGGCTAGCTGCTTGTGCTCCTGTAGTGTCGGCAGTGTCTTTTTCGCGAAGCCCGCCAGCTCCGGATCGTTCGAGGTTGCCTCTGCCCGGAAAAGTGCAACGGCCTTGGTGTGATCCATTGCCATATGTTCGGCGTAGGCTGAATCGAACGCAGCCCCTGACTTGGAACTCAGGGTCTTCACCATGTCCTGGTGCTGCGCGTCTAACTGCGCGGGCACGTCCAGGCCTTTTCCCTTGGCGATTCCCGCGAGTTCCTTGTTGGCCGTGCCATGGTCCTGTACCATTTTCTGTGCGAACTGCTTCACTTGGCTGTTACTCGATTTGGTGAGCGCAAGCTTGCCGAGCTCAACTTCTGTCATGCCGTCCTGAGCTGCTTTCTTGACGAACGAGGCAGGGGACTCCTTGCCCTGCACGGCCGCCTCGCCCTCCCCCTTCGCTGCTCCACCCATCGCCTCCCGTTGATGCGGGCTCGAAGCCGCGCCCGGCTCCGCGCTGTTCGTGGCAGGTGACTCGCCCGCGGCGCTATCTGTGGCTTGGCGTTGATGGGGACTCGAAGCCGCGCTCGGGTCAGCCGACGATGGCGGCGGCGCTTGGGTGATTGCGAAGGTCGCTGTCGCGTTAGCCAACAATACGACTGTCACCGCTTTCGAAATTGAATTCATCACAATCTCCCTCATGCAACTTAATTAGGTTATCTACAGTGAGCGCATCAGGTCGAGTCGCGCAATTAGCGTCCGTCGCGAACCCCTGTCGGAAGTCGCCGACAGTATCATTTTCAGGACGCCCTGGCCGACGCCGACAGCGGTCGCTTACCGCCGGCACGCGAACCAGCTCGCCGCGTCAGAGGGTCCCGTGAGTTACTCCTCAAAGTCAGGACATGAAATGCAACGCTACAAAGCGCCGACCTAACGCTTTAAACGCGCAAAGATCGCTCGCGCTGCACGTCCAGCCGCCGCCATCGCTCGCCATAGACTGACGCCAAGCTTCCCTGGAAGGCTCGAATGTCGCGGACTTTCCGGCGATTTCGCGCGGGCACGCTCGTCCCACGTCGTATCTTCACCATAAGTTACAGCAGCCATACGCGTTAGCGCGTCACTGCCTTGCGGATGATAGATATCGTACGACGCGTTCTCGCCGGCGAGGTGGAGCAAATCTATGATCTGATCGACGCCAGCAACTCCCGCAAAACTGTTGACGATCTCCATCCGGTCCCGCTCGGATGCAATACGGCCCCGTAATTTCACCGTCGATTCGTGAATTTCAAATGTGACGTGAGAAGTGTCTGCCTGCAAGTGTCGGAAGGCCCCTTGCAGCGCTTTCTCGCACTCCGCAGCAGAAAAAACCGGCTGGCGACCCATCAAAGTACTCCGCACTGGCACGTGGTCTATCATCAATAGCGCGACGGGGCACCCGTGCGCGTAGTGCGCCGATTGAGCCTTCGATACACGCTCGGCTGAAATCGGCGTGCAAGCCCGTGTGAACGATGCCGTGTTGTCCCGTGGGTTCCACGCAAGGCACGCAGCATGCGCGCAGCGCCTGTTTGTCGCAAGACGTTATTCTTTCGAAGTTACGACTAACATAGGTTAATCCGGGCCACCTATGGTTTGGGCCGAGGCGCCCCGCAGTGCTTCTGCGCGGCGGTGTTTGTAATGGTGTCGACAACTCGAGCCCTATTTCAACTGCCCGGCCGCGCTAACACGAGGCCCAAGACCTGCGCATGCCGGCACCAAACTTGCGGCGACCTTGTCCCTGCTCGGTGTTTTGGAGATCAACATGGCCACTGTTGCTAACACTGCCCGCCGCTCCACGGTCACGGTTGCCTGGATTGCGTTCTGGTTGCTCGTCGTTGGAGGCCTCAATTGGGGGCTAGTGGGAGTTTTTGACTTCGACCTGGTCGGCGCAATCCTAGGCCGAATGTCCCCTGCCTCACGTGTGGTCTATGCGCTCGTGGGCTTGGCGGCGATTTACTGCGCCTTCACGATCCCTGCGATCCGCAGGCGATCGGCGCCGGAGTTCTGAGATTAGCGGGCCCGGGGGTGCCACACCCGGGCCCCGTTTGCCCATGGGCGGGTTCGCCATTGCCAAACGGGCAGCCATTGCGAGTACGCAGCCGGGTCCATGCCGGCGGTGACGTACCAGCACTTCGATTCGTCATCCCAACAGGCGCCGGCGGCCTCCGCCTTTTCTGCGGGTGGGACGTAGAGAAAGGTCTGATCCGCAGAAAAATGTCACGGTGAGTCTCGATGATCATCGCTCAACTTGGCGGTCGTCGGGGCAGCAGTGGCTTGCGTTACCTTCGCGCGGGGCTTGCGGGCGCGCTTACGGACCGGTCTTGCGGATTTGGCCGGATGCGATGTGGCCGAGGGAGGTGTGACAGCCGCCGGCGGATTCGCTGAAGGCGCGCCGGCGGGCGCCGCTGGTACGCTCGCCGCGGCGAAGGGTCGCCTGCTGCGAACAACCGGGGGGTAGCTCACCGGCGTGAATCTCACTCGCTTCCAGTCCGGAATGGAGGCGAACTTGAGGAAGCCCTGCAGATCCGGCAGACGTTCAATTTCCGACGCCATGACGGCCGGCTCGATTTTTACGTGCTGGCTGGTCGTGGTGGATGCTCTCCACTGCGTGGACCTTCGAGTCTTTGATTGCGTGCTGTGCATGACCTCGCGTTGACCGATGAGCTTCGAGGCGTACTCCGATGTCCCGCCGTGCTCGCTCGCCGAGCACCGCAGGATGAGCGTAGTTCCGCAGTTCTCGACAATCGTGTCCGCAGTACCTTTGCCGTAGGTGCCGGAAACCTGCGCGATGGATTGAAAGCCGAGAACGCAGCGGCCGCCAAACTTGCGCAGACGCGCAAGCGCATCCTTGAGGCCATCGATCTCGCCGAGGGCGTCCAGCTCATCGACGATGAACCACAGGCGCTGCTCGCCCTCGCCCCGGTTCATGGCCTCGAAGATCGCGATGCGCATCCAGGCGGAAATCGTCGATCGCAGGGCGGCAATCTCGCCTGCCTTGTAGGGAAAGAACAGCACGCCGCCCTGCCCGCCAGCGTGTCGTGCCGCGCCTTGCCTTACCCATTCGCGCACGGAGAAGGATGTGCCCTGCTGTCGGGTGGTGTACTTCAGCGCGCGAACGGCAGAACTCGTGACGGATCGCAGTGATCCGAACATCTTCTCATTCCCCTCTTCCACGAAGGGTCCAGCCGGCGTGCCACGAAGCAACATCTTCAGCTCTTTCACCGCCGCGGTGGTCAGCAGGCGGTAGATCTCGCCGTCATCGTTGCTGCCCCCCGCGATGGCCCGCTGCGTGACGGCGGTGAAGAAGGTGCGCGCATATTCGCTCCAGATCCGATCTTGCTCGCCACTATCCGGAATGAGCGACCGGGCGAGTTGCTCGACGTCGTACTCGTTCGTGATCTCGCCGATGAGATTCCATTTGGCGGCGTCGGCCTCGAACGGATTGAGGATCACGTCGCCGCGAGCGCCGTTATAAAAATGACCCAGGTACCCGCCGTCCGGGTCGGCGATGATCGCGCGGTCCCCTCGCGCCAGCGCGGTATTCACTATTTCGCGGATAGCGGTGCTCTTTCCGGTGCCAGTCGTGCCGATGAACTTAAAGTGCTTGGTCTCATCTTCCGGCGCGACGGGAAAGCCCGCGAGCGTTATGGGGGTGTTGGGATCGTGCGCGCCGCGGGCATCCCGGCTCGAAAGTCTAGCCCCTCCCCGGCCAGGAAGGGGTTGGGAATTCGAGACGACTGCGCCACGCCGATACAACGTATCGGACGAGCGGTTACGCGCCGCTATCAGGCGACCGCCTGCATAGCCTATTGCACCCGCCAACGCTACGTCGAAAATCAACTGAAGCACGCTTTCGCGGCTTACCCCCAAGGCGCTCGGCAGCGGACTCGCGAGCTCGAGAGCTATGGCCGCGGCCACCATGAGCGGTACGGCGAGCAGCGGACTCAGCCACAGCTTATCGGCGGCCGCACGCCCCTGACGGAGGCCTACGAGCATCGGTACAAACACTGTCGTGTAGGCTATTACGAGACCATTCGTGCCGTGAGTCAGCGCCGCGAGTTGTGATGACATGCGCGCTCCTTTTATAACCCGAAGTCATTGTCCCGGCTGCGGTGCGTCTTTCTGCGTTTGTCTTCATCATCGTCGTCGGAATGGCCTCGGAAACCGCGGTCGTGAGATGTTTCCGCGGCTGACTGCGACGGGATCGCCTTCCTCTGACCCACCGCGCGGCTTTCATTGTTTCGCAAGATGAGTGCGGGCATTTTCACGCAATTTGGATGGGAGCTCAACAGAAGGCGGTCATGAGCGCCGCAGCGGCGCTGTGAATGAGACAGCAAGCGTCGCCTCGCCGGTTAGTGCAGTCCGGCATCAAAGAGATCCAACAAGTTGCCTGTATCCCTATTTTTTGACCCCGAGTTGTTTTTTGCAGTGCAACACGGCACTGGGGGCGTCCCGATCAAGACGCGCGTTTTGCTGCCAATGCTCGTCCCATCGATCATGCGGCCACCCTTACGCGGCGGCCTAAAGTATTCATTTCACTGACGCAGAACTTCAAGCTCCATCAACGTTGGTCTGCAGTTGTCGACGCATGAGCTCCCGGCGAGCCGCGGGTACCATGAAAAGTGCGACGCCTAATTGCGCCGCAGCGTGCAGTGCAGTCCCAAGACTCACGGTCGGAGCGCCCTGCTCGAGGTCAGAGAGTGTTTGCTTTGCGATCCCGAGCCCGCGCGCAGCCTGCTCGATGGTCAGGCCCGATTCGGTTCTTGCGGCCCTGACGGCCCGACCGAACTCAGCGGGCTCTACTAGGCACGATTCCGCAGGGAAGGGCTGGGGAACTACGCGGCGCATAAAGCCTCCTAGAGTAGGATCTTGGAGAGCATCGCCGGAGCCTGGCGATTAATCCTATCAAAGTAGGATTATATGAAATTCACGTTATACGTGTGCGGACGTCGTCACCCAAGAAGGCGAACGGCTGTCTCTTGCGCCCTCCTAGAATAGGAGCGACGGTACTTGGCATCGACGTCATTGACGGGAGCCTGGCGCTGGCCCGAGCGCGATTCGTTTCCATCCAACACAAGCGCGGCCGCAGATCGTCTCCTCCAGCATGTGACTCGCCGCGCTCCGCGGGTCAATTGAGCTGCATCAACGATCTGGGTGGCCCGGAGGCGCTCCATGTGCTTTGGCCGGCATCGGGCCGTACCGGAAGGAGGATATATATGAACAATCTGATCGATGTGGTAGCGCGGCTTTTGCTGGCGCAGCTCTTCGTCCTGGCTGGATTGGGCAAGCTCGGTGCGGGATACGCCGGCACGCAGGCGTACATGCAGAGCATGGGCGTGCCCGGCGGCCTGCTGCCGTTGGTGATCGTCCTCGAGATCGGCGGCGGGCTGGCGTTGATTGCAGGGTTCCTGACGCGCTGGGCCGCTTTGGCCTTGGCTGTGTACTCCGTGGTCGCCGCGCTGATTTTCCACCACAACTTCGGCGATCAGAATCAGATGATCCTGTTCACCAGCGACATCGCCGTGGCCGGCGGGCTCCTCCTGCTCTATGTCCATGGCGCCGGCATCTTCAGCCTGGACAGCCGAACACGTGGATCGAGGCGGGTCGGCGGCAATCCGCTCCCCGGCGTGCGCCCATGAGCCGTGGCGGCGGCTCCAGCGGAGATCGCCGGACGGTGCGCTTGCGGTCATCGCGTGCCCGAAGTTGAACCCAATTCAATGACCGCGGCCTCGTAGGCGGCCTGCAACTGGCCCGCGACCGAGCGCCTGGGCCGCCCCGGCCGGCCCAGGCGAGCAATCGAGGCAGCGATCTCAAAATGGCAGCGGCCTCAGGTCGGGCTCGATCCAGAGCCTGCGCGCCTCCACCGAGAACAGTCGCGTTCGGGACCAATAGCGCAGCAGCCAATCAGACCGTCCCAGCTCGCCCGCCAATAGGTCGTTCGCAATGGAATGCAGGGGCGCACTCTCGTCATGGCTGTCGAGGACGCTGCGCGCGGCCCGAATCGAGGCAAGAGTAATAGTCTCATGGTAACCGCCGGTGTCGGTGTTGGCGACGCCGGTGGCTTCGTTATAAGCGCGAATGAGCCTGGGCATTTCCACGGCGACGGCCGGTTCGCGGCGGTGACGCAGCAACCAGAGGACGGCCGCGAAATGGGCCGCGTGGGTCCATTCGCGCTTGGGCAGCGAGCGATCGATGAGTCCGCGTCCGATACGCTCTATCTCGGTGGCGGTGCAAAAGTCGTTCGGCATGGTCGGCTCCTGATGGGACGCCGGCGAGGGCAATACGAAAAACCCCGCCGGGCGGGCGGGGTTGGGTACGATCCGTTCGGAGTTAGCTTAGCGTTGGCTCTAAGTTTCCCAATGAATCACGCGCGCAACCGCCGCCGCTGAGTGGCGGCGTTGCTGGCAGGCAGATGTCTTTGCGTGATACATGGCAATAGTAAAACCCATACGGTGCGGCAGGTCAACTTCCGTCAACGCGTCGCCGCCGCCCCACCCGGCTCGGAGTTTCCCGGTAGTAGTTTCCGTGGGCTGGCGCCGCCGGTGGACGAAGCGATCTTCAATTCCCTGCTCAGGACTCTTCCGAGCCGTCGGCACTCCCAACCGCATACAACTTCGTGCTCGCCGACATCGCCCTGCACGAGTACATCGGGATGTGGCGCTAGCACGTATACAACTTCCTTGGCCTGAACGTGCGCGCCACGCAGCCCGGAGCACTTTGCCTCAGGAAGGCGCGCCGATCGCGGCGCAGATGCGCAAAGGTCCGTGGACTTCGGCACCTCAGGTGCACGCTGACCGGACAGTTATGCAGCGGAACCTGCTGTTGCATCGCCAGGTGGAATGAGGACGGCCGCACCTCGGAGCGCCCCGTGGCGCAGGCTCGCGAGTGCATCATTTGCCTGAGCGAGCGGAAACTCCTCGACCACGGGATGCAGATCAAGGGCGGCGGCCATGCGCATGAACGCCTGTCCGTCAGCCCGCGTCAGGTTGGCAACAGATGAGACCGAACGCTCGCCCCACAACAATCGATATGGAAACGCCGGGATGTCGCTCATGTGAATCCCAGCACATACCACGCGGCCCGCCTTGCGCGTGGCTCGCAAAGCGGCGGGGACGAGCTCGCCCACCGGTGCGAAGAGAATCGCCGCATCGAGCAACTCAGGTGGCGTTTCATCCGACCCACCGGTCCACACCGCTCCCAGCTCGGTCGCGAACCGCTCCGCCTGCACGTCACCCGGCCGCACGAACGCAAACACGCGCCTTCCCTCCTTGCTAGCAATCTGGGCAAGCAGATGCGCGGCCGCGCCAAATCCATATAAGCCGAGATTCTCGGCATCGCCGGCCGCGCGGTACGCTCGATAGCCAATCAATCCCGCACACAGCAGCGGTGCCGCCTGGGCATCTGCGTAGCGATCGGGAATCGGGAGACAATAGCGCGCGTCCGCTATTGCGGAACCGGCGTAACCGCCGTCAAGCGTGCAGCCGGTGAACTGAGCGCGCTCACACAGGTTCTCCAGGCCCCGCCGACAGTATGAACAGACACCGCACGTCCATCCGAGCCATGGCACGCCGATGCGGTCGCCTGGCCGGAATTCGCTGACCTGAGCTCCGGTCTCGACGACACGCCCGACGATTTCATGTCCCGGAGTGATGGGGTAGGTCGCGGCCGGCAATTCGCCATCGACGAGGTGCAGATCCGTGCGGCACACGCCGCACGCCAGCACTTGCAGGCGCAATTGGTGATCTCCGAGCGGTGCCAGGGCAGTCACCTCGGGGCGGAGCGCTCCGCCTGGCGCAGGAAGCCGCATCGCGTGCGTTGTGCTCATAGGACCCCGTCACGTCTAAGCTCGCCCGCATGGTCACGTATCGGGACGAGGAGGCGATACCGGCTCCGCCGTAGGTGAGTTTCCTGTTTGGTCGCGATAACGCGCCAGCGCATCACGTAACCATTGGCTGCTCGCCACTGCCGCATAACCGGCACATCTGATCTGGTAGGGTAGACCGCTCAGGCTGCTTTTAGTGGCCGCCTTGTCGATGAAATCTTCAGCGCTGCGAACGAGATTCCGCGCCGCCAGATAGTCATACTTGGCGCGCAGGTGCGCCTGCGCCCGCGTCCCGTCGTACCAGCTACCGTTACGGTAGAATTCGCAGCCGGAAGCACCGACGTGCGCCAGCAGATAGTCGATCTCGACCTTTGCGTCCGGTGGCGGCGCCGCTCGCGCCACAGGCAGCAGCATGCACAGCATCACCGGGAGTGTGTACGAGCGCACAGTCATAATTCCGGATCCAGCGGCAACAACGACAGGAATTCTACCTCGAGTTTTTGCCACCTGCTGCGCGCCGGCTCCGAGTAATACTCGACGGGGCTACCCGCCTCATACGTGCGCCAGACCAATCGGGATGATTTGCGTGAGCCATCGCGGCGCAACTCCACCGCATAGGAGTTTTCATCCTGCGCCATCGCCTCGAAGCGTGCGGCCACCTGCTCGGAGAGAACCGCGTTATCGATGATCAGGCCTATCTCGGTGTTGAGTCGCCGCGAGCGCCGGTCGAAATTCATCGAGCCGACGAACAGCTTTTCACGGTCCAACACGAATAGCTTGGCGTGCAGGGAATAATTGCCGTAGCGGGACAGGCGCGCGGACTGACCGGTGCCCCGAGCGTTACCGGGCAACGAGCGCACCTCATGAAACTCCACGCCCTCCTGCAGCAGCGAGTGGCGATAATGCATGTAGCCGGCGTGTGCGGACAGATCCGGCGTCGACTCGAGAGAATTCGTGAGAACGCGAACGCGCGCTCCCTGTTGACGCCGCCCTTCCACGAGACGCATTTCGTCCCTCGACGGAATGAAGTACGGCGTGACGATCAGCAGCTCCGATCGCACCTGCTTTACGGCGTTAGCCACGGGCTCGTATATCAGACTGCCTACACTGGCTCCTTTCACAACTTTCTTTTTGTCGGGGCTGTCGCACACGACCTGCGCGTCCGCCCAGACGAGGGACACCCGGCCGGCAAGTATTCCCGCCAGAGGCTCGTCGGTGGCGAGCTTCTCGGCATAGTTGAAGCCCGCCGTGGCAACTTTCTGCGCGCGGGCGGCTTTACCCGCGCGATGCGGCCACAGGCCCGGACCCGGCAGACCGCGGTGCGGAAGCGCTTCCGCGGGGATCGCGAGCGAGCTGTTCCAGTAGTCATCGAACTTCGCAGAGAGTTCCTGAATGATCGGGCCGCCGGTAAAGACGTCATCGTCGGCAAACTGCGAGTCGGGATCGATCTGAAAGTACTGGTCGCCTATATTGCGCCCGCCTACGAGCGCCATGGCGTCGTCGACCACGAACAGCTTGTTGTGCATTCGGTAGTCGAGCCGCGAACGCCTCAGCAGGAACTCGGCCCCACGCACGACGGTATTATGCCCACGGTATTTCCACGGGTTGAAAACCCGAACCTCGATCCCAGCATGCCCGCTGAGCGCCAGCACCTGCTCATCACCAGGCACCGTTTCGCCGTCGTCAACGAGCACACGCACGCGTACACCGCGCTCGGCGGCGCGAACCAGAGCGTCGGCGAGGAGATGGCCGGACTCGTCACCGCGGAAAATGTAGTACTGAAGATCCAGCGTCCGCTCCGCTGTGTTGATCATTTCGAGCCGCATCAAGAACCCGTCGACGCCGACATTGATGATGCGATAGCCCGACTTTCCCCCATTCGCACGTGCGGCGTCCGCAAATTGCCGGCCGAATCGGGTCGTCTCCGGGCTGGGGAGCGCGAGCGACTGAACCTTGGGGTAGCTGGAGCCGGGGGGCAGGGAGGCGCACCCGCCGAAGGAGACCAGAATCAATACCGCCAATGAAGCCAGCCAGGTGGCCACGCCCCCGGGAATGAGCGCTCGAAGCCGGGTCCCACGGCCGACCCCTGTGCCCTGGCAGCGAAGTGGACTGCTTATTTTGGTTGCTGATCCGCCGCTCACAAAGACCAAACGGCTACGCACACGTTTCGTTCCTTCCGTCCCCGATCCCCGCTCAGGAATCCCGAGCTTTGTCGACGAGCCGCCGGGCGATTCCCTGGCGCGGACGCCGCAGGCGAGCACCGCTACGCAGCGTTACGTCCGCAACGTGGCTCTGTGGCTCGCGCAACGGCCGGCCTGACACGAGCTCAATGCACGGCGTACATCTTCATCACATCGCCGCGCAGTGCGGCCTGACTGGCGCCACGGCTGTAGAACATGTGGCCACCGGGATATTCCCTCACCTGCACCCGCCCCGGATCGTCCATCAGCGGCATCTGGTCCACGATCAACACCGAGGCCATGAACGGGCACGACAGGTCGCTCCACCCGTGAGCGATCAGCACATGCAGCTTGGGATCCACTGCCACCGACTGGCGCAGATCCGTCACCGAGCCGCGATCGTCCTCACCGCCCTCTGAATCGCCCTGAGCCAGCGGTGCCCAGAGACGATTGACCTGATAGCTGAGGGCGTAGTAGCGACCGGAATACTTCCAGCCCGCCGTGCGCGTGATGAAATCGACCATCGCCGTGGTGGTCGGGGCGATGATGCTGTCGAGAATCGGATCGTTCGTACGCTGACTGGGCGCGAACGGAAAGGGATCCCAGCTGGTGACGTTGGAATCGTAGCGGCTGCCGAGTTTGCCCTCGGCGCGGAAGACTTCGCGCAGGAACGCCTGCGTTTCGAGCCGTCCGCCCGAATACCGCACGAAGGTCGGATCCAGCCCCGACAAGCGCGTGACGCGCTCGACGATTCGCTCGACCGCCTTGGGATCGGAACGACCTTTCAGCAGATCTGTAACGTATTCACCCCGGGTATACGCCACGATTTCGGCCATGGTCGCGTCCGACAACTTTCCCTGCCGTTCGAGGTTTGCCGCCGCGATGCTCGGCAGCGTCAGCATCCAGGGGAGCGGTGAAAGATCGCCGTCGTCGGATGCGGCCGGCTGCAGATACGGCGAGACCAGTACCAACCCGTTCATGGCGATACCGAGCTGCGTTTGCAGAAAGTGCGTGATGCGGGGGCCGCGAAACCCGCCGTAGCTTTCTCCGACGAGATACTTTCGCGCTGTCAGTCGCTCGTTCTTCACCAGCCAGTCGAAAATGATGCGTGAGAGATATTCGATGTCCGCCTTGGCGTTGTAGAACCGCTTCTTCGCCTCGTCCTGTTTGACGTGGGCGTAACTGAAGCCGGTGCCCACGGGATCGATGAACACCAGGTCGGTGAAATCGAGCCAGGTACCGGCGTTGTCCACCGCGGAGGCCGGATCGGACGGGCTGTTTCCCGCCGCACCGAATTGCACGCGCTTCGGGCCGAGTGCGCCCATATTCAAGAACACCGATGAGGCACCCGGGCCTCCATTCAGGGCGAAGGTGACCGGCCGATTGGGGCCCGGAATGGTGTAGGCGGTGAACATCACGCTGGCGATCACCTTGCCCTGCTCATCGAGCACCGGTAAGGAGCCCACCGTCGCGTCGTATTTAACGGTACGCCCGCCGAGCTGCATGCTCTGATGAACGGTCTTATCGGCGGGGAACGGCGGCAATTTGAGCTCGTCGTCCTTGGCGCTGTCGCTTTTGGCCGCGCCTTTCCCGTCGTCCTTGGCCTCGACCGGCGCGTCCTTCGCGACTGCGAACGTGCCAGGTAATGAGGCTCCGCCGAGCGTAACGGCCAGCGCAAAGAGCATTACGGTAAATCGCGTGTGGGCGGGTAATCGTCTATTCATGATTCAGGCATTCGAATATTGATGCAATGGGCCGGATCGTAGCGGATCCGGGCAATCCGCAACTATAACCCCCGCACCGGCGGAGAGTGAACAGTGAGGCCGGGTCGGCGTTCGGTATGAAGGTATCGACGGCAGCGACATTCGAAGTAAGATCCGCGCGCCGCGGAACAATTTACGAGGCTCTCAACAGCGTGAATCGCAAGCGCCCCCGGCGGGTCAATCCGGGTTGGAAGCTGGTCCCGGTCGTCGCGGCGTCCGGCTTCGCAGGACTCGGATACGAGATCGTGTGGACCCGTGAGTTGAGCCTCGCGCTCGGGACCGAAATGATGGCGGTGCTGGGCGCGGTCGCCGGATTCTTCGCTGGACTGGCACTCGGAGCCTTCACGCTCGACGGACCGATCCGTCGTGCCCGATCGCCCTACGTGGTTTACGCGGTGCTGGAAACGGTGATTGGGCTGTGGGGCTTGATCAGTGTCTGGCTGTTGCCCAGTGTGGGCCGAGCCTTGCCGCCACTACTCGGCACTGAGCCTGCGCCAGCGCTGCTCTGGGCGGCCAGCTTTGCGTTCCCAGCGCTGGCTCTCCTCCCGGCTACTGCGGCGATGGGCGGAACACTGACCGCGCTCGAGCGCATGATGACGACCGCACGCGGCGATGCCTCCGTCAGCGCCGGGGTCTACGGAGCAAACACCGGTGGCGCGGTCGCTGGAACTCTGATTTCCACGTTCCTCCTTCTGCCGGCACTGGGTCTGTCCGGCACGCTGCTTTGTCTTGCAGGACTGAACATGGCGTGCGCCGTGAGTGCGCTCGCGCTCGGACCAACAGCTTCTCAGGCACCAACGCCCGCCGGCGAAGCGCAGCCACAACGAGCGGAACAGCTGCGCCTCACGCTGACCCTGTTCACCACCGGCCTGCTTGGGATCGCGTTCGAGGTGCTCGTCGTGCGGCTCGCGGCGCAGGCGATGCAGAACACGATTTACACCTTCGCGGGACTGCTGGCGGCCTACTTGCTCGGCACCGCGGCGGGGGGCCTCATCTGGCAGCGAACCGGACGCCCCGCCAGAAATTCGAGCCTGGGCTGGCTCCTCGGTGGAACAGCGCTCGCCTGTCTGGCGACCGCGGCGCTCGCGCCGTACATCGCCCGCATCGCCGCAACCGCTGCCACGCTGGGTGTAGCGGGAGAGTTGGGTGTTGCAATCGCATTATTCCTCGTGCCCTCTGCCCTCATGGGAGCGCTGTTCGGCTACCTGGCGCAACGGATGCGGGATCAACGGGGGTCGCTTGGATGGGCGGTCGGCATCAACAGCGTGGGCGCCGCATTGGCGCCACTGCTGACCGTTCTTTTCCTCATCCCGACATTCGGTGCCTGGACGGCGCTCATACCGGTCGCCTTGGGCTACCTGCTGTTGGTTCCGCTCCGCCGCGAGGCGCTCGTCTGGTGCGCGGTGCCGGCAGTCGCTGGTCTGATCTTATGGGTACGTCCCGCACCGTCCCTAGTACGGGTACCTGCGGGCGGCAAACTGCTTGCCGTCCGTGAGGGCCCGATGGCAACGGCGAGCGTTGTCGACGATCGCTCGGGCGCGCGGTATCTGGAGGTCAACGGCCACTTCCGCATGGGCGGCACCAGTTCGGTCCGGTCCGACTATCGCCAGGCGATGCTGCCGTTGCTCCTGCATCCTGCACCTCATCGAGCTTTGTTTCTCGGCGTCGGCACCGGGGCTACCCTGGTCGGCGGAGCACAGCTGCCGGGCATCACGGCGCGGGGTGTTGAATTGTCGCCAGAAGTGGTGAAATTACTGCCCTGGTTTGTGAATCCCTCCGCGCCCCGCCCGGCACCTCCCGTAACCGTCGCCGATGCGCGTCGTTATGTAGCGGCCGACACCGGTCAGTACGATGTCATCATCGCGGATTTATTTCATCCTGCACTGGATGGCAGTGGTTCGCTCTATACCACCGAGCACTTCGCTGCCGTGCGCAAGAGATTGGCCCCCGGCGGCTTATTCTGCCAGTGGCTGCCCTTGTATCAACTCGATCTGCCATCGCTGCGCGCGATCATTCGCGGGTTCCTGGACGTCTATCCTGGAGGTTCGGCGTGGCTCGCTCATTACAGCGTGCGCACGCCAATGCTCGCCCTGATCGGGCCCCGAGATCGCGCTCACCTCGATCTGGATGCGTTGGCCGCGCGTCTAGGCGACCCGGCGGTCAGCGCCGTCGCCCGGCCAATTGGGTTTGAAGTACCGATGGATGTGCTTGGGCAGTACGTGGGAGGGGCGCGCACGCTGGCCGCGTTAGCAGGCGAAGGGCCGCGCAACACCGATGATTATCCCTTCGTGACGCTCGATGCGAGCCGCAATGTGCGTGCACTGACGGCACCCCCATTCGCGTTGCTGCTTGCCGTGACGGGGATGACTCAGCCCGATCCGACGGAGCTGTTGGGGGAACCGAAGCGTGACGCACTGGCCAAACGACTGACGGCCTACTGGCAAGCGCGCAATCGCTTTCTCGAGGCAGGCGCTTCATTGAGGGGCGATCCGCGCGGTCTCGCGCTGGTCGAGGCGGCCTCCCCGGGACTGCTGGACGCAATTCGCCTGAGTGGCGAATTCAACCCCGCGTATCATCCCCTCATCGGCATGGCTCGTGCGCTTATGACCTCCAACAGGGACGCTGCGGTACGTTTGCTTCGCGAGATCAACGACGCGGCGCCGTCACGCGACGAAGCAAGGCAGCTGTTATCACGCGAGCCGGGAGAATGATGGTCCGCAGATGAACCGCCCGCCTCCGGTTCGGTTCACGGCGTGAAGTTGATGCGGTACCCCCAACAGTCCAGGCTGTCCGGGATGGAGTTGAAGGAGACCGTGATTCTCTGGTCGCCCTGGTTGCGGGGCACTTCGTGATAAAGGTAACTGGGAAATAGGACGAGATCACCCGGCTCCGCCTCGGGCAGTACATATTTGCCCGCGTTGAACGGCCCCATCGCGGCATTGCGTGTGTGGTGCCGGAAGGTGAAATCGGAGCCGCCGGGCGGCCGCACGAAAACCGTCTTGCAGGCCGCATGCGAGGGCGTCAGGTAGAACACGCCGGAGACGAAGCTGTTGGCATGTGCGTGCAGGGTCTGGCTGCCGCCCGTCTCGAGGACGTTGGTCCACATCTCCTTGACGGTCCAGCGCAGCCGTTCGCCGAACAACAGGGCCCCGAACTCGACGAGTTTCGGGACCGCCACTTCCGCCATCTGCTGAAACAGCCGGTTGTCGCGTGGATCCGCGATCTCCGAGTGGAACAGCTGATCCGAACGCAGGTTCTTTTCGATGCGGGCGTCGCGGATCGCCGCGGCGGCCGCCACGATCAGTGCCGGATCGAGCAGGCGCGGAGCGCGCAGCAAGGGGATCGGGAACAGCGCCTCGATCTGATCCATTCGGTTACTCGTTGGCCTCGCGTACTTTGAGTTTCTCGCCAGGCTGCAACGTGTGGCGGTGCTCGCGCACCTCCACAGTCGCGCGCTCCGCCCATTCCAGACAGTCGTCGAACTCGCCGTTGCCGGCTTCAGTCAGCGCCTGTTCGAGGTCACGCTCGGCGAAATAGCGGGACGCATCGCCCTCCGGCAGCGCGACCGCCAGGGTGCGCGCCTCCCCCACTGCCGCGAGGCACGCTTCCTTGGTTGGTTCGGCCTGGGGCGAACCAACGTCCGCCGCGTTACATGGGGTAACGCTGCTGAGAAGGCCGCCGAGCGCGAGGTATGCCGGAAACAAACGCGTCGGTCGCAAAGTCGTGCACCGTTTAAATGAATCAAGCCGGTGGTGCAGGTAGAGGTGCGCCACCGGCTTGGAAGAGGCACTTCCGGGCAGTCCGGGACTGCCCGAAGGCCATGGTCGCGATCAGTTCTTGGCGAGGCGGTCGTCATGCTCGTGGTGGTCGTCGCCGGCGAGCCGCTCCGCGAGCGCAGCGTTCTTCTCCACCAACAGTTTCGGCGAGCCTGCCGGACGCATGAAAATCGGGTTCGCGTAGAACCAGAGATTCGAGTACGCCTGAACGTCGTAGGTGACTTTCTTGACGCCATTCACCGAGTCCAGATGCGCCGGGCAAGCAGGGTCCGTGCAGTCGACCAGAGCGTTCTTGACGTCGATGAGTGGGTTACCAGCGCTGTCGGTGACGTTCGGCGTCGCGACGGGAACGTTGGTACCCCGAGCGCGCAGGTAGGCTGGAGTGTTGCCCGCGATAAAGGTGGTCGAGAATGTCAGCCGGATCGAGCCGTCCTTTTGTTGCCAGGCCTTCATGTCCTTTGCCAGGACCTGCTGTCCGATCACGGTCGAGGGATTGTAGACGATCGCCGCACCGGCGACGCCGGCGGCATTCGGCACCGCATAGCCCGGGGCACCCGGCTGGATCACACCGGTGATGGAGCCCTGGATCAGGTCCACATGGTCGACCAGCGGCTGGTTGAGCGCCTGCCGGATGCCGTCCTGGAGCAGGAGCGGATTGTTGAATTTATACGGACTGTTGTTCGAAGCGGGAACGGTCATCGCCATCTCGATCGTGACCTTCTCGCCGGGGCGCACCTCCAGCGTTTCACCCATGGTCTTCCAGTCGCCATGCTGCCCTTTGGCGTGGAACACGAGATCCGGACCGATGAGGTCGCCGTTGACGGAGTACGAGTTACCCGAACGCATGCCGTCGATGATCGACTGCGCCTGGAACTGATCGGCGTTCGGCACATAGAGCTTGGTGTATTCACCGGGGATGAAGTCGCTCGTCGTGAACGCATCGCGCGCTCCAGCGGCACCCCGATTGTGCCAATCGGAACTGACGAAGATGAACGAGTTGCGACCTTCGCCGAGCAGGCCGTCCCACAAGCCGCCGACCTTGGCGGTGTAGATGCCCTGCAGCCCGTAGGTGCCGCCGCCGACCGCGTTGGCCCCGTAGGAACCCGAGCCGCCGGTGAGCGTGCCCTGGGCGAAATGGCCCGGCGATTCGATGCCGATCGCCACGGTGGGGCCCGCATTGTTGAAGTCGCGGAAATGCTCGACGTTATAACCGTTGCTGCCCGCGGGATTGAACGGGCCCTGCCGTTCGGAATGTGTCGGGATTGCATAGGACTGCAGTGGGAAGTTGGCCTGCAGCCACTTCACGCCCTCGACCGCCTTCAGATGGCCGGCTGTGCCGCTATTGTTGACGTTATCCTTGCCAGTCCAGAGCGGGCTGTTGTTGACGTCCACGGGACCGATGGCGTCGGTGTCGCCGCGGTCGAAGCGGTATTCGAACTGCGCCATGCTGTCCGCGTTGCCGGCGCCGTGCCGCGGATGCTGACCGGCGATCACGGCGACGTCGGTGTGCTCGTGCCCGGGAACGACCCATTCGAGGCCCTCGACGAGCACCTTGTGATACTGGGCGGTGCGATTGACGACGATGGGGTATTCGACCTGGCTCACCGACTGCCAGCGCCACATGTTCGTCGGGGTCGCCGGCTGCGTGCCCTCGAGCTTCGTGATCGTGATTCCATCGATGGTCATGCCGAGCGTGTCGGTCCAATGGGTCGTGGTATCGCCAGGCAGCTTGGCGCTCGTGTCGCTGAAGCGGCAGTCGCGGTTGCCCGAACCTCCGTGGTTGCCGAGAGTGAACCAGTCGAGGTCGAAATTTTCGCCGCCAGCGTCGGCGGCACCCTTCCCGACCGAGCGGTCGATCGCATAGCCGGCCGAAACCGAGCCGTCCGTACAGGTGTTGTGGTTGTGCATGTCGCCGGCGACGTACGGGTTGGAAGCGCGCCGGTCCGGGGCGTGATCGCCCGCCGCGGCGGTTTCGACGAGAGTGAGCGAGACCGAAGCTGCGGTGAGCAGTATTGCTTTGGTGGTCGAGTGCATGTGGCGTCCCCGGATGATTGACACGAACCTGTCGGCAGCCCAGCTGCCTGCGGTGCAATAGAAGCAGTCTTCACATGACGATGTGGTGAACTTTCTGTTACAGCGACTGACGGAAACACCCCGCCGCCGTGAAGACTTCTTGATGATTCGCTCGATAGGAATGACAATCCGGCGCCCCGTTTCGCAACGGCGACCTCACAACCCGATTACACACAGATCGATGCAAGCGATGCCAGACGACATCCTGACCCTTCGGGCCCCGCCGGTCGGCGACTCCGGCGCCCGGGCTGCTCCCGACCCGGCCCATCGAGTGGCGCGTTCATTGCGACCTGCGGCATCGCGTATCTGGCGCTTTCTGTCGCGTGAGCCTCTGGTGCACTTTTGCGTGCTGGGCGCGCTTATTTTCGCCGCCGATGCGACGCTGCATCCGCCCCCTAAGGATGACCACACGATCACCGTCACTAAGGCGATGCGCCAGTCCTTCATCGACAATTTCGACGAGGACAAGGCACGGGTGCCCTCTGACGCCGAGCTGCAGAAAATGATCGACAGCTGGGTGGCGAGCGAGATCCTGTACCGCGAAGGCAAGGGGCTCGCCGTCGATCGGGGCGACGACATGATTCGCGACCGCATCGCTTACAAGCTGCAATTGCTGATTTTCGACCAGATCAACGTGCCGCAGCCGACCGAGGCGCAGCTACGCGCCTGGTTTGCGAACAATCACGAGCGGTTCGACGAGCCGGAGCGCGTCGGGTTTTACCTGACGCCACCGACCGACGAGGCGACGGCGCGCCGCCAACTCGAAGACATCCAGGCGCAGCACGAATCGGCCGAGCTGCAGAAACAGACACGTGCCATCCTGGCGCGTCCCGTCGCAAGCCTGGCGCCGTCCTTCGGCGCAGGCTTCCGCGACGCGCTTCTGACGCTGCCTGTGGGAAAGTGGGCACTCGTGCAGTCGAAGGATGGCTGGCACGTCGTTCGCCTCGATTCGCGGCGCGCGGGAGTGCCTGCGAGTCTGGACAATGTCCGCGATGAGGCCGCGCGAATCTGGCACACCGACGAGACCCGCAAACGCGCCTGGGAAGCGGTAAACCGCCTGAAGGCGTCCTACACCGTGCGGTACGAACAGTGACGCTGCGCAGGCTGATGCTGGCAGCCCTTCTGCTTTTCGCGACCAGTTTCCTTCCTCACGGGCTCCATGCGCACGAAGCGTCCCTGGGCGTGCTCGAATTTCGCGAGGTGCGGCCCGGCGCCTTCGTGGGTCGCTGGACCATGGAGCCGGCAATCGGGTCCGCGCATGTGGATCTGCGGGTGCCAAAACATTGTTTCCTGCGCATGCCGGAGATGCTTTGCGGCGCCAAGGGGCTGGTTGGGCCGATCACTATCAGCAATCTCGGCGCGAACATGTCGGCCGTGCTGCTCAAGATCATTCCGCTGACGGGCGAGTCGCGCAGCTACACGATCACGACGGCGTACCCGGTCGTTTCGATCCTGGGGGCCGGCGCGCCGACGCTGCAAACCTGGGCCGAGCTCGCCAGGACCTACGTGAACTATGGGATCGATCACATCCTGCTCGGTGCCGATCATCTGTTGTTTGTGTTGGGGCTGATCTGGATCGTGCGAGGCGGTTGGCGGCTCGCGAAAACGATTACGGCCTTCACGCTAGGACACAGTGCCTCGCTCGCCGCCGCCGCGTTCGGGCTGATCGGCATCCCGGAGCGGCCGCTCAACGCGTGCATTGCACTCAGCATCGTTTTTGTCGGTGTGGAAATAGTGAAGCAACGGCGCGGCGAATCCGGGCTCACGGCCCGCTATCCCTGGGCCGTTGCCGGCGGGTTCGGCCTCGTCCACGGCATCGGGTTCGCGAGCGCGCTGGCCGGACTCGGCCTCGAGCATCGCTTGCTGCCGGCGGCTCTGTTGTTCTTCAATGTCGGAGTCGAGATCGGGCAGCTCGCTTTTGTCGTGCTGGTGTTGGCGCTGCTGTGGGCGCATCGCCGCCTGAACGCTGTCCTGCCGCGCTGGGGCGAGCTCCTGCCCGCTTATGCGATCGGTTCGGTGGCGATGTTCTGGTTCATCGGCCGACTCGTGCGCGTGCTGGGTGCCGCATGAGAGGCACAGTTCCAACCCTGCCGCACCGTCGCCTGGCGCGCGTGCCCCTGCTCATCGCACTTCTCACCCTCACCGATGTCGCCGTCGCGCACGATCAGGTGGGTGTGCCCGGCGGACTCGCAAGTGGATTCCTGCACCCGCTGACCGGGCTCGATCACCTGGTCGCGATGGTCGCGGTCGGACTCTGGGGGGCGCAGCTTGGCGCGCCGGCGATCTGGGTCCTGCCCATCACGTTTCCACTGGTCATGGCGTTTGGCGGCGTTCTCGGTGTGTTAGGAGTTCCGCTTCCGATGCCGGAGGTTGTGATTGCGTTGTCCGCTCTCGTGCTGGGTGCGGTGGTCGCAGCGCGGTTGCGCTTGCCGTTCGCGGCCGCCGCTGTAGTGGTGGGCATGTTCGCAATCTTCCACGGCCATGCGCATGGCACCGAGCTGCCGAGTGCAGCCAACCCGCTTAGTTTTGGAGTTGGGTTCGTCGTGGCCACCGGCCTGCTCCATCTGTGCGGGATAGCCATCGGCACGCTGTCGCGCTCGCCTGCGGGAGGGCGAGTGATCCAGGGCCTCGGCGTGGCAATCGCGGCGCTCGGCTGTTACTTCCTGTTGGCCAGCCTGGGTGGCATGCGATGAGACGACTGCTCGGGCGGCGTACCTGTGTCGCGATTGCGGCGCTGCTGACTGCGGCGGGACCGGCGGACGCGCACATCGTCGCCGCGCGGCTCGGCGACTTTTACGCAGGGGCGTTGCATCCTTTGACCGACCTCCAGGATCTCGTTCTGTGGACCGCTTTGGGTCTTCTGGCGGGCTCGCTGGGAGCCGCTCAGGGCCGGTGGCTCGTACTGGTGCTGCCGTTGGGGCTCCTGGCTGGACTGTTTTTGGGGCCGGTTTTCGGCGCCGGCGCGCTGGGGCCGGTGGCGAACGCGGGGATGATGGTCGGACTGGGTTTGTTGCTGGCGGCGGGAATACACATCGGTACCGCTCCTCTGTGCGCAATAGCACTCGGATTGGCGTTAGTGCGCGGAGCGGTGAACGCAGACGGGATCGGGCCGGAAACCAATCGGCTCCTGTTCGCGGCGGGGCTGGCCTGCGCAGGCTACGCCGCGATCACGCTCACCATGGCCTTGACGCTCGCTTTTCGCCGCCCGGACGCTGGACCGTCGACAGCATGGCGGGGCATTGCGATCCGCGCCTGCGGCAGCTGGATCGCCGCGATCGGGCTGATGATGGGTGGATTCGCGCTCGCATCCTGATGCACGCTCATGCGGTTGTGACCGCTTCCTGCGTCACGCGCGTGAGCTTTGGGCTCAGGATGTGGATCCCAGCGGTAGCGGCCCAGCCGTGCGGCCGGCTGGTCGAGTGTCACTGTTTCCCTCGTCGTGGTTCCCCGCCGGTCCTCGAGCTCTCGGTCGTTGTGCTTTGCGCGCGAGCGGGAAACGAACTCAGATCACCCGGCGACGGGCGTATTCCTTGCGCTTCTCGGAAACCTCGGACCGCGCCCGCTCAAGCATCCATCTCGGTGGCCACGAGCAGGTCATCGATCACGCGCTCCAGATGGTGGCAGGCTCGCCACCTCGCTGGCGGCCAACAGAACAGCACCGACGCCATAGAGTTGGGTGTCGTCGGGGCCGACCTGGTCGGGACCCGCCCCGATCCGCTGCACCCACCCGAGCTTGCCATCCGGCTGCACTGCGGCGACCAAGGCGTGCCAACCGCGGTCGAGCGACTGCCGATAGCGCGCCGCCGGCAACAGACCGTGATTCACGCCCCAGGCCAGGCCATAGACGAAGAACCCTGTGCCGCTCGTTTCGGGGGTCGTCTGTGGCTCCAGCAGCGAGACGGGCCAGTAGCCGCCTTCGCCCTGCAAGCTGACGATCTTCGCCGCCATCTGTTTGAACAGCGCCTGATAGCGGGGACGGCTGGGATGGTCCGCAGGCAGGTCGTTGAGAATCCGCGCGAGGCCGGCGAACACCCACCCATTACCGCGACCCCAGAAGATCTTGCGGCCGGCCGCGTCGCGCCGGGCGATGAAGCGGCTGTCGCGAAAATACAGATGGTCCTGCTTGTCGTAGAGATAGTCGGTCGTGGCCCAGAACTCGGCGTCCGCGTGCGCGAGATAACGCCGGTCGCCCGTAGCCTTGGCCAAGGCGACCCAGGCGGGTGGCGCCATGAAGAGCGCGTCGCTCCAACACCAGCGCTCCTGGCAGGACGGCTCGCCGGTCGTCGGGTGTTGGGGCTCGAAGTCCAGGGACACCGTGGAGGGATGGGCCAGTACCGCGTCGAAGCGCGCCCGGATGGGAACTAACCTGGAGGAGTCTCCGGTCTTGAGGGCCGCCCACACCCACACCGCACCCGTCGCGTCGGCGTCGGCGTGCCGAGGCCTCTGATCGAAGCCCCAACCCTCGGCCTCGCCGTGGGCCAGAACGGCATCGGTGTAGCGCGACGGGCCGACTGCGTCGGCGAACTGCATGAGGCCGATGTAGAAGGCCGCCTGGATCCAGTTGCGCGGGGCTGCGGTATCGCGGCGGAATGAAGCAGCCGGGATGTAGTCGAAATTATCCAGGTGGCTCAGCTGCCAGTCGGCGACCCTGGCGCCGACGGCTAGCGCCGCGGCGTCAGATGCGGATAACTCCACCTGACGCGCTGCCGCCGCAACGAGGTCGACGGAACTCAGAATGGCCGTGGCAACCAGGCAAACCGCCCACAAAGGTCGCTGGAGCAGACCGCCTCCCCGGACTCGGACTCGGCTCACCCCAGCACTGTCGGTAATACAAGTCACAGGCCGAACCGTAATCCTAATTAACTGGTTTGGCGAACAAGGGCAAGCGCCTGAACAACGTGTCCAAGTACAAGTTCAACCTGGGCGGCGAATATGACCAGCCGCTGCCCGGCCCGCCTTCGACAGCTTCGTCGGCGTCGCGCTTCCGTTAGCCCACGGGCGGCTCCGCGTCGCTCGACTTGGCTCGAGCGGTTACCGCTATACCAGCGCAGTCTTGAATAACGCGAGCATCCGGCTCCACGCCTTCTCTGCCTGGTCGTGGTTGTAGACCTGCGCGCCGGGCGGACACCAGCCGTGCAGCGTGCCGGCGTAGACTTCGATCTCGGCGGGTAATCTGGCTTTGGCGAACGAGTCGCGCAGAACGTCCTTGACGTCGGGTTGACGCTGGTCATCGTTTTCCGCGATGGCGAATAGATACTGCGCCTTCATTTGCGGCACCAGCAGGTGCGGGCTATCAGGCTTGTCGGTCACCAGTGCGCCGCCGTGAAACGAAGCGCCGGCGCCGATCCGATCCGGGAACGCCGCAGCCGTGCGTAGCGTGAACGGGCCGCCCATGCAATACCCCGTGGTTGCCATTTTCTTCTTCTTGTCGACGGCCTTCTGGCGGTCGAGCCAGGGAACGAATGCCTTGGCGTCCGTCACTGTGGTCTCGGCAGTCAACGAGGCCATCAGGGCCGTGAGCATCTCGCGTGTCGCCGGGTCCTGAAAATTGGCACCCTCCGCAGAGGTGGGCGCTTTCTTCGTGCGGTAGAACGGATTGATCACGAGCACGGCATAGCCGGACTCCGCCAGGCGCTTGCCCATCTGTCTGAAGGCGGGCCGCAGGCCGAAGATGTCGGGCCAAATGAGCACAGCCGGATGTTTGCCGCTCGACGGATGCACGAAGTACGCGTCCGTGGTGCCGTCCGGTGTTTTGATTGCGACTTCCGATTCCGTCACATCCGCAGCGTCGGCGAGCCGGGGCAACAGCATCGCCAGGCCCGTGCCCAGCGTAATCGCGCCAAACTGCCGTCGCGATACTTCGCTCGAGCGGCGAGCAAATTCATTCATGTCATCAATGGAGTCGTTATCGCACATGGTTCCTCTCCTGCCGGCCAATGGGGAAGGCGTTACTGTTTGAACTCCTGGCGCACGTAAGCCGCGACGTCCGCCACGTTCTGTTCGTTTAAGAGTCCCGGATACAGCTTGGGCATCGGGGGCTTCGGATCTTTGATGTAGCTGACCGTGGCTGCTTCATCGAGACGCGAGGGGAGACTGCTCAACTTGTGATCGCCGATGAGGTTGCCGTCTGGCCCGTGGCAGGATACGCAGATCTGGGAGTACAGTCTCCGCCCGCTCGCCGCATCGGCCGCGCCCGCAGGGGTCCTTGCGGACGGGGTCGTCAGGGCTGGGGCGCTTGAAGCATGTCCAGCATTCAACGCCATGATCACCACGCTAGGAAGGCCCAGCGCGCCAAACGCCATACGAGATACGTTGCCCGAAGCGAAAGCCACGTACTGCTTGCCGCCGACTTCGTAAGAGACGACGCCGCCCGCCAGCGCTCCACCCGTTGGTGCCCTGAGAACGAGCTCGCCTGTCTTGCTGTTAAACACGAGGAGGTTCCCGGCAATGTCGCCGGTGAATGTCACTCCACCGGCAGTGGGTGTTACACCGGCGATTACAGGCTTTTCTGCGTGATAGCGCCAACGGATCTGGCCGGTTTCGCTGTCGAGTGCCGTAACCCACCCAGTGACGGGGCCGTCAGGTGCGACCGTACCACCGAAACTTGCCTCGGTGGGTGAGTACTTCGTGGGACCGGATCTGACGATGAAGCACGCATCGACGGACCCGGTCACGAGAGTGTGATTGAGACGGTCGAGTGTCGGGCCATTCCATTCCACGCCGCCCGCGTAACCCGGACAGATCCGGACTCCTTCCGCGGTAGCACCCTTGGGGATCCCCTCGAAGGTCGTCACCGGGGTGTGAAAGAGCTGCTTGTGAGTATCTCTGTCGATACCTGTGACGAAGCCATCCTTGCCGCCGAACGCGAGGACGTCTCGAACCTGGCTGTCTCGGTAGAGAACCGGCGCGGCGACGAGATCCATATCCTGCCAATCCGCGGGCGTGACTTGATGCCACCACTTCAACGCCCCGGTGCGCGCATCCAGAACCACGATCGAGTCCGTGAACAGGTTGCTTCCGGGGCGATAGGCCTTGTCGATGTCCGGCCAGGGATTGCCAACCGGTACGAACAGCTCGCCGGTGGTGACATCGAGCGTCATTGCTCCCCACACCCCGCCGCCGCCCGTCTTGGCGGATTTCGGTCGCTTCCAGGTCTTGGCGCCCTGCTCCTCACCGATAGGAACGGTGTTGAACCGCCACAGCTCTCGACCGGTCTGTGCGTCATATGCCATGACGCGGCCGCGAGCGCCGAGCTCGCTGCCTGCGATGCCCATGTACACCACTCCTTGCCAGGCGAGCGGTGCTGCGGATGCGGACTCGCCCAGGCGTGGCGCTCCGATGACGTTTTTCCACAGAAGCCTGCCCGTCGCCGCGTCGAGCGCAATGAGTCGGGCATCACCGGTACCACGAAACACACGCCCATCCAGTACCGCCAGACCTCGGTTGGAGGGCGAGAAGCGCTCCTCCTCAGGCGCGTAACTGTACTTCCAACGTACGGCGCACGTAGCTGCATCGATAGCAACGGTCTCGCGACCCGTATTGGTATAGATCAGGCCGTCGACGACGACGAGTCCGGCGTGGAATGTCGTCGGCCCGTCGATCTGCAATCGGCAGATTTCGCCGAGTTGCGCCGCGTTGGCCGGCGTAATTTCCATGAGCGGCGAGAATCGCTGGCCATCCAGCCGATTATTGAACGAGGGCCATTGCGATCCTGGCGTGGCTTCCTGCGCCCCGCCGGGTGGGGCTGCAAGCAACGCGCACACAGGCAGTACGCACCGAACGAGGCGGGTCAGCTGTTTCATATTCTGGAATTCCAACCCTAAAGGAGTGGTATGGGCACCCTACCACGCTCGCCCCTGCCCCCAAGCCCAACTACGGGTCGCCCTATCAGCCGCTGTTGCGCAGCGCCGTGGCGACGGCGTTGATCGAGAGCTGAATACCTTCTCGAACGCGCACGTCCTGCTCCCCGGCCCGATGCCGCTTCAGCAGTTCGACTTGCAGCAGATTCAGGGGCTCGACATACGGCAGACGCAAGCGTATGGAGGCGTCCAGGGTCGGGTTGTTTTCCAGAATCCGTGCTTGTCCGGTGATGGCGAGCAGGCAGTCGTGCGTGGCGCGCCAAGCCGAATGAATGCGGTTGAACAATCGTTCCGCCAGGGATCCATCCTCCACGAGGGTTGCGTAGCGCCGCGCGATCGCCATGTCGGACTTTGCCAGCACCATTTCCATGTTGTCGAGCGTTGCACGGAAGAACGGCCACGCGGTGGCCATTTCGCGCAGCAACCCCTGATCCGGGAACGATCGCAGGGCCTGGCCCGCTCCGTACCAGCCGGGCAACATCACGCGTGCCTGGGCCCAACTGAAGACCCACGGAATCGCGCGCAGGTCCTCGATCCGATCCGACTTGGTCCGCGCAGCCGGCCGCGAGCCGATTTTCAGCTCCGCGATTTCCGCCAGCGGCGTCATTTGCCGGAAGAACGTCTTGAAGCCTTCAGTCTCATAGACCAGCTCGCGATAAGCCCTGAACGCGCCCTTTGAGATGACGTCCATGGCGTGCGCGAAGCGCGCGACTTCCTCGGTCGACGTCGCCGCGGGCTCGAGTGAGGCCAGCAGGGTCGCCGAAGTGATCGCCTCCAGGTTGGCCGCCGCGCTGTCGCGCGTCCCATACTTCGCAGCGATCACCTCGCCTTGCTCGGTAATGCGGATTCGGCCCTGAACGGTGCCCCGCGGCTGCGCTCGAATGGCTGCGAAAGACGAGCCGCCGCCGCGCCCGACGGCGCCGCCGCGTCCGTGGAAGATCTGCATCGCCGTCTGGGTTTCCTCGAAGACCTGGGCGAGCGCGCTCGTGGCCTGATTCAGACTCCAGACCGAAGTCAGATAGCCTCCGTCTTTGTTCGAATCGGAGTAGCCGACCATCACCTCCTGATAACCGCGCCGGCCCGCCGCCTGCCGCACTTCCGGCAAAGACAGCCACGAGCGCATCACATGGGGTGCCTGCTGGAGATCGCCGATGGTCTCGAAGAGCGGCACCACCATGATCGCGGCGGCACCCGGGTCGGCCGGCCGGTACAGACCCGCCTCCTTCAACATCACGCTCACTTCGAGAAGGTCGGAAACGCTCTCGCACTTGGAGATGACGTAGGTCGTGATGCACGCCGCCCCATATTGCTGATGGGCCTGCGCAGCCGCGCGCACGATGGCGAGCTCGGATTGAGTCTCCTCGGCGTAGCCGGCGAACGGACTTGCGAGGAGCCGTGCGCTTGCAAGCTCACGCCTCAGGAGGGCAACACGGGCGTCCTCATCAAGATCCAGATACGCGGGCTCAACGCCGGCCACGTTCAATAGATCGGCTATCACGCGCGCGTGCACGTCCGAATTCTGTCGCAGGTCGAGGGTCGCCAGATGAAATCCGCAACTGTCGACCGCCCGTATCAGCCGGCCGAGCGCGCCCCCCGTGGCCAGCAGGCCTGCACCGTTCTGGGCCAGGGAGTGTGCAATATCGACCAGCTCGGTGCGAAATTCCTCGGGTCCGCGGTAGGGCTCGCCGGCAACCGAAGCGCGCCTCGCCGGTGGCTGCCCGGTGAATTGCTCATAAGTCGCGGCCAGGCGCGCGTAGCAGCCGGTCAGCGCAAGACGATATGGCTCGTCCCGGCGCGCCGGATTCACGTCACCGCTAGTAGCAGCAAGCCTCTCGACCTCCGTCGTGACGTGGGCCAGCTCGGTGGAAATGGAAAGCTCCGCCCCGAGCGCGTGCAGCTGATCCAGGTAGCTCTCGAGAGCGGCCTGGGATGCGCGACCCAGCGCGAGACGCAGCGAATCCGCATTCACATTGGGATTGCCGTCGCGGTCGCCACCGATCCAGCTCCCGAGACGCAAAAAGCTCTTGGGGCGGTGGGCTAGCGCGCGCTCCCAGCGTCCGTAGAGCATCGGCAGCACCGGTAAGAACACATCGCGCAGATAGGTAAGCGCAATCGCGACTTCATCGGCCACGTAGAGACGCTCGCGACGTAACGGGCGGGTCTGCCACAACAGCGCGATTTGCCTGAGAAGCGCCTCCTCGATGGAGCCTCCGTTCGGCGCTTCCGTGCGCCCCAGGTCACGCTGCCGCATCAGGTCCGCGATACGGTTGCGATGATCGATCATGCTCTTGCGCATGACTTCGGTTGGATGTGCCGTGAGTACGGGAACAATGAGGGCCGCATCCAGCAACGCGGCCGCTCGATCGGCGCCAATGCCCTTCGCAGCCAGACGCTGCAGGGCTGTCGCCACGTCCTCACCGGACTCATTCAGTCCGCCTTGCCGGTCCTCCGCCAGATTCGCCAGCATCGAGAACAACATGAACGCACGAACGAACGCGAGTGTGTCGTCGAGGCTGAGTGCGTCCAGGCCGCGATCCATCGCGGCCGCATCCGCAATACCGCGGTGCCGGTCGACGGAGCTGGCCCGAATGCTCTCGATGCGCTCGAACAACCGCTCGCCGCCGTAGGCCCGGATGACGTCCCCGAGAAGCTTGCCGAGGTAGCGAATATCCGAGTTCTGGGCGATCGGTTTGGCGGGGGCTATCACGACAGGCTCTCAATATAAAGTGGGGCGACCATTGGGCAAATCCCTGCTTCCCATGCAAGAAACCGGCCTCCGCGGGGATTACGCAAGCCCACGCTCAGCGCGGCTCGGGCGCAAGGCGAAGCTCCCGCCGACGTTGCCATGAGGGCGCTCGCACTTTACAGGAGAAAGTAGTCAAGGCCGTGGCCGTGTGGTGACTGCGCAGCAGTCGTCGCGGCGCGGTCTTCAAACTTGCTACACCTGACGACGTGAACGGAATGCGTAAGGGAGCAAACAACGTGAAAGCGGGCGAACCCGAAAACCCAACGGGTGCGACGCGTGCGTCGCACGGGATGGCCGAGAGGGACATCCCCGGATCGACGGTGAGCGGACAACGTTCGTGTAGAAGGAGACTGCAATGCGTAGAATGACGCTCCCCCCATCCCTCATCCTGTCGCTTTGCGTGTGCGGCCCCGTCTCGGCCGCGCAATATTCAATGATCGAAATCCCGGCGCCGCTGACCGAGGCGACGGGATTGAACAACAAAGGCGAGGTCGTCGGAACTAACGGCGGGAATGGCGCCTACTACTATCAGCACAGCAGTGGAGTGGTGGTCCAACTGCCGGGCGGATGGGGCGTGGCGGGTATCAACGACGGCGGCAAGATTGTCGGCACCACAAACCCTGCCAGCAGCGGACTCATAGCGACCGTGTGGTACCTCAGCGGCGGCTCAGAGCAGCTTTGGGGGGGTGAGAGCATTGGCCGCGGCGTCGCCAATTCCGGGGCCGTCGTCGGTAACACTCCCACGGCACATCTGAACGATTCCGCCGTTCTGTGGCGCTGGAAGGATCACTCGATCACGCACCTGGGCACGCTGGTCGTCAACAACCCGCACATGTTCGTCTTTGACCCCTCGAGCGATGCGTCCGCGGTCAATGACCAGGTCCACATTGTGGGTATGTCCGACGTCATCATTGGCAATCCCGCTAGCCCGTCCGCTTACGTGACGAAGCACGCATTCCTGTGGCAGAACGGAGCCATGGCGGATTTGGGCGCCCTGCCGGGCGGGAAGTACAGCACTGCACGGGGCATGAACGGCAAGGACGTCAGCGTCGGAGGCTCCGAGAGCGCCAAGGGCTACCACGCTTTCGTCCATCAGGGCCAAATGCTCGATCTTGGAAATCTTGCCAACGATCCAAACTTGAACAGTGAGGCAAGCGGGATCAATGATCGTGGCGAGGTCGTGGGCTGGTCGGAGGTTCGTCTCACAACAGACAATTCCATCACCCAGCGTGCATTTGTGTACAGCGCGGGTCGAATGTGGAACCTGACTTTCCAAGTCGCCCCGAGCAGCCCCCTGGCGGGCAAGGTGCGCCTCACTGACGCCGTAGCCATCAATTGCAACGGTTGGATCGCGGCGAACGGCTACGACGCACAGACGCATGCGAATCACGCGTACCTGCTGATGTTGCAAGTGCCTCAGCGCCCCGAGTGCCCGCGCCCCAGGTAAGACATCGCCCCTGAGCTCAGCTCAGGGGCGACGAAAGCGCCCGCCGGGAAGCAACAGTGCCGCTGGGCCGGCGCAAATTTCGGCACTCTGCCATGGCGCGGCGAGGTCACCGCCACGTCAACTATCTGTCATCCCCGTCGCGCCCGGTCGAGGCGGGGACCGACGGGCTGACTTTAGTTATCGAGCCGCTGAGCACATAACCGCGCTGACTCGGTGCGAAGCGCGGCGCCAGCAGACCGTCGTTTATTTCCCTAGTCACCGCGAAACGGTTGAACTGCGTGGCCGGAATGAACAGCCTCGAGTTTGGCTGGCCGTTGTCGGAAGTGCCTTCGAAATCGGCCTCGACGAAAGTGATGACGCCATCGGAATTGCTGTCCACGCGTGCCACTTCCGCCGCATAGGCATCAAACAGCCGCTTGCTCAGATCCTGCACGCCCGGCTCGAACGAGCTCAGGCGCACATAGACGTCGAGCAGGATTTCATTGGCGAGTCCGCTCGGGATGAAGCGCAGACGTTTCTCCTTCTGATCGTCGATGTTGGCCGTCGGCCGGTCGGGGTCGGTAGGGCTCGCATTCGCGCCGCGATCCGGGTCACGCGGATGATTGGGATCGTCCCCGTACACCAGCTTCAGCGGCACCTGGCTGTTCGAAACGCCCGCCGGGCCCGAACCGGGGATTAAAGACTGCACGTCGTACTGCAGCCCCGCGGCGAATGTTCCCGGCACGCCACCCGTAGAGGGCAGCTCGTAGCCCGGAAATACCCAATCCGTGTATTGATTGAATTCCCAATAGGCATGGCAATCACTTTGCTGCAGGCAGTTGTACGCTCCCATGCTGAGGAAGACGGGCACCACGTTGGTCTGCATGTCGGGAAAGTGGTCGCTGGCTTTCGGGAAATGCACGTCTTTGCCGTCCATGGTAAAGATCGCGCCGGGAACGTCGCGGTGATCGCCGAGTTTCGCGACCGCTGCGGCGTCGGCCGCGCTCATGCTGCCGAACGCTGCATGCCCGTCCTGACGCGGCGGGGCCACCTGAGGCACTACCAGGTCGTGCAACATCCAGCCTTCGTACCAGCCGGACTCGTTGTTTATGACGAACAGCCCGGAAATATCCGTGAAGATGTCGATGAACGATCCGACGTTCCCTGGATCGGTCGGCAGACCCGGCTTCGGCTCGAGTACGACGCGCACGGCTCCAATTGTCTGCTCCTGCCCGTTGGCCGCGTTGGCGGCAGTCGGAATCGCGCCGTCATTGACACCCGGAATGATCGCGGTGAACTCATTCGGCTGAAACTCCTTCGTGTTCAAGAGATAGTACTGGAACAGCTGACTCGGGCCGTCGGCTTCGTTGAACGCCTGGACGGGCAAAAAGCTGTGCGGCCGTTCCGCTATCTCTCCTAACGCCTTCCTGAGCGCCGCCGGAAGCTTCACGACGTCGCCGCGATTGCGCACCGTGGCTTCGTCCTGTTCCGCTGTTGGATTCGGATGCGCTCCTGCCGCAAAGGCGTGCGAGGCAACTCCCGCAATCCCCAGGCTCGCGAGCGCGGCCAAGCCGGCCTGCAGGGCAAGCGGCGGAACTTTCCGCCTGCGCGCTGCCAATGTCTTCATATATCTCACGTTCATGAATCTCTCCTCGCTGGCTCCTCCCCGGAGCTGTGGTGAATGTTTCTGGAACACCGTCAGAAGCGTCGCACTCGTGTCTGCGCTGGTGAGTAGCGACCGCTGTCAGAAACGTTCTGCCAACGGAAGAAATTAATATGTGAAATTCACGGCAGCCGCTGGCGGCGTTCCGGAACATTTTGGACGCAGCGCTGCGTCAGCCACACCCGTGCGCTGCACGTGGGGCACTGGCTTCGTTCGCCAGAGTTGGCTGAAGTTGGTCACTCAACCAGCGGAAGCGGAGCAAAATCCGCTACCGTCAGCAGCGCGACTCGCGGAACATGCCGGGTGCGCGGGAACACACGGAAATGTTGTCTGCCCTGTTCCCGCAAGGTGCAGCGCAACTGACTTCTTCAGCCGTTGAGCCCGGCGTGCATTGCTTTTCATCGCTGCCGTCGCACGCGCACGCCGTGCGTTCGAGCCAGGCGCGCCTCGGCCGTGCCTGGCTCGATGGGTCCGTCATCGCAAACGGACTGTCAATCGTCGTGCTTTACCTTGAGATGACTCTTCACGTCAGTGACACCCTCCGTGTTGTGAGCAATGGCAACAGCCTTGTCCACCGCTTCCTGAGTCCGCGCGCTGCCGGTCAGCCAGACGACGCCGTCCTTGTCCGTGTCGACTTTGATCCGGCCCAGGCTCGTAATATGCTCGGCGGCCAGCTTAGCCTTTATTTTCGTCGTTATCGCCGAGTCCTTGACAAAGGCCTTCGGATGCGCGCGATCCGTGTCTGAATCCGCGGCGAGCGCCACGGAGCCCAGTAGAGCGCTCATGACCAAACACGCTGTAACCGTACTTTTAAGCTTCATAATGTATCCTCGTTGCATTGTTTTCGTAAACTTCCACGACTCGCTCACAATTCCGAATCCAGCGGCAGCAGCGCCAGAAATCTGACCTTGAATTTTTGCCACGCGCTGCGCGCCGGCTCGGAGTCGTACTCGACGCTCTTGCCCTCTTCATAGGTTCGCCAGACCAACCGGGATGACTCATGCGCAGCGCCCGGGCGGAACGCCACCGAGTAGGAGTTTTCCGCCTGGGTCATCGCCTCGAAGCGTGCCGCCATTTGTTGCGAGAGATCCGCGTCATCGATGATCAGGCCTATCTCGGTATTGAGGCGCCGCGAGCGCCGGTCGAAATTCATCGAGCCGATAAATAGCTTTTCACGGTCGAACACGAACAGCTTCGCGTGGAGTGCGTAATTCCCGTAACGGGACAGGCGCGCCGACTGGCCGCTGCCCCGCGTGTTCCCCGGCGACGAGCGCACTTCATGAAACTCCACGCCGTCCTGGAGCAAAGATGCGCGATAGTGCACGTAGCCGGAGTGTGCGGACAGGTCCGGTGCCGACTCGAGAGAGTTCGTGAGCACACGAACACGCACCCCCTGTCCGCGGCGCGCCTCCAGGAGACTCACCTCTTCCTGCGTCGGTATGAAGTACGGCGTGACCATCAGCAACTCCGACCGCACCTGCATCGCGGCGTCGGCCACAGGCTTGTACATCAGGGAACCGCGCCTTGCTCCGGCAACGACCTGCTTTTTGTCGGGGCTGTCGCACACGACCTGGGCTTTGGCCCAGATGAGGGGCAGCCGGCCGGCGAGAATTCCGGCAAACGGCTCGCCCGTTGCGAGTTTCTCGCGATAGTTGAAACCCGCCGCCGCGGCCTTCGGCGCGCGCGCGGTACTGGGCCTGCGAGGCGGCGACGGGGCTGAAGCCGAGGAACCGCGCTGCACGAGCGCTTCCGCGGGTATCGCGAGCGAGCTGTTCCAGAAATCATCGAACTTCGCCGACAACTGCTGTGTTATCGGGCCGGAGGCGAACACATCGTCATCGGCGAACTGCGAGGCGGGGTCGATTTGAAAATACTGGTCGCCTACGTTACGCCCGCCGGTGAGCGCCGCGGAATTGTCGGCCACCAGGAGCTTGTTGTGCATTCGATAGTCGAGTCTGGAGTGCCGGAGCAGGAACTCGGCACCGCGAATGACACGGCTGTGCCCCCTGTACGCCCACGGGTTGAACACCCGGATCTCGATTGCGGCGTGCCCGCTGAGCGCCAGCAACTGCTCATCACCCGCCACTGTTTCGCCGTCGTCAACCAGTACTCGCACGCGCACACCGCGATCGGCGGCACGCAACAGCGCGTCCGTGAGCAGACGGCCGGACTCGTCGCCGCGGAAAATGTAGTACTGCAGGTCGAGGGTCCGCTCCGCCGCGTCGATCATTTCGAGGCGCATGAGGAACCCGTCCACCCCGACGTTGATGATGCGAAAGCCTGATTTCCCGCCATTCGCACGTGAATCGTCCGCAAACTGCCGGCCGAACCGAGTGAGCTCCGGTTCGGACAGCGCGACTGAGTGGACTCTTGGGTAGCTGGAGCCGGGTGGTAGTGACGCGCACCCTCCCACGGACACCAGAATCAATACGGCCAATGAAGGCAGCCAGGCGTCGACGCCGTCGAGGTACGCTCGCACACCCGTTTCACGAGGGGGCGGTGCGCCCGGTCTGCGAAATGCGTTGCTTCTTCTGGTTGTCATCCGCGGCTCACACGAATGAAACGGCCACGCACACGTTTCGTTCCGCCAACCCAGAAGAGATTCTCGAGTCCGCTTACGCGGCGATCGCCGCAGGTCGGGCGCTGATGCTCTTTTTATTCGCGGCAGTAACGGCAGACGTCAGCAGCTCGCTCGCGCTACCGTGCTCGACAGATTTGAGAAATCTGCCTTAGTCGATTGATTTATGGTCTTTTTATTGTGTTCTAAACGTGTACTGCAGATTGCGCCAACGGCAGCCTTTCCCTGGCCGCTCGCTGGCAGCAGACTAAGGGCTAGTGATCGTGGTCACGATCGTGTTCATGGTCGCGACCGTGATCGTGATCGTGATCGCCATGGTCGTCGCGGTCATGATCGTGATGCTCACGTTCGGCATACTCACGGTCCTGCCGCTCACGTTCGGCATACTCACGCTCCTGCCGCTCACGTTCTGCGTACTCACGCTCCTGGCGCTCACGTTCTGCGTACTCACGCTCCTGACGCTCGTGCACTCGATCCCTTCCCGGTCGATAGCCGGGTTCATATTCTGCCGACCTGACAAAATACACGCGTCGATTGCACGCATGATATTCGTGGCAATGCGCGCGCCAATTCCTCGCGTGTCCCGGCGGCACATGCAGATATATCGGCTCGATGCGGTCAGCATCCTCCGATTCCTCTATGAGAACAGGCTGCGCGTATACCACTCGCGGCGGCGCGGGTCTGTTGGATAGATCCACCCTGCCGTAAACACCGGGCGTGATCTCCCCGGTTATCGTCACGCCGATATTCAGGTCGCCGGCTCTCGTCAGGGGGGCGGCCAGGCCGAACGCAGCGGCAAGCAGCGCCACGGTACGAATTACTTGGGTCATCACGATTCCTCTTCAGTAGTGGCGCCTCGACGCCACCAGGGACTATGCATTGCCACGCTCAAAGCGAGCCGCCCAAGAGTCGCGAACCGTGAAGGAGATCGCACTTCGCAATGGACTGAGTTGACTGGCCGCGAAGGACTGTGGGCGATGTGCCTGTCACGAATTAAGGCAGCGTGCTGCTACTCCGGGGTCTCCTCGTCCGGATAGGACACCGAATCCACTGGAATCATGATCGTGGGAGAATCATCCACGTCCAGCGCTGGAACCTCGATGGTTTCCACCATGGCCTGCGGCTCGAAGGGTTCCCGGCTGCGCAGCCGCTGCAACGCGAACGCCGCCTCGATTGGCTCGCTGAAATAATATCCTTGCCCGAGATCACACCCCATCTCCTGCAGGGCCTTTGCCGCGGCCTCGGTCTCGATGATTTCCGCAATCGCCGTGAGCCGCAGGCTGCCGGCCATCTGGACCATCGCAGCCATCATGCCGGTGTTCGCCTGATCCGCGCCCGTCCGATTCACGAACGGGCGATCGATCTTCACGAAGTCGAACGGAAACAGCTGCAGATAACTCAACGACGAGTAGCCCGTTCCAAAGTCATCGAGCATCAGCTGGATGCCCATCCCGTGCAGCCGGTCGAGCATCTCGCGTGCCGCGCCAACGTTGTTGATGAGGGCGGCCTCCGTCAGCTCGAATTTGAGCATTGCTGGCGGGAGCCGCGTCTCGCGCAGGAGGGACGCAATGTATTCGGTCAAGCCCGGATCCCGCAACGCCGCCTGGGAAAGATTGACACTGATGAAGAACCTTGCGTCGGCCGGCAGCAGCCGCTGCCATTCTCCGGCGAGCTTGATCACCCTGAAGATGACCCAGCGCGTGATCGACACCATCAGGCCGGCTTCTTCCGCGATGCGCAGAAACTTCTCCGGACCCAGCACGCTTTCCACCGGATGGCGCCAGCGCAACAGAGCCTCCGCCCCTACCATGCAATAGCTGCGCAGATCTACGATCGGCTGGAACAGCAGGCGCAGCTCGTTCTTTTCCAATGCCACGTGCAGATCTGCCTCCAGGCTCACGAGATCCGCCGCCTGCCCGGCCATGTTGGGCGTGAAGACGACGATCTTCGAAGTGTCATGGCGCTTGGCAACCGACAGTGCGATGTCTGCTTCCCGGACCACATCCTCCGCGCGCCGCTGGCCCGAATCGGCACTGGTGACACCGATGGTTGCGGCGACGACGAGCCGGTGGCGACGCAACTCGAAGGGCGCACGCAATTCCTGCTGCAGGAGACCGCCGACGCTCAAGGCCGCTTCGGGCGAGGCTACGTCGAGGATCAACAGCGCAAACTGATCGCCGCCCCAGCGTGCGAGCACGCCTTCGAACGCCGCTGTGCATTTCTCGAACCGGCGGGCCGCCTGCACCATCAGCTCATCTCCAGCCGTATGGCCGAGCATGTCGTTGATGAGTTTGAATCGGGCCAGGTCCACGAGAATGACCGCAACGCGCTGGCGCCGCTTCGTGCGTACGTCACGCAGCGCCCGGTCGAGCTGGTCCATGAAGTAGCGGCGATTCGGCAGTCCGGTGAATGCATCGTGGAACCGCGCGTGGTCGAAAGTCTCCTGCAGACTCAGGCGCTTCTGCATCTCCGCGGCGAGCTGTTGATGGATCGAATGCAGGCGGCGCCGCGAGGCCGCCAGAGCAGCCCCGGAGCGTTGCAAGGCGTGGCCGAGGTCATGGGTCCCGAAGCCCAGGAGCCATGCAAGGAAAACGAGCAGACCGATTTCCGAGGCGAGCCGAGTCGGCGGATACCAGCCGTCGCGTGGACGAATCGCGACCTGCAGATAGCTGCCCGGGATCGCCGCGGCCTGCCCCGTCGGAAGACGGACCCTGGACCCGACTGCATCGGCCAGGGGTTCCGTACGTGAGCTCACGAAGATTCGCGAGCGCGCGCTGCGGGGCTCGATCTGCGACAACTCGAAGTCATAGCCCATATCCACCAGTCGGGCGAGGTGACTCTCGGCAACCAACTCGTCCAGATCGCCGTACGAGACCGACCAGGCCCGGGCCTGCGCCGCCGCTACCCCAGGCGGGAGGACGGGCGCACGTATGGCCAGCAGCCATTGACTTCCCAGGCGCAAAGGACCCAGAACGGCCCGGGCCGGGGCAGGCCGCGCGGACTCCGCCGACTCCCATTCGCTGGCTAGGCCGCTTGCGGTCGCAGCTTCGCTCGCTCTCGAACGGAGCACCTTGTCCTCGCTACTCATCCAGAACGTGTTGGCCGCCGGCGTCATCGACGCGATCGCGGCTGAACCTTCCGTGGCCGACAGGCCCTGCCCCGCCAACGCTGCCTGCCGGGCGGCCAGATTGGCCAGCCTCTGCAACTGCGGCTCAATCTTGCGGGCGAAAGTGGCGGCCCGCGCGGTCGCTGTTTCACGAGCTACGGCAGCGTGGTGTTGCACACTCAGAAAGATGAGTCGCGAGCCGCAAATGAGCACGACTGCCAGCACTACCGCCGTGGGCAACCATCCGACGCTCAGCCGGCGAATCGATCTCGTCACCGCGCGGCACCCGCATGACCTACGTGAAAAATATAGTTGAGTGTCAGCGTGACTCGCTTGCTGCCCGCGAGGTCCTGGTAGTCGGCGACCAGGGTCAGCTCGCTGCGCAAGTGCGGCAACGCTTTGGTCATTCCAACATAGCCTTCCTTGAGCCGATGCCCTGGGGCCAGCACGACTACCTTGTCTGCGATGTTCCCCAATACGATCGGTGAAGCCTGGCCGAAGGCCACGCCCGACAGAAAGTTCAACTTCGATCCGTAGGTGTCGATTCGTACGGACGTCAGCCGCGTGCCGAGATTTCCGGTCACCGAGTAGGCGTAGGCAACCGACGTCAACAGGTTGGCATTCCACAGATAGGAGAGCCCGATCTTGGGCAGATTCCCATGAACGTTTTTGACATCGATCCGCCGATCTTCCAACTGTGCGGAGAATCGATGGAAATACGTCCCGGTGACTCCGGCCGCCTCGGTCGCATAATGAAAGGCATGCGGACCATCATCGCCCCCACCTGCATGCGCTTCGGCGTAAAAGGTATAGCGGCCGTCACCGGAACCACGGGTCAATGATCCGCTGAGCGAACCGAAGGTCCAATGCGCGTTGGCGATCACCTGATGTTCCACCGCTACTGCCGCGAGTGAATCCGCATCGAAGTTATGCAGCCAACCAACCGATCCGCCACCGCCGCCGTTTGTCCCTGTGAGAGTGGATCCGTCGGCGCTCAATGCGATCCGGTCGTCGGAAGTCGACGCTGCGCCAAACACCTCGCACGGTGTGAGCAGTAACGCTGCCGCCGTGGCGATCCTCAGTCGTTCATTTTTCATCTTAACTGTCTCGATGTGCCGGTCACGGCGGTCGGGCTCGATCCGAAAGGATCGGGCGTACCCGCCCTGGCGACCGGAAGGAATGACGCCGTAAAAATACGTTCCTCTTCTCCCCCCAGGGCGATCGCCGAGCACGTGACCTGGTAGAGCCGGGAACCGATCTCGATATGCATCTTCCGGCGCCCGGTGAGTCCGGGCTCCCACCACGGCAGGCCGGAGTCCGGCGGCGCCAGCAACTGCGCGGCGGGTGTGCCGATTTCCGGCCCCCCGAAAAGGCCGGCGGCGGGCTTGTTGTACGCGAGCACGCGGCCGCGGGCATCGACCACCACAGCGGCATATTCTGAAGTATCCAATGCCGCCTTCAGACAGAAGGCTTCTGTCGCGTCCTCTATGGTCAACAGCGCGAGGCGGCGACCCTTGTGCACGAGGTGCAACACCCGCACGTGAGTGACGCGCAACTGATCCGCCACTCGGATGACTGTCAGGGGAGCTTCGCCGTCCGAACCGAAGACGAGCTCCTGGACGATGTCGGGATAAGAGAATCGCAGTGCCTCGAACAGATTGCGGCCTTCGAGTGGCACCTCTCCGCAGCTCAGATACGCGACCGCGAATTCGCTACTGGAGACTATCCGCACGGTGTCCGGATCGACGAGCAGCACCGGCAGGGGCAGCCGTTCGACCAGGCTCGCCCACAGTTCCTGGCCCCGCTCCGCTTCGGTCCGTGCCAGTATGATGTGGGCGTTGAGCCGTTCGAAGATCGTGCCGACATACTCCGCTGCCGCAGCGGAGGCGAACAAGACGACCGTGAAGACCTCGAGTAATACGACGAGATAGCTCGAGGGCGCATAGAACCCCGAGACCGACGGTTGCGAAACGACGCCTCGATGGCCGAACAACCACGTGAGTCCGGCATCGCTATCATACAGGCCGCTCGCATACCACCGTAGCTCCGGCGCCTGGCTCAAAGCGACGACCCCGACCACGAGGACGCTGACCGCCGCGATCAGATACGGATGCCAGCGCGACAGAAAAATCGCACCCATGACCGGGAGAACGAAAACCGTCAGAAACAGCGGATTCTGCAGAGCGCCGACGTGCAGCCAGATAAAGCCGATCAGCACGACGCCGGCCACGTCCAACAGCGTCAACGTGCGGCCGCGCCACGGGCCGGCCGACCTGGAGGGAGAGGCCAAAACGGTGAATGCTGCGTGGAGCCCGCCGAGCGCAAGCAGACCCCAGCTCGCCATTCCCAGGCTGACTTCGAATCCGCTGACAAACCACGGAACGCCAGTAGCGAGCAGAATCGCGACGATCGTCAGCAACCAGATGTCGTCCAGCAGATGCGCGCGGGGATTCTCCCAGACCGGGCGCGGAATCAACTGCGTGCTGTCGGGATTCGGTCTCACTGCGGTTCGGCCCTAGCGGTGCGGGGGCTGCGCAGCGACGGTGGCGCTGCGGGGGCTGACCGGGCTGTTACCGAAGTTGTTATTGTCGAGGAAGGGCTGCGAATGCACCTTCTGTCCCTTGGGCAGCTGGAAATCCTCCACGTGCAGAGCATAGGCATGGGCGCGCAACACCTGGTTGCGGCGCAAGATCGGTGAGTCGCCGATCACGTCGATACCGTTGAACTTCGGCTCGATGATCGTGTTGTCCACCGCGGTGCTGACGCTGCGCGCATCTCCGAGCACGAAGGCGAGTCCGTAGCCGCAGTTGTGCAGCCGGTTCGATCTGATGAGGGTGTTGGCAGACCCGCGGACCATCACGCCATAGGCCGTCAGCCCCTCGAGCTCGTTGTCATCGATGATCGCGTCCCGGGCGTTCTCGGCGACGATGCCCATCGCTGCGCCGCCGTTGATGCGGTTCCCGCGCAGCACCGCTCCGGCGCCTACCAGGTGGATGACCGCCTCGTGGGCATTGACGAAGTCGTTGCGCTCCACGAGCACCGGAATATTGCCCGCAACGATCCCAATCTGGTCTTCCGTGAACTTGTTGTCGTGTATGCCGATGACATCGTCATGCGAATCCGGCGCGCTGCGTACCGCCCAGAGGCCCGCATCCCGGTCCTGCGAGAAATCGTTGTTGACCACTGCCGTGTTGTGTCCCGATGCGCCGAAGCGCACGCCGACCCGGTTTTTCACGAAGTGGTTGCGTTCCAGCAGCGTGTCGCTGGCGTTTTCGGCAACTTCCACGCCGACGTCGCACGACTCGATGGTCGCGGCGGAAAGATGAAAGTGCACGGCCCGCACCAGAATCGCGGCGCCGGGACAACCGCCGACGGCAAGCCCTTCGATGGAGATGTTCGGACCAGAGATATCCAGCACGGGTCCGGAGTTGAGCGCCTGTGCATCGATCCGGGCCCCCGCCGCCTGCCCCACGAGCCTGACGCCGCGCCCGTTCACGAACGCCGGCAGCGCGGTTTCCAGATTGATCTGCGCAACTTCGATCGAGATCGTCGTGGGACCGGCTGCGCCCGCGACGACGAACAAAGCTTCACGCAGCGTGCCGGGACCCCTGTCGGCAGCATTGGTCACGTGCACGAGGACCGCTTTTGCGGTGGACCCTTGCGGCTGCACCCGTCGCGTTTCGTACCAGTGTCCCAATGCCACGAGGCCGGCCAGCACTACGAAAACGCCAACGGCTACTATCGAGCGACGCCCAATAGCCACGGTCACCTCCCCCCGCCCCTGTGTTCCAGGACGAATACGACATGCCAGGACCGTTTGACGGCCCAGCGTCCACAGAGCGCGTCGAGCGGTAACGAGAGCGCCGTGACGAGTCCCAGCAGGCTCCAGGACAAGCTGCGGGGCAGCCTGCGGACGTAGGGCAACAGCTGCGTTCTGAATGGCGCCGGATCAACGCCGGTCAGCGCCCGTAGCTCGAGATCGCAGCTGTGAACTAGATCCAGATAAACGTCGCGGCGGCGCGCCTTGAATACCGTCGAGTCGCACCGATTCACCGCGGCCGCTGGCGCGGCCTCGAGCAAGATCATGCGTCCGCCCGGCGCGAGATGCGCTGTCATCGCGAGGAGCGCACGGCGCAGCGCGGCCGGGTCGAGGATGTGCTGCAGCACGGTAACCCCCAAAACCCTGTCGAACTGTCCGCGCAGATTCAAATTCGACAGATCCTGCACTTCGAAGCGGCAGCGGTCGGCAACGCCTTCGGTTGCGGCGCGTCGTTGCGCTTGCGCGATCATTGTTGGACTCAGGTCGATGCCGGTGACCACCGCGCCCCTGGTGGCGAGCAGCCGGCTCCAGCGCCCAACACCGCAGCCAACGTCCAGGACTCGCGCTCCCCTGACTACCTTCAACCAAGGCTCGAGCGCCAGGCGTTGCTCCAGGTGAATCGCGCGGTTGTAGAACTCGGGCATACCGTACGCGCACACCGCGGCAAGCCCGTCGCCTTCGCCCGCGAAGCGCTGCGCGCGGTCCTCCCAATAGAGCTGCGGACTGTACAGTGAAGGAGCAGGAATTCCGCGGACGCTCATTCGAAAGGCCTCACATGTTCTGCAGCCATACTGGGGTTGGCGGGACTCTCGTAATGATCCTGATAGATGCGCCGCCGAAACAGCTTCAGTGCAAAGAAGTTTCCGAAGCCCACCGTCATCGGCACGATGTGCGTGATGGCGTAACACAGGTAGAGCGGGACGATGGGCGCGGTATAGGCCCGCTCCGCTTTGGGCACACTCGTGTAAAGCGCGATCAGGCCGAGTGCCAGATAGCTGGTGACCGCGGCAATGAAGTACTCGGGATTGGCGAGGGAGCCCTGCGGCACCAGGTCATCCAGCAGCAGAGCGTCGAGCCCGCTCAGAAAGCTGATGAGGAGAAGCATGGCGCTCACGATCTTCACCAGATGCATGGCCAAGGAAAGACCCCCGACATAGATCAGATAGTGATACATCGCGAACGGGGAGCGGCGGCTGACCCGCAGCACCTGCGGGAAGCGCTCCGTATAGACCTTCAGCAGGCCGTGATACCAACCGACACGCTGCGAGAACCAGCGCCTCAGGGAGCCCGGCCCCTCGGTGCTCACCACGAGCCGGCCGTCATAATAGATACGCTCCCCATGGCTGAGCAGGATCACCGCGTTCTCGAAATCCTCGGCGTAGACGGACAGCGAATGCTCGTTGAGCGCGCGCACGAGCGCGCTGCGCCGGTAAAAAGAGACCCCCGAGGTGATGCTGAAATCCGCGAGGCTCGCGCGCCCGACGCGGAAGGCCAGCGCGTACTCGAAAGCCTGGAAACGCGCCAGGAAACCGTCGGGTTCGATCATGATCCGCGGGCACGCCGCAGCGGCGCCGGATTGCTGGAAGTCGCTGACGAATTGGTCCAGATCGATCGTGCTCCCCTCATTCAAGCCGCGTATGCGGATGTCCGGATCGATCACCATGACGGTATCGATGTGAGCGGGAACACGCTCTAGCAACCGGCGCAGGGCAGCCGGCTTGCGTCGGTTGACATCGTCGTCAAAACATCGCCATCCGGCCTGGCGCAACCGTAGCACCGTGTTGTCGGTGGAACCGTCACTGATGAGCCAGACGCGGTCGCGGTATGACCCGAACGCCTCCATGAACTCTTCGAGGTGATCCTCGAGGTTGAAAATCGATGCAACGATCGCGAACGGCGCCGCCGGAACGACCCGCCGCGCATCCGGTGGGAGAATGGCGTTGAGGTTGATCGACAGGTTGCCGTTCTGGCTGCCTGCGGAAATGTCGCCGGCTGCGGCCGTGTGGCGGCGCCGCATGTACAGGCGCAAGGCGAAATCCAGAGCGTCGGTGTACACAATGAGATTCGCCACGGCGAAAACAAAGATCGAGAAACCCACAGCCTGTGCGTTGGCCACCGACAACGCGAGCCAACCTGCGAGCAACCCGCAAACCGCAAGCGGCGGGAGAATCGACCCGGGACGCCGTGTGCTCACGCGGTCACGGCCGCAAATTGCGCCGCCTCTTGTCGCAGCGTGGGCAGCCGGGCGTGCAGCTCCGCTCGGACCTCATCCTCGGGGGCAATGTATTCACCGAGCTCTGCCATGATCGGCACAGAACAGAGAATCCACAGTAGCGATCGCACGCGCGACGGCAGATGCGCCACCTGCCTTTCGAGCGGTCCCAGCATGGCCTCGAAGCTGCATTCCATACGCAGAATCGCGGCGGCGACGACCGGGTCGAGCGGCAGGATTTTCGCCGGCTGCTGCCACGAAATGGCGGTGCCCGCGACGTGCCGAAGAGCATAGTGTGTATGAGGCGCGAGACCGGGATCCCGGGCAAACATCGCTCCCGAAAACGGAATCACGTAGGGATACATGCCGATCTCGCAACCCTGGCGCAGCCACCGGTATGCCTCCCGGAGGGTTTCCGCGACATCCTCCAGAGCGGCGTGCGGCGAGCTCAGGATCAGATCGAGGAACGGCGTCACGCCGGTCGCGAGAGCTGCGGAGAGCATCGGCTCGATGTGACGATGTATCTGTGCCTTGTTGAATTCGGCGAGCACTTTCCGCGAGAAGCTCTCGATGCCGAAACCCAGGACGCGAAACCCCACCTGGCGCATGGCTGCAAGGCGCTCGACCGACATCGCATCGATGCGGTTCGTGCTGATGAACTGCAGATTCGCCGGAATCCTCCCATTGCGCTTCGCCGCCAGGATCCCGGCACACAGCGGCAGAATGCGGTGATCCCGTGTGAAGGTAAAAATATCGTCCTGGAAGATGATCGTGCGCACGCCCGGCTGTGCCGCGACGATCCGCTCGATCATGGTCAGGCATTCGTCCGCTTCCAGCCGCGCGACCGAGGCAACACTCCCCTGGGATTCATGCAGGAAATTGGTGGCGGAACAGAACGTGCAACCCATCGGACAGTAGTTGAGCGTAATCAACCGCACGGAGCGGATTTCGGCCAGGTGCGCTTCCCGCGCCGCTTTGCTCGGCAACGCTCCGATGCGATACGCCGCTTCGAGACGCTCCCAATAGGATGAATAGGGCATCGCCGCGTACGGAATGCTGTAGATCGCATCGCGTAGCTCGCTCCGATCCAGCGCACGCTGCGGTATGGAAAGCACTCTCCCCTGGGTCAGTTCCGCGGTCCCGGCGATGCCCCCCAGCGGCTGGCCCGCGCGCAGCCGCCTCACCAACTCCAGAAGCGGCCGTTCACCTTCCCCGAGAACGATCAGGTCGAACGGACCCAACTCGAACAGCAGCTCCGGACGAAACGTCGCCTCCATACCGCCGGCGACGATGAGGGCCCCAGGAGTGGTCCGCCGCACGATATGCGCGAGTTCCAGATCGAACCGGAGCGTCATCCCTGTCGTGGAAACGCCGACGACGTCCCACGAGCCGCTCGAGAGTTCGCGTTCCAGCGCACGCTGTGGAGTTTCTCGACAGCAGTTCGGATCGAACACTTTCGTCTCGACGCCAGCGGACGCGAGCACGCCGGCCAGCCGCCACACGCCGAGCGGCGGGGCGAGGAACGTGTACTCGCCACCGTGTGGATCGTAGGGACCGATCAGCAATACCCGGGGTGGGCCTGCAATATTCACTTCGATCTGGCTCCTTTGTGCCCGCGGGCAGGTGCGGGCAGAGGCTATTCCCGAGGCTCAAGCTTTCGTTTAACGGAAGCTCAAGCAGAAAACGTACCTGTGGTATTGCCGCAGCTGAAGCTGCAGGTGGTGGGTCCGGTAGCGTTGGATTTCGGCAACTCACCAAGGTCGACGGGCGCGAGTGCGCCGCTCCCTTCAACCGCTGGCGTAGTCAGAAACGTGGCCGTCGGTAGTGGTATCACGAAACGCGCGAATAGTGGACCTTCCAAAAGCTGGAGGCGGACGGCCACTGGATTGCCGTGGACACGCGTGTGCAGGACGAGGCTGACAGAACATGAAACGTGTCGAGCAGTCAGGACTTTGCCAGCAGATGGATACGAAAGGTAGTTCCCAACCCCGGCGCGCTCTCGATCTCGATCGTCCAGCCGAGCCGCTCGCAGATCCTGTTGACCAAGTAGAGGCCGAGGCCGAGCCCCCGGCTGTTGGAACCGCGATAGCGACGCTCGAAGATCCGGGACAGGTCCTGCGGAGGAATGCCGACTCCCGTGTCATGCACGAGCAGCAGGGCCGGCGTCAGGCGCACTTGTATCGAGCCATTCTGCGTATAGTTCACGGCGTTGAGCAGCAGATTGTTGACGACGCAGGCGATCATCACCGGCGCGCCGGCTACGGTCACTGGCTGGATGTCGATGTAGAGCGCGAGCGACTTGGCGGCCGCGCTGGCAGCCACGACTTCCGCCGCTTCCCGGACAATCTGGTCGAGTGCGCAGGGTTGCAGACCGCCGCCCATTTCCCCTCGCGCCAGGAAGAGCAGCGCCTCTATGAGAGACTGCATGTGTGCGCTCGCGCGCCGGATCCTGAGAACCCGCCCGCGTCCGGCTTCCGACAAGCCGGTCTCCTCCGCCAGTAATTCCGCCGCGCTCGAGATGATCGCCAGGGGCGTACGCAACTCGTGGCTCGCATCTTCGGTAAAGGCCTGCTCCCGCTCGACAACTCGCTCGAGCCGCTCCATGTAGTCATCGAAGGCCGCGGCAATGACGCCCACCTCGCGATTGGCGAAGCGATTCTCGAGTTTCTCGTTGCGCCGCGCTGGATCGAGATGCGCAACATCATTCGCCAGCGCGGTAACAGGCCGCATCACCGTTTGCGAGAGCGCCAATCCCACTATTGCTGCAAGTCCGATTGCAACCAGGCCGACGAGCGACGCTGCGGCAATCACGTTCCCTTCGAGAACGTCCACACGCTCCGTGTCCAGAAGCAGATACAGACGCGTCGCGCCGACATCCTGTATCGCTGCGAAGTAATTCCGTCCGCCAACCGTGACATCTTCGTGAACTCCGACCCCCAGATCGGCCAGCTCGTGCGGCAGTGCCGCCCTATCGTCTGGGCTGCGGATGATGAATCCCTTCATGCCGCCATCCACAGGGGGCGCAAGCCGCGGATCGCTTGCCACGTCCAGCTCGAATTGGTGCATCTGCCGCACCAGGGTGCGGTTCAACATCTCGTCCTCGAGCAGTTCGATGAACTGATGTACGGCTACACCGAAGGCGGCGCACAGGACGACGACCAGCACGGAAGTCGCCAGCAGAAATCTCGTTCGTAAACTCCAGCTGAAGCGCATCGCCGCTATGCGAGTCGATAGCCGGTTCCGTGCACGGTATGCAACAGCTTGGGCGCATTCTCCGCGTCGACGGCATTGCGAATCGTGAGAATGTGGCCTCGCAATGCAGCATTGCTTTCCGGAGGATCGTTCCCCCAGACAGTGGCTTCGAGTTGCTCGCGGGTGACCACGCCCGGGGAGGCGCGCATCAGTTGTTCGAGAATGCGCATTCCGGTCGGGGCAAGTGCGATGACTCGATCTCCGCGCCGAACGAGCAACGTGCGCAGGTCGAACGTCAGATCAGCCACCTCGAGCACCCCTTTGGAGCCGGATGCTCGCCGGGAGAGAACTTTCAGACGTGCCAGGAGCTCAAGCAGCGAAAACGGCTTCGTCAAGTAGTCGTCCGCGCCGGCATCGAAACCGCGCAGTTTGTCTGCCTCGCCGTCGCGCGCCGTGAGTATCAGGACAGCGACGTCCTTGCGCGAGGCGTCCCGCAAACGCTGGCACACCGTCAGCCCGTCCAAGCCCGGAAGGCCAAGATCCAAGATTACGGCTTCGTAACTATTGTTGGCGGCAAGCTGTAACCCCGCGTGGCCATCGAGTGCATAATCCACGTCGTGCCCTCGGGACGTCAGGAATTCGCCGATATTGGCCGACAAGTCGAGGCTGTCCTCGATGAGCAGGACGTGCATATGATCAGCCTACCAGCGCAGCTTGAGGGTGTCAGGCGCGGCTACTTACGATCTTCTTACGAAGTGAAACCAAGTCGCACGCAGCCGGGGACCGCTGAGCGTAAGGGTTGGCGCGACCGGGAAATACTTGCGCGCAATTTTGCCGCGAAGTACTTTACGATGCAAAGCCAGGCGGCGTCCAACATTACAGACGCATTCGCTCGAGAGTCACAGCGATTCTGGCCCTGAGATGTTCTCGCACCACGACACGCCGCACGCACCATGCGTGCTTGGGATGTCCGCCTATGCCACTTCGGCTATTCGCGCCTCGCTACTGGCCCACCTGGGCCGCCCTGGGTATTTTGCGGTCGCTGTCCCTGCTGCCGTTCTCCTGGCTCGTCATGTTGGGCCGGGCCCTGGGCGCGATTGTGC
>JAQGOG010000122.1 GCA_028293765.1 Gammaproteobacteria bacterium
TTCTATAAATAACGCATCGAAAATCCGACGGAGAGCTCGCACATGAAACTGGTCACAGCGATCATTAAACCGTTCAAGCTCGACGACGTGCGCGCCGCGCTATCCGACATCGGCGTTTCGGGCATGACCGTCACCGAAGTGAAGGGCTTCGGCCGGCAGCGAGGCCACACCGAGTTGTATCGTGGTGCCGAGTACGTGGTCGATTTCGTCCCTAAGACCCGCATTGAGGTCGCAGTACGCAGCGACTTGGTCGACCAAGTCATCGAAGCCGTCATGAAGTCGGCCAAAACGGGGAAGGTCGGCGACGGCAAGATCTTCATCACCGATATCGAGCGCGTCATCCGCATTCGTACCGGTGAGACCGACGACGCTGCGCTGTAGAAACGCGCTGCGCGCGGGACTTACTGGCATCGCGAGGACCGTGGCACGGCGCCGCGAAGCCCGTAGGATTGGCTAAGAACAAAGCGCAGTGCGCAGATGACGAGTAGGGAAGCGCGGCGCCGTGGACACGGGCACGCCGCGCACCCCGCCGAACGGACGGGCACCGGCCCACCACCCTGCGGTATCCTAGCCGGCCTGAACAGCCGGGCACTCGAGCCCGTGAGGCCGGAAACAACATGCCCAAAGCCATCCGTTTCTACGAGCACGGCGGCCCGGAAGTTCTGCGCTGCGAGGACTTCGATCCCGGCAAACCGGCCCCCAACGAAGCGCAGGTCCGGCACACCGCGATTGGCGTCAACTACATCGATGTCTACGATCGCACCGGCCTGTATCCGGTCGAGCTGCCGAGCGGCCTGGGCCGTGAAGCCGCCGGAGTCGTCACCGCCGTCGGCCGCAAAGTCCGCGGCTTCCGGGTTGGCGATCGCGTCGCCTATGTAAATCAGAAGCCCGGGGCCTACAGCGAGCTGCGCAATGTCAGCGCCGAGCGTCTCGTCAAAGTCCCAAAGGGGATCTCGGACGAACAAGCTGCGGCCCTCATGCTGAAAGGACTCACGGCCCACTATCTCTTGAGGCGCACTTATCGCGTCGCTAGCGGCGACACCATTCTCGTGCATGCCGCGGCAGGCGGGGTCGGCCTCATCCTGTGTCAATGGGCCAAAGCCCTCGGCGCCAAAGTCATCGGCGTCGTCGGCAGCGAGGCGAAAGCCGAACTCGCCCGCAAGCACGGCTGCAAACTCGTCCTCATCTCCGGCCGCGACGAAATCGTCCCCAGCGCCAGGAAATTTACCAAAGGTCAAGGCGTAGCTGCCGTCTACGACTCGGTGGGCAAGGATACCTTCATAGAGTCCCTCGACTCTTTGCGCCCCCTTGGCACGATGGTGGCCTACGGCAACGCCTCCGGTCCCCCTCCGGCCATCAGCCCGCTGGAGCTCGCCAAGCGCGGCTCACTGTTCCTGACCCGCCCCACGCTCTTCCACTACATCGCAACCCGCGAAGCCCTCGACAGCGCCGCCCGCGAGCTGTTCGCCGCCGTCAAAAAGAAATCCGTCAAAGTGCTCATCGGCCAAACCTATCCCCTGGCCGATGCCGCGGAAGCTCACCGCGACCTGGAAGCCCGCCGTACGACAGGTTCTACTGTCCTGATCCCCTGATCGGCGGCACGCCCGGGCCCGCTGGCGGCACAGCGGGCGAGTCCTATGCCCTCTTATCCTGCGCAGATCTTCCCACCAGGCTGGCAATCACAATAGCCAACTCCTCCGCCTCCACCGGCTTGGCCACATGATTCTGATACCCCGCCTGTAGCGCCCTAAGCCGATCCTGAGGCGACGCATAAGCCGTCACCGCAACCGCTGGCGTCTGCCCCCCGAAGTCGGGATCCAATGCCCGCACCTGCTCGATCAGCGCATACCCATCCATCGCCGGCATCCCCAGATCCGCAATCAAGACGTCGGGCCGCTGCGCAAACAGCAACGTCAGCGCCGCTTGGCCACTGTCAGCCACGCTGACCTCCGCCCCAAACCCCGCCAACATTCCACTGATCAGCTCCCTCGCCCCCGGATCATCGTCTACAACGAGTAGTCGCACTCCCGTCAACATAGCGGCTGTCGCCGTCCCGCCCGCAGGGACCTCCACCGCCCGCGGTAGCGCCGTTGCCTCGCGTACCGGCAATCGCACGGTGAACCGCGCACCCTTGCCTTCGCCAGCGCTGTCCGCATCCACGGTCCCTGCGTGTAATTCAACAAGATGCCGCACGATGGCCAGCCCGAGCCCCAGGCCGCCGTGCCGCCGGCTGATAGACCCGTCTTCCTGCCGAAAGCGATCGAACACCAGTGGTAGAAACTCCGGCTTGATCCCCTGGCCGCTGTCGGAAATGCCGATCTCGACCTCGTCATTACGCCGCGCCAGGCACACCTCGACCTGTCCACCCGCCTGGGTGAACTTGATCGCGTTGGAAAGCAGGTTGCATACGATCTGCTGGAGCCGCGCAAAATCGCCTCGTACCGTCCCCGCGCTGCTGTCGAGAAGTGGCACGATCTTGAGCCCCTTCGCCTGCGCCGCCGGGTGCATGGTTTCGAGCGCCGCCTCGACCACGCGCCGCGGATCGACGGTAACGAGCTCGAGCGCCACTTTCCCCGTCACGATGCGCGACACGTCCAGCAGATCCTCGATGAGCCGCTTCTGCGCACGAGCGTTCCGCTCAATGGTCTCGAGCGCCCGCTGCTGACTGGCCCCATCCAGGCGTCCCGTCCGCAGCAGCGTGATCCAACCGAAGATCGCATTGAGCGGCGTACGCAATTCATGCGACATCGTCGCGAGGAATTCGTCCTTGAGCCGGCTCAGCTCTTCGGCCTCCGCCCGTAAGACCTTCTCTCTCGCGAGCAGAGCCTCGCGTTCGGCCTCCGCCCGCAGGCGCTCCGCGATCTCGCCTTGCAGCCGTTCGTTGCTCTTCTGCAGCTCGGCGGTGCGCTCCGTGACGCGTGATTCGAGTTCCTGGTTCGATCTTGCGAGAGCGGCACGTGCCTCATAGAGGTCGACAAACACCCGCACCTTCGTTCGCAACACCGAGGCGATCACCGGAGAAAGGATGTAGTCCACCGCGCCGAGCTCGTAGCCCCGCGCGGTCTGCATCTCATCCGCGTAGCTGGTAATGAAGATGATGGGTGTGTGCCGGCCGTGCTTGTGCCGCCGCACGAGGTTCGCGGTCTCGAGGCCATCGATGTCGGGCATGTTGACATCGAGCAGGATGACCGCGAATTCCCCTTCGAGCACGCGCTTCAAAGCCTCGGTCCCCGAGTGCGCCTCGACGATCTGCGCATCGAGATCTTCGAGCAGCGTGCCGTAGACGAGCAGCTTCTCGGGAAGGTCGTCGACGATGAGAATTCGAGCGCGCGAGTGTGGCACGTTCAAGCCTTCAGCCACGCCCGCAGGGCGGCGAGGAGGTCTTGCGTGTTCACCGGTTTGGAGAGGTAATCCCATGCGCCCGCCGCAATACATTTTTCCCGATCGCCCTTCATGGCTTTGGCCGTCACGGCAATGATGGGCAGGTCATGCCGCTCCGGATTCTTGCGGATCTCCTGGATGGTGGCGATGCCATCCATCTCGGGCATCATGATATCCATGAGGACGACGTCGATCGACGGGTCCTGCATGACGTGTTGGATCGCTTCGCGGCCGTTGTCCGCGGAGATCACCGTCATGCCCTGCTCGTCGAGGACGGTGGCGAGCGCGAAGATGTTGCGCATGTCATCGTCGACGATGAGAACCGTTCTGCCCGCGAGCGCTTTTTGCGATTCATGCAGAGCTTCCAGCTGGTGGCGCGCAGGTTCGCCCAAGGCCTGCAGATTGCGGTGCAGGAAGAAAGCCGTCTGCTCGAGGAGGCGTTCGCGGGATTGCGACTCGCGGATGATGATGCGGTCCTTGAAGCGCCGCCGGAATTCCTCGTAGCCCTGCGCTGAGCGGCCGTCGCCATAAAAGACGACGCCGGGCGACCCAAGTCCCGTGCCTCCGTCGACGAGCAGCGGTTCGCACACCTGCGGGTCCAGGGCGGGCGCGCCAGGACCGACCACGAGGCAGTTGATGGGCTGCTCCTGCAGGATGCTGCAGGCAAGGGGCGCATTCGCAACCGGGAAAATACGGACGTCGCTGCCTGAGAGCAGCGCCACGAGTTCCTCTCGTTCCTGCGAGTCGGACATGAGAATCAACAGATTCCGGGACGGACGGGCCACGAATTGATGCAACTCCTCGAGCGCGCGGTCGAGGACCTCTTTCGACTGGATCGGCTTCGCAATGAAACCCGCTGCGCCGGCCTCGAGCGCCTGAGCGCGCGCTTCGTCGGTAGAAATGACGCACACCGGTATGTGGCGCGTCGCCAGGTGATTCTTGAGACGATTGAGCACGCGCCAGCCGTTCATGTCCGGCAGGAACAGGTCGAGCGTCACGGCATCCGGCTCGAAATCGCGCGACAGGGTAAGAGCCCCCGACCCAAGCGTAGTGACGAGGCCCTTGAACCCTTTCTCGCGCGCAGCTTCAAGGAGCAGGCGCGCGAACGCGAGGTCATTCTCGACAATGAGTAAAACCTTGTCGCCTGGCTGGATCGACTCGCGATCGTCCTGCGCCTCGTTGAGGGCCAATGGCTCCGGCTCCTCCAACGCGGCCGCCGCCGCAGTCCCCGGCAGGCGTATCACGGCGTCCAGGAAAATCTCGTCCAGCACGGCGCTCGGTGGCCTCTGTGCGGCTATTTCCGCGGGAGTACGCTGGCGGGTGGACCGTGAGCCGATGTAGGTCTGCGGCAGGTAGAGGGTGAAAATGCTGCCCTTACCGGGCGCACTCACCAGGCAGATTTCGCCGCCGAGCAGTTTCGACAACTCGCGGCTGATGGCGAGCCCGAGCCCCGAGCCGCCGTACTTGCGGCTGGTGCTGCCATCGGCCTGCTGGAACGCTTCGAAGATGATCCGCTGCTTGTCCGCGGAGATGCCGATGCCGCTGTCGTTCACCGAGAACGCCAGCGCCTCGTGCGCGCGCTCGAGCTCCTCGTTCTCCGGTCCCCACCCGCCGTCCGCCCGATCGATGGTGAGCGTGACCTGGCCCCGATGGGTGAACTTGAAGGCATTCGATAACAGATTCTTCAGGATCTGCTGCAGACGTTTGGCATCCGTCACCACGGACGCCGGCAGCTGTTCGCCCAGTAGGACGACGAACCCGACATTCTTCGCCTCGGCAACATGTCGGAAGTTGCGCTCCACGTAATGCTGCAGCTCATTGAAGCGCAGCTCGCTCACGTCGACCACTACGGTCCCGGACTCGATCTTCGAAAGATCGAGGATGTCGTTGATGAGCATGAGGAGATCGTTGCCCGCCGAGTGAATCGTGCGGGCGAACTCGACCTGGCGCGAGGTGAGGTTCCCGTCGGAGTTGCGCAAGAGCTGGTCGGAAAGAATGAGCAGGCTGTTGAGCGGCGTGCGCAGCTCGTGCGACATGTTGGCGAGAAATTCGGATTTGTACTTCGACGTGAGTGCCAGCTGCTTGGCCTTCTCCTCGAGCGCCTGCCGTGCCTGCTCCACTTCGCTGTTCTTGCGCTCGACCTCGTGGTTCTGATGCGCCAGCAGCTGGGCTTTCTCCTGCAGCTCCTGGTTCGTCTGCTGCAGCTCCTGTGCGAGGGATTGCGATTGCTGCAGCAGGTTCTCCGTGCGCATGTTGGCTTCGATCGTGTTGATCACGACGCCGATGCTCTCCGTGAGCTGATCGAGGAACGCCTGGTGCGTGGAGCTGAAGCGCTCGAACGATGCGAGCTCCAGCACTCCCTTCGCCTCGCCTTCGAATACGACGGGCAGCACGAGAATGTTCCGCGGCGAGCACAGCGCGAGGCCGGAGGAGATCCGGATGGCGTCCGCCGGCACGCCGTGCATCAGGATCTTCTGCTTGTCTACGGCACATTGCCCGACGAGTCCCTCGCCCAGGCCCAGTTCCTTCCCATGGGCTCCCTGTCCGCCCGATGCGTAACTCGCCAGCAGCTGCAGCTTCGGTGCGGCTCGGGTGGAGTCCAGCACGTAGAGCTCGGCCTGCTGCGCGCCCACCACGGGGGCAAGCTCGGACAGGATCATCTGGGCCACGGCCACGAGATCCTTCTGGCCCTGGAGCATGCGGCTGAACTTGGCAAGGTTGGTTTTGCGCCAGTCCTGCTCGGTGTTTTTCTGGGTCGTATCCTTGAGGTTGCGGATCATCTCGTTGATGGTGTCTTTGAGGGCCGCTACTTCGCCCTCCGCCTGCACGGTGATCGACCGTGTCAGGTCACCCTTCGTCACCGCCATCGCGACTTCCGCGATCGCTCGCACCTGTGTCGTGAGGTTCGCCGCGAGTTGGTTGACGTTTTCGGTGAGTCCCTTCCAGGTTCCCGAAGCGCCCGGTACTTTCGCCTGGCCCCCGAGCTTGCCTTCAACGCCCACCTCGCGCGCTACGCTGGTTACCTGGTCGGCGAACGTCGCGAGCGTCTCGGTCATGCTGTTGATGGTTTCGGCGAGGGCGGCGATCTCGCCCTTGGCGTCTACTTTCAGTTTGAGATCCAGGTCGCCGTTGGCCACTGCGGTGACGACCTTGGCGATACCGCGCACCTGGCTGGTGAGGTTGCTCGCCATGAGGTTCACGTTGTCGGTCAGGTCTTTCCAGGTACCCGACACGCCCTCCACCTGCGCCTGTCCGCCCAAGCTGCCTTCGGTGCCGACCTCGCGCGCCACGCGAGTCACTTCGGCGGCGAACGAGCGCAATTGATCGACCATCGTATTGATGGTGTCCTTGAGCTCTTCGATCTCCCCCTTCACGTCGACGGTGATCTTCTTCGACAGATCGCCTGCCGCGACCGCAGTCGTCACTTCAGCGATGTTGCGCACCTGGCCGGTCAGGTTGCCGGCCATGAAGTTGACGCTCTCGGTCAGGTCCTTCCAGGTCCCCGACACGCCTTTCACATCCGCCTGGCCCCCGAGAATGCCTTCGGTGCCGACCTCGCGCGCCACGCGAGTGACCTCGGAAGCGAACGACCGGAGCTGATCGACCATCGTGTTGACGGTGTTCTTCAGCTCGAGAATCTCTCCCTTGACGTCCACCGTGACTTTCTTGGAAAGATCGCCGGCCGCGACGGCTTTCGTCACTTCCGCGATGTTGCGGACCTGGCCGGTGAGGTTGCCGGCCATGAAGTTGACACTCTCGGTCAGATCCTTCCAGGTACCCGACACGCCTTCCACTCGGGCCTGGCCGCCCAGAATGCCCTCCGTTCCCACCTCACGCGCAACACGTGTCACTTCGGTGGCGAACGAGCTGAGCTGCTCGATCATCTTGTTGATCGTCTTGGCCGTGCGGAGGGATTCGCCTTCGAGCGGTCGACTCTCGATCTCGAGCGCCATCGTCTTGGTGAGATCGCCCTGAGCGAACGCGCCGATGACGCGGGCGACTTCCGTGGTCGGATGCACGAGATCGTCGATCAACGCGTTGATGTTCTCGATCGAGTCGTACCAGAAGCCGCTGACGTTGCCGAGCGATGCGCGATGGCGCAGTTTTCCCTCACGCCCCACGACCCGGTTGAGGCGCTCGAGCTCCCGCGCGGTACGCACGTTGAGCTCGACTACCTCGTTGAATGCTTCAGCGATCCGTCCCGCCGGGCCGGGCCATTCCTCAGGCAAACGCACGTCGCTGTTGCCACGCTTCAGCGCGATCAGGGCGGCGAGAATGGCGCTCGTTTCACCGTTCAGTTTAGTTTCAGGCCGGTCGCTCCCGCTGTTGTCCTTCGCCGCACGCGTACTCGCACTTTGAATCTTGGGAGGACGACGCGACTGCTTCCGGGACGCGGGCGGGCTCTTGAATACATGCATGGCGTTCTCGAGAGGCGGTCGCTACGTCGATACGACATCACCTCGAGGAGGTAGGCAAGGCAAGTTGTTGTGTGTTCGCAAAGGAAACCCACCGAGCCGACGAATCTCGGTCATTCCCTTGGAGTCCGTCTGGCTCATAAACACCCTTGCCGGCGCCCATGAGCCAGACAGACTCCTATCCACGTGTGTCGTGCGTGACACCGCAGTCGTTTCAGACCACCCGCTTCACGCGAGCTCTGGGTCGAAACGGAAGACCCGAGCCCGTCTATTTCCGCGGGGGCATCTTACGAGGAGTTTCGCGCCGGCGGCAACGGAGGAATTATTACAAGAGCCGCCGCGGCAGCGTCGCCAGATTGCGTCAGTCGCCGCCGTTTCAGCGAACAACTCTCAGCGGTCGCGCGTTGCGGCCGATGCCGAGCGCGCCGCTACGGACCACCTCGAGCAACTCCGCATCGCGCGCGAGCTCAGTGACGAAAGTGTTGACCTCGGCCTCGCTGCCTGTGAGCTCGACGATGAACCCGTCCGTTGCCGGATCCAGAACACGACCGCCCAGGCGGATGACGTGACCGCGCACCGTGTCGGTGCGCTCGGGCCGCACCTTGAGCTTGAGCAGTACAAGCTCCCGCTCGAGATGCTCTCCCAGGGTCATGTCCTCGACATTCACGACGTCGACCAGTTTGTTGAGCTGGTTGGCGATCTGCTGGATCACTGCATCCGATCCTTTTGTGACCAGCGTGAGGCGCGATACGGTCGGGTCGTCCGTCGGCGCGACGGACAGGGATTCGATGTTATAGCCGCGGGTCGAGAAGAGCCCGGCCACGCGGGCAAGAGCACCGGCTTCGTTCTGTAGCAGGATCGCGATGATGTGACGCATGGGAGTCGATTACTTGGAGTCGATGGCTGGAAGGGCGAGGCTCCATGATAACGGCGCGCCCCGTACCCTGCATTTGCTACCGGCGTGCAACGATGCCGCGCAATGAGGCCTCATGTGCGGGCGCGCCGGTAGCGGCTTGAGAACCCCCGGTAATTCCTGCACGCATCACCCTGACTGGATTATGGGTACCGGACGTATCCCTTCATGTCTCCGATGCACGCCACCCGTGTTTGCAGGGCCAGCGCAAGCTGCTAGTCTCGACCATACCCCCCACTTTTGCGGTCACTCTGATATGGATTCCCCAGAACCGGCCCGTCATTTAGCCGCGACGAGCCAGTCGGCGCGATCGCTGAAAGCGCTGGCCCGTCCCGGGCCGCAGGCTGCGCGCCCCGGGCGACTTTCAGCCAATAGATAGACAGTCATGAGCGACACGGTCATTCAGCCCCGCCCCCTTGGGCATCCGCTTGCCGGCGAGAAGATGTCCGGTGCCCGGATGATCATGCAGGTGCTTGCGGATGAGGGGGTTACCGCGATTTTCGGCTACAGCGGCGGGGCCATCCTCCCGACGTACGACGCCGTATTCCTTTACAACGAGCAGCAGAGCCACGTCGGCGAGCCGCAGATTCCGCTCATCGTGCCCTCGAACGAGCAGGGGGCCGGCTTCATGGCCGCGGGCTATGCCCGGGCCACCGGCCGCGTGGGAGTGTGCATCGTGACCTCGGGCCCGGGAGCGACGAACACCGTTACACCGGTGCGCGATTGCATGGCCGATTCGGTTCCTATTGTCGTGATTTGCGGCCAGGTGGCCACGGCCGCCATCGGCACGGACGCTTTTCAGGAAGCGCCGGTGCCCTCGATCATGGGTGCCGTCGCCAAGCATATTTTCCTCGTGACCGACCCGACGAAGCTCGAGGCCACCATGCGTACGGCTTTCGAGATTGCGCGCACCGGCCGACCGGGCCCGGTCGTCGTCGACGTGCCGAAGGACGTGCAGAACTGGGAAGGCGTCTTTCACGGCGGCGGCATACTCCCGATTCCCGGCTATCGTCGCCGAATGAAGGAACTCTCCGAGCGCGCGGTGGATACGCACGAGGCTGCTCGTTTCTTCGAGATGCTCGGTGAGGCCCAGCGTCCTCTCATCTACGCCGGCGGCGGTGTTATCAACGCCGGTGCCGCCAGCACGCTCACCGAGTTTGCGCTTGCCTTCAATATTCCCGTGGTGACCACACTCATGGGCATCGGCGCCGTGGACACCACGAATCCGCTTTGCATGCGCATGCTCGGAATGCACGGCACCGCGTTCGCGAACTACGCCGTGGACGATTGCGATTTCTTGATCGCTGTCGGTGCGCGCTTCGATGACCGAGTGGCGGGTGTGCCGGCGAAATTCGCGAGGAACGCCAAGCGTATCGCGCATCTCGACGTCGACCGCGCCGAGGTGAACAAGGTCAAACGCGTGCAGTGGAGCCACATCGGCGTGCTCACGGAGGCGCTGCAGGCGCTTATGGCGTATGGCCGACGCGAGAAGTTCAAGCGCGACTACAGTGCCTGGCAGGCGAGTGTCGCCGAGCTGAAACGCGTCTACGCCATGAACTATGATCGCGCCAGCACGTTGATCCAGCCGTACTACGTGATCGAGGAGATCAACAAGCACACGCGGGGCGAAGCCATCATCACGACGGGCGTCGGCCAGCACCAGATGTGGGCCGCGCAGTACTGCGATTTCCGGCACCCCCGGCTGTGGCTGACTTCCGGCAGCATGGGCACGATGGGCTTCGGACTGCCCGCCGCGATCGGCGCGCAAATCGCGAACCCTCAGCGCCTCGTCATCGATATCGACGGTGACTCGAGCATCCGCATGAATATCGGCGAGCTCGAGACGGTCACGACTTACGACCTGCCGGTCAAAGTCGTGGTGCTGAACAACTGCGGCGACGGCATGGTCAAGCAGTGGCAGAAGCTCTACTTCAAGGGGCGACTGTCCGCCAGCGACAAGTCGTTGCACAAGAAGGACTTCGTCAAAGCGGCGCAGGCGGACGGCTTCCGCTACGCCGTGCGCCTCGATCGTAAAGAGGACGTGCCGCGGGTCATCGAGGAGTTCGTGAAATTCGAGGGACCGGCGTTTCTGGAAGTCATGATCGATCCCGATGCCGGGGTCTACCCCATGGTGGGTCCGGGACAGAGCTACGAAGAGATGATCACCGGTGACTTCATCCCGTCACGGCATAAGGTCACCATCAAGACTCCCGGCCCGTCCGAGATGTTCTAGCCGCCCCCAGCACGAACCCATTCATGAAATATCTGCATACGATGGTTCGCGTCACCGATATCGACGCCTCGTTGCGGTTCTACCGGGACGCGCTGGGCCTGAAGGAACTGTCACGCAAGGACAGCCCGCACGGGCGCTTCACCCTGGTGTTCCTCGCGGCGCCCGGCGACGAGTCGGCGCAAGTCGAGCTCACCCACAACTGGGACCCGGAGGCCTATACGGGCGGACGTAACTTCGGGCACCTCGCCTATGAGGTGGACGACATTTACGCGACCTGCCAGCGCTTGGCCGACCAAGGGGTGGTCATCAATCGACCGCCACGCGACGGCCGGATGGCTTTCATCCGTTCGCCCGACAATATCTCCGTCGAGCTGCTCCAGAAGGGGGCGGCCCTGGCTCCCGCCGAACCCTGGAAGTCCATGCCCAACGTCGGGGTCTGGTAAGCCACAAGATCGACGCCTCCGGTTCAGGCGCAGTTACGCTGTTGCAGCGTATGATGCGAGCCCTTCTGTTTACTTAGTTCAATGAAGAGCTTACCCGGCCTGTTGATCGCAGCGGTGTTCGCGACTCTGACCTTCGCGGTCTGGGCGTTCCTCAACCGTCCGACGCTCGAGCCGCCGTGGCCCGCCCGTATCCAGGGATTCGCGTTCTCGCCGTTCCGCATCGGCGAGGATCCGACTCACAAAGAAATGCCCACCGACGCGGAGATCGACACCGATCTCAAGCTGCTCGAAGGCAAGACCCTCGCCGTCCGCACGTACAGCAACGCCGGTAGTCTGGCCGACGTGCCGCAGCTCGCCGAGCGCCACGGGATCAACGTCACCGTCGGTGCCTGGGTCGATAACCATAAGGACATGGACGAGACGGAAATCAGCACAGCGATAGAGCTCGCGCGTACTCACATCAACGTCGTGCGGGTCATCATTGGCAACGAAGTCGTCCTGCGCGGCGACATCCCCATCGAGCAGCTCGAGAAGTATCTCGACCGTGCGCGCGATGCGATCGGGCAGCCCGTGAGCACCGCCGAGCCCTGGCACGTATGGCTCGCACACCCGGAACTCGCTGAACACGTCGATTTCATCGCCGTGCACCTGCTTCCGTATTGGGAGGGTGTCACTGTGGAGACGGCGGTCGACTATTCCTTTGCGCAGTTTCGCCGCCTGCAGAAAGCGTTTCCCGGCAAACCCATCGTAGTGGCCGAGATCGGTTGGCCGAGTCGTGGGAGAACGCGTGAGTCTGCCGTCGCTTCCGACGCGAATGAAGCTCTGTTTCTACGCCGGTTTCTGAAACGCGCCGAGCACGACCAGATCGTTTACTACGTGATGGAAGCCTTCGACCAGCCTTGGAAGGCCTATCAGGAAGGCGCGGTCGGCTCGTACTGGGGCGTGTACGACGTGGAGCGTCAGCCGAAGTTCGAGTTTACGGCGCCTATAGTTCGGGTCCCGGAGTGGCACGTTCTCGCCGCCATCTCGGTCGCGGTGGCGCTTCTCGTGCTCGGTGTTCTCTACCTGAACAGCGAGACACTGCGCAATCGGGGGCGGAGTTTCCTGGCGATGGTGGTGTACACGGCCGCAACGATTGCTGTCTGGGTGTTCTACGATTTCACGCAGCAGTACATGACCGTCTCGAGCGTCGTCTCCGGCGTGCTGCTGCTGCTGGGAATGCTGGGCGTCATCCTCGTGCTGCTCGCTGAGGCACACGAGTGGGCTGAAGCGCACTGGGTCACCTACCGGCGGCGCCTGGGATCGCCCGTGCTCGCGAACGGGGAGCCGCAGCCCAAGGTTTCCATTCACGTTCCCGCGTACAACGAGCCGCCCGAGATGGTGATCGAGACGCTCGATGCGCTCGCCCGCCTGGACTACTCGAACTATGAAGTGATCGTCATCGATAACAACACGAAGGACGAGAGCGTATGGCGTCCGGTCGAGGCGCATTGCGCGGCGCTCGGCGAGCGATTCCGATTCTTTCACGTGGCGCCCTTGAAAGGCTTCAAGGCCGGCGCGCTCAACTTCGCCCTGACGCGCACCGCGCCCGACGCGCAGATCGTCGCGGTCATCGACAGCGACTACGTCGTGGATCCCAACTGGCTGCACGACCTCGTACCCGGATTTCAGGAGCCGCGCATCGCCATCGTGCAGGCACCGCAGGACTATCGCGACGAGAGCGCGAACGCGTTCAAGGCAATGTGCTATGCCGAGTACCGCGGGTTCTTCCACATCGGCATGATCACGCGCAACGAGCGCAACGCGATCATCCAGCACGGCACGATGACCATGGTGCGGCGCAATCTGCTGCAGACCACCGGCTGGGCCGAGTGGTGCATCACCGAAGATGCGGAGCTGGGATTGCGGATCTTCGAGGCTGGTTTCGAGGCCAGCTACGTGCCCGCGAGTTACGGCCGCGGGCTGATGCCGGATACCTTCATCGACTTCAAGAAGCAGCGCTTCCGCTGGGCCTACGGCGCCATGCAGATCCTCAAACGGCATGCGCGCGCCTTCTTTTTCGAAGGCGGTCCACTGTCGCCCGGGCAACGCTACCATTTCGTCGCCGGCTGGTTGCCGTGGGTCGCTGACGGCTGCAACATGCTTTTCAACATCGCAGCCCTCGGCTGGTCTGCGGCGATGGTGTTGGCTCCTGGGCGGATCGATCCGCCGCTCGTGATGTATTCGGTGCTGCCGCTGTCGCTGTTCACGTTCAAGCTCGCGAAGCTCGTACATCTGTATCGGGTCCGTGTCGGCGCGAATTTCCGGCAGACGGTAGCCGCCGCGATTGCCGGACTCGCCCTCACACACACCATAGGTACCGCAGTCATCAAGGGGCTGTTCACGCGCAGTGAACCGTTCTTCCGCACACCGAAGAAGGGCGAATCGGCGCGACTGCTGCACGCTCTCGCCGCTGCACGCGAGGAATCGCTGATGATGATCGGCTTGTGGCTGGCCGCGTGGGGCGTGGCGCACTCGCCGCAGCAGCAGGGCCCGGATCGGCTCGCGTGGATCGTGGTGCTGGTGATCCAATCGGTTCCCTACGCCTCGACCCTGCTGGCTTCACTTGCCAGTGCCTTCCCTCTGCCCGCACGCCTCCTGGGCATCGGTTATCGCCCCATTGCCTCCGCGCGGCAACGCGCGGAGGCCGATTCCGCGACTTAGACGTGGCCGCCGAGCCTCTCGAAGGCCCCTTGGCAGTTGTGTCGACCCATGGCTCGGAGAGTCGCCCGAGCAGTAGCGGCCGGCTCAAGGCAATAGCGTCGATGCTCGTGGCGGTCGCCGCATTCTCCGGCATGGACGCGCTACTGAAGCTGTTCTCGGAACATTACCCGCCCATGGAGGTGGCGGTGCTGCGCGGGCTGGCGTCGCTCCCGTTCATGGCGCTGCCCGCTCTGATGACAGGCCGCTATCGCGATCTCAAGCCCAATCGGTTCGGCATGCACGCGCTGCGCGGCGCGCTCATGGTTGTCGTGCTAGGCGGCTTCATTTATGCCGTGCGCGCCTTATCGCTGGCGAACGCGTACTCGATCTTTCTGGCGGCACCACTCATCGTGACGGCTCTTTCGGTGCCGCTGCTCGGCGACCGCGTCGGTTGGCGCAACTGGCTCGCTATCGTTGTCGGACTCATTGGCGTGATCACGATGCTGAGGCCGTCACCGTCCAGCCTCGTCACTCTCGGCGCCGTTGCCGCGCTGGTGTCGGCAACGGCATACGCGTTAAGTGTCATCGCTCTGCGAGTCCTCACCCGCACGGACACTACGACGAGCGTGGTCTTCTGGACGATCAGTCTGATGACGGTATTTGCTGCGCTGATTGCAGTCCCCCAATGGGTCCCTTTGCAGCATGAGCATTGGAAGTGGCTGGTCGTGCTGGGTGTTTTCGGGGCCATCGGCCAACATCTGTTGACAGAGGCGTTCCGCCGCGCGCCGCCTGCGGTCGTGGCGCCGTTTGAGTACACCGCGCTCCTGTGGGGCATTCTCATCGATTGGGCGGTGTGGAGCGTGTTGCCGGCCAGTCGCGTCTACCTCGGCGGCGGCATCGTGATGGCGAGCGGCCTCTACCTCATCTGGCACGAGCGTTCCTTGACAATTGCAAGCGCACGGCTGCGCGCTTCCTCGGACGCTCCGGTGTGAGGCTCGATCTACCCCACTGCGACGCTAGTTCCACAGCATCATTTTTTTGGCAAGTCTTGCGCATCGGCGGCTTCGCCTAGAGCATGCGCGCATGACATCCGAAGAACCCGAAAAGCGCATCGAGCGCTACCTGTACCAGTACATTCCCCTATCTGCCGCAATGGGCGTGCAGGTCAGAACGGCCACTGCAGCCCACGTGAAGCTGGCGGCTCCCCTCAGGCCCAACGTAAACCACACCGAGACGGTTTTCGGCGGCAGTGCCGCTGCGCTGGCGACGCTCTCCGCCTGGACGCTATTGCATCTGAGGCTCGAGGACGCCGGCCTCGATGCGCGGCTGGTCATCCAGCGCAGCTCAATGGAATACGAGAAGCCGATCCCCGGCGATTTCGAAGCGGTCTGCCGCTTTGACGATGAGTCGGCGTGGGAGAGGTTCAAGGCGACGCTCGCGCGGCGCGGTCGTGCGCGGATGACCCTGACCGCGCACCTCGTGCATCTGGCACAACGGGTGGCGTCCTTCGAAGGGGACTTCGTCGCCTTGCGGTAGATAACAGGCCGGTTTAGGTACCGTGTGGAATGATCGCGGCAAGCCGCTCGATGCGAACGCCGACGCCCCCGGATTGGACACGCTCCTAGATGCCGGCCCTGGCGCTGATAGCAGTGCTGCTGGCAGCGGGGACCGTGCATCGTCGTCGGGCAGCGACCGCATTTCGGCGCGACGCAGTGGCTCGCGCTCACGGCTACGAGCGTGCTGCATCTGGGTTAACTCGCTCGCACTGCAGGCCGGGTATCGCACGTCGGACCTTTCGCTCGTCTATCCGACCGCCCGCGGCTCCGGCCCACTGCCGTCTTTCATCGGCGCGACCTTGCTGCTCGAGAGCGGCCGACGCTGCTATCCGCGCTTGGCTTGATGCTAATCGTCGCCGGCATCCTACTGGTTGCGGGACTGACGCGGGAGCCGCACCGTGCGCCTAAAGTCGGTATCTCCTTCGGGCTCCTGACGGGCGCCTTTATCGCCGGCTACACCGTGAACGATGGATGGGCCGTTAAAGTGCTCGCGATTTCCCCCTTCATAGTCGATTTCACCGGCAATCTGCTACGCGTTCTCGTCCTAGCGCCTGTCGCCTGGCAGGACAGGGGAGATTGGCGCGAGAGGCACGGGTCTATGCGTTTCCCGCGGCTGTTGTCAGCCCTCTCGGCTACATCCTCGTGCTGTTCGCGATGCGCGGGAAACGATCGCAGAAATCTGCTCGATGGGGGCGTGCGCAGCGGGCGTGCGCAGCGGGCGGCCGCAGTAGGCGATCATTAGTCACACAGGCTCCGCGTCGCTACATCTCATCGCTGCGACGCGAATTTCAACGCAACATACATGGAAGTGATTCGCATAGCAGTGCAGAATGGCCGCGCGCACAGCAGCGCCGATCGCCGTTGGAGGTCGCATGCTTCCCGCCCTCCATCGTGAATGATGCAGCTCGCAAACAAGGGGAAAACGCACCATGAGCAACGCGGATATTCGGGGACGATTCATCTGGCACGAGTTGATGACGACAGATCCGGACGCGGCCGGCGCCTTCTATTCGAAGGTGGTACCGTGGAAAACACAGCCCTCCGGAATGCCTTCCTACACGCTGTGGATGGCTGGCAAGACGCAGATCGGCGGACTGATGGCTCTGCCGGACGGCGAGGATGCCGGCACGCCCCCCCATTGGATCGTTTACATCGCCACGCCCGATGTCGATGCGACGGTGGCAGAGGCCGAGCGGCTCGGCGGTAAGGTTTTGAAGAGCGCTTCCGACATTCCGAACACTGGCCGATTCGCGGTGCTGGCGGATCCTCAGGGCGCGGCGTTCGCGGTCTACACCCCGGCCAGTGCTGCGCAGGAAACCGGCAGCGCCGGCTCTCCGGGTGAGTTCACGTGGCACGAGCTGGCCACTACGGACTATGCGGCAGCGCTGCGCTTCTACGTCGAGCTCTTCGGTTGGGGAAAGGGCCCCGCTCACGACATGGGCGCGGCCCTGGGCATCTATCAGATCATCGATCGCCAGGGTGCGCAGGTCGGCGGCATCTACAACGTGCAAGCCCCGTCGACCCCGCCGCACTGGCTGAGTTATGTGCGGGTGACGGATTGCGCGAAGGCGACCGCGGCAGCCAAGGCAGCCGGTGGCCGGATTCTGCACGGGCCGCAAGAGGTCCCGGGCGGCAGCTGGATCACCATGATGATGGATCCGCAGGGCGGTACGTTCGCCGTAGTGGAGGCGCCAAAAGCGGACGCTGCAAAAGCGTCTGCCGAGGCGTCAAAGCCCAGGAAGGCGGCGGCTAAGGGTAACGCGGCCGCCGGAAAGGCGGAGGCTCCGAAGCCAGCAGCGCCGGCATCGGCGCCAGCGCCGAAACCGGTGAAGGCGACAGCAAAGAAGGTAGCCAGGAAAGCGGCGAAGAAGGCCGCCAAGACCGCGGGCAGGAAACCAACCGTCGCCAAGCGAGCGGCTGCGAAGAGCAAGAGCGCCGGCAGCAAGACAGGCAAGAAAACAGCGGCAAAGAAGACGGCCGGCAAGAAAACCGCTGCCAAAAAGCGGCCCGCTGCGAAGCGTCCGGTGGCTAAGAGGGCCGGGGCGAAGCGGGGTAAGTCGGTAGCAAAGAAGGGTTCGGCAGCCGGCAAGCGCGCTGGCGGCAAGAGCTCGCGAGGCAAGAGCACGAAACGGCGCTAAGGTCGTTACGCCAAGGGCGCGTGGTGCCGGTCGGGGCAGACCCGACCGGCACCACGCCTTTATTTCGGATGCGGTTCGGCAAGCGCGCCAACGCTGCTGGGTCAGGCCCTCCAGCGGCGAGCGCGGGTACGAAGTCTCTTACTGAGACGCCGCCTCGCCAGCGCGTCTCTGCTGCGCCGCCTGCTGATAGGCCGCGTCGATTTGCTGCTTCACGTGGGCCTCGGTCTCCTTCGCCCGACGAAGCTCCTCAGCCTTTGACGCTCCTCCCGCAGCCGCTGCTGCTCCGGTCTCGGCAAGGCCGCAGCCAGTGAGGGTCACCGCAAAGACCAATGCAAGAGCGATACCGGGGATGCGGGTCGTGGCGGCCCGCGTAACGGGCAGGGACATCTTCATCTCCACATCGAATCGGAGGAGCCGCGAATCTACGCGGCCCTGACCTGAGTGCAAAGCGGCCATGGCGAAGTTCGTGACGCGTTCCTTATGGTTCACGACAACTCGTGGCAGTATCTCCTGCCCGTTCCGGAGCACAGCATGGTCAAAGGAACTGTCTCGAGCCGTCCCCCTGAAACAGAACCGCGCGTCCGCCGCGGTTACTTCGAGAGTCGCTACGGGCAATTGCACGTTCACAATGCCATTCCCCCCGGGGGTGGTTTCGAGGAAGGCACACCGCTTCTGTGCCTTCACAAAAGCCCATTGTCGGGGCGCCTGTTCGAGCGCTTCCTGGCGCTGGCCGGTCGCGACCGCTCGGTCTACGCCCCCGATATCCCGGGGTTCGGCGAATCGGATCCGCCGGCCTCGCGCCCGACCATGGTCGACTACGCGGCGGCGATCGGCGATTTTCTCGACAGCATGCGGTTCCGGCAGATCGACGTTCTGGGCTATCACACCGGATCTCTCGTCGCTACCGAGCTGGCCATCATTCGGCCCAAGCAGGTACGCCGCGTCGTTCTGATCTCCGTACCAGTTTTGACGGAAGGCGAGCGCGACGTCGTAAAACGCGCCTACCCCTCGACGCAGCCCGTCGCAGACGGCAGCCACCTGGCTAGCGAGTGGCAACGTACGGCGGACACCTACGGGCATGGCGCCCCTATCGAGCTGGTGACGCAGTCTTTCGTGGAAAAGCTGCGCAATGGCGTGCATCCCGCCTGGCTAACTCATGCTGCGTTGCAATATCCCGTTCGGGAGCGGTTGGGCCTGATCACGCAGCAGGTCTTGTTGATGCGCCCGCGGGACGACCTGTGGGAGGCCACTTTGCGCGCGCGCGAGCTGCTCTTCAAAGCGCGCTGCATCGACCTGCAGGAGCAGGGACAAGGCCTGTTCGAGGCCGCTCCGGAGCTGGTGGCCGACGGGATCCGCGAGTTCCTGCGCGGCTGACGCTTGCGCTCCCCCTGCAAAATCCCTGCCGGCGATTTCGCGATTCCCCTCACACATTTATCGCACGCAGGCGGTTCTGGCGAGCCCGGAGCGCTACACTTTTCCGATAAGGAACCGAAGGCCAGCGCGCAATCCCGATGAGTGTGCAGCGCAAATCGTCGTCACCGCCATCTTCACCTCAGGCTGAGAGCGATCTCGATATCACCGCCGAGCTCCCCGTGCTCGACGTCGCGGCGTATGAAGCCAGCGGGGCGGAAGAGCGTCTCGGAAACACCGACACCTGGCTGATGCCGGCGCCGGCGTTGCGCGAGCCCCCCGACTCCGGCGCCACCGCGGCCGATGACAAGCGCGGTCAACTCGAAGTCAACCTCCAGGCGTTGGCCGACAACTTGCGCGAAGTGGAAGAGCGTCTCAAGCGCAAGGGCGAGCGCCTCGTTGAGATAGAGCGGGCGCTCGAGCAGTCCAATGCCGCGCGAACCGCTGCAGAGCAAAATGCACAACATCTGACCACGGAGCTTGCGCAAACTCGTTCGGCCGCGGTCGCAATCGAGACTCGCGTCGCGGGGCTGCAGCGTGAGCTCGAGGAGCGGGATGCCGCGAACCAGGCGTTGCGGGCCCATGATGTAGGACACGAGGAGCAGCTGGCGCTTCGGGACAAGGCGCTTGCTCTCGTGCAGCAGGATCTCACGCACTCGCAGGCGCGTGCCGCGAGTTATATGGAATCGCTGCAATCGACCGAAGGGCGACGGAGTGTCTTCGAGGACATCTCTGCGACACTGTATTGGGAAATCGACGAGCGGGATGCCCGTCTCGGCCGCCTGCAGGGCGAGTTGTCCGCCGCCAGCGCGCGCACGCGCGAGTTGGAATCCGATCTGCGCGACCGCACGGCTGGCATTGCCAACCTCGAGAAACAGGTCAACGAGCTCGCCGCGAGCCGCGCGCAGCGGGACGAAAAGCTACGCGAAGGAATGCGGACGGGCGCTGAGCTGCAACGCAGCGTGGCCTCGCTGAGCGGGAATCTTGCCGCGCGCGAAGAGCGCATCCGGGCTCTCGAAGCGACGACGAAGCAACAGGGCGCCGCGTCCTCGCAGCAGCAAAGCGAGCTGGCGCGGGCTGGCGCCGAGCGCAAACGGCTCGCCGCGAGCGTGGCCGCGCTGGAGGCAAAACTGGCCGCCCGCGACGAGCGTATCCGCACTCTGGAGTCGAGCACAAAGCAACAGAGCGCCTTGTCGTCCCAGCAGCAAAGCGAATTGGGTCAGGTCGCTGCTGAGCGCGCGCGGCTCGCCGCCAGCATGGCAACACTGGAGGCGAGCCTGGCTGCGCGCGAAGAACAGGTACGCAGGCTCGAGTCGGCGGCGACTCAACAGAGCGCGGCAGCGTCGCGGCAGCAAAGCCAGCTGGACGAAGTCGCCGCCGAGCGGACGCGCCTCGCCGTGACTGTGGCGACGCTGGAAGCGAGTCTGGCGGCAGCGACCGTGCGCGATGACGAACATGATGTCGCGATTCGCGCGGCGCAGAGTCGCCGCGAAGAGCTCGAAACAGCGGCATTGGGACAGCGAAAGCGCGTCGAGCAGCTCGAGGCGGAGTTGTCCACGGTGCGCACGGAGTTGCAGCAACGGAGCGCTTCCTTGCAGGAGGCGAGCGCCGAGCGCAGCGAACACATGGCACGTATTGCCGCTGGTGAGGCACGCGCTCAGGAGCTCGAGATTCGGATGGCAGAGCAGCAGGACTTCGTCCGCCTGCTGCAGGCGGACTCCAACGCGAGTGTCGCCCGTGCGAAGGAGCTGGAAGGCGATCTGAGCGCGGCCGAAGAGATGCTCCATCGCATGGAAGCGGATCTGCGCCACCGGAGCGCACGGCTCGAGGAGTTCGAGAAGACGAATCACGAATGGCGTGTCACCGTGGAAGAGGCGCGCCGCACCCTAACCGATCGCGATTCACAGATCCGCCGCCTCGAGGACGAAATGGCGCAGAGCTCGATGCTGCTGGGTTCGATTCAACAGAGCATCACCCGGCTGGACGCGACCGGGAGCGGCCCCGACCCCGTGCCGGATGGCGACAAGCGCCTGTTGATCCGCAGCGAGGGCGACAGCGATGTCGTGCATGTGCTGGGCCGTAAGACCAGCGTCGGGCGTACGCCGGACAACGATCTGCAGATCGATGCAAAGTTCATAAGCCGGCATCACGCGGTGATTCTCGCCGGGCCCGCCCACACGATCATCGAAGATCTCAACAGCACCAACGGCGTGCAGGTCAACGGACGGCGCATTACCCGACAGACCCTGAAAGATGGCGATTCGGTGGTCATCGGCAAGACGCAGTTTCGTTTCGCGGTTCGGCCGGTGATTGACCGGCGCGGTTGACCCGCCCGTACGATTCGCCCGCGCGGGTCTACCGCTCCCCGATACTCACTTCTTTTCGTCGATCGCGCGCGTCCACTGCGCGATTTCCTCTTGTGTCATGGCGTTGACCATGGTGAGCCGCGCGTCCTCGAAACCCCATTGCTCGAGGTCCGGGAGATATTGCTCGCGTGAAATGAGCGTCCCCTGGCAGACGTGTCCACTCGACGGCGGTGCGTTCAGTTCCCCTTCGAGGCGCTCCATCAACGCCGTCATCACCCACGTTGGAATTCTCGCGCGCTCGGATGGGTAGACGAAACCAAACAGGCACAGGTACGAGAACAGGACCCGCCAGTGCGCGTCGAAGCGTCGCAGCAGCCGGTCCCAGTCGAGACTCTCGGCACACGTGAGCAGCAGATGCATTATATCGGCGCCGTCGTAGCGCTCGCGCTCGGTCACGAACGCCTTTGACCAGATCACTTCTTCCGGCGGACAGATTTTCACCGGCACGCCGAACACGGATCCCGGGGTGGCGTGCTCGAACCATTCGTCGTCCACCAGCGCGACGCCGTTGCCCGAGCTGAAAATGACATCGACCAGCGCGTGCTCCGAGGTTGCCTTGCCGAGCCAATGCGGAAAAGTCAGCTCCGTGGCGCAGCCGGAGGCGTTCAGCACGGCCATCACGCTGTCGTAGTCGTCACGCCGTACGAAAATGTCGAAATCCTTCGTATCGCGTTCGACCCCCGAGTAGTGTCGCAGCGCGTGGGCACCGCCGACGAGGAATGGTGCCGCGGCCTTTTGCAACGCCTCCAGCACGCTGAGATAGAAGAGGCGCGCGCTCTCCTCCAGCTCCACCGCTTCGTGCTTGTCATTGGGCATGCATATTGCTCTGGTATTGGCCCGTTGCCTCGAGTGAGGGGAGCAAACAATGCGCCTGGCAGCCGTCGGCGACCTCCATGTGAAGAAAACCTCCCAGGGGCAGTTGCAGCCGCTGCTTGCGCCGGTGAACGAGCACGCGGACGTCCTGCTCCTTTGTGGCGATCTCACGGACTATGGCACGAAGGAGGAGGCGGTGATCCTCGCCAAGGAGTTGAAGGCGGCCGTGCGAATTCCGATCGTCGCCGTCCTGGGCAACCACGACTATGAGTCCGGACAGCACGAAGACATCTGCCGGATTCTCACGGAGGGCGGCGTGAGCATGCTGGATGGCGAAGCCGTCGAGATTCAGGGTGTCGGCATCGCCGGAGCCAAGGGCTTCTCCGGGGGCTTTGGCCGCGGGACGCTCGGCGCGTGGGGCGAGCCCGCAACGAAGCGCTTCGTGCAGGAAGCAATCGATGAGGCCCTGAAGCTCGAAGCGGCGCTTGCCCGCCTGCGCACCGAGCGGCGAATCGCTCTCCTGCACTATTCCCCGATCCGCGCGACCGTGGAAGGCGAGCCGCTCGAGATCATCCCGTACCTCGGTACCAGCCGCCTCGAAGAGCCGCTGAACCGCCACCCGGTCGACCTCGTATTCCACGGGCATGCGCACCACGGCGCGCTCGAGGGCCGCACGAGTTCCGGAACGCCGGTCTACAACGTAGCGATGCCCTTGCTGCTGCAGAAGTTTCCCGGTCGGCCGCCGTTCCGAGTGGTGGAACTTCCCTCCGCGCCGGCTTCCGAAACCGCGGCCGCTCTGGAAACCGCCACAAAGTCGGGGGGTATTCGTCAGCCGCCGATCAAAAGCGGCACACTCGACACCCTTTAGCCGCGCAGCGGGACCTCAGGGACGAACGCATTCGCTAGCGCCTGGCGAAAATGGTTAAGCTTCGGCCATCCCGATGCTGAAGTGAGAATCCGCGGTGGCGAGCCCCTATATCGAGCGAATCCTGAAGGCACGCGTCTACGACGTCGCGATCGAGTCACCGTTGGACGACGCGCCTCGCCTGTCACGCCGCCTCGGCAACCGGGTGATGTTGAAGCGCGAGGATCTGCAGCCGGTCTTTTCTTTCAAGCTCCGCGGCGCCTATAACCGGATCGCACACTTATCGGACGCCATTGCGAAGCGGGGTGTGGTGTGCGCGTCTGCTGGCAATCACGCACAAGGCGTAGCGTTAGCGGCGAAGAAGCGTGGTATTCCCGCCGTCATCGTGATGCCCCAGACGACGCCTCACATCAAGGTGCAGGCGGTGATCGATCTCGGCGGCGAAGCCGTCCTTCATGGAGACGACTACGACACTGCGTTCGAGCGCGCGCTAACACTGGCCCGCGAGCGCAACCTCGTGTTCGTTCACCCGTTCGACGATCCAGATGTGATCGCGGGGCAAGGGACGATCGCAGTGGAGATCCTCCGGCAGACCGGCGGCCATGTAGATGCGATCTTCGTGCCGGTCGGCGGCGGCGGCTTGATCTCGGGCATCGCGGTATATGTGAAGTACCTCTACCCCAACGTCAGGGTCATCGGCGTCGAGCCCGAAGACGCGGCCAGCATGTACGAGTCGCTCAAGGCGGGGAAGCGCGTCAATCTCGATCGCGTTGGCATTTTCGCCGACGGGGTCGCCGTGAAGCGTGTTGGCGAGGAGACTTTCAATCTCTGCCGCGCGCACGTCGACGAAATCCTGCTCATCGATACGGACGAGATGTGCGCCGCGATCCAGGACGTGTTCGAAGATACCCGTTCGATCGTCGAAGCGGCGGGCGCGCTGGCTGTAGCCGGAATGAAGAAATTCGTCGCCAGAGAGGGCTGGCGCGACAAGCGGCTGGTGGCCATCAACAGCGGCGCCAACATGAATTTCGATCGCCTGCGGCATATTGCCGAGCGCGCGGACCTCGGCGGCGAGCGCGAGGCCCTGCTTGCCGTCGCGATTCCGGAGCACCCTGGCAGCTTTCTGCGTTTCTGTGAAACCCTCGGCGGCCGCAGCATCACCGAATTCAACTATCGCTACGAAAGCTCGCAGGCGGCGCAGATTTTTGCCGGGTTCAGTCTGTCACAGGGCCGCAGCGAGCGGGATGCCGTGGTCAAGAGCCTGCGCGATGCGCAGTTCACCGTTACCGACGTGACCGACAACGAGATGGCGAAGCTCCATGTGCGCTACATGGTGGGCGGCCATGCGCGCGGGATTCAGAACGAAGTGCTGTATCGCTTCGAGTTTCCAGAGCGTCCTGGTGCGCTCGTCCGGTTCCTGCAGGCGGTCGGCTCGCGCTGGAACATCAGCTTGTTCCACTATCGCAATCATGGGTCGGATTACGGGCGTGTGCTCGCAGGCATCCAGGTGCCACCCGCGGAGCGGGCGGATTTCCTCCAGCACCTCAACGATCTGCATTACGCCTACGTGGAAGAGACCAACAATCCCGTGTATCGGATGTTCCTCGGGGCCTGAAGCGGGGCGCCGTTTTCGCGACGACGCAGCAATCAGGCTTCCGGGCTCCCGGGCTGGCGGCTTTCCAACAGCCATTCGCGCCAGATCGCGATGAGTATCGCGAGAATCACGGGCCCGATGAACAGCCCCACGAGCCCGAATGCCGCCAGGCCGCCTAGCACGCCGAACATCACCAGCAGGAACGGAATGCGTGTTTCCCTGCTGATCACGAAGGGACGCACGATGTTGTCAATCCAGCTCACCACGATGGTGCCCCATATGAGCAGCCCGACGCCGGCGGCCATATGGCCGGTGATGATCAACCAGAAGCCGATGGACCCCCAGAGCAACGGCACCACGAACGGAAGCAGTCCGCATACGGTGGTGAGCACAGCGAGAAATACCGGCGCGCCGACTCCGGCAATCCAGTAGCCAAGGCCAGCCAAGGTGCCCTGCGCGACTGCTGCCAGTACGAGGCCGTAGACGACGGCCTTCACGGTCGGCCCGATAGCTTCGAGATAGTTATGTACACGCGGGCCGAGCACCTGTTCCAGCACTCGCGCGAACTGTCCGGCGAAATTCTGACCGTCGCGGTACACGAAGAACAGACTCAGCACCGCTAACAGCAGCTTGACCGCATTGCGGCTCACGCCGCCGATGACGCCGGCAATCTCACCAAAGGAGCGGTCCCCCAACTGGCGCAGCTCTATACCGAGCGCGTGAGGGTCTTGTGCCATGCGGGCGCTCAGGTCGCGCAACTGCTCGCCCACCCACGGAAGCTTCAGCAGGAAGGGCGGCATTTGCGGGCCGCTCAGGAGCAGCGTCTGCACCGCCCCATAGGCGCGCACCAGCTCGATTCGCAGAATAACGATCAGCCACACGAGCGGCGCGATCACGGCAGCGGTCATCACCAGCGTCATGACGAGGGCGGCGATTGTGCTGCGCCCGCGGAACACACGAATGAGCCATTGGTAGGCGGGCCAGCTCACATACGCGAGGATGCCCGCCCAGACGATGGGAACGATGAAGGGCTCCAGCACCTGGAAGCCGAGCCCGACGAGCCCCGCAAGGAGTACGGCGGTAATCAACCGCCTGAGCCACGGTGCGGAGACGAAATCTTCCATCGCTGTCTTCCTCAATGGGCCTGCGGCCCGGCGGATCGGTCTTCCAACGAACCAGTGTCGAACGAATCAGGCTTCGCGTCGGTGCGCCAGGGTGATGCCGGAGCGTTTCAGACGAGGCCCGCGCTGTCGCTGAGGATCATCGTGAACGCGAGCAGCGCACAGACCACGAGGCTGAGATTGCGCCGCAGACTCAAATAGGCGGCGGGCAGCTCCGCGCCAACGCTGCGGTGCTCGTATAACCAAAACAACCCGAACCCGACGACCAGAAGCGCCAGTCCCCGCTGGCCGCCCAAGAGAGTTGCCGTCACGCCCAGCAGCGCCGGCACTACGGCGCCCGCGATGCGCAACGGACTCCACGCGATCTGTCCCGCCAACGCGAGCCCCCAATGCACGGCCCCCACGAATGCCAGCACGACCGCCCCATACGAGATTGCGATCCGCTGGGCCAGCTCCCGCTCGCCGTAACCCGGCAGCATCGCGACGCCGAGCAGGCAAAGCACGAACGGCGCCACACCCGCGTAGCTGACTATCTCGGCAATGGTGTTGAGGCGAGTTACGGGGGCGCTCTCACCCTTGATATTCATGGGCCGCGATCATGCCACGCACGGCCCCGCCATGTGATGATTTGCATGGAATTCTCGCTCCGGCGTGTGTCCGGCGAATGGGCTTCGTCGCCAGGCGCTCAGCGGGGGCAGGATACCGCTACGAGGGGGCAGCACCCGTGGCCGCTGCAGTAGACGGCTTCCAGGCGCGCAGGCTTCCCAGGGACGGGTCACTGGCCAAAGAGGATCACGTCTGTCCTGACGAACATTCGTCAGACAGGCGCCCTGCGGCGTTCTACGGGAGCGTCGTTCGCGAGCACCCTTGACGTCCAGAGAGCTTCGCGGGCAGGCTTCGCCCCGCTTGAGATGGCGCGAGCCTGGGATGGACGTTCGTCGGCCGAGCTCGACTCTACTGTTACTTGCGCTATGCGCTCACGGGTGGTGGAGTGCCTTCGTTCAGTGCGTGCGCTGCCACTTGCGATGCGCGCGCTGCGCACTCACAGCTGCTTCCCGGGGGCGTATCCTCGGGCGCTGGCATGCTAGACGCATGCGTCGAGCCCCGCGTGCGGGACGCCTCACGCCCTCCGTCCGACGCACGCGCCGCACTCTTGAGCACAGGCATGTGCAATTCGAGAAGCTGAAAATGTCTAAGAAAATACCGGCGATCAACGCACAGGCGGAGGCCGCTGCGCTCGCCCGCCAACAGCAGCTCACGAAACCGCCCGGGTCCCTCGGTCGCCTGGAAGATCTCGCCTGTTGGTTCGCCGCCCGCTTGGGAAGTCCGGCGCCGGCGATGCCTCGCTGTGAAATCTTTGTCTTCGCCGCGGACCATGGGGTGGCAGCCCGCGGCGTCTCGGCTTTTCCCCAATCCGTTACCGCGCAGATGGTTGGCAACTTCGCTCGTGGTGGCGCGGCGATCAATGTGCTTGCGTCGCTGGAGGATTGCCGCATCGAAGTCGTGGATGTTGGCGTGGCCTCAGAGGAACCACCGCCAAGCGGCGTTCGCAATGAGCGCGTCCGCGCGGGAACGCGCGATCTCGCGGCAAGTCCCGCCATGACACCGGAGGAGTTGACTGCGGCGCTTGGCGTCGGTGAACGTTGTGCACGCGAAGCTGCGAGCCGTGGGGCACAGCTTCTCATCGCGGGTGAGATGGGTATCGCCAATAGTACCGCCGCCGCTTGCCTCATCTGCTCGTTCACTGGAGCGGCACCCGACGCCGTGGTCGGTCGCGGAACCGGTGTGGATGACGCGGGCCTCACGCGCAAGCGCGAAGTCGTGCAGATAGCGCTCGCGAGAGTCGCAGCCGGGGCCGGGGCTGGAGCCGAAGCCCGGGTCGAAGCCGGAATCGGGGCCGGAATCGCGAGGCAGACGCCGCCAGCGGCGCTACGCATCCTGGCCGAACTCGGCGGGCTGGAAATCGCGGCCATGGCGGGTTTTTACATCGAGTCCGCCAGACATAGCGTGCCGGTGCTCCTGGACGGCTACATCGCAACTGCGGCTGCTCTTGCGGCGATCGCCCTCGAGCCCGGGGTGCTCAGTTGGATGTTAGCCTCGCATCGATCGGCGGAGGCTGGGCACGCCGTTGCGCTGGAGGCGCTTGGACTGGAACCGCTCCTGGATCTCGGGCTTCGCCTGGGCGAAGGCACTGGCGCGGCGCTCACGCTCCCCATCGTGCGCGCGGCGCTTGCTTTGCATGGAAAGATGGCAACATTCGGCGAAGCGGGCGTTTCCGGAGCCGTCAGCGAGTCGCTGTGAGGCACGCTGTTGCATTGAGCCAAAAGGAGATGGCCGATTTGCTTCGGGCACGGGATTCAGCATGTGTGCTACCGCCATGGCGCACGCGCAGATGACCTTGCGTGGCTTGAAGCTCGCCGCACAGTTTCTGACGCGCTTACCAGTGCCGCCCGTGGATGACTTCTCGTCGCTCGATCTGTCGCGCTCCGCTGCCTGGTTTCCGCTCGTCGGCGCGGTGGTGGGAGCCATCGTAGCGCTGCTTGTCTTTGCCTCTATTCATACAAGCGCGCCGCTTGCCGCGGTGCTGGGCGTGCTTGCATGGGTGTGGCTGACGGGCGCTCTCCATCTTGATGGTCTTGCAGACCTCGCGGATGCACTCGGGGCTTCGCATCGCGATCCGCAACGGTTCCTTGCAGTGTTGGCTGATCCACACATCGGCACGTTCGGCGTCGTGAGCATAGTGCTGCTGTTGATGTTGAAAGCTGCGGCCCTTTCGATGTTGACGGCGGGCACGTTGTTCGCGCTACCCCTCGTTCTCGCGTGGGCGCGACTGGGCACGCTGGCCTGGAGCCGCTGGCTCAAGCCGTTGAAGGAGGGCCAGGGCGAGCGATTCGCGTGGCAGCTCCCCCTGAGCTGGATCGTCTTTTGGACGGTACTGCTGTTGGTCGTGAGCGCCCTGATTGCGCCTGCTCTGTGTCTCGCCCCCCTTGTCATTGCGGCCTGGGGCGCATGGCTCAAGGCACGTCTCGGCGGCATGACCGGTGACTGTCTCGGCGCCGGCGTCGAGGTGACCGAAGCCGCACTGCTGCTGATGGTAGTGCTTACGTCAGGCGCAGTACCACACCTGCTGTAAGCAGGAATGCGTACGCCAGGCGCAACGCGACGCCTGCCGCAACGGGGATGGCCTACCGCAGGGCGCAACGCCGCGCCTGCTGCAACGAGAAAGACCCTACTTCAGGCGCAGTGCCAGGCCTGCCGTGACGAGGAATACTTCGTCACAGGCGGCGGCGACCATCTGGTTGAGCCGCCCATGTTCATCGCGGAACAGTCGCGAGGCAGCGTGTTCGGGCACCAGCCCAGTCCCGACTTCGTTGCTGACGATGATGAGCTCATTCGTGGCTGCGCGCAGGCTGGCGAGAAAGTCGTCGCGCTCCACTTGCCACCCAGCCAGATCCGGCCGCAAGTCGTCGCCGGCGCTGGTTGCCGTGGCTGCTGATGCAGACGCTACCGTCGTCGTGGCCGCCATTTCGGGCCGCGGCGGCCAAAGGCAGTTGGCTGTCCACAGTGTCAGGCAATCGACGAGCAGCAGCGTGTTCGTAGGGCTCTCATCGCGCAACGCGGCCCCAAGCCTGACAGGCTCTTCCCGCACCCGCCAGTGTTGCGGCCGTTCCTGCCGGTGAGCGGCAATGCGCGCAGACATCTCATCATCGGACGCGATCGCCGTGACGACACAACAGACGTTCCCGGAGCGCTCGCCGGCCCAGCGAGCGGCCAACGAGCTTTTCCCCGACCGCGCGCCACCGATCAAGAAAGTCTTCATGCCGCCGATGATACGCAATCGTGCTCGAATTCGACGATGTGGCGCGCGACAGCTTCCGGGTCTTCGTGATGCATCATGTGACCCGCCTCCGGAATGACGACGCTACGCAGGTCCTTGAACAACAGCCGCAGTTGCTCGTCCGTCATGCGCCCGCGATGCTCCGAACGCCCGCCCGTGACCAACAGCATCGGGATCTCGAGGCGTGCCCAGCAGGCTTCCGCTTCCTCGCGCCGGTAGAGCACCGGGTTGACGAGGCGGTGGCGCGGGTCGAACCGCAAGCGCACCTCCCTGTCTCGTGTCGGCCCGTTCTGACCTGAATCGTCAGCCACCGGCCGACTCCATGCGCCGGCGACGAACTCCGCGCGATCCTGTCGCAGGCGTGGGTTGCGCATCTTGAGAATGGCTACCAACTGCGCGAGCGACTCGTAGCGGCCCTCGCGATGCGGCTGTCGAAGCTCATCGAGCCACTGCGCATAGCGTTTCGGTGCTTCTTCGGGCGGGTTACGCGCGAGGCCGAGCCCTTCGAGATTCACGAGCCATTCGAGCCGCTGCGGACGGACGCCGCCATACATTTTTGCGACGTTGGCTCCCATGCTGTGGCCGACGACCCTGGCCCGGCTTTGCGGCACGAGGGTGTCCAGGAGCACTTCGAGGTCCGCGAAGTAGTCGGGAAACCAGTAGCCTCCGAGTGCCCACTCGCTGTCTCCGAAGCCGCGCCAGTCGGGGGCGACGCAGGTCCATGAGGGCGGCAGACAATCCACCAGAAATTGCCACGTGGCGCCGCAGTCCAGAAATCCATGGAGGAGGACAATGGGCGTGCTCGTGCGCTCGCCCCACCACGTCAGGCGGTGTCGCAGGCCGCGTACCGTGATCTCTTCCTCCCACGGCCGACGGCGGGGCTCATAACTCATCGCATTTCTCCAGCCGGAGTTGCCACTCCCGAAGCGGCTCGATGGCGGCGGTGGCTAACTGCCAACCGGGCGGCTTCGAAGCGGCCCGGTGCAGTTTCCCCGCTGGCGCAAGACATTTGCGCCATTCCGGACCGCCCCGTCATAATCCGAACCAGGCGCGGTGGCCCCCGTACCGCGACTCAGACAGGCTCCCAGGAGCTCCCGCCATGAACGAGCCGAATCCCGCAGAGCCATCCGTTCCGGGTACGCCCCCGACACAGGATGAGCGGACATGGGCAATGATCGCGCATCTTGCGGCGTTCGTGGGCCTCGTGCTGCCGCTTGCCGGCAACATCATCGGACCCCTCGTCGTCTGGCTCACGCGCCGTGACACCTCTGCCTTCGTCGCGACCGAAGCGAAGGAAGCGCTGAATTTCAACATCTCGGTGGCACTCGCCGCGGTTGTCTGCTGGCTGCTCACGCTCGTGACCGTCGGTATCCTGCTGGGAGCGGTACTTTTCGTCATTTGGCTTGTGATGACGATCATCGCCGCGATCAAGGCGAGTGAAGGGATCGCCTACCGCTACCCCGTTTCGCTTCGGCTCGTGAAGTAACCCGCGAACGACTTGCCCCTGCGTGCCGAGCCGGCGTGATGGCGCCGGTGACCTCGTGGCGACGCGCTGACAGCACGTTATTGAATCGGCAGATCCAACGTCAGTTCGCGCGCATAACGCACGGGTGGTGAGCCGAACGATAACACGGTGTCGTGATAGCGCTTGAGCGTAAAGCTTTTGCCCCATTTCATCCGGGCCTCTTCGCGCAGGGCAACATGCTCCTGCACTCCCACGAAGTAAGTGGGCAATTGCGCCGCCGTGAGCTGGGCCCGCACCCATTTCGCGGCCGCCTCGCGCTCTTCCTGAAAAGTATCGCGGGTCATCAGCCGCAGCGCATCCTCGCGGGAAATGCCGTCCACGTGCACCGCCTGATCGAGGATTGCGTTGCCGATACTGCGCAGATACCACTTGAGCTGAATGAGATGCATGAGGGGGTCGCCGCCAAGGAAGCCCTGCTCCACCATCAGCCGTTCGGTATAGACAGCCCACCCCTCGATGAACGTGCCCGACGCAAGCACCGCGCGCAGTGGCGAATGGTAGCGGTTCGAATGCATGAGCTGCAGATAGTGCCCCGGCATCGCCTCGTGAATGGTGAGGTTTTCGATGGAGCGGGTGTTGTATTCGCGCAGGAACGACTTCACCTGCGCGTCGCTCCAATCGGCGGGGATCGGCGAGATGACGTAGAAAGTCTTTTGCCCCCGATCCAGCGGGCCGGGCGAATCACAGTAGGCCAGCGCGACACCGCGCTGGAACTCCGGCATGGGAATGATTTCGAGCGGATCGTCGTACAGCGTCACGAAATCGGCCGCGCGCACGAAGCTCGTCGCCTGCTCGAATGCGTGGCGGGCGGTGTCGAACACCTGGTCGCGGGCCGGTTGCTGCTCGTAGGCTAGCTCGAGAGCCGCGGCAATCGCCGCCTGTTGCTCATCCGCGCTCGGAGCCGGCGGTAGGGGCGGGGCGTCGGGACGGCTCTGCAGTAAGCCGCGAGCGATGTTGTACATGTCCGCGCGCGTGCGCACGAGTTCGGCTTGCGCGCGCGTCCGAATCTCTTCCCGCGACAACGGCGAGTCGAGTGCGAAGCGCAGCTTGGCATCGTAAAGCGCCGCTCCGAGGCGAAAGTCGCCCTTCGCCTCCGGCAGGAGCCGCTTCTCCAACCAAATCTGGTGCTGAGCGACTGCGGTGTGCGCATGGGCGATCGCGCTTCTGAGCTTGGCCTGCTCCGCTTCCGGAAGCGCGCCGAGCTGTGGAATGACGAGCTGATCGAGCAGCGTCAGCACGCCGGTGTTCTGTTTGACGGCGGTCTCCGCATGAATTCTCGGCACCCGCGCGGGATCGAGAGCTTCGCGCACCTGCGCGAGGAACCGCGGCAGTTCCGTGAGGCGCGCGCCGACATTACGCAGCCTCTCCGGCAATGGCGCGAAGTCGCGCGCCATGAGCAGATAAACGCCGTTGCCCGCGAGCTCCGTGTAGATGAGCGGGTTCCAGCGCCATTCGGCGAGTTCTTCGACGCGCCAGATCTGATATCCGAGCTCGCTCGCCAGCAGACGCGCGTCGACCTGGTTTGCTCTCGAGAGTTGCGTGCTATCCAGTCCCTGCATCTGCGCGAGCAATTCGCGCGCGAGGGCCACACGCCTGCCGTATCCGGCAGCGCTGACATCATCCAGTGCGCCATCGAAGCGATGATCGCCGAGTGCTGTGGCATTGACGGGCGTCAGCGCCACCATCTCATCCAGATAGCGCGTTGAAATACTTTCGAAAGTCATGTCGGCCGCCGTGGGCGCCCGAGGCGCTGCTGGTACGGGAGGAGTCGATGCACACCCCGCGAGACCCGCGATGGCGGCAATGATGCAAATCGCGGCGTGTGCAGCGGCGTGCGCAGCGGCGTGCGCGCTGGCGCTGACACGCCGCTTACTTCTGATGTTGTTCATCCGGCAGATCCCCCTTGCAAGGTCGTTCCTTGCAAGGCCCCCATGATGACCAAGACCGCGATGCATGTGAAGCGCGGCCGAGTTCAGGCGTGCTCCCCGAGTTGCAGGTCGGCAGTGCAGGACCCCCGGAGAGGGTGCCGGACGTGAACTTTTGTACCTCGCGACGGCATGCGGCCCGAGGCTGGAGCGCTAACGTCGAAAATCTCACTGCAGTGGCTCTGCTAAGCTCCCCCGCAAGAATGTCGAACCCTCTCGCAGTCCTGCGTTACCGCGGCTACGCGGCGTACGCAGCGGCTAGATTTAGCACGACGCTGTGCTGGCAGATGTTGAGCGTCGCCGTCGGCTGGCAGGTGTACGCGCTTACGCGCAATCCGCTGGACCTCGGCTACCTGGGCCTCGTGCAGTTCCTGCCGTTCGTGCTGCTCGTATTGCCGGGAGGGCATGTCGCCGACCATGCCGACCGTCGGCTCATTCTGATCGTGGCTTACGGAGTGTCCGCGGTTTGTGCCGGCGCCCTGGCATGGCTTGCGTTCACGGGGCTGCCGGGCGTGTGGCCGATCTTCGCCGCCATGACCGTCTTCGGCGCTGGCCGCGCGTTCTGGATGCCTGCAGGCCAGGCGATGACGCCGAACCTCGTCCCCGTGGAAGCGTTTCCGAGTGCCGTGGCGCTCAACTCGATGCTCTTCGAGGCGGGCGTGATCGCAGGACCTGCGCTCGGGGGTGTGCTGTATCTGATCGGCCCTTCAGTCGTGTACTGCACGGTAGTGGCAATGCTCATTCTCACGGTTGCACTGATCGCCTCCATCAGGCCGGTACGTGCCCGGGAAGCGGAAGAGTCATCGCAGCCGACTGAACTGCTCGACGGACTGCGATATGTTCTGCACCGGCGGGCGCTCCTGGGTGCCATATCGTTGGATTTGTTCGGCGTGCTGTTTGGTGGCGCGGCCGCACTGCTGCCCGCTTACGCGCGGGACGTATTGCATGTCGGGCCCGCAGGGCTAGGCCTCTTGCGAAGTGCCACCGGCGTCGGTGCCACCGTGACTGCCATCCTCCTCGTGGTCTCGCCCATCGAGCGTCATGTCGGCCGTTGGATGTTCGCCGGCGTGGCCTTGTTCGGTGCCTCGACAATCGTCTTCGGACTGTCACGAAGCTTTCCCGTGTCGCTGCTCGCGCTCACTCTGCTTGGCGCGGGCGACATGGTCAGCGTCTATATCAGGCACGTTCTCATCCAACTCGAAACGCCCGATGCAATCCGCGGGCGTGTGAGCGCCGTGGCCTCGATGTTCGTCGGCGCCTCGAATGAGCTCGGCGAATTCGAATCCGGCGTCATGGCGCGTTGGCTCGGCCTGGTCCGCTCCGTCGTGCTGGGAGGCGTAGCTACGCTGGTCGTTGTGGGGTCGTACCTGAAGCTGTTTCCGGAGCTGCGGCTCATGGACCGCTTCAAGCGGTAGCGGAGTTTTCCCCGGAGGCGCGACCTGTGGAGTCCTATGGACGCCGGGAGAGGCTCGGTCCGACCCTACGTCGGAGCCCTCGGCGCGACAGGACGTAGCCCCCCTGACAGCCGCCGCTCTTACCTTTCAGGCTGTATGGGCGTACAGTATCATGATGAGCCGCACGACCATCGGACGCATAGCGTTCAAGGGCAGGGGAGCTCTTTCAAACCCCGCGGGCCGCTTCGAGCACCAGAATCTCGAAACGGTCGATGACGGCTGGTACGTCGAAGAGCAGCCCGACAGCATCGCGACCACCCTCGAGCCGGATCGCGCCCGGGGCATCATTACCACCAATGACTCACCCGACATCCCCTTCGAGTACTCGATCAACCCCTACAGGGGCTGCGAACATGGCTGCATCTACTGTTATGCCCGCCCTTCCCACGCTTACATGGGTCTCTCGGCTGGCATCGATTTCGAGACACGGCTGTTCTACAAAGCCGATGCCGCGAAGGTGCTCGAGGAGGAGCTCGCGCGGCCCGGCTACGTATGTAAACCCATCACTGTCGGCGCGAACACCGATCCTTACCAGCCCGTCGAGCGCCACATGCTCGTCACCCGCTCGGTGCTCGAAGTGCTGGCCCGGACCCGGCATCCCGTCTCGATCATCAGCAAGAGTGCCCTCGTCCTGCGTGATCTCGATCTTTTGACCGATTTAGCCCGAGATGACCTCGTCAGTGTCGCGATCAGCATTACCACTCTGAGCGCGGAGACTAAACGCTCGCTTGAGCCACGCACCGCCTCTCCGCAGGCGAGGCTCAGAGCCGTACGTGAGCTGAACGCGGCGGGTGTCCCTACCGGCGTGATGGTTGCCCCGGTGATCCCCGCCATTACCGATCACGAGATGGAGGCCATCCTCGAGGCCGCCACAGCTGCCGGCGCTCGCTGGGCGGGCTACGTTCTGGTGAGGCTGCCCTACGAAATCAAGGACCTCTTCCGGGACTGGCTGACGGAGCACTTCCCGGATCGCGCCGCTCACGTGATGTCCCTGATTCGCGATATGCGTGGCGGTCGCGACAACGATCCGCGCTTCGGCTCCCGGATGCGCGGCACCGGTCCGATTGCCGAGTTGCTGCGCAATCGGTTCAAGCTTGCCTGCAAGCGCCTGAATCTCAATTCCGGCAGCCGTGAGATCCCGCAGCACACGCATCTGTTCCGGCCGCCCATCGTGGCAGGCTCACAGCTTGACTTGGGCTTTTAAGAGAAGCTCGCCGCGCCACAAGGCTCGACTCGCTTCCCTTGAAGGCAAAAATTCCGGCGCGCATAACTGCGACCTGCGCCATCCTCGAGGCGAGCCTCGGTGGGTGCCCACGGGGCAGGCTGCACGCTGGTGAGATTTATCGTATGGGATCAAAGACCTGCTCCGGAAGGTACTGGGAGTGCGGGAACCGAAAATACGACCTGGAGTCATAGCCTTGGAAAGCGGGAGGAACAAAGATGCGCGCGCCACTGAGTTTGCCCTTGCTCGTAGCCGCGCTGCTCGCGGCAAGCGGTTGCGCGTCGACGCCGTCGGCGCCACCCGCCGCACCGTCGCAGTCGAAACCTTCTGCCTTACAGAACTGCACACCGCAGTCGTCCCTTGAGACATCTTCAGCGGCCGCCACGGCCACCGCGGGCGGCCGGGCGGCCCCGCAGCCGACCGCTGCGCCTGTGCCGACCCAGACCGCAGCGCAGCGTCGCGCGCTGATCGATAAGCGCCTGACCGACCTGCGCCGCTCTTTGATCGCCGCCGGCAACCGATCGCCCGCTCGCGCAGACCCATCGAACGGCGATGGCAATACATCGCTCTATCCGGCGAGCCTGACGCTTCCAGCCCCGCGCCCCCCTGCCACCGCCAAGCCCGGTAACGGTGCGGCGGCGAAGGAGATGCCCACCCGCAGCGGCGACGACATAGTGTCCCGTCGATTGCGTAAGGCGGCCGAGCAGGAGAGAGAGCCCGGACTGAAACAGAAACTGTGGCGGGAATACATCGATTACAGGCAAAACGCGCAAGGAAAGTGATGCGCATTGCGGTCGCGAGGCGGCCCCGTGCCGGCGACGGGCGCGAAGCTTGCTTAGCAGTAAGGGTTAAGGGACAACGAAACCCAAATGGATGACTCGTTATCGCGACCTGAAGCCCTGCACCGGAACCTGGACCCTCACTCAGGGTCCGAAGAGGCCATGACAGAAGCTGTTGCTCCCATTCACGGACGCCGCCTGGACGCCCGCTACACGTTGCTCGAAAAACTCGGTGCAGGGGGGCAGGGCGAGGTGTGGCGCGCCCACGACGAAACGCGTGGCGTCGACATTGCTCTGAAAGTACTGACCCCCGCGAGCGCACGCGGCGAGGGCATGTGGGCTGCGTTCGAGCATGAATACGCGATTGCGAGTCGTTTGGATCATGCTTCCGTACTCAAGGTGTTCCCCCCGCAGCGCTCTGGCGAAGTGGTGGTGCTACCCATGGAGCTCGCCACCGGCGGGGATCTACGCCGGCTGCGCGGTGCCGGGTACCTCGAGATCATTCCAGTCCTGCTCGATATCGCGCAGGCACTCGAGCATGCGCATGAGCGCGGGGTCATCCATCGAGATCTCAAGCCTGGCAATGTCCTGTTCGACGCTCGGGGCCGCGTGAGACTGGCGGACTTCGGCGCTGCCAGCACAACGACCACCTCCGCGACAGATTCGCGCCTCCAGGGCCTGTCTCCCTTTACAGCGAGCCCGGAGCAGTTGCGTGGCGAGTCACCGACGCCAGGCGACGACATCTATGGGCTCGGCGCGCTGGCGTACGAGCTGCTGTCCGGCTATCCGCCTTACTACCCACATTTCGATACCAAGCGAGCGCAGGAAGAGCCGGTCCCCGAGCTGGTGCCGACGCGGCAGATTCCGCCCCTGCTCAGTGCGCTCGTCATGCGCATGTTGGCGAAGCGTCCGCAGGAGCGGCCACGCTCGATGCGAGAAGTCATCGATGAGCTCGATGCCGCGCTGAACGACACCTTGACCTTTGATTTTGAGCAGATCGCCGACCCGACGCTCAGCAGTGCTGGGGAAGCTACCCCAGATCGCGCGGGACAATTGCAACCGCCGCCGCCATCGCCCGCCGTTCAAGCTGCAATCCTCGCCGGTGAGACCATAGCGTTCTCCACCGTGCAATCTGCGAGCCCCCTATCCAAGGATTCAGCGCAGTCGGGGCAACGCGCCGCCCCGACCGCTAACGCTGCGCTCTCACCTGGTCTGACGGAAGCGCCGCCATCAGGTTGGGTGCGGCCGTCTCAGAGAGTGTCCCAGACCTCTAACACGCAGGGCCCCCCGTCAGCCAGGGAGGGGCCGCCGGCAAGCGCGACGCGGCCTATCCAGAGTGCGGCTTCATCTGCTAGCACGGCGGCCTCGCCCGCTCAAAGGGAGGGGCCGCCGGCAAGCGCGACGCGGCCCTTCCAGAGTGTGGCCTCATCCGCTAACACGACGGCCCCGTCTGCTCAAAGGGAGGCGCAGGCTGCAGCCGCGGCACGGTCTCCACACAGTGAGCTTCCGACCGGCGGCGCTCCTGTTCAGAGGGAGCCTCCTTCTGCAAGCGCGCCGCGGCCGCTCCGCGGTGCGGCCTCATCCGCTAACACGGCGGGCCCTTTTGTTCAAAGAGCGGACTCGGCCGCGAGCTCTTCGGTGCCGCCCGCTCAGAGCGCGAGTGCAGGCGCCTACGGGCACTCACCCGCGTCCGGAGAGACTGCATTCCTCCGCGGCGAGACGCCCGCACACCGTCTCGTAGAGCCGCAGACGCCACGCGCCAATGGCGCCTCGTTTCCCAGGGAAGACTTTTCTCCCGATGAGCCGCTGTTTAGTGCCGCAGCGCCTCCGCAACCCGAGTACGCAAACAGAGTGCAAGCACCGACACGTCAACAGCCGCAGCCGGCTATACAACGGGCGGCGCCTGCACAACCACAGCAGCAGCCGCGCGCGCCGCTGGGGGCGGCGGCTCGCGGATCGGCCGGACCGAACATGTCGAGCGAGCGGACTCCATGGGAGGAGCTGAGACTGGAGGCCGTGCCGCGTGTGACGCGGCTCGAGCCGATGCGGGCACGACGTCGGTGGCCCATCGTTCTATTGGGTGTATTGGCGGGCGTCGCTGTCGCAGTCTTTTATTTGTTGCCCCGCTACGCTCCACAGGCTCTGCCCATCGATCTGTCCGCGATATCGCGCGCGACGCAGAATCTGGCACCCTCGTTACCTTCAGGTGTTCTGGGGGCCGCCGGGTCGAACGCGGACACGGCGGGCGAAGCGAAGTTGCAGGCGACACGCGAGAACTTCGATCGCCGGCTCGCCGCACTCGAGGCTCGTGGCGCCGGGGTTTGGGGCGGCCCGGAATACGCATCGGCGAAGATGCGTGCGGCGGAATCGGTGGGCGCACACGATGCGGGCAATACGCGCTTGGCCCAGGAAAGACTGGCCGACGCATCCCACTTGCTAGATCAGGTCGACGGCCGCGCGCCGCAGGCACTCGCCACACAGTTGGCGGCGGGCCAGAAGGCGCTCGCATCGGGCCAGGAAGAAGTCGCGAACCAGGCATTCGATCTCGCGCGCCGCATTGATCCTAACGATCGGCGCATCTCCGACGGCCAGCGCCGCACGCGCAGCCTGACTGGCGTTCTGCCTTTGCTTGCCGACGCCCAGAACGCAGAAAGCGCACGCAACTATTCGAGAGCGGCACAGGACTACAGCCAGGCACTCTCGCTCGATCCGGGCAACGACAAGGCGCGCTCCGGACTTGCCCGTGCGAATGCCTCTTTCGGGGACGACAACTACGCGAAGGCTGTTGGGTCGGGTTTTGCGGCGCTGGGTGCGGGGCGGCTCGATGATGCGCATGACGCCTTCGAGAAGGCGCGCGGGCTGCGTCCGACCGGATCCGAGGCTGCTGAAGGATTGAGGCGCGTCGGTGCCGCTCTTTCCGCGAGGGGTTTTGCATCCCTGCGCCAACGCGCCGCCGGACTCGAAACACAGGAACGCTGGGACGAGGCGGTGCAGGCCTACAACTCGGCGCTCCAGGCCGATCCGTCGCTCCTTTTCGCCCAGGAGGGCAAGAACCGCGCTGCCGCTCGCGCGGAGCTCGGCGCCTCCATGCAAGCGCTCATCGATCGTCCAGAGCGGCTCTCCGGTCAGTCCGTCCGCGAGCAGGCGCGAGCGCTTCTGCAGTCCGCCAACGAGCAGTCGCCATCCGGCCCTGTCCTGCGTTCACAGATTGCTCGCCTCGGGCTGCTGCTGCCGGCGGACTACGACAAGCCTGTGCGGCTGTCGCTCGTGTCGGACAATGCTACGGCGATCGCGATTCCCAGCATCGGGCAGTTCGGCACCTTCGCGAAGCGCGACATCGAGCTCAAGCCCGGGCGCTATACCGTCATTGGCACTCGCGAGGGCTTTCGCGAAGTGCACCGTGATATCACCATCGCCCCGGGACAAGAAAACCAGACGATCAGTGTAAGCTGCTCCGATCCGATCTGAGAGCGGACGACGTTCGTGAACCGGGCATTCTTCAGGCGCTCCGTGTGCCGCTATATCCATAGGACCACGCCCCCTGCATCACACCGCGAGCAGTTCGGCCAGCGGCCGTGAATGACTCGGCGTCGATGGGGCCCGGCGCGTATGCGCAGGTTCGCGTACGCGAGCCCGTCGGCGAACGCGTGCTCGGGGAAACGATAACCATTGGTGGTGTGGGTGCGCAGATCGTCGTGCCAGGTGTTGAGCCCGGTACCGCGCTGTTGATAGAGCGGCATAAAGGCGTCTGGGTGGTTGAGCCCTCCGCTGCGCCGGTACGGTTCAATGGCAGACGGCTGACAACCGCGAGGGATCTGCGCCGAGACGACACATTGGCGCTTGGCGATGCTCAGATCGTAGTGGCAGACGTCTCGCGCACGCTGCTGCGGCTCAATGTCTGCCACCTCGTCGACAACGCCACCGTCGCGCCGGCGGCCACGGTGGCGACGCTGACCCTTGGCGACGATGGAGATGAGGATATCGAGATCCACCCGCTCGGAACGCTGCGGGTGCCGCCGCTTGCCAAAACAGGGGCTCCCGAGTCGCATACTTCGGTTGGCAGTGGAATCCGACAGCGTTGGTTGATTCCCGCAGTCGTTGTTGCAGCGCTGATGCCGGTAGCTATCGTAGCTTCGTTGCTTCAAACCGTTAGCGTAGACATGAGCCCCGCCGATGCGCGAGTGCTCACGCCCGGCACCCTGTTGTCGATTCGCAGCGGCAACAGTTTGTTACTTTTGCCCGGCAAACATCGGGTTAGAGCGGAGCGCAATGGCTACATTGCCGCGCAAACCGATATCGTGGTACGCACCGACGACGTGAATGGCGTGCGCCTGCGGCTGGAGAAACTTCCTGGCAGATTGCGCGTCGATACAAACGGCATCGCCGCGACGGTAAGTGTCGACGGCGTCGAAGTGGGCCACGCACCCGGCCTTCTGAGCATCCCGGCCGGTCAACGCACCCTCATGATCAGCGCGCCACGTCGCTTGGACTACATCGCGAGCATCTCAGTCGCAGGAGCCGGCGAGCTTCAGGAGCTCAAAGCCGCACTCCAGCCGTCGTGGGGAGCCCTCAAAGTGCTATCCATTCCGGATGGCGCACACGTGAGTGTCGACGGCGAGGAAGGCGGCGTCGCCCCTGTGACGATCGACGCCCCCGCGGGGGTTCGTCGCATCCGGATCGCGGCTACCGGCTGGAAGACATGGGAGAGCAGTGTGGTTCTCAAGGCGGGCGAAACGCTCGCTGTGGGTCCGGTCACGCTGGGACAGCCCGATGCTCACCTGACATTGCGCTCCAATCCCGCCGGTGCCGATGCCACCGTTGCGGGAACTCACCTTGGCCGCACGCCCACCGAAATCGACCTGCCCGCGGGCATCGCTCATCAAGTGGTCCTGAGCGCGCCGGGGTATAAAAACTGGATCCAGGCGGTCTTTGCCGACCCGGGCCGCAAGCTCACGCTGGTCGCGCATCTCGAGCCCGTGCTCGTACGGGTGAGCGTGCAGGGGGATCCAGCGGACGCCGAACTGCTGATCGACGGAGTGGCGCGCGGGCAGACTCCGCAATCCTTCAGCTTGCCGGCGACGGAGCATCGCATAGAGATCCGTAAGCAAGGGTTCCTGCCGTTCAAGGGGACTGTCAGGCCGGAGGCCGGCCTCGACCGCACAGTGCAATACCACCTCACGTCCGCCCCGTAACACAGCGGAGGAAATCATGAAGAAGCTGCGCCGTTCGACCTGGATCCTGACAGCGGTCGTGCTGTTGTCCTCCGGGACGGCAATCGTCACGATCCGGGCGGCCGAACGGGCCGCGGACGCGGGCCGGCCTGTGCCGACCGCTGCAAAGCCGGTCGCCCCAAAGACCGCCGCGCCTGCGCCCGGCGCCCCGGCAATGCCCGAAGAATCGGCAACGATCCGTGACGACCCGACGATTGCCCCCGATCCGAAGCAGTCCGCAGACAACAACGTCAGCTTTCCCGCCGACATCTGAAAACGGATGCAGCCGTTCGCCATAGAGCTCGATGATCGGGTCGTCTCCTTCGCAAGAGACGGGCAGGTCTTATCGAGCGCTCCGAGTGCGGTGTGGGATGGCAGCACCGGCGAGGTCTCGGGTGCGAATGCCTGGAGCGCTTTGCGTCGGCATCCGACCGCAACGTCCACGCGGCATCTGGGCTCACTGCTCAGCCAGCCCGCCGCAACCGACCGGGCCATTGCGCTCGTTACGGCCGAATTGGTGAGGCGGCTGGCAGCGCAAGCCCCTGCGGCCGGCGAGAGGGTCTGGATTGCGGCTCCAGCGCGCGCGACTGCGGACGGGCTTGCGGCGATGCTAGCGATTGCGCGCTACCTCTCACTGCCTGTCGATGGTTTCGTTGATTCCGCGGTCGTCTCGGCTGCCGCGTTGAGGCTCGACCGCAGCGCCATCGTCCTCGAGCTCGGCATGCACCACGCGGCGGCGACTTCCATCGATCGCGATGGAGGACAGGTCCGCCGCCGTCGCACGGTTCTGACGCAGCGCGGCGGCCTCATGGCGCTTTACCAGACGTGGCTCGAGCTCGTCAGCACGACAATGATCAGGCGCACTCGCTTCGATCCACTGCATGACGCAGCTGTCGAGCAGCGGCTCTTCGACTGGCTGGCGACCTGGGCACGCGCTGCCGATGCCAACGGGTCGACAACCGCTGTGCTCACGAAAGGTGAAGAGCGATTCGAGGTGACCTTGACCCAGGATCAGTTCGCGCAGGCGGCACAGCCTGTTTATCGCGAACTGCTGCGGCTCGTGCACGAGTTACGTCCGGCGGGGGCCCCGCTGACACTGGTTGTGCCGGACATGCTGAACAGCCTGGGGCTGCGGGGTGAACTGGAGCAGTTCGTCGACTGCCAGCTGGTGAGCATACCCGAGGGTTTTGCAGGGGCCGCGACCTCACTGCTCGACTTGCCCGCGCGGGCTGGCACAGACCCGGTCCGTTTGCTCCGCCGCTTGCCCTTCCTTGAACAAACGACATTCGCCGAATCCATCCCTCGCGAGATGTTGGGCCAGCGTCGCAGCCGCAGCGCGCCGCCGTCGCACCTGCTGTTGAACGGACAGGTATACACCCTGGGCAGCGATGCGCTCGTGATCGGGCGTGCACCCGGGGGCTCGCGCGCAATCACACTGTCGGATGGTCTTGCCGGGGTCTCGCGCCGCCACTGTACGTTCACTCGCGACCGTGACGAGATCGTGCTCCTCGATCACAGCAGCTTCGGCACGTTCGTTAACGGCGAGCGCGTGGCGGAGCGAGTTCGAGTGCGCGCGGGCGATCGTGTGCGGCTCGGCGATCCGGGGGTGGAACTGGCTCTCATCTGTGTTGACGAAGCACCCAACCGTGCAAGTTAAGGCACGGATGTGACCAAGCGTCGCCGCACTACCGAGGTGTTTACACTCTCGTTCCTCGACTGCATCTGCTGCGGATTCGGGGCCGTCATTCTGTTCTACACCATAGTGAGCGCGCAGAGCGGCGTTGCACGCATGAGGACGGACGACCTGACCGCCGAGGCCAATCGTCTCGACGAACAGGTCCTCAGCGGCTCGCGCAATCTCGCCGCGCTCCGCGACACCCTGGAGAAGACGAGAAACGAACTCGCCAGCGCAGCCGCGCAAAATAACCTTATCTCGGCGGAACTGACGGACAGGAAGCTGCGAATATCGACTTACGACGCCAGCAGTCTCGCGCGCCGCGCCCATATCGAGAAGTTGAAGTCGGACATCCAGGCGCTGCAGGCAGGCACGAAGCGGCTGGAGGCCGGAGGCGATGAGCGCGCCCCCGCGGGCCAGGATGTCAGCAGCTTCCGCAAGACCGGTGGCGACCGCCGCTACATCACGGGCTTGCGGATGCATGGTCGCCATATTCTGATTCTGCTCGATGTCTCAGCGAGCATGTTGCACGAGGATCTCGTAAGCATCCTGCGGCTGCGCAACTCTGATGACGCACAAAAGCGCGCCGCCGCCAAGTGGCGGCGCGCGGTCGACACGGTGCATTGGCTGTTGACCCAGGTTCCGCCGGGAAGCGCGTACCAAATCTACACTTTCAACACCAAGGCGCAGCCGCTGCTGCCGGACTCGGGCGGGAAGTGGATCTCCGGCGCAGACCTCCCGCAGCTGGGCCGCGGCTTGCAGGCGTTACAGATGATCGTGCCCGCCGAGGGGACGAGCCTCTACAACGCCTTCGCGGCGACGAAGACCTTGAGCCCGCTCCCGGACCAGATCGTTCTCATCACCGACGGCCTGCCGACTCAGGGAAAAAGCGCCGGAACACGTAAGTACGTGGATTCCGCGGCCCGCATGCGGTTCTTCGACGAGGCGGTCGGGCAACTTCCCGACCGAGTTCCGATCGACAGCGTCCTGCTGCCGATGCAAGGCGACTCGGAAGCCGCGCACCGTTTCTGGCGTCTGGCACGCCTGAGCGACGGCACGCTGCTCATGCCCGCCAAGGACTGGCCATGAGGGGGAACCCATAGATGCGTCGGCGTCGCCAGGTCGAGGTGTTCAGTCTTTCGTTTCTCGACTGCATCTGCTGCGGCTTTGGCGCGATCATCCTCCTGCTGGTGCTTACCGAGGTCAATCAGCCCGTGGAGCTGGAGAGGAGCCGCAAGAATCTCAATGGCGAGCTGCGGAATCTTACGACGCAGCTCTACGCCATCCGTGGTGACACCGACGCGCTCAATCGGGAACTCCAGGGAAGCAGGCAGACGCTGGAGCGCGAACGGCACAAGCTCGCGCGCCTGTCCGGGGACCTCACCAACATGCGGGGGCAGTACGCCAGCAGCCGCCAGGACGCATCGAGCTCGAACACCGTCGAGGGCCAGCTCGTCTCGGCTTATCAGAAGCTCAGCGCGCAGATGCGGCGTCTGCTCAAGCAGAGCGCGAAGCGGCCGGCCGGCGCGGCGATCGGCGGACTCCCGGTCGACAGCGAATACGTCATATTCGTCGTCGATACTTCCGACAGCATGACCAATAACCACTGGGACGTGAATCTCGCGATCATCGACGAGATCCTGAGCCTCTACCCCCACGTGTTGGGGATGCAGGTCATCAACGACCAGGGGAGCTACATGTTCGAGAACACGAAAGGCCAGTGGCTCACCGACTCGAAGGAAGAGCGCGCGGAGATCCACAAGCGCGCCAGGTACTGGCCCGCCTTCAGCCTGTCCAATCCCGTCCCCGGAATGCAGGAGGCCATCCGGACCTACTGGGCGGCCGACAAGCGGATCAGCCTCTTCGTCCTCGGCGACGAGTTCACCGGCGGCTCCATTCAGGCGGCGCTGGACTCGATCAGCGCGCTCAACAAGCCCGCCCCGGACGGCCGGCGGCCGGTGCGTATCCATGCCATCGGCTTTCCCGAAGGCGCCGACATGTCGCCGCTCACCAATATCCGCTTCTCGGCCCTGATGCGCCTGATCTGCGAGCAGAACAACGGAACGTTCGTCGGGCTGAACCAATAAGAGCGCTGCGCGGCTTGTCGCCGCGTGCGCGCGCTTCTAAAGTGGCGCAAATAACAATCCAGAACCCGAGTCCATCGATGCCAGATCCCGAACCGAAAGTAGTGCTGCTCGCGGGAGCGAGCGGCCTGGTGGGGAAGAGCGCCCTCGACGCTCTCCTCGACGCCCCCGACATCGGTCGGGTGTTCGCGGTGACGCGCCGGCCGCTGGGAAGGGAGCATCCGCGGCTCGCAAACCGCATCGTGCAGTTCGACAAGCTGGAAACACAGCTCAAGGGAGTGACCTGTCACGTTGCGGTCTGCTGCCTCGGCACGACGATCCGGCAGGCCGGATCGGAGCAAGCCTTTCGCCAGGTCGATGTCGATTATGTGCTCTCGTTCGCACGTACCGCCAAGGCAGCGCAGGCGCAGCGCTTCGTGGTGGTGTCTTCCGTCGGCGCCGATGCGGGAGCGAAGAATTTCTATCTGCGCACCAAGGGCGAGATGGAGCAGGCGCTGGCGAACGTCGGCTTTGCCTCCCTCGACATCCTGCAGCCCGGCCTGCTGCTCGGATTCAGGAGCCAGATGCGTCCGCTGGAGTTCGGGGCACTATTGGTCATGCCCGTGGTGAATCCGTTCCTCCGGGGCGCGCGCGAAGCCTTTCGCGGCATCCCCGCAAAGACAGTGGGCGCCGCAATACTCGGCACCACTCGCTCTGGCAGGCGCGGCGTGCAGAGATACACGCACGCCGGTATGCAGGCGCTGGCGAGGCTGAAGTCTGGGCGCACCATCCCTCTGCCGGAGTCGAAGCCGTCACCGCGCAGGTAGCGCTGCACGTTTCGGCTTAGAAAACCGCTCTGGCACGGGGACGATGCGCCGTGTCCAAGGCGTATCGTGACCCAGTTAACATTCCCGTCGGGTGCCTCCCTCGCAGAATCCTCCATTCGTTTGACGCAGCGCTCACTGACGCGCGCCGCGTGTCGATAGAGTGCGCGCTAAGGAATTTTTTTGCAGGAAGCAGCTGGAATGGACTGGACGCCCGTGGTGAGCCGCATGGGAAGACGTATTGCGTTAGTGGTGGCTCTGTGCGCCGCTTTCCCCCTTGTTTTGTTCGCAATCGTCTTCGCACGCGATGCGGATTCCACCGGCTCCGACAGCGTCGAACGCGATCTGTCCGGCATCAGCCACCTCTACTCGGAAGTCATCAAGTCGCGCGTCGGCGCGGCCGAGACCATAGTCCTGACGCTTACCGCCGGAGATGTCGGCTTCGACGGCTCCGTTCTCAAGCAGCAGGTCACCAACTCGAGCGCCTTCAAGTCCGTGGTCGTGGTCGATCGCGATGGCGTGTTGGCGGGTGGGGAAACGACATTGCGCCCGAGCGCGGCGCAACTCCTTGCTCTCGGAGCGGGACAGACCGTGCTGATGCCGGTGACGCTCGACGGTCAGCTGACGTCCGCCTTCCTGGTGCAAGCCGTGAATGCGGCGGGTGTTGCACGCCTGGCTTACTTCGAGCTGGCGCCCGACTGGCTGTGGAAGCGAGTGGACAGCCTGCCGGTTCAGACGACGTTGGCCGTAGTGGATGCCGACGGCAAGGCTCTGCACAGCATCGGACCGCTGTCCCGCGACGCCACCCGGATTTTCGCCGAGCACATCACTCTTCCCGGAGAGCAGACCGGCGCGCTTCGCGTCCTGTCCTGGCAGGATGGCGGCGAAGGGTGGCATGGGGTTCTCAAGCAGGTGCAACTCGCCAACGAGCGAGTTACCTCCGTTCCCTGGGCCGTTGTCAGTTTCAGCCGCGAGGAGACTTTCTTCGCGCGTTCGCGCCATGTCTGGCAGATGCTGCCGTTCATGTTTCTCGCGGTGCTCGCCTGCGCCGTGACCGGAGGCATATACCTGGCGCATCGCTACCTTCCCTCGTTGCGTGAATTGCGGCTCGGACTGGCGGCACTGCAGGCCGGCCGCTATGAGCCGCTCGCGGTCTCGGGGGCGGACGAGACACGCCCGCTGATGGACACTTTCAATCGAAGTGTCGCGACCCTCCGCGAGCAGTTCCATGCGCTGGAGACTCTCGGGGAAATCGACAAACTGCTCCTTGGGTCAGCCGAGCTCGAGCAGGTTCTCGATGCCATTCTCTCGCGCGTGCAGGCGGTCACCCGCTGCCACAGCGTTGGCATTACGTTGCGCGATGCGGATGCTCCGGGACGTGGACGCGTCTATCTCGCGGGGGCCGGCCTCACGGACCTGCCCGTGAAACGAGTGGAACTCGACGATGACATGCTCACGACGCTTTCTGACGAAAGCCGCGGACTCACCGTGGCGCGTTGCGAAGAGACGCGCCACAGTTTCCTCAAGCCGTTGAAGGAAATCGGCGCGGAGTTCTTCTGGGTGTGGCCTGTGAATGTGTCCGACCGCGTGGAAGCGATCCTTTCGGTCGGCTATCGCGAGGCTCCGGCGGCGGACCCGCACCTCGCCCGCTCCGGCACACAGTTCGCCGAGCGTCTCGCCGTGGCGCTGTCCAAGAGTGCGCGGGACGAGCGCCTCTACCGGCAGGCACACTTCGATCCGCTCACGGCCCTCCCGAACCGCATTTTGTTCCGGGACAGGCTGGCGCAGGAGCTGGCCAACTCCACGGCCGGCCTGAGCCGCGGCGCACTGTTGTACATCGACCTCGATCATTTCAAACGGGTCAACGACTCCGTCGGACACAGCGCCGGTGACCAACTTCTGACAATCGTCGCGCAGCGGCTGCGCTCCTGTACGAAGGAGGGCGACACCGTGGCGCGGCTGGGCGGCGACGAGTTCACCGTGATCCTGCGTAACGTCGTCGATCCCGATTCCGCCCGGTCGGTCGGCGAGCGCATCATTCAACTGCTGCAGCTGCCGGTCAACATCGGCGGCCGCGATCATTTCGTGTGCGCGAGCATCGGCATTACGCTCTTCCCGGATGACGGCTCCACGATCGATGACCTCATGCGCAACGCGGATACCGCCATGTATCGGGCAAAGGATTCCGGCCGCGGTTGCACGATGTTCTTCGACCCCCATCTGTCCGGCGCGCCCTCGGCCGCGACGGAAACCGGGCTGCAGCGAGCCCTGCGGCGCCGCGAGTTTTCCCTCTTCTATCAGCCGCAATTCTCCGTAGCGAACGGCGCCCTCTCAGGTGTGGAAGCATTGCTGCGCTGGCAGACGCCCCGCGATGGAATGCGGCAGCCGGGCGAATTCGTGCCGGCGGCCGAGGAAAGCGGCCTCATCGTCGATATCGGTGGGTGGGTGTTGGACGCGGCGTGCGCGCAGTTGGCCATCTGGCGCGAGCAGAACATCGCGCCACCGCGCCTGGCGCTCAACGTGTCCGCGCAGCAGCTCAAGCACATTGAATTCCCGAAGCTCGTCCGCCGAGCTCTCGATAAGTACGGCATCCCTCCGGCCCTGCTGGAGCTCGAGCTTACCGAAAGTGTGTTTGCCGACGAAGCCGCCGGCGCCACGCTCGGCCGCCTCGCGCAGCTCGGCGTGCATCTGGCCCTCGATGACTTCGGTACCGGCTATTCATCGCTCTCGTATCTACGGCAGTACCCGATCGGTACGGTGAAGATCGATCGCACCTTCCTCGAGGAAGTCCCGCAGAACGCTGCGTCTTCGACCTTGGTCGAGACGATCATCGTAATGGCCCACGCCTTGGGGAAACGCGTCGTCGCGGAAGGCATCGAGACGGTCGAACAGCTCGATTTCCTGCGCGAACGCCGCTGCGACATCGCGCAGGGCTTCTTCCTGGCCCGGCCCCTGTCCGGGCAGGTCGTGACAGAGCTCCTGCAGGCCCGCACAATGGCTGCGAACCCGGAAATCGGCGACATCCGCGCGGCCGGCTGAGCGTTAAGCTCGAGCTAAAGCTCAAGCTTCGCGGATTGCACGCCAGGCGAGGAGCCAGTCTGACCCATGCTCGTCTATTGCCGCCCGGCCAGGCATGCGTCACAGCGTCGCATCAGTAATGCGCTGGCGATCCTTGGGACGCTGTTGTTTGCCGCGTGCAGCAGCGTACCGCGCGTTCCCGAATCGCCGGAAGACGGAGGGATTGCCATCGCACACACCGCCGCTCAGCTCGTTGGCGCCCCCTATCAGTTCGGAGGCGCGGATCTGCAGGGATTCGACTGCAGTGGACTCGCGGTCTACGTGCACGAGCGTGTTGGGCTCGAAATTCCTCGCACGGCTGAAGCGCAACGGCTTGCGGCCCGCCCTGTTGCGCTCGCCGCATTGTCCCCCGGCGACCTGGTTTTCTTTCGCATCAAGGGTCGCCGCGTGAATCACGTGGGGATCTACGCGGGCGCCGGCCGATTCATCCACGCGCCGCGTTCCGGAGAGGTCGTGTCATACGCGGACCTCCATGATACTTATTACCGTAAACACCTCGTGAGCGCCGGTCGCTTCTGGAACAGCGAAGCTTCAGCGACTTATGTCCCGTCGCCACATTGAGACATATTGTGGGTAAAACCCGCAAAAATTATGTGCTGTCGCCGGTTGAGAGCCGCGGCACATTTAATCACTTGACTGTCATTCACGACGCTTCGACACTGTAGCCTGAAGTGAAAAGGGCAAACCCGTCGAAAGGCGGGGACGCAAAGCCACCGGTCTAAAGGAAGAGGTTCCTATGACGGCGGGGCTGCCACGATCGCGCCATGGCGCGGCCGCTCGCACTCCTTCCTCGCCCCGAACCTCTTCCCGCATAGCGGGGCTTTCCATGATGGATCGGTCCGGGGAAGTTATGACATCACCAACGCCAAATCTGGCATCCAGCGCCATGGGGCGCGCGGAAGTTCGGGACTCGGCAGCGTCTGCCGCGGACGCGGGCCCGTTCGTTCTCAATTTGTGTTCTTCGACGACACCGATGGCGCTCGCACAGACCGATCTGGCGGAGCTGAAGCGGTTCACGTTCTTCGTGAGTCGCCGGTTCGAAGAGGGCCGTGAGCGCTTCCGCCTCCACATGGGTTACTTCACTACGCTCGCCGAAGCCGAGGAATGGCTCAACGTCGTGCGCGAAATTTACCCAGGCGCCTGGGCCGGAGAGGCTCCGGGCAAGAAGTTGCGCGCCCGCGCGGCCGCGGCTGCGGCGGCGCAAGCCCAACACGCGCTCGGTCCTCAGCCGCGCGTCGTTGTGCCGCCCGCGCCAGTTCCTGCAGCAGCAAGGGCACCTGCTGCCCACGCCGAATCGGCACCTTCCGCGCCGGCGAGGGCGCCCGTTGCCACACCAGCGCCTGCGCGCGCGTCCGCACCGTCGTCAGTTCAGAATTCGTCATCTGCGCCGCATGCTCCGGCACCGATGCGATCTGCTCAAACCGCTTCGTCCGGTGGGCCTGCCTGGACTTCCGACCCGAAATCAACAGTTACCCGCGCGCCGGCCCCGACGTCGTTTCAGTCTCCCGGCCGCAGCGTTCCGACTGTGCACGCTGCGGCGCCTGCCGCTTCGCCTCCGATACCGTCACCGCCTGTTGTGTCGCCGCCGGTGGCCAAGGCGCCTCCTGGCGTCAGGACAGCGCCGGTAACATCCATCGCGGCCCCGCGCGCGGCCGGCGGTAGTCAAGTCAGGTCTGCGTTACCCAATTTTCCGGCGAAAAGCACTTCTCCGGCGGCCACCAACGCGCCTCCGCAGGCCGCGGGCGCCCGTGCGCAAGCTTCGGTACCGCCTCGTTTGCCAGCCAAGGGAACCGCTACTCAGCCGGCACAAGCGTCGTCCAGTCAGCGTCCCGGCAAGCCGGCATCGAAAGGCGCGTTTGCCGATTCGAATGTGCGGGAGGTGCTCGCTGCGCTCGACGATACGGGCGAGACCGGGCAGACGCGAATGATGCCTGTCCCGGTGATGCCACGCGCGGACTCGCCGGAAGAAGGCACTCTTACGGACACGCAGGTGTTGAAGTATCTCGAAGTTCGGCGCAGCGATGGGGACGAGCGCAGCGGCGGACGCATGGGCGAAGCCCCGACAGACGCCAGCATCTCGCTGCTCAAGCCGGATGACACCGGAACGCGCCGCGCTCTGAAGGACGCGGTGGCCCAGAACACGCCCGTGGCATTCGCGGTGCAGTTGCAATGGGCTGTGCAACCGGTGGAGCTCGACAAAGTGCCGCCGCTTGCGATCTTCAGCGCCTACACGCTGTACACCGTCGAGGGCAGCCGCGAGGGACGCAAGTGGTACGGCTTGCGGCTCGGCTTTTTCAGCGACGCGATTTCGGCGAAACAGGTGGCCTATTACGTGCGATCGGAGTTCGCCTCCGTGGCGGTAGTACCCGTGAGCCCGCAGGAGAAGACGCGTGCGACGGACGAAGACAAGAAGTCAGGCGCCGCTTTAGCGTTTCCGAAGCGTCCACGCCCGGAGCCGCTGGACGAGTTCAAGCTCATCGACTCGGATGACGGCCGGCAGGCCAGCCAACCCGCTAGCCGGCCGCAGCAGCGCTCGGTTGCCAAGCCCGCGCCGGTGGCGGCGCGACCCACGCCTCCGCCCCCGGCTGCGGCGAAGCGCAGCTCGCCTCCGAAGGGTGGAGGACGAGTGGGCGCTCGTGAGCGCCGCGGTCCGCAGACCCTCGAGGAGACGCTCGAGATTCTGGGTGCCGGCGAGCTCGAGGTCGATAACGGTAATGGCGAGACGCTCAACGATACGGGCGTGAGACACCTGCGAGTTGAGGTGCAGAAGAACACGCCATTCTCGAGGTTGCTCGAGCGTCTGAGCGAGCGGACGAAGAAGAACTGAGGTCTTCGTAAGCCCTGACGGCAGAGCGCGGCGAGACAGTGAGCCGCGCCGCGCTCCTTTTCCAAGAGCCCGAATGTCGAGCTGCAATGGTCGAAGGGTTGCAGCGTTCCATCGGCCCTGCGCGCCGCTCCCGCTAAGCACCCGCTCTAGTCACCGCTTGCCAAACAGTTTTTCGAGCTCGCTGAGCGATTTGTTGACTTCAGCAGTGTTGGGCGGGGTGTAGGCGCCGGGGCGCGGTTTGTAATGCCCGCAGAAATTGGCGCGGGTTTTGTCGCTGACTTCTTCGGCCGTGGGCTCGCGGCAGTGCTTGGCTACGCGGGTATCGTAGTCGACGCACATCCGGCAGACGTGCAGCTCGGCACGGCATTTTGGGCAGGCGTCCGCGCGCATCAGCGGCAGGCTCATTGCTGCCAATGAGCTACCGCATTTCCAGCAGACCAGGTCATGGGCCATGAAGGTATTTTACGGCCTCGTGCGCTCCCGGAGAAAGTCGTCGAGCACCCGGCCGGTGTGGGACGTCTTTTTCTTCCGTGCAATCTCTGCGGGGGCGCCTTGCGCGACGATACGGCCGCCGCCGTCGCCGGCTTCGGGGCCCATGTCCACGATCCAATCCGCTTCCGCCATCACGTCGAGGTTGTGCTCGACCACGACCGCCGTGTTGCCGGCTTCGACCAGGCGGTGAAGGACGTGGATGAGCTTCTCGACGTCGGCCATGTGGAGGCCTACGGTCGGCTCGTCAAGCACGTAGAGCGTGTGCTTCGGCTTGAACCGGGGGCCTGCCGCAACGTCGCCGCGGACTTTGGAGAGCTCGGTGACCAACTTGATGCGCTGGGCTTCCCCGCCTGAAAGGGTGGGGCTCTGCTGGCCGAGGGTGAGGTAACCGAGCCCGACGTCCTGAAGGAGTTTCAACGCGTGGTGGATACGCGGATGCGCCTTGAAGAATTCGACGGCATCGTCCACGTCCATCGCAAGGACGTCACCAATACTCTTTTCACGCCAAAGCACCGACAGCGTCTCGGAGTTGAAGCGGCGACCGCCACAAACGTCGCAAAGGATTTTTACGTCGGGTAGGAAACTCATCGCTATCGTCTTTACGCCCTGGCCCTCGCAGGCATCGCAACGGCCACCCGCGGTGTTGAACGAGAAGCGGCTCGCCGTGTAACCGCGGATCCGAGCCTCGGTTGTGCCGGCGTAGATGGTGCGGATGGCGTCCCAGAAGCCGATATAAGTCGCGGGACAGGAGCGCGGTGTCTTGCCGATCGGCGTCTGATCCACTTCGAGCACCCGGTCGATGTGTTCGATCCCGCGCAAGGCTTTGCAGCCGATCAGGTCTGTGGGTTTGCCGCGCCCGTTACGGGTTCCGCTACCGCTCGCGCCGTTGCCACGGCCGCTTCCGTTACTCTTTCCGTTGTCCTTGGCCCTGGTGGGGTAACGGCCATTGCCGTTGCTCTCGCCAAGAAGGCGCCGCAGGTTCGAATAGAGGACGTCGCGCGCGACGGTCGACTTGCCGGAACCGGATACACCCGTGATCACGACGAGGCGGCCAACAGGGATACCCACGTCGATTCCTTCGATGTTATGCAGCGCCACCTTTTCCAGCTTCAGCCGCGGGGTGTTGTCTTTGACCAGCCGAACGGGCTGCGCCGGGTGCAGCAGCGGTTCACGCAGGAAACGTCCCGTAATCGAGAGTGGATTGCGGATCAGATCTTCTACCGTGCCGGACCCAACGACCTCGCCGCCGCGAACACCCGCTGCGGGGCCTAAATCGAGGACGTGATCGGCGCGCCGGATGGTGTCCTCGTCGTGTTCGACGACCACCAGAGTGTTGCGATTTCCCGCGAGCTCGGCGAGCGAGTCGAGGAGAATCTCGTTATCGCGGGGATGCAGGCCGATGGTGGGTTCGTCGAGGACGTAACACACGCCCTGCAGGTTCGAGCCGAGCTGTGCGGCGAGGCGGATCCGTTGCGCCTCGCCACCCGACAGTGTCGGTGCGGAGCGGTCGAGTTGCAGATATCCCAAGCCCACTCGCTCCAGGAATTTGAGGCGTGCGCGAATTTCGGCAAGCAGATCGCGGCCGATTTCCTTCTCGCGGGTGGTGAGCTTGAGTTTGCTGAAGAACTCGCCCGCGCCGGCAACCGGCTCCGCAGCCAGTGCGGCGATCGACCGCTCGCGAAAGCGAACGCCGAGGCCTACAGGATTCAGCCGTTGACCGTTACACGCGGTACAGGCCCGCGGATCGTGCTCGTACCATTCGTTCCACCAGATTTCCTCACCGGTCTGCTCCTCATCGAAGCCCGCCATCTCGACGCCCGTACCGAAGCAGCTCTCGCACCAGCCGTGCTTCGAGTTGAAGGAGAACAGGCGCGGATCGAGTTCGGAGAAGCTGCGGCCGCACGAGGGGCAGGCACGCTTCGTGGAGAACACCGTGACGGTGTCCGACTTCGGTCCGAGCACGTGCACGAGCCCCTTGCCGAAGTCGAGCGCACGATCGAGTGCAGCGTGCAGCGCCGTGTCCGTTTTGGAGCCGACATCTATCTCGGCGACAGGCAACTCGATCGTATGCTCCTTGAAGCGCGACAGCCGCGGCCACTGCCCAGTGGAGAGACTGGCGCCGTCGACGCGCAGGGTCTTGAAGCCTTTCTTTGCCGCCCACTTCGCGAGGTCGGTATAGAAGCCCTTTCTCGCAACGACCAGCGGAGCCAGCAGCGCGATTCGCTTTCCCTTGTAGTCGCGCAACAGGCGGGCAGCGATGGAAGCCCCGCTTTGCGGTTCGATCGCCGCGTCGCAGTCGGGGCAATGCTGCGTACCCAGCTTCACGTACAGAAGCCGCAAAAAGTGATAGATCTCCGTGAGGGTTGCTACGGTGCTCTTGCGTCCCCCGCGGCTCGTGCGCTGCTCAATCGCGACGGTCGGCGGAATGCCGTAAATCGCATCCACGTCGGGCCGCGCTGCCGGCTGCACGAACTGGCGCGCGTAGGCGTTCAGAGACTCCAGATATCGCCGCTGGCCCTCGTTGAAGAGAATATCGAAGGCGAGCGTGGATTTACCGGAGCCCGACACACCGGTGATCACGGTGAACTTGTCGCGAGGAATCTCGACGTCGATGTTCTTGAGGTTATGTTCGCGGGCGTTGTGAATCACGACCGAATTTTTATCGTGCCCGTTGCCCCGGCCGTACTGCGCCCGCGGTTCAGCCACTCCCGTGACCAACGGGGCGGCGACGGTGGCACTGACGACTTCGGCGGCGGTTGCGATGCTTGCGTTGCTGTCGCTGGAGATGCTCTTCTCGTACGCCGCGAGAGCTTGACCGGTGAACGAACGTGCATTGGCGCTGACTTCGGCGGGCGTGCCGACGCAGACAATTTCACCGCCGCGCTCACCGCCCTCGGGCCCCAGATCGATGACCCAGTCGGCGGCACGGATCAGATCGAGATTGTGCTCGATCACCAGCAAGGAGTGTCCCGCCGCCAGCAGCTTGCGAAACGCCCTGAGGAGCTTCGCCACGTCCTCGAAGTGAAGACCGGTGGTGGGCTCGTCGAATAGAAACAATTTCCCGTGATGGGTCGTGCTGGAGATGACCGACCCGGCATCCGCGAGATGCCCCGCCAGCTTCAGGCGCTGCGCTTCGCCGCCCGACAAGGTCGGCACCGGCTGACCGAGCTTCACGTATTCGAGTCCCACATCTGCGAGCGGCGCGAGGCGAGCGGCTACCTCGCGCGAGTCCGTAAAGAACGCGAGTGCTTCCGTTACCGTCATGTTCAGTACGTCGGCGATGCTGGCACGACGGCCGTCTGCGCCTTCGCGCTTGATGTCGAGCACCTCGTCGCGATAGCGGCGCCCATTGCAGTCCGGGCAGCGCAGGTACACGTCAGAGAGAAATTGCATCTCGACGTGCTCGAAGCCATTGCCGGTGCATGTCGGGCAGCGGCCGTTGCCGGAGTTGAAGCTGAACGTACCCGCGGTGTACTTCCGCTCCTGTGAGGCCGGCTCGGTAGCAAACAGCGCCCGGATCGCATCGAACGCACCGACGTAGCTCGCCGGGTTCGACCGCGTCGAGCGGCCGATCGGACTCTGGTCGACCATGACGACGTCGTCGATGAGCTCCGCGCCGCGAAGCGCGGCGAACTCACCGGGCGCCTCGGTGGGCTTGCCTCGATATTTGAGCAAGGCGGGATACAGAACGTCTTCGACGAGAGTGGACTTGCCGGAACCCGACACGCCCGTCACGCAGACCAGGCGCTTCAGAGGTATCCGGACATCGACATTCTTCAGGTTGTGCGCGCGCGCGCCAGTGAGCTCCAGCCATCTGTTGGAGCGGGCCTCCGCTACGACTTCCTGGGTCGCGCTCGCTGCCGCGGCTTGTCTCGCGGCGAGTGCCTTTGCGGCAGCCGCCACTTTCTCCGGGGAAGCGGTGACCATCTTGCGGCCGCTCAAATATTCGCCGGTCAACGAGTGGGCGTGACGCCGGATCTCGCGGGGAGTGCCGAAAAAGACGATTTCGCCGCCGCGCTCGCCGGCGCCCGGCCCCATGTCGAGAATGCGGTCGGCCTCCAGCATGATCTGTGGATCGTGCTCCACGACGACCAGCGAGTTGCCCGCATCGCGCAGCCGCTTCATCACCCCGATGACCCGCAGCATATCCCGCGGATGCAGCCCAATGGAGGGCTCATCCAACACGAAGAGTGTATTGACGAGTGACGTTCCGAGGGCCGTGGTGAGGTTGATCCGTTGCACTTCGCCGCCGGAAAGCGTGCGTGACTGGCGATCGAGAGTCAGATACCCCAATCCCACATTGACGAGGTAATTGAAACGTCCGCGGATCTCTCCCAGCAGCAGATCGGCCGCCTCATCCAGCGGCTGCGGAAGCGCAAGCCTGTCGAAGAACTCACAGGCTCTCTCCACCGGCAGCAGCATGACGTCGTGAATCGTCAGCCCGGGTAGAACTCCTGGCGTCTCTTCGCTCCATTGCACCCCATGGGGGCGGAAGCGCGCAGCAGTGCCGAGCACCGAGTCGGCCAACTCGCGGCTACCGACTCGCCACAACAGCGCTTCGGTCTTCAGCCGTGCTCCGTCACAGCTCGTGCACGGAGTGTAGGCACGGTAGCGTGATAAGAGCACGCGTACGTGCATCTTGTAGGACCGGGTCTCGAGCCACGCGAAGAAGCGCCTCACCCCATACCAGACGCCCTTGGTCCATTCACCCTCGCCTTCGATCACCCACTTGCGCCGTTCGGCGCCGAGCTCCCGCCACGGTGTGTCGAGCGGGATGCCGCGCTTCTTGGCGAACTTCTCCAGGTCCTCCTGACACTCGGCATACGACTTCGTCTGCCAGGGTTTGATGGCGCCGCCGCGTAGTGTCTTACTCTCGTCCGGAATGACGAGTCCGTAGTCGATCCCGATGGTACGGCCGAAGCCGCGACACGTCTCGCACGCGCCTACGGGAGAGTTGAATGAGAACAGGCTCGGATTTGGTTGGCTGTAGGAGCGGTCGCACTCGGCGCAATGCAGCTCACTGGAGTAGCGCCATGTCTGGAGGCTGCGCGGCGGGTCGCTGTCGTCGACGACGTGGACGTTGACTCGCCCGCGGCCGACGCGCAGCGCCGCCTCGAGTGATTCGAGCACACGGCCCCGTTCGGTGGCTCCCGCTCGAAAACGATCTTGTACCACCTCGAGGATCGTCTGTTTCTCGGCGACGCTGGATTTGCGGCCGCGCTTCTTGGTGGCCGGCGCGCTGGGCGGCTGCGCTGCTTCCGGCCTGTTGGCTTCAAAGAAGCGCGTGTAGCCCTGCTTCTCGAGCAGCCCGCGAACTTCGGCTTCCTTGAAGTTCTGAGGAACCGGCACGGGAAAGCAGAGCAGGAGCCGCGGATCGCCGGCGCTTTGCGCGCGACTCAGCATATCCGCATAGATGCTTTCGGAAGTGTCGCGCCGAACTGGCTTGCCGCAGCACTGGCAAAACAGCGTCGCCCCGCGAGCGAACAGCAGTTTGAGATGGTCGTTGAGCTCCGTCATCGTGCCCACGGTCGATCGTGATGTGCGCACGGGGTTCGTCTGATCGATCGCGATCGCCGGCGGGATGCCTACGATTGTCTCGACCTGGGGCTTGTCCATGCGGTCCAGGAACTGCCTTGCGTAGGGCGAGAACGTCTCGACGTAACGGCGCTGTCCTTCGGCATACAACGTATCGAACACGAGCGAGGATTTCCCAGAGCCGGATACGCCTGTGACGACGATGAGCTCGTTTAGTGGGATGTCGACATCGAGGTTCTTTAGATTGTTCTGGCGCGCGCCGCGCACAAGGATGGCGTCACGGGAGGCGTCGGTCATTCCGTCACCGTCAATAGTGGAAGTCGGGCATTTGCGAGCGGGATGAGCTCGCGTGAGGACGCGAGTGTAATGGATTTTCGGCGCGTTTCGCGCCGCCATCGGCCCCGTATTTGCGGTCGTACGAGACGAATTTCAATCCGCTGCAATACATCCAGTATTGCGCCGGTCTAAGCACTGGATAGGATCGCGCACCGTCGGGCCGAGCCCGGTAGTCGTGCGAACGAACGCTCGAACTGCATCCGGGAACCCGCTTTTCCCGTACGGTCAGTTGCTTATGTCGTTCGCATGCGACGACTTCTAGGGCAGCTTGGAAACTGGGCGTACAATCCGCCCCGCAAGTCCTGGCGGTCGCCGGAGCGATACAGGCCTTCCTGTCCCGTACCGGGGTTGGTCCGTTGGCCGTCACAGGCCGCCGGCCCTGCCCACGGGGCAGGTTGAATGAACACAGTCCCAACGTTCTAGGAGAATCTCGGATGAACTCTCGAAAGATGTCCAGCGTTGCTCTTGCCGCTGCTGCCGCGATGATGTTCTCGATGGCTGCCGTCACGACCGCCAGCGCGGACGAAGCGAAGGTGAAGTGCGAGGGGGTCAACTCCTGCAAGGGCCACTCGGCCTGCAAAAGCGCCAACAACTCCTGCAAGGGTCAGAACTCCTGCAAGGGCAAGGGCTTCCTCGAAATGACCCAGGCCCAGTGCGACGCAGCGAAGGCCAAGGCTGCGAAGTAAGCCCCGGGCGAACTGCTGAGCTTCCACGAGGGAGGGCCGTTGCTGTTGGGCGGCTCTCCCGCTTCGCCAAAATGATCCCGATGCTAACTCGCCCCTCCCTGGGCTTCGGTCTCGGCCTGCGGGTCGATCACTACGAAGCGATTCTCGCCGAGCGGCCGCCCATCGATTGGTTTGAGGCGCTCACCGAGAATTATCTCGTGCCGGGCGGCAAACCGCTGCACAATCTCATGCGGATTCGTGAGCACTACCCGTTGGTGATGCACGGAGTGTCGATGTCGATCGGCAGCACGGCGCCGCTCGATCGCGACTACCTCGCGCAGGTGAAGGCACTCGCCGCGCGGGTCGAGCCGGAGTGGATCTCCGATCACCTGTGCTGGACCGGTGTTGCCGGCAAGAACATGCACGATCTGCTGCCTTTGCCCTACACGGAAGAAGCTCTCGCGAACGTGGTCCAGCGGGTCCGGACGGTGCAGGACATCCTGGGCCGCCGCATCCTGCTGGAGAATGTTTCGAGTTACGTCACGTTCCGCGATTCGCAACTCACGGAGTGGGACTTCCTGCGCGAGATCGCGGAGCGGGCCGACTGCCTGATCCTCCTGGATGTAAACAACATCTATGTGAGCGCAGTGAACCATGAATTCGCGGCGATCGATTATCTGAATGCGATTCCGGTGGAGCGCGTACAACAGATTCACCTGGCCGGCCACGAGAACCACGGCGACTATCTGATCGATACGCATGACCATCCAGTGCCGGATCCGGTCTGGGAGCTGTATGCGGCGGCGGTGCGGCGCTTCGGGTCCGTCGCTACGATGATAGAGCGCGACGCCAACATCCCGCCGCTCGAGGACCTGTGCAACGAGCTCGCCGCCGCGCGGACGGTCGCTGAGCGTACTCTGGCTCGGGCGGCATGAGTCGTCTCGAGCACATTCAGAACGACTTCCAGAGTTTCCTCCTGCGGGGTAACGCGGCCGTGGAGGCGCATGTTGTGGGCACCGGGCGGGTCCCCATTGCCACCCGACTGGGCATCTACGGCGACGGCTATTGCGCGCGCCTCTGCGAAGCGCTGCAGGCCAATTTCCCGATTCTCACCCAGCTGCTGGGCGAGGGAGACTTCGAAACGCTCGCGACGGCCTACGTGCGTGCCCACGAATCGCCTTTCTTCTCCATCCGTTACTACGGGAATGCCCTGGCGGAGTTTCTGGCGACCGAAGCGGATTACGCGGGGGCTCCCGTCTTGGCCGAGCTTGCTCGCTGGGAATGGGCCCTGACCGAGGTATTCGATGCCGCGGATGCCGCTCCGATCGGCCCCGGCGAGCTTGCGCGAGTTACTCCGGACGAGTGGGCGGACCTGCGCTTCGACTGGCACCCGTCCGTACGCCGTCTGGAGCTTACCTGGAATGCGCCGCAAATCTGGAAGGCCGTCGGTGATGATGCCGAGTCGCCGGAGGTGACTCTGGAATCCAACCCGGTGCAGTGGCTCTTGTGGCGTCACGAGCTACGCAGC
>JAQGOG010000143.1 GCA_028293765.1 Gammaproteobacteria bacterium
CCTGTTCTTCCAGAACGCTACGCGACCTCGCTGAGTTCGGCAGAACGTACACACCATCTCGGAGCAGTCCCGCGCCGGATGCCTTCAATGCTCGCCAGATGCGCATCCGCAGCGTCGCATTTCGGCCTGGAAGATTCGTAATGAGAAGAAGCCAGGGTGTCGTTCCAGTTTTCATTCGCAGATGCTACCGAATTGTCATACGCGCTACCGCGCATTCGCTGCATTTCCTCGCTTTACGGGCGGCCGTCCGCTCCCCTCCCCCTGTGACGCGCGCTCACGGGCGAAGTGCCTGTTCCCTCATCCTAGTCGAAGCGATGACTCTCTCGTTATACCCTCTACCACAGCCCCCCTTAAGCTGGTCGCCAGGAGCGCATGCGTGGCGCTAATGAACTCACCGTCACTTCTGCCGTGAAGAGGCTCGCCCTGTGAATCTCGCCGAATCCGCACTCCGCCGCCCCATGACCGTGATCGTGGCGGTCGTGGCTGTGGCACTCGCCGGTACAACATGTCGCCCGACGAACTGGTGACGGCGCTGAACACAGCCAACACGATCACCCTTTCCGGCAACGTGCCGCTTGGCGACAGTTACCCGATGCTGCCGCTCAATTCCGTGGTCCGGAACATCAAGGACCTGGAAACCGTGCCCGTGCGCACCGGGAGCTATCCTGCGGTCTTCGTGCGTGACGTCGCCACGGTCACCGACGGCTCGGACATCGTCACCAGCTACGCCCTCGTGAATGGTCGCCGCACCGTCTATATACCGGTGACCAAGCGTGCCGACGCATCAACGCTGAGCGTGGTGAGTCTCGTGGCCATCCCTTGAGGTCGGTCGCGCAGGATGTGTTGGTTCGTAGGCCGTGACCATGGCTCTTCCAGCCCTGCAGCAGTATCCCTTAGCGAAACGGGGTGAAACATCCTTTTGGAGTGCATTGCAACCGATCTGTTCGAAACGACATGAGCGAAGCCGTCCATCAAGGGGCGCTCGAGCGCCGCGCAGCCGCGGAGTCGAAATTGAGCACCGCCCGCACGACCGCCTCCGGATTCTCGAGGGATGCGAAGTGCCCCGTATTCTCAATGGTGAAAAACGCTTCGAGCCGTAGCAAGCGGCGATTGTCTTCGCGCTCCTCCGGCCGCGACCAGTCGAAGGAGGTGTAGAGGAGCTCGACCGGGCCCACGATTTTCCAGTAGAGATCCCGCGCTTCGATCCAGCTATACCAGCTCTTGTAGAGGGAGTATTCCGCACGGCGGAAGCCGGCTCGTCGGCCCGACTGGTGTACGAGCCGCACGAAGTCGGGGGACAATCGTGTGGGATCGTGAAATCCGCCCCGCAGCACCGCTGCGAGCGCCCCTTGCGTCTCGATGGTATGGGATCGAAAAAGCGTGAACAGCCCCAGGATCCATCCGTTGCGGCTGCGTCGAATGCCTCCCGCGAGCTTCTCGCCATAGTCGTACGGATTGATCGAGACGATCCGCGCGATGCGCCCGGGAATTTCAGTAGCGACCGTGAGAGCGAGCACCCCGCCCAGGGACTCCCCGACGAGCGTGACATCCCGCAGATCATTGAGCTCGATGAAATCCCGAACCTCCGCGCGCAGGTACGGCTCGTCGTAATTGACCCGATCGAAACTCGATCGGCCGTGTCCGGGCAAATCCAGCGCGTACACCGTGTAGTAGTTCGCAAGCCTCGGTGCGACCCCTGCGAAGTATTCGGCCTGCGTGCGCAGTGTGTGCATGAGAATGAGCGGACGGCCGCTGCCCGAACGTTGGTAGTAGATCGTCGATCCGTTGCCGAGACGTTGCTCACCGGGGGACCAGGCATGGGAGTGTATGGCGGGCACGTTCGAACTCCTTTCCTCGGTGGCGCAGACCGAGGTTGCAAATAAAAGAGCGTACAGAAAGGCTGCGGGTCTCATCTCAACGACTCCGGGCGCCCGTGAGTCGGTCTTAAGGGGTGTATGCTCGAGGCTGTGGCTGATGCCAACTGGTGCGTTGGAATGCCTGCAGCGTGATGAGCCCGAACGCGAGCGCGGCAAGCGCCACGAGCGCGAAAGCCACCCGCAGCTCATAGTGCGCGAGGAGCACCAGGCCGGCGCCGGCTGCCGCGAGCGCGAAGCGCACAGCGCCCGCAAACAGTGGCCAGCCGACGCGCCCGGCTCCCTGCCCGGCGAAATAGAGCTCCAGCGCCAGGGCGATCGGGCCGTACGTTGGGCCGACCCAGTGCAAGTAGCTCGAACCGACCGCAAGCACACGCTCGTCCGTGGTGAATATGCCAAGCCAGGCGCGCGGAAAGATGCTGACAAAAAGACCGATCGCCTCCGCGGCCGAAGCCACCACGAGCGCATTCACCAGAGCCGCGCGCCTCGCGCGCTCTATCTGTCCGGCTCCCAGATTGGTGCCGATCATCGTAATGGCCGCGGTCCCGAAACCAAACAGCACCGGGATCATCAAGGATTCGAGCCGTGAGGCGATTCCGTAGCCTGCGATCGCGGCGACCCCGAAGGCCCCAGCGGCTCCGGTGAGCGCGATG